>CAZGFE010000030.1:0-30759 GCA_964524665.1 uncultured Gemmatimonas sp.
GCGTCTATACGTACGAGGGCACGCACGACGTGCACTCGCTCATTCTCGGTCAGGCGGTCACGGGGATGAACGCGTTCGGGGGGTGAAGCGGCCGCGCCAGAGGAAGGGCGTGGCTCCCAGCGTCATCAGGACCAGCGGCCACAGCCGACCCCGCCAGAGCGCGTAGTTCGCGAGCAGTTCCTGGGCGCTCTTGCCCTCGACCAATCCGAACGTGAACTCGAACGCGATCGTGAGTGCGACCAGTGCCGCGCTCACCAGGACCAGCGTGCGCGTTGGCGTGTCGCTCGGGATCCGGAAGATCAGCCGCGTGATGCCGAGGATGAGGCACACGCCGAGCACCGCACTGATCACGTCGGCGACGCCGTGCGGGATCCGCGGCTTCATCACGAGTTCGCGAAAGGCGCCGTTGAGCGGCATGGCGACTGCGAGAAGCAGCCAGGCGCCGAGGAGTCGGGCGTAGGACATTGGGTCCCTCCTGCGGGATGTGCTTGCAGGATGGAGGCCGCGCCAGCCCGGCGCAGTCGGGCAAGTGCGGAAGCTTCGTCGGGGAGTTCTGTACGTTGTTGCAACCCGAGCGGTGTCATTCCGTAGTGAGCCCATGCGCTACCTCGGACTCTTCCACTTTGGCACCGCGATCCTCGCCATTGGCGCGGGAGCAGTGGTTCTGCTGCTACGCCCGAAGGGCACGCGACTCCACCGCCAGATCGGGCTCGTTTACGTCGGCGCGATGCTCGCGCTCAACATCTCGGCGCTTGGCATCTATCGGTTGATCGGCACGTTCGGGCCGTTCCACGCGGCGGCGATCATCTCGCTCATCAGCGTGTTGCTCGGCTGGCGCAGCGCGCGGCAGGCGAAGGCCGCGCGGCTCGCGCGCGATCCGGTGCTGCGCGGCAAGATCATCGACGGCCACTACTTCTGGATGACGTGGAGCTACGTCGGGCTGCTCGCGGCGTTCGCGTCGGAGGCGATCACGCGCCACCCGGCGTTCCACATCCTGCTCGGCGGGCCTCAGGCGTTCGGACTCGCGGTCGGCGTGGCGACTCTTGTGGTGGTGGGGGTGGGGGCCGTGTGGATCCGGCGCTCGTACGCGCTTTCGGTCGCGCCCTTCAGACCCGCGCCTTCCCGTATCGCATCTGAAAGCGCCGCCGGATCCAGTTCGGCAGGTACTTGAGCACGAACACGATCAGCCGATAGCGCTTCCCGGGGACAACGACCACCGGGCCGTCGGAGAACGCGTTGTCGAGCGATTCACGCACCACGCGCTCTGCCGACAGCCAGAGCCACGCCGGGATCGTGTCCTTCTTGATGTTCGCGCGGTCGTGGAACTCCGTGTGCGTGAAGCCCGGGCAGAGCGCCTGCACCTTCACGCCCGTCCCCACGAGTTCCATGGCGAGGCCCTCCATGAACACGCGCTGGTACGCCTTGGTGGAGCAGTAGTTGACGTTCCCCATGCTCGCCGTGAACGACGCCACCGACGCGACGTTGATGATGACCCCTTCGCGCCGCGCGATCATTCCGGGGAGTGCGGCGCGCGTGAGGAGCATCGGCGCCATCACGTGCAGTTCGAGCATCGTCGCCTGCTCGCTCACGGGGCGATTCACGAGTGTCCCCTTAGTGCCGAACCCCGCGTTGTTCACGAGGAGCATCAGGCGCTCGGACTTGGAGACGAACTCGGCGAGCGTGCGCATCCCTTCGTCGCGGGAGAGGTCGGCGGGCCACGTCGTGGCGGTGATGGCGTACTGCAGCGCGACCTCGTCGGCGACGGCCTGAAGCTTCTCGGCGTCGCGTGCCACGAGCAGAAGGTCGAAGCCACGCTCCGCGAGCTGACGCGCGAAGACCTTGCCGATCCCGGCAGAGGCGCCGGTGACGATCGCGAGGGGGCGAAGGAAGGACTGCTTGGTCTCGGACACGCGCGTAATCTACTATTCCACGCGATGGGCATCATCCAGGCGTCGATCCCGCTGTTCTTCCTCCTGATCGCGGCAGAGCTCCTCTGGAGCTGGCGGTCGGGGCGCCGCGTGCTGCGAATGAACGACTCGCTCACGGATCTGAGCTGCGGCGTCCTGAGCCAGCTCTCGGGGATCTTCACCAAGTTGTTCACCATCGGGATCTTCATTTGGGTTGGTGCGCGGTTCACGCTGCAGCACCTGGTGCCCGCGATCCCCGCGTGGCCCGAGCGCGCCCCGTTCGTCGCTGCGGACGGCTTCCCCGGCTTCGCGACCGACGTCGCCGCACTCGCGAGCTGGGCTGCGGTCTTTGTCCTCGTTGACCTCGCCTACTATTGGTCGCACCGCTACGCGCACGAGGTGAACATCCTCTGGGCCGGGCACGTGGTGCACCACTCGAGCGAGGAGTACAACCTGCCGGTCGCGCTCCGGCAGAGCTCGCTTCACGGGCTGATGAGCTGGGTCTTCTACATGCCGCTCGCGGTCATCGGCGTCCCGTGGCGGATGTTCGTGACGTGCAATGCGATCAATCTCGTCTACCAGTTCTGGATCCACACGCGCGCCGTGGGCCGGATGGGCCGATGGACCGAGGCGGTGATGAACACGCCGTCACACCACCGCGTGCATCACGGGGTGAACCCCAAGTATCAGGACAAGAACTACGCTGGTGTGTTCATCGTCTTCGACCGGTGGTTCGGGACGTTCCAGTCCGAGGAGGAAGAGCCAGTCTACGGGATCACCAAGCCGCTCAAGAGCTGGAATCCGCTCTGGGCCAACGTGCACGTCTTCGTGCAGATCGCGCGCGACGCGTGGCGCGCGAGCCGTTGGCGCGACAAGTGGCGGATCATCTTCGGGCATCCGGGATGGAAGCCGCCTGAGCTCGGCGAGACGGAGCGCCCGCGCGAGGTGAGCGCGGAGACGTTCGAGAAGTTCGACCCGCCGGTGCCGGCCGCGCTCGCCTGGTACGCCTTTGCCCAGTTCGCGGTGGTGCTCGTGGCGTCGGTCCTGCTGCTGCGCGCGGCGACCGAACTCTCGCTCGGTGTCGCGGGGATCGGCGCGTTCTTCGTGGCAGTCGCGCTTGCGGGTGTGGGCGGGATCTTCGAGAGTGCGCGCTGGGCCGGTACGCTCGAGTCCGCCCGGCAGATCACCGGCGCAGCCGCGTGCGGCTGGCTCCTGTGGACGGGCCTTGGTCCGGCGGCTCTCGCGTGGGCTGGTGTCGTCTTTTCCCTCGCGTCGCTCGCGGTGCTCCGCCGATACCGCGGGGCCCTGACGCAGACGGAGCTGGCGCCGCTCATGTGAAACGGCAGGTGGGAGGTGGCAGGTATCCCTGTCAGGAACCGCATCGCGGTCCCTGACACCCGATACCTGCCACCTGACACCTGTAGTTCAGCCACCTGACACCAACAGTACCAAGCCGTAACTTTCTCTCGAACCCGCAACCCATCCGCACCCGTGAAGATCGCCGTTTGCCTCAAGCGTGTCCCCGACATGGATGTCCGTTTCAAGATCGCCGCGTCCGGCAAGGGCGTGGACGAGAGCGGACTCAAGTTCGATATCTCCGACTTCGATGGTTACGCCGTGGAAGCCGCGCTCCAGCTCAAGGAGAAGGTCGGCGCCGGTGAGGTCGTCGTCATCTCCCTCGGCGGAGACGTCGTGCAGGAGACGCTCCGCAAGGCGATGTCCATGGGCGCCGACCGCGCCGTGCAGCTCAAGCACGATGGCGCTCCGGTGGACTCCTTTGCCGTCGCCACCGCGCTCGCGGCGGAGCTCAAGGCCGGCGGCTACGACCTGATCATGTTCGGCCGGATGAGCATCGACACGGCGCACGGCGCCGTCGGTGCGATCGCCGCCGAGTTGCTCGGCCTGCCGTGCGTCACCGCGATCAGTCAGCTCGACATCGCCGACGGCAAGGCCAAGATGCGCCGCGAGCTCGAGGGCGCGTACGAACTCGTCGAGTGTGCGCTTCCAGCCGTGGTGACGATCGACGAAGGCATCGCGCGGCCGCGCTACCCGTCGCTCAAGGGGATCATGGCCGCCAAGAAGAAGCCGCTCGAGACCAAGCCCGCCGCGCTCGGCGCCGAGCGGCTGACGCTCGACAAGATGTCGCTGCCGCCGGAGCGCGCCGAAGGGAAGATCATCGGCGAAGGCCCGGACGCGGTCCCTGAACTCGTGCGACTCCTCAAAGAAGAGGCGAAGGTACTCTGATGCCGAACGTGCTCGCATTTGCCGAGTCGCGCAGCGGAGACCTCCGCCGCGCTGGACTCGAAGCCGTGACCGCCGCACGCGTCGTTGCGGGCGCATCGGGCGGAGAAGTGCACGCCGTGATCTTCGGCGCCTCGGGCGTGGCCAGGCACGCGGCGGCCCTCGGCGCCCACGGCGCCGACAAAGTGCTCGTGGTGGAGCACGCCGGGTTTTCGCACAACAATCCCGAAGCGGTCAGCGCGACGATCGCCGCGCGCATGAAGGACGGCGGTTATGGCGCGTTCGTCTGCGCCGCGACCGCCACCGGCAAGGACATTGCGCCGCGGGTGGCCGCGAAGCTCGGCGTGCCGCTCATCTCCGATGCCACGGCGTTCGAGGCGAAGGGCGACGCGATCAGCGCGACGCACCCGGGCTACACGGGCAAGGTGCTGCAGTCCGTCACGCTCACCGCCAAGCCGGCGGTCGTCTCCGTGCGCGCCGGTGCGTTCCTGCCGAAGGAGAACGCCAAGGCCGGTGCGAACGAGACGCTTGCCCCAGCGGGCGACCCGTCCGCGAGCCGCGTGAAGGTCACCGAGACCGCTGCTGGCAACTCGGCCAAGCTCGACCTCGGCGAGGCGCCAGTGATCGTGAGCGGCGGACGTGGGCTCAAGGAGGCGGCGAACTTCAAGCTCATCGAGGAGCTCGCTGCGGCCTTTGGGAACGCCGCCGTCGGCGCCACGCGCGCCGTGACCGACGATGGCTGGCGTCCGCACGCGGATCAGATCGGCCAGACGGGCCGCCTCGTGAGCCCCGACCTCTACGTGGCGGTGGGCATCTCGGGCGCCATCCAGCACCTCGCCGGCATGCGCACCAGCAAGACGATCGTCGCGATCAACAAGGACGCGGACGCGCCGATCTTCAAGATCGCCGACTACGGGATCGTCGGCGACGCGCTGGCGATCGTTCCGGTCCTCACGGAAGCCATCAAGAAAGCCAAGGCCGGGTGAGCCCATGACCCTCGCGAACGGGATCTTCCTCGGGATCGTCCTCCTCTCGCTTGGGTTCTTCGCGTACAACGTCCGCCGACTCGTCGGCGAGCTGCAGATCGGGCGCACCGACGACCCGCGGTGGGATTCGCTCCTCACGCGCTTCGGCAACCTGATCACGATCGGACTCTTCCAGGGGAAGATCTTCCGCGACTCCGTCGCGGGTCCGATGCACGCCACGATCTTCTGGGGCTTCCTCGTGCTCGGCGCTGGCACGACCGAGATGCTCATCGAGGGCGTGTTTCCCGCGTTCGGCGCGGAGCACTTCCTCCCGGAACCGTTCTGGCGGCTGTTCATCCTGAGCCAGGAGGCCTTCGCCGCATTGGTGCTCGGCGCCGTGGGCTTCGCGCTCTTCCGCCGACTCACCAAGCGGGTGCAGCGCCTTCTCGGCAAGGAGACGCACCCCGGCGATCCGCTCCTGATCCTGAGCTGGATCGGCGCGCTGATGCTGACGATGTTCCTTGCGACGGCGTTCGAGTTCGTCCTGGATCCGAGTCACGTCGTTGCCAGGGCCGGTGCACATCCGATCAGCGGACCGCTCTCGCAGATCCTCGCGGCTGTTGGGTTCAGCGCGGGCGGCGGCTGGGCGCTCGCGCTTCATGAGCTCTTCTGGTGGACGCACGCGCTGCTGGTGCTCGGCTTCCTGAACTATCTGCCGTACTCGAAGCATCTGCACGTCGTGGTGTCGCTGCCCAACACGTTCCTCTCCAACACGAGCGGCCCGGGCGCGGTCGGCGTGATGCGGAAGATGGACTTCGAGGGCGCGGACGCCGAGCAGTTCGGCGCGAGCGATGTGGACCATTTGAGCTGGAAGTCGCTGCTCGACGGCTTTGCGTGCACGGAATGTGGACGTTGCACGAGCGTGTGCCCTGCCGCGACGACCGGCAAGCTGCTCAGCCCGCGCAAGATCATGATCAACGTGCGCGAGCGGCTCGAGGCCAAGGCGTCGGGCGATGCGTCGAAGCAGCTGCTCGGTGACTACATCACGGACGAAGAGCTCTGGGCCTGCACGTCGTGCCGCGCGTGCGTGTACGAGTGCCCGGTCTCGATCGACCAGCTCAGCGTGATCAACGAGCTGCGTCGGAACCTGGTCCTCTCGGAGTCACGATTCCCCGAAGAGATGATGCCGGCGTTCGAGGCCATGGAGACCAGCGGCTCGCCGTGGTCCTTCGACCCGGGCGACCGCGGCAAGTGGGCCGAGGGGATGGAGATCCCGACCATGGCCGAGCTCGCCGCGCGCGGTGAGAGCGCCGAGGTGCTGTACTGGGTCGGATGCATGGGATCGTTCGACGACCGCGCCAAGAAGACCACGGTCGCCTTTGCGCGGATCCTGCAGGCGGCGGGCGTGCGCTTCGCGATCCTGGGGCAGGAAGAGAAGTGCAACGGCGACCCCGCACGGCGCATGGGCAACGAGTACCTCTACCAGACGCTCGCCACGACCAATGTCGAGACGCTTGGGCGCTACGGCGTGAAGACGGTCGTCACGGCCTGCCCGCACTGCTTCCATCAGCTGGGCAACGAGTATCCGCAGTTCGGCGGCGAGTACGAGGTGATCCATCACTCGACGTACATCGAGCATCTGCTGGCCGAGGGCCGCGTGCCGATCAAGCAGGAGCTGCACGGGGACGTGCGCACGTTCACATACCACGACTCGTGCTACCTCGGCCGCTACAACGACGTCTACGAGGCGCCGCGCGAGACGCTGAAGCGCGCGCTCCCTGTGATGCAGCTCGTGGAGATGCCGCGCACGAAGGACCGCGGGCTGTGCTGCGGCGCGGGCGGCGGCCGGATGTTCATGGAGGAGAAGGTCGGCAAGCGGATCAACGTGGAGCGCGCCGAGGAGGCGCTGGCGACCAAGGCTGATGCCGTCGCCGTGGCCTGCCCATTCTGCATGACGATGATGGCCGACGGCGTGAAGGCACAGGGCAGTGAAGTGCCCGTCTACGACATTGCCGAAGTCGTCGCG
Organism: uncultured Gemmatimonas sp.; assembly: GCA_964524665.1. Classification (GTDB taxonomy): domain Bacteria; phylum Gemmatimonadota; class Gemmatimonadetes; order Gemmatimonadales; family Gemmatimonadaceae; genus Pseudogemmatithrix. The sequence goes on from CAZGFE010000030.1 coordinate 7,140, forward strand.
CAGCAGCTTGCCTGAGACGCCGGTTCCCACAGAGCCCCGCGACCACGCGGGAGTGAAGTTCCCGCCACCACTCATCTTCGTGGCGGCGATGGCCGCAGGCGCGGGCGTGCACGCGCTCTGGCCGGTGAGTGTTCGGCCCGACTCGTGGGGGCCGCTCGGCGGGATCTTCATGCTCTTCGCAGTCGCGCTCGTCGGCTGGGCAGGGTTCACGCTGCATCGCCACGAGACCGCGATCGAACCGTGGCGCCCCACCAAGGTCGTGGTGACGTCCGGTCCCTTCGGGCTGACGCGGAATCCCATCTACCTGAGCTTTGCGCTCTTTGAGGTCGGGCTTGGGCTCTGGACGGACAAGCTCGCGATCGTGCTGATGGTGATCCCGGCGGTGGCGGCGACCAACGCGTGGGTGATCGCGCGCGAGGAGGCGTATCTGGAGCGGAAGTTCGGGGACGGCTACCGCGCGTACGTGGGCGCGGTGCGGCGCTGGCTCTGACGCGCCTACTTCTTGCCGGTGATGTCGCGCCGCACCGCGTTGCCAGCACGACGGATCAGCCAGACCGCGAGTCCCAGGATCACCACCGCGGCGATCGCCGCGCCGAAACGCGCCATCACTCCCTCCAGCGCAACTCGTAGAGCGAGACGGTCGGACCGGGCGCCGAGAGATCTCCCGGGGGTCCGACGCGAGGCTGCTCCTGCAACAGACGCCGATGAACTAATCCCAACTCGGTCACCGCGGCAAGGAACTCCTCGAGACCCACGCGCCCCTGGTCGGCGATGAGCGCCACGCCCGTTGGGGCCAGCGACCGCGCCACGGCGCTTGCCACCAACCGCGAATACGGCCGTTCGTAGAGCACGTCCGCTGCGAGCACGAGATCGAACACGCCGAGATCCGCAGGGAACGCGCGCCAATCCACCATGCGGGTGGCGGGCTCTGCGCCGACGTTGGCCCACGCGTTGCGGGCGGTGAACCGCAGCGCGTCCTCGTAGTAGTCGGTGCCGGTCACCGCGAAGCCTGCCCGCATCGCGGCGATCGTGACGAGGCCGATCCCGCAGCCGAGCTCGAGCGCGCGTCGAGGCCCAGGCGGCTCCTCGGGCACTTCGGCACCAGCGCGTGCGCCCACGATCTCCGTTGGCGTCCGAGCCACCAGATACTTGGCCAGCGACTCCGCCGACGGCCACAGATCCGCCCAGTACGGCAGCCGCTCATCCTGCGCGAACTCCTCTTCGCTGATCAGGTCGTCGGCGTTGCGCGGCTTCTCGAGCCGCACCCGCCAGCCGCCGACGTTCACCTCTTCGACACCGAGGGTGAACGCCTGATCCAGCGCGGCGAGTTCAGAGCGCAAAGTCACCCGAGAGCCCCGCGTCGTCGCCAATGAGCAATGCGTTGAGCCGCTCGCCCGCGGCCACGGTCTGACGGTCCTCCGGGACGATCAACAGCGCGTTCGCGAGAGACATCGAGGTCAGGATCCCCGACCCCTGCGGCCCGGTGAGCCGCGCGCCGAGCGTGCCGTCCGCGCGGGGAGCGACCACGGCCCGGTAGAAATGCGTGAGCTTCGCGCCGATGCTCACCTCCTCCTCCAGCGTCACGGTGACGGGCACGCGATGCACGCGCACGTGGCCGAGCATTCGCCGGATCGCCGGTCGTACGAAGAGCTCAAAGGTCACCATCGCGGACACGGGATTGCCGGGCAGGCCCACCCACGGGATCCCGCGCACGCGCCCGAATCCGAGCGGCGCGCCCGGCCGCATGCGCACACGCCAGAAGTCGAGTGCGGTGCCAAGCTCCTCCACCGCGGTGCGCGTGTGGTCGTGCTCGCCGACCGAGACGCCCGCCGATGTGACGATCAGATCGGCCCGCTCGGTGACGGCGCGGTTGAGCAGCGCCTTCACGGCGTCGAGCGAATCGCTCGCGTGCCCGAGCGCCAACGGCACGCCACCGTTGAGTCGCACCAGCGCCTCGAGCGTGTACCGGTTGGAACTCACGATCTTCTTTCCGGCGAGCACGTCGTCGAACCGGTCGAGATCCACGAGCTCGTCGCCGGATCCGAGGATCGCCACACGCGGCCGCCGGTGCACCCGCACCCGGTCCGCGCCAATGCTCGCGAGCACGCCCAGCTGCGCGGCGCCGAGGGCGATGCCGCGGGGGAGTGCGGGAGCGCCCGCCATGATGTCCTCGCCCCGGTGGCGCACATTCTTGAGCGCGTCGCGGTCCTTGAGGATCCGCACGCGATCCGTGCCGCCGTCCGTATCCTCGACGCGCACCACCGTGTCCGCGCCCTCGGGCAAGGGTGCGCCGGTCATGATCCGCATCACCTCGCCGCGCTGGAGCGGACGCTCGGCGAACGCGCCCGCCGCGATCGTGCCGCGTACGGGCAGCGTGATCGGCGCGTCGGCGCTCGCGCCACCGATGTCGGCGGCGTGGACCGCGTAGCCGTCCATCGCGGAGTTCGCCCAATGCGGCAGCGTGATCGGCGAGATCACGTCCTCCGCGAGGACGCAGCCCAGCGCGTCAGCGAGGCCGACGACCTCCGGTCCGAGCGGCTCGACCGACGCGGTGATCCGGGTGGCGGCCTCGGCGACGGAGAGCATCAGGGCTTGTCGAGGTCGAGCGTCGCGATGAACTCCAGCGCGGCGTCCTGGACACGCTCCACCTCACGGTGCGGCACCACGTGGTTGTTCGCGATCATCGAGAAGATCAGCACGCGGCCGTCCGCAGTGGTCACATACCCGGAGAGCGCACGGGCCTTGTCGAGCGTACCGGTCTTGGCGCGCACGTTCCCCGTCGCCGCGCCGCCCTTCATCCGGTCGCGGATCGTACCGTCCACGCCTCCGCTCGGCAGTGAATGATAGAAGACGTCGAAGTCCGAACGCGCGCGCATCGTGTGCAGCACGCGCACGATCGCTTCCGGCGTGAGGTAGTTGTGTCGCGAGAGCCCGCTGCCGTCGCGCAGCGCGAATCCCGCCGAGTCCACGCCCCAGTCGATCAGCTGCCGCCGCACGACCGCGCGTCCGCTGTCCGCAACGCCGGCGCCGCCGCGCTCGAGCCCGAGGGTCTTGAGCAGGAGCTCACCGATCTGGTTCTGACTCGGCTTCTCGAACGCAGGGAGGATCATCGAGAGCGGCGGAGACCAGCGCGTGGCGAGCAGCGCGAGCCCCGTTGTGTCGGCGACCGCATTCGCCTCGACGCCACCCGCCACGCGGATCCCGCGGTCCGTGAGCACGGAGTGGAAGGCGTCGAGAAATGCCGCGGTGGGGTGACGCAGGGCGACGTTCAAGACGACGGAATCACGCGCGCGCACGGTGCCCGACAACGTGATCGTCGGCCGCGCGCCACGCAGGTCGCCGGTCCACGTCACGCGCGAGCGCGTCATGCAGCAGGGTGGTACCGTGGTCACGTCCACCTTCGCGATCCGGGGCAGACCCGCCACGGGCGCGGAGCGGATCGTGACGGGCATGCCGGGCCGCAGGCCGCCGAGCACGGTGACCGTGGAGAATCCTTCGTTGAAGAGCAGTTCGTCCACCGGCGCCGAATAGCCTTCGTCCAGGCCGTCCCACGCCCAGCCGGCGCCGAGCGACGAGTCGGGGAAGGTGTCCGCGCCGCGAATGAGTCGACCGGTCACTCGCTTCACGCCGCGTGCGGCGAGTGAGTCGGCGAGTGCGCGGAACGGCGCGAGGGCGTCGCCGGAGAGCGAGTCGCTGTACGAGGGATCGCCGCGGCCAACGACCACGAGATCTCCCGCCACCGTCCCGTCGCGCCGCGGCGCAGCGCCGAGGATCCGCGTCTCGTATCGGTAGTCGGGCCCGAGCTGCGCCAACGCCACCGCGCCCGTGATGATCTTGGTGTTGGACGCCGGCATGAAGAGCTTGCCGGCATTCCGCGAATACAGCGTGTCGCCGCGCTCGGGGTCCACGATCAGCACGCCCCAATGGGCCGAGCGGAACATCGGGTCGCCGACGAGCGAATCGATCACCTTCCAGAGTGCTCCGCGGGCGCGCGGTGTGGCTCGCGGCGCTGTCTCCTGCGCTGGGAGGGCGGGCGGCGAGAGCGTCTCGGTCAGGATCCGCGGCCGCAGCTGCGCCGTGGGCGCCGCGAGAGACTCCGCGAGGATCCGCGGCGAGAGCGTCGCGGTGTCGCCGGCGCCAGCGGGTCCGGGTGCACCGGCAGGCGCCGGACGCAGCCACTGGCATCCGGTCACGGCTGCCGCGATCAACACCACCGCAGTTCGCTTCACGTCATGATCTCCTGTTCCACCCAGGTGGAGAGTTCGTCGAGCCAAGTGGCCGCCGTCAGGTCGAACTGTCGGCCGGAAAAACTTGCCACGCGCGCGTCTCCGATCAGCGCGCGCCACGTGGCACTCTGCGCGATCTCGGGCGTCCAGAGCGGGCTCGCGTGCACCTCGCGGCGATGCAGTTCGACCTTCGGCAGCGCCGACGCCTTGAAGCCCTCGCAGAGCACGAGATCCGCCTCGGCAAGGTAGCGCGCGGCGATCTCCTCTGGCATGAGCTCCTCGGCCCACCGCTGCACGAGCGCGAACTTGTCGGGGCTCGCCATCGCGACGCGCTCGGCGCCGCCCTCGTGATAGTGCCGGTACGTGTCGGTCGCGGCCGGGTCGAGATTGAACGTGTGCGAGCCGTGTTTGAGGGTCATCACGCGATGTCCGCGGCGCACGAGTTCTGCGGTCAGCTGCACCACAAGCGTCGTCTTGCCGACGTGCTTGCGTCCGACCACGGCGAGCATCCGCGGCGGGCGCTCAGCCACGCACACGCTCCGCGTCGGTCGCGTGCGCGAGATCCTCGCGGGTGTTCACGTTCGAGAACATCATCGCAGGGTCGCCGAAGGCGCGCACCTCGTCCAGCGAGAGTCGCGCGAGCCGCACGGCGTCGTGAAAGCCGATCACGCGCAGGTCGTCGCGGGCGATGCATGCCTCGACCGCGCTCAGGCACGCCGGCCCATACCAGGCGCAGAGGGGCTCCACGCCGCGCCGCGACGCTTCGCTCTCGGGCAGGACCGCGTCCACCGCGCGAGCCGCGTCCACCGGGAGCGCGGCCTCCGCGCCGTGCCTCTCGGGTGCCGACGTCCCCGCTGCCGCGCCCTCACCCCGCGCCCGCAGCGCCGCGAGCAGCGCGCTGGGCACGAACGGCATGTCCCACGCCACAAGCAGGATCGCGTTCCCTCTCGCGTGCGTCAGCGCCGCGTGCAGCCCGCCGAGCGCTCCCGCACCCGTGCGGATGTCCCGCTCACGCCGCACGCCCGGGAGCCAGCCGTCAGCAGTCGGCGCATTGGCCACGAGCAGCAGCTCGTCCGTGACCGGCCGCAGTGCGGCCGCCACGCGGTCGATGATCCGCTCGCCACCCACGAGTTCGAGTCCCTTGGGCGCACCGCCGAACCGCGTGGCGCCGCCGCCGGCCAGGATCACCCCGGTGCAGCTCACGCCTCCCAGACCTGCGGCGACCCGGAGACCGCGCGCCCGACGAGGATCATGCCCGCCGCACGCGCGATCTCCACGGCCATGGACGACGGCACCGACGGCGTGGCCACCACGCTGATCCGCGCGCGCGCCGCCTTGAATGCGAGTTCGCCCGAGATCCGACCCGTGACGAGCAGGATCAGGTCGTCCGGCCGTTCACCGGCGAGGATGCGCGCGCCCATCACCTTGTCCACCGCGTTGTGCCGCCCGATGTCCTCGGCGTGCACGAGCAGCGTGCGTCCATCGGTGAGTGCGGCTGCGTGGATGCCGCCGGTGTCCTTGTAGCGCTCGCCGCGCGCGAAGAGCTCCTTGAAGAGCAGCCGCGTCTGCGTGAGGTCAGGCACCGTGGGGCGCGTCGCGCGCCGCGGCACGTTCGAGAGCGAGCCGAGGATCGTCGTGACCGCGCCGCACCCTGATGCGAGCACGCGCCGACGCTCCTGGCCTTCGACCGTCGCGTAGCGCTCCTCAGGCACGGTCACCCAGAAGCCGGGTTCGCTCGCGCACGGCCGCATCGAGAGCAGGTCCGCCTTGGCGTCGATGTACCCCTCACCGAAGCACCAGCCGACGACGAGCTCCGGCAGCTGATCGGGCGTGCACATCCACGTCACCGCGCTCTGGCCATTCACTTCCAGCCAGACGGGCGTCTCCTCGACCGCGTCGAGCGCGGTCCGGCCGTCCGGAGGCGCGGTCATCCCGGTTCTACCTCGGCCCACAGGCCGGGTTCTTCGGCGACCCGCACCCGGAGCACGTGCGTCGCGCTCCCCAGCGCGCGCTGCACGCGCTCCGCGATCCACCACGCCAGATTCTCGCTCGTGGGGATCAGCTTGCCCTCGGCGAACTCCGGCACGTCGAGCACCAGGTTGCGATGGTCGAGCGGCGTCATCACTTCGGCCGCCAACGCGGCGTCGAGAGCGCCGAGGTCCGCGCAGAATCCGGTCACGGCATCCACGGGCCCGCCCACCGTCACATCCACCGTGTACGTGTGGCCGTGCCAGTTGGGGTGCGCACAGGCGCCGAACACCGCCGCGTTCTTTGCGTCATCCCACTCCGGCCGCCGATACCGATGGGCGGCGGAGAACGTGACGCGGCGGGTCAGCGTGGCGGCGCGCATCGGTTCAGCGCTTGAAGGCCCGCGTGATGCCGAACGTCAGAATGAGGTTGCCGTTCCACGGGTTCTTCCGGCCCTCGCCGATGATCGACGGATCCGCCGTCGTGCCGGCGTCGGTGTACGAAGTCGGGTACTGCATCCGCCACAGGATGTGCGTGAGGTCCGCATTCCACTCCCACGCCCCGCCGCGCACCCCGCGCACCGAGAGTCCCCAGGACATCGTGAACTTGGGACCGAAGCGGTACCCGCCCAGGTCGTACTCGCTGTTGAGCGAGGTCACCATGCCGAAGCTGCCGTGGGCGCGCGGCGCGAGCCCGTGCCACGCCTTGTTGCCCGTCAGACTCAGGATCAGACCGCCGTCCATCAGGAAGAGCGGCTCCACCCGTTCGCCCACATTGCGCGCGGCGCCGGTGAGCACCGGGTCCTTCACGTTGCGCGAGAGCCCGGGCGCGAGCCCCACTCGCGCCGTGAGCAGCAGCGGGCCCGTGACGTCGTAGTCATAGCGGCCGAGGAGCATCAGGCCGGACTTGGGCCCGACGCCCGCGGGGTCCGTCCCGGGCAGGATCCATCCTGCGGACAACGCCGCCAGATGCTTCCCGGCCACGTCCTCGTACGGGCTCTCGCTCGGGAGGTGGCCAACGACCTGCGCCGAGAGCGGCGCAGCAGCGGAAAAGAGGATCAGGAGCGCGGAGGCTCCGAGGGTCCGACGGTTCACGCGGTCACTCCGATGAGTCGCAGATCTCGTCCCGTCATCTCGGTGGGGAGGTCAACACCGAGCATGCCGAGCACTGTGGGTCCGACGTCGCAAAGCGCACCGCCGGTCCGCAACGGCACCGGCGCGCCCTCTTCGACGAGTAAGAAGGGTACTGGATTGGTGGTGTGCGCGGTGTGTGGCCCCCCCGTCGCAGGGTCGAACATCATCTCGCAGTTGCCGTGGTCGGCGGTGATGAGGAGCCGCGCGCCCGCCTTCTCGGCGGAGGCGACGACCCGGGCCAGCGACTCGTCCACCACCTCACAGGCGCGGATCGTCGCCGCGAGATCGCCGCTGTGCCCGACCATGTCGCCGTTGGCGTAGTTGCAGAGGGTGAAGTGGTGCGAGCGCTTCTCGATCGCGCCGCAAAGGACGTCCGTGATACCCGCCGCACTCATCTCCGGCATCAGGTCGTACGTCGCGACCTGCTGGCTCGGCACGAGGATCCGCTCCTCGCCGCGGTAGGCGACCTCGTTCCCGCCGTTGAAGAAGTACGTCACGTGCGGGTACTTCTCCGTCTCGGCCGTGCGGAGGGTGGTCATCCCGACGCTCTCGAGCACCTCGGCCATGATCCGGGCCATCGAGAAGGGCTCGAAGCCGATCGGCAGGCCGAAGGTCTGGTCATACTGCGTCATCGTGGCCACGTGGAGCTTCGGACGGTCGCGGACGTCGAAGCCGTCGAAGTCCGCGAGCGCCAGCGCGCGCACGAGCTGCCGCATGCGGTCGGACCGGAAGTTCCACGTGATCACCGCGTCGCCGTCGCGCATGGGCGCCACCGGGGTGCCGTCGCGGACGACCACCGCCGGCTCCATGAACTCGTCGGTCACGCCGCGGGCGTAGTTCGCCTCGATGTACGCGATCGCGTCGGTGGTGCTCGGGCCGGTGCCGCGGACGGCCGCCGCATAGCACTTCTCGGTGCGCGCCCACCGGCGGTCGCGGTCCATCCCGAAGTAGCGCCCGCCAATGCTCGCGATCACCGCGCGGCCCATGGTCGCCTTCACGATGCCCCGGACGAAGTCGAGCGCAGAACTCGGCAGCGTGTCACGACCGTCGAGCAGCAGATGCAGCGCCACCTGCCGCACCTTCTCGCGCGCGGCGAGCTCCACGAGCGCAAGAAGATGCTCGTCGTGCGCGTGGACACCGCCGTCACCGACCAGGCCGACGAGATGGAGCGTGCCGTTGTGCTGCCGCGCGTGCGCGCACGCGCCGCGGAACGCGTCGTTGCCGAAGAATCGGCCCGTCTCGATGCTCTCCGCGATCCGAACAAGGTCCTGCTGGACCACGCGGCCCGCGCCGAGGTTGAGGTGCCCCACCTCGGAGTTCCCCATCTGACCGTCGGGTAGGCCGACGGCGCGCCCGCTGGCGTGCAGCAGCGTGCGCGGCGCACGCGCCCAGAGCCGATCCCAGGTCGGCGTCTGCGCGAGTGCCACGGCGTTCCCTTCTTTCTCTGTTCGATGCCCCCACCCGTCGAGCACGACGAGGACCACGGGGCGATCCGCCGGAGAAGCCATCTTGGCCGGGTCGTGTTGGGGGTGATACCTTCGAATGAGTGCCGCGCGCGCGATCCTGCTGCCGCGTTTCGCTGCGTGCGCAGACGCTCGCGCAATCTATTCTCGCTCTCGGTCCCCAACCAGCGATGCGACCAAGTTCGATCCGCCTCTTCTCACTCGTCGGCGCCCTGCTCGTGGGCCCGTGGAGCGCCGCCGCGCACGCCCAGTCCCGCCTCGAGGCCGAAGCGCAGGTGCGAGCGGCGCCGAGCGGCAACGTGGTCGCCACACTCCGGCGCAATACGACCTGGACCACCGGCGTCTCACGCGGCGGGTGGACGCTGCTGACCATTCAGGGATGGATGGAGTCGTCCCGTTTTGCTGGCCGGCGCGACTCGTTCCCGGAGCACATCGGGGGCACGAACACGCTCCGGGTGCGCGAGGAGCCCAGCCTGAACGGCCGGATCCTCGGCGAGTTCGAGCCGGGCGCCGGGCTGCACGTGATCGAGCGGCGCGGAAACTGGGCGCGGATCCGGCGTGACGTCTGGGTCCCGTCGTCCGTGCTGACGCAGCGCGCCGCCGGGGCCACCACCACGCCCACCACGCGCACGCCGTCGCCCGCTCCACAGCCTCAGGCGGGCACGGCGGCCCCCGCAGGCGCCGCGCCAGCCACGGCCACATCGCGGCCGCCCGCCGCCACTTCTGCGCCCGCCGGGACGGCACCCGCCTCCGAGCCGATCACACCCCCGCGCGGCGACGGAGCGCTCCGGGCGGGGTCGCACGCGCCCCTGCGCAGCGCGCCCGACGGCGTGCTGCTCGGTGAACTCGCGCCCGGGGCGATCGTCGAGACCCGGGGCCGCGACCGAGGCTGGGTCAAGGTCCGGATCGAGGCGTGGGTGAGCGAGTCGCTCTTCGTCCCGGCGGACACCTCGTTCGGCGCCACACTCTCGGCGGCCGACCTCCGGCTGGACCCCACCGGAACGCGTGGCCGGGTGGTCCGCTGGGAAGTGCAGGTGGTCGGACTCCAGACCGCCGACCCCCTCCGGCGCGACCTCAAGGTCGACGAACCCTTCCTGCTGGCCATGGGGCCGACGGGTGAGGACGCGATCCTGTACATCGCGGTGCCGCCAAATCTGCTCGCCGAGGCGCGCGGGATCCCGGCGATGGAACGGATACTCCTGACCGCTCGGGTAAGGACCGGAAGATCCTCTCCCACAGGGGCGCCGGTCCTGGACCTGCTCTCGATCATCAGGCGATAGACATCACTAACCGTTCGGTCAGACAAAGTTACTGAACGAACGGTCAGTAGAAAGAACGCTTGGCTGTGAATCCAAGCAAGTGCATCATTCGTCGCATTGTTGAGTACGGGCGACTCTCCACCTCCGGTGAGCCCGCCTTCCCCTCGCTTCGATGAATGATCCGACCCGCCTCGCGCCTTCGCTGGTCGCTCCACACGTCTCTTGTGATCGCGGTCGTCGCTCTCGCCTTGGGCGGGAGTGCCGGAGACGCCACCTCCTCGACCCGCCCTGACGACCCACGCCTGAGTATTCCCGACTCTCTCCGCGGCCGGAGTGGGCGTCTCAAGGCGCGCATCATCCGCCCGGTGGAGACCGTGGGTGATCCGGCGGTGCCGGCGGCGGTGCCGCCGGAGGCGGAGGCGCTCGTGGCCCTCTTCGGCGCGGCGGGGGTCGGCAAGGCCTCGTTGCTCGCCGTCCGGGACTCAGCCACGGACGAACCGTTCTATTTCATCACGGTCATTCCCTTTGCCGAGAAGGAGGAGGAGCGGGTGGGTTCGTACGCGGTGGGGCGGTGGCCGGCCGAACGTCGGGCGCCGCTCTCCGACGCCTACACGTTGCCTGTGGGGTTCGTCGAGGTGACGGAGGCGAATCAGGATCTCCAGATCTCTTCCAGCTTTCGTCTCCGGGACTTCCTGAGTGCCGACCAGCCCAATGTCTGGCCCAAGGCGCTCGTGATCGACGCCCGGCTCGTGGACAAGCTGGAGCTGCTGCTGACGGAGCTTCGGCGTGCGGGCCATGCGAACGCGCGCTTCACCGTGCTGTCCGGATTCCGGACCCCGCGGGTGAACTCGCGGGGCGTGCGATCGTCGCAATCCACGGAGAGCCGCCATCAGTACGGCGACGCGGCCGACCTGATCGTGGATGCCAATGGCGACGGGAAGATGGACGATCTGAACCGCGACCGCGTGGTGGACGAGCAGGACGCCCTGTACCTGTTGGCGATGCTCGACCGCGTGGAGTCGCGCTACCCGGAGCTCGCGGGCGGCGCTGGCCTGTATCGCGGTACGGTCCAACAGGGTCCGTTCATCCACGTGGACGCGCGAGGGAAACGCGTGCGGTGGGGGACCCCGTAGTATTAGGGACCGCCACCACGAGTTGAGCCATGCACGACATCCTGAAGGAACGCATTCTCCGCCGCCTCGAGACGCTGCCCGAGGCGCGACTCTACCAGGTGCTCGACTACATCGAGTTCGTCGAGTCCAAGTACGCCGAGCGTCAGGCGCCCGCGCCGAACGTCTTCCAGCGCATCGGGGAGACGCTCGAGGACACGTTGCGCGCGGGCAATGTGTCTGCGACGGCCGTCTCCGAGGCCATGGGCTTCATGAGCAAGGCGATGGGGATCCTCGACGGCGTGGCTGCGGCCGGAAAGTCCGTTGCGACCGACATTGTGGGGACGGCCACGGGCAGCACGCGCGCTGCGGCGCCCAAGGCGACCGACCCTGCCAAGCCGACGCCTCCCAAGGCGCCGTCCGAGTGAGCGTACGGCCCGCGGGTGGAAAAGACGCGTCGCGCGTCTTAACTTGATGGATGGGACACCCGACTGATCGTATTCGCGCTGACGCCGCGCTGACCTTCGACGACGTACTGCTCGTCCCCCGGCATTCGCTCGTCCACCCCAAGGACGTTTCGACCGCCAGCCGCTTCTCCCGCGGCATCACGCTTCAGGTCCCGCTCGTCGCCGCGGCGATGGATACGGTGACCGAATCCGAGATGGCGATCGCGATGGCTCGCGCCGGCGGCATCGGCGTGCTCCACAAGAACATGGCGATCGATCGGCAGGCCGCTGAAGTGGACCGCGTCAAGCGCTCCGAGAGCGGCATGATCCGCAACCCGATCACGTTGCAGCCCTCTGCGAACCTCCGCGAGGCCGTCACGCTGATGGCCCGCTTCCGGATCAGCGGAGTGCCGGTGGTCGATGCCAAGGGCAGGCTCGTCGGGATCATCACCAATCGTGACCTGCAGTTCGAGCGGCAGCTCGACCGACCGCTGGCTGACGCGATGACCAAGGACGGGCTGATCACGGCGCCCGCCGGCACGTCGCTCGACGAAGCCGAGCAGATCATGGGCAAGCATCGGATCGAGAAGCTGCCCGTGGTCGAGAAGGACGGCACACTGATCGGCCTCATCACGGTCAAGGACATTCACAAGCGGCGGCAGTTCCCGAATGCCGCGAAGGACGACGAAGGGCGACTCCTCGTGGCGGCCGCGATCGGGGCCGGCGGCGACTATCTGGACCGCGCCAAGGCGCTCGTCGCGGCGGGCGTGGACGCGCTGATCGTGGACACGGCACACGGGCACTCGCAGGGCGTGATCGACGCCACGGCCAAGGTCCGGAACGCGCTCCCCGACGTGCAGCTGATCGCGGGGAACATTGCCACCGAAGCGGCCGCGAAGGCGTTGGTGGCGGTGGGCGTGGACGCGGTCAAGGTCGGGGTCGGGCCGGGTTCGATCTGCACGACCCGCGTGGTGACGGGCATCGGCGTGCCGCAGCTGACGGCGGTGATGGATGCCGTGCGCGGCGCCGGTGACATTCCGATCATTGCCGACGGCGGCATCAAATATTCGGGCGATATCGTCAAGGCGCTCGCAGCCGGAGCGTCCACCGTGATGACGGGCTCGATGCTCGCCGGCACCGAGGAGAGCCCGGGCGAGTCCCTCCTTATGGAAGGCCGCCGCTTCAAGATGATCCGCGGCATGGGGTCGCTGTCCGCCATGCAGGATGGCAGCGCCGACCGGTACTTTCAGGACGGCGAGATGTCGGCCAAGAAGTTCGTCCCCGAAGGCATCGAGGGGCGCGTCCCGTACAAGGGCCCGGTCGCCGACGTACTGTACCAGATGGTCGGCGGGCTCCGCAGCGGCATGGGGTACTCCGGCTGCGCGACCATCGACGAGCTCAGGACGCAGGCGGAGTTCGTCCGCATCACTCCCGCGGGGTTGCGAGAGTCGCACCCCCATGACGTGACGATCACGCGCGAAGCGCCCAACTACTCCGTATAAATGGGACTCTGGACCAGAAAGCCGATGGCCATCCTCATGCAGGAGGCCAGCGCAGAGGGCGGCGAGACGCTCAAGCGCAGTCTGACCGCCACCAACCTCACGCTCCTCGGGATCGGCGCCATCATCGGCGCGGGGATCTTCGTGCTCACGGGCACGGCCGCCGCGCAGCACGCGGGGCCGGCGATCGTGATCTCGTTCCTGATCGCCGGCATGGGGTGCGCCTTCGCGGGCCTCTGCTACGCGGAGTTCGCATCGATGATCCCCATCGCGGGGTCGGCGTACACCTACGGCTATGCCACACTCGGCGAGCTCCTCGCGTGGATCATCGGCTGGGACCTGATCCTCGAGTATCTCTTTGCCGCCTCCACGGTGGCCGTCGGCTGGTCGGGCTACTTCGTACAGTTCCTGGGTGACCTCGGGATCCACCTCCCGACGTCGCTCACGAGTGCACCGTTCGCGATCGAAGGCACGCACACGTTGGTCCGCACCGGCGCGATCATGAACCTCCCCGCCGTGGCGCTCGTGCTCCTCATGACGGTCCTGCTCGTGCTCGGCATTCGCGAGTCCGCGCGCCTCAACAACATCATCGTGTACGTGAAGGTCGGGATCGTCCTCGCGGTCATCGCGTTCGGCTTCTTCTATGTGGACGCGGCCAACTGGAGCCCCTTCATTCCGACGGCGCTCACTGATCCGGCCACCGGCGCGGTGATCCCCGGGAAGTTCGGCTGGAGCGGGATCTTCGCGGGCGCGGGCGTGATCTTCTTTGCCTACATCGGGTTCGACGCCGTTTCGACGGCGGCCCAGGAGGCCAAGAACCCGCAGCGCGACCTGCCGATCGGCATCATGGCGTCGCTCGCGGTCTGCACGATCCTCTACATCCTGATGGCGCTCGTGATGACGGGTCTCGTGCCGTATCCGCAGCTCGACGTGGCGGAGCCGGTCTACGTGGCCCTCGAGGCCGCGGGGCCGTCGCTCGCGTGGCTCAAGTACGCGGCCACCATTGGCGCGATCGCCGGGCTCGCCTCGGTGGTGCTGGTGATGCTCATGGCGCAGCCCCGGATCTTCTACGCGATGTCGCGCGACGGGCTGCTCCCGCCGATCTTCGGGCGCGTGCACGCCAAGTTCAAGACGCCGTGGCTGGCCACGATCATCACGGGCGGCTTCGCGGCGTTCTTCGCTGGGCTCTTCCCGATCGGGATCCTCGGGCACCTCGTCTCCATCGGCACGCTCTTCGCGTTCATGATCGTCTGCGCGGGGATCCTCGTCCTGCGCGTCCGGAGCCCGGAGCTTCCGCGGCCGTTCCGCACACCGCTCGTGCCGTTCGTGCCGCTGGGCGGGATCTTCATTTGCGGCTACCTGATGTACAGCCTCCCGGCCGACACCTGGTTCCGCCTCGCCATCTGGATGGGACTCGGACTCCTCATCTACTTCGTCTACGGTCGCCAGAACTCCAAGCTGGCGCAGGGCGCGAGTGACTGACCTGGTCGCAGTACCCGCCGCGCGTCGTGAGGCGATCGACCGGCTCGCGGCGGAGTTGAGGTCGGGCATGACCGTGGCGCTGTCCACGCACCTGAACGCCGATGGCGACGGGTGCGGATCGCAGTCGGCACTGGCGCGGCTCCTGGGGCAGATGGGCGTCCGCGCCTTCATCGTGAACCCCACGCCGTGGCCGGAGATGTTCCGCTGGCTCCTCGGCGACGATGTCGAAGATCGGACCGCTGAGGGTGCGGCCGCGCTCAAGGGGATCGACCGGCTGATCGTGCTCGACATCAGCGACGTTGGCCGCCTCGGCGTGCTCGCGGACGCGGTGCGCAAACTCCCCAACGACGCGCTGGTCATCGACCATCATCTGCCGGGGAACGAGCCGCCCGGCAAGACGATGCTGAGCGACACCGCCGCCTGCGCCACCGCCGAGTTGGTGTACGACTTCGCCAAGGCGCGGGGGCTGACGATCACGACGCCCATCGCCAAGTCGCTGTACACGGCACTGGTGACGGACACCGGCGGGTTCCGGTTCGGGAACACATCGCCGCGTTGCCTGGCCGTGGCGGCGGAGCTGCTGACCGCGGGCGTGGATCCGGAGCAGATGTATCAGCGGATCTACGGGAGCGTCCCGCTCGGCCGGCTCCATCTGCTTCGCGACGCGCTGGACACGCTGCAGGTGGACGCGGCACACGGGATGGCGTGGGTGCGCGTGGCGGCCGGCGCGCTGGAGCGCCACGGGGTGTCGTCGGAGGACCTTGATGGGGTCTCCGAGTTTCCGCGGTCCGTGGCGGGGGTGCGGCTGGCCCTCTTGTTTCGTGACCTCGGCCACGGCAAAGTGAAGGTGAGTTTTCGTAGTGTGGCAGGAGTGAACGTGAACGTGCTCGCGCACCGCTTTGGCGGGGGCGGGCACGCCCGCGCCTCGGGCGCGCTGATCGCGGGAGGCCCCGCGGAGGTCGAGGAGCGCGTCCTCGGTGAGGCACGTCACTTACTGGAGACTGGCGCCCTGGCCGACTGACCGTCACACTGTGACGTACTGACTGGCGGCTAGCGTCGGTCGTCTGTATCGATAGACCATCCAGGAGTCTGCAGTGTCCCCAGTTCCGTCCTTTTCACGGCGTTCCGCCTCGCGACCCGCGTTCACGCTCATCGAGCTGCTGATCGTGATCGTGATGGTCGGCGTGCTGCTCGGCGTGGCGTTGCCTCGGGTCGGTCGCACGATCAATCGGGACCGGGTGCTTCGGTCGGCGGTGGTCGTGCAATCGATGCTGGACGAGGCGGGGCAGTTCGCGGCGCGGCTGCGCGTGCCGGTGGACGTGGATCTGGTCTCCGGCGCGATCGTCGTCACAAACAGGTCGACGGGTGCGGTGCTGCGCCGTCGGCCCTTCGGCGCGAGCCAGGACCTGCGGGCGACCGTGGCGTTCTCTCCTTCGGCGGGCATCACGATCTTCCCCAATGGCCGGGCGGATTCGGGGCTTCGGGTCTCGCTCTCGACGGACGGCTTCAGCACCGTGGTCTCTCGCACGGCGACGGGCATCCTGAGGCGCGAATGAAGATCCGTCGTGGGGTCTCACTCATTGAGGTCATGGTCGCCCTGACGCTCTTCGGACTGATCGCTACCGTGCACACGGTGGCGACCATGCGGTACGGGCTGCGGACGCGGGTCTCCGCGCTCGGAGCCTCGCGCGCCGCGGCGGCGTCGACCGCGCTCGACCTGTACTCCACGATGCCGCGCGCCAGCATCGCGGGGGCGACCGGCTGCACGACGATCACGAGCATCGCGAACTATCCGCATACGCGCTGCGTCACGGTCACGGCGCCCGCCTCCACGATCACGCGGGTCCGGATCGTCATCACGCCCACCAACACCGCGCTGCGCCCGGACACCGTCTTCGTGGATCGGGTGACGAGCACGGCCGGGTCGCCGATCACATGATGCGCGCTGATCGTCGGGGCCTCAGCCTCGTGGAACTCCTCATCGCCGTGGTCCTTCTGGGGATCGTCGGCGCGGGGATCACGCGGATGCTGCAGTCGCAGATGCGCTACTTCAGCCGGACGACCAACGCGCAGGAAGCGCGCTCGGTCACCCGCAACGCGCTCAACCTGATGCGGTCCGAGCTGCGGATGGTGGAGCCGCGCGGCGTCGTCGCGGCTTCGGCGGAGTCACTCACCGTGCGTCTCCCGTATGCGACGGGCCTCAACTGCTCGGCGAGCACGGGCACGTTCGCGGCGATCGACTCGCTGACGCAGGCGACGGCCGTGTTCGCGGGCTATGCGTGGAAGGACACGCTCTCGACGGCGACGTACACCTACGTGGCGTCGGGCACGGCCCCGGTGGCCGGGCTCGCCGCGTCGTGCACGGGCGTTGGCCTCGCGGTCATTCCCGGCGGGCGCCAGCTGATCCTGTCGGGCGCGATCCCGACGGCCGTCGTGGGCGCGCCGCTGCTGTTGTACCAGACCGTGACGTACAAGATCGCGAACTCGACGCTCGTACCTGGGCGCACGGCGCTCTGGCGTCGGGTGACGGGCGGCGCGAACGAAGAGATCGCGGTCCCGTTCGACGCGACGACGCGATTCCGATTCTATACGATCGGCGGCACGACCGCCGCCGATGCCGTGCCGTCCCCGATCACGAACATGTCGGGGGTGGAGCTGGTGCTGGTCGGCGAGAGCGAGCGGGTCTCGCCAGGCACGAACGCGCCGGAGGAACAAGCGACGCGCGTGGCCGTCTTCTTCCGCAACTCGGTGCAATGACCATGAACACCCACAGACCCAGATCCGGTTTCGCGTTGCCGGTCGTGATCCTCGCGATGTTCCTGCTCGTGGGCGCGCTGGCAGCGGGCTTCGCCATGCTGCGCGGTGAGCGCGCGGCGGACGACGGCACGCTGCAGGCGCAGGCGGCCGCGGCGTTGGCGGAGACGGGACTCCAGCAGGGGCTCACGAATCGCGCGGCCCTGGGCCTTTCCGCGATCCCGGGCGCCACGCCGGACTCGGCGCGGTTGCAGTTGACGGGCGGATACGTGGACGTCGTCACCACCCGGCTGCGCGCCCCAGTGGAAGGCGGCGCTCCCGGCATCTACTACGTCCGGACGCGCGGCGTGCGCACCGCCACTGGTGTCGGCGGGATCGGCAACGCCGTCGCGTCGGCCTCGGCGTTCGCGACCTACAATACCATCACGATGACGGTCAAGGCGTCGATGACCGGGATCAACGGCATCAACAAGGCAGGCAGTTCAGGTCTCATCTCGGGGCACGACTTCTGCACCCCGGCCAAGGCCAGCCTGCCGGGCGTGGCTGTGCCCAAGACACCCGGGCTCACAGGGTCGGGCAAGTACCTGAGCTCGATCGACGGCAGCAAGAAGGTGGACACCCTCGCGGCGACACCCGAGGCCGCCGCGAACCAGGTCCCGATCGACTGGGACGCGATCGTCAACCACAACGCCATCACGGCCACGCACGAGGTCGGGAACGACGGCAGCAACTTCCCCTCGACCGCTTGGTTCACGGCCAACCCCACGACGTGGCCGGTGATCATCGTGCGGAACGGGCCCGCGAACGCCACGAGCTTCACGCTCCCCAATCAGGGACGTGGCATGCTGATCGTGTTCGGAGACCTGAATCTCAACGGCAACACGGCCGGTTGGGACGGAGTCATCCTCGTCGGGGGCGCCATCACGTCCAATGGATCGAACGAGATCAACGGTGCCACGGTGACCGGCCTCAACGTGAAGCTTGGGTATTCGGTCAACAACAACGACGTGAACGAACTCAACGGTACCAAGCAGTTCAAGTACAACTCCTGCGCCGTGTCCAACGCGATGCAGGCGACCGGGGGCGGCGGGCTGCGCTCGGTGCAGAGCACCTGGGCCAACAACTTCCCGACCTACTAGTCGGTCGCAGGACCGCGGCGCGGGACGGCCGCACGCTTGGAGAGTGGTGCGCGAGGGTCTATCGTTCAGGGGACTGAACGGTAGACCCTCGTGACATTTGCTCCCATGACTGACACACTTCAGGCGCGCCTCGCGGCCGCCCTCGCGCCCCTCGCGAACCCGCGGACCGGCGCCTCGCTCTACCAGACCCAGCAGGTGCGCGACATCGCCGCCACCCGCGAGGGCAAAGTGCGCGTCACGCTTCTCCTCGGCGCCCAGGACGACCCCACGCTCGCGCGGCAGGTCCGTCAGGCGCTCGAGTCCGTCGACGGCGTCACGGATGTGCGTGTGGACGTGAAGGACGCCGCTGAGGCGGCGTCCGGCGGCGCGCCAATGAGTGCCGCCGCGCCGCCAAATGGCGCAGCCGCCACGCCGTCCGCTGCCAAGCCCGCCGGACGCTCGCTGCCGGTGATGGGTGAACCCGCTGCGCCCAAGGCGCCTGCCGTGCCGCAGCCGGTGGCCTACCCGCATCTCGGCAAGATCATCGCGGTCTCGTCCGGCAAGGGCGGGGTGGGCAAGTCCACGGTCACCACGAATCTGGCGATCGCGCTCGCAAAGGCCGGGTTCCATGTGGGATTGATGGACGCCGACATCTACGGGCCGAACATCCCGCGGATGATGGGCGTGGACGAAGCGCCGCCGGTGAAGAACGACAAGATCCAGCCGCTGCTCGCGCATGGCGTGAAGCTCATCTCGCTCGGCTTCCTCATCGAACGTGACCAGCCCGCCATCTGGCGCGGGCCGATCGTGATGAAGATCATCACGCAGTTCCTGCGGGACGTGGACTGGGGACGCCTCGACGTGCTGCTCGTGGACATGCCCCCGGGCACGGGCGATGCGCAGCTTTCGCTCGTGCAGGCCACGCAGGTCGCAGGGGCGGTGATCGTCACGACGCCGCAGGAGGTCGCGGTCGGCGACGCGCTCCGCGGCGCCAAGATGTTCGAGCGTGTGGGTGTGCCGGTGCTCGGGGTGGTCGAGAACATGTCGTACTTCGAGTCGCCGGACACGGGGAAGCCGCTGGCGATCTTCGGCTCGGGCGGCGGGCGCCGCCTCGCCGAGGAGCTGAAGATCCCGCTGCTGGGTGAGGTGCCGCTGTACCCGCCCGTGGTCGAAGCGGCGGATCGTGGTGCGCCGATCGTCGCGTCGGACGCGGGGAGCACGGCCGCACGCAAGCTGACCGACATCGCGACCGCGATCGCGCGACACCTTGGCATTCAGCCCACCGGCTGAACCCGCTACTCCGGAGCCTCGATGGAAGAACGCATTCGCGTCGCGACGCTGCAGTACCTGATCCGCCCCGTGGAGGAATGGGCGCAGTTCGAAGCGCAGGTCACGGGACTCGTGGAGACGGCGGCCGACTACAAGTGCCGGCTCGTGCTCTTTCCCGAGTACTTCACGTTGCAGCTCCTGACGCTCGGGGACGTGCAGGCGCCGATCGACGACCAGGTCCGCCGGCTCGCCGGCTTCGTGCCGCGCTACGTCGAGCTCTTCAGCGCGCTCGCGGCCAAGCACAACATGTACATCTGTGCGGGCACGATCCCCGTGGTGGACGGCGACAAGATCTTCAACGACAGCTTCTTCTTCGGGCCCGACGGCGCGCATCGCGTCCAGCCCAAGCTTCACATGACGCGCTTCGAGGCCGAGGAGTGGTTCGTCTCGCCCCGCGATCGCCTCAAACTGTTCGACACCCAGCTCGGCAAGATCGCGATCGCGATCTGCTATGACGTGCAGTTTCCGGAGATCGCCCGCGCTGCCGCGCGCCGCGGCGCCAAGATCCTGCTGGTCCCCAGCTGCACCGACGACCGGCAGGGCATGCTCCGCGTGCGCTACTGCGCGCAGGCGCGCGCGATCGAGAACCAGATGTTCGTGATCACCTCGCACACGGTGGGATCGCTGCCGATGGTGCCGGCGGTCTCGCTGAACTATGGTCAAGCGGCGATCCTCACTCCCTCGGACTTTCCCTTCGCGCGCGACGGCATTCTCGCCGAGGGGAACTCGAATCAGGAGGCCATGGTGATCGGGGAGCTCGAGATGGGCGCGATCCAGCGGGCGCGATCCTCGGGGACCGTGCTTCCGCTCCACGACTCCGAGCGCACAGCGGGTGTCGTGGCCGAAGTGGACGAGGAGACGCTATGAGTGACGCGAAGCCGCCAGCCAAGCGGCCGCGTCGCCTCGTGAAGGTCCGCCCGGTGGTTCCCGCGGACTTCCCCGCCATCATCGCGCTCTGCGAGCGCACCTACCCTGGCTCGCCGCCGTGGACCGTGCCGCTGCTCTCGGGGCATTTGGAGATCTTTCCCGAGGGCCAGCTCGCTGCGGTCGATCAAGAGGGCATGCTGCTCGGCTACGCCGCGAGCCTGATCATCTATTGGGACGACTATGAGATGGACGCCTCGTGGCGCGACTTCACGAACCGCGGCACGTTCCGCAACCACGACCCGGCGCTGGGGCGCACGCTGTACGGCGCCGAGGTGATGGTGCATCCCGAGATCCGCGGGAGCGGAGTGGGTGGGAAGCTCTACGACGCACGCTTTGCGCTGGCCAAGCGCTTCAAGCTGCTTCGCATCCGGGCCGGTGCGCGGCTGCGCGGCTACTCCAAGCACGCGGGCCGGCTGACGGCGGAGCAGTACGTGGAGCAGGTGGTGCGCGGCTCGCTCCGCGACCCGACGCTGTCGTTCCAGATCAATCGAGGATTCCACGTGCTGGCCGCGGTCTCGGGCTATCTCAAGGTGGATCCCGAGTCGCTTGGCTGGGCAGCGGTGATCGAGTGGCTCAATCCCGAGGTCGCGACGCCGGCGGATCTGGCGGCGGTGCCCAAATGGGGGATCAAGGAATGAACAACGCGCCGCGGCCTCAGGGCCGCGGCGCGTTGTCGTTCCGCATCGCTCGCGACGCGTTACTGCTTGGCAGCGTTCGGCCGCGCGGGCACGGGACGGCGCGCGGCGGCCACTCCGGCCACCGGCGTCGGCGTCTGCCAGCTGGACGGGCCGCTCGGCGTAGCCTCCGTTCGCTTGGCGCGCGCCGTGCCCGCCCGCGAGAGCAGGGCACCACCCAAGCCAGCGGTGACCGCCACCCACGTGATCGCGAAAGCGGCGATCCGCGCGACCAGCGCGATCGTGCCTCCGCCCTGCAGCGCGGCAGCGGCGATCCACGGCACCATCAGGAGCGCGATCCCCGGCCCGAGCGTCGCGATCAGGACCGCGCGCGGCGACCCGGCGGCCGACTTCCGCAGCGCGCGGCCGGTGACCAGTGCCATGGCGCACCAGCCCAGCGTGACGAGGCCCGCGAGCGCGATCGGGGCGACCACGAGCGCGAATGGCACGAGAAGAATGCCGACCACCGTCACGACCAGAGAGGCGACCAGCAGCAGCAGGAGCGGCAGGAACGCGAGTTGGCCCGCGACCCCCGTGAGGAAGGCGCGCCCGAAGTTCTGTTCGACGACGCGCGCGGTGGCCTCGAGATTCGGTGCCGCGATCACGAGCACGAGCAGCCCGACGATGATCAGCATCCCCGTCCAGCCTACGCTGAGTTGAAGCGCGCGCGCGCGGGTCATGGGCGGCGTCGCCGGGCGCGTGGAGGCGATGGGCCACGCGCGCAGCGCGCCGCGCACCCGCCCGCCGTCCAGCACCACGCGGCCGCGCCACGCACGGGCGCCGCCACGAACATCCGCGCCGTCTCGGACCGTCACGTCGCCGAAGATCGCGTACACGTTGCCGAGGACGACGCCCCGCACGTCGGCATTGCCAAGCGCGACGAGGGGTCCTTGGACGGTGTCGCCAACCTCCACGAGCGCGTCCCCGCGGACGAAACGCCCGTTCAGCTCGACGCCCTCCTCGGTGAGCGCGAACGCGCGAAGCGCCGCGGCCACGCTGTCGGGAGAGGTGGCGGCGGCGCTCGACTGCGCCTTGGGTGCGGTCTGGGCCGCGAACAAGAGCGTCGCGGCCAGCATCCACGTCTTGGTCGTCATCGGGTCAGCCCTGGTGCGAACGCGCAGCAGCGGCCAGACGACGGAATCCAAAGATGGCGCCGACCGCCGTGGCGGTCAGCACAGCGGTGGCGAGCCCGAGCGTCGCGATCCCCGTCCCAGCGGCACTCAGCGCAGCGGCGGCGACCTCCGTGGCGGCGGCGACGAATCCCTCGCGTCCGCTCTCGATCGCCACGCCGTAGCTCCACGCGGCCAGATCCGCGCGGAACGCCAGCCACAGCGCGCCGCCCGAGATCGTCGTCGCGGCGATGCCCGCGCCCGCGAGCGCGATCACGCGCATCGGGGTGCTCTGCGGGACGAGCCGCGCCGCGTTCTCGACGAGCGCGACGTGCCAAGGCTCGATGATCTGCACGTCCCGCAGCACGCGGTCGGCGAATCCAAGGCGCGGCGTGAAATGCGGCAGCGCGTCGAGCTGTCGGGTGACGGCGCGAACGGCCTCAACCTGCGCTCGGCAGTCGTCGCAGGACTCGACGTGCGCGCGCAGCGGCGCCAGGCCGAAGCCGGCGTCGCCGTCGACCAGCAGGTCGATCTCGTTGGGCAGTAGATGACGGTGGTGCATGGGTTTCTCCTGCGGGGACGTACGGTGGGGGGGATGCTAGGGTTTCAGCGCGGGTTTCGGGTGCGGCTTCAACGGCAGGGGGGAGGTGGCAGGTGTCTGGGGTCAGGGACTGCGAACTGCCAACCTAGCCCGTGATTCGGGGTATGTTCGGGTATCATTCTCTCAGATGCTCCAGCGCCTCGCGCAGTTCGTGGCGGGCGCGGTGGATGTAGGTCTTTACGGTGCCGAGTGGGAGGTCGAGCGTGGCGGCTATCTCCTCGTAGGAGCGATCCTCGACGTGGCGCAACATGATGCAGTTGCGGTACTCGGGGCGGAGCTTGGCGATGGCGCGTTCGATCTCACTGCCGAGCTCCTTCGAGGCGAGCTCGTCGAGGGCGGACTCCCCGCTGTCGGCGATGTCGAACCGCGTGGCCTCGATCTCGGTGGCGGACACGGCGTGCGGCGAGCCGTCGATGGAGACCGTGTCGAGGGTGCGACGGCGGAGATGATCGATCGCGACGTTGTTGGCGATCTTGAAGAGCCAGCTCGAGAACTTGAACTCGGGCCGGTACTTGTCGAGGTG
>CAZGFE010000031.1:0-30454 GCA_964524665.1 uncultured Gemmatimonas sp.
GATCAAGACGCCGCGGGTTGGCCGCTAGAGTGCACGGGCGACCGTGCGCCGAGAGAAATGATCGTCCGCAGCCGTGAGGCTGTGACAGAACCCGGCTTACAGACGGGACCCCTTGATGGCCCGATGGCCGCGTGAGAGGGCGGGGTAGAACCCGCACCATCGCGCGGCCATTGGTCGTTTCGAGAACGCTTTCCTCTTTCGCGCGCCTGTGACATTCTCCGCCATGCGGTCTTTGCCCGTTCGTTGCTCGCTGCTGGTCGCCTCCGCGGCCGTGATCGCGTGCGCGCCTCTCCGCCCCTCCTCCGGAACGCGCGGCGCCGTCGAGTCCCCGGAACGCGGCCCGGATCCTTTTGCCGCACCCTGGGTGCTGCGCCACGCGGGCCTCCGGCGCACACAGGTCGTCGAGACGCGGGCGCTGCTGACCTCGCAGGTCGACTCCTTCGTGCGCGTGGACACGCTGCGCTCGGTGCTCGAGTTCGCGTGGGGCGACGTGCCGGAGACGGATCCGCCGCGGGTGGCGGGAATGGTGACCGACGCGCGCGTGAGCGTTGGAGCCGATTCGCTGGCGCCGCCGCGGGAACTCACCCTTCCGTTCTCCTTCACCTCCGAGGTCCGCGCCCCCGGCGCACAACCGACCTTCCTCGTGCCGGACGCGTCCACGTGCGGTGCGCCAGCGGCGGCCCTGGTGCACGCCGTGCGCGAGAGCTGGCTCTCGCTCCCCGACACGCTGTGGCCCGGTCGGAGCTGGCGCGATTCGGCGAGTTACCCGACGTGTCGGGACGGCGTACTGCTGACCGTCACCGTGATCCGCGAGTTCACGCCATCGAGCGCCCGCCTGCGCGACGGGCAGCTCGTGGTCCTGTTGACGCGGACGTCGCGGACTACGCTTCGCGGCGACGGAACGCAGTTCGGCGAAGCCATCTCGATCACCGGAGACGGCGAAGGCGAGATGGCGCTCGAGGTGGCCCTTGCGGGCGGCGTCGTGCTCGTCGGCGAGGGCACGAGCGAACTGCGTCTCGAGATGCGCGGCCGCCGCCGAACGCAGCGCCTGGTGCAGGAAAGCCGGATCACCGTGCGCGAGCCATAGCCCCGCGCACCGCCACCGCCTCGCTCGACTAGTCGACCAGACGCAGCGGCATCAACAGGCAGAGGTACTGCGCGGGATCAGACCACCCTTCGGGCTCGACAGTGGACGCGCGCTCCGGGGCACGGAACGTCATCCGCACTTCGTCGGTCGGCAGGTAGCGCAGGATCTCGAGCAGGTACGCCGCGTTGAAGCCGATGTCGAGCGGGTCGCCCTCGAAACGGATCGGGAGTTCGTCCTGCGCCTCGCCGAGGTCCGGCGTACTGACCGAGAACTTGAGCATTCCGGCGTTGAATGAGAGCCGGATGCGGTGGGTCTGGTCTGAGGCCACGACGCTCATGCGCTTGAGCGCGCTGATCAGCGCCGCGCGATCCACGATCGCGTACTTGTCGTTGTCCTTCGGTATCACCTGCTCATAGCCGGGATACGGACCTTCGATCAGGCGCGTGAACACGGACGTGAACGGCGACCTGAAGCCCAGGTGGTTCTCTCCCTGAGCAACCTCGAGTTCCTCCTCTGCCGCGAACAGCCGGCGGATCTGCTCAAGCGCCTTGGGCGGAATGATCAGATCGGCCTTCCGGCCTGCCTTCACCGGCACCTGCATCTTCGCGAGCCGGTGCCCGTTCGTGGCCACCATTCGCATCATGTCGGGCCGCAGCTCCCAGAGCACCCCGTTGAGGATCGGCCGACTCTCCTCCGTGCTCGCCGCAAAGGCCGTGTGCTGGATCAGCTTCTGCAGCTCGCCCGACGGGACACGAGTCGCCTTGTCGAACGGCACCGCGGGAAAGCTCGGGAACTCGGACTTCGGCAGACCAAGCAGTTTGAACTTGGACCGACCACACTCAAGCGTGATGCGCTGGTCACCGGTGGCCGAGATCCGAACCGGCGCTGGCGGAAGTTCGCGCGCGATCTCGCTCAGCTTGCGTGCCGGGATCGTGATGGCGCCCGCGCCCTCGACCTCTGCGGTCACCTCGGTGCTGACGGCGATATCGAGGTCGGTCCCTGAGATCCGGATCCCCTTGTCCGTCGTTTGGACGAGAAGGTTTGCCAATACAGGCAGGGTTGTCTTGGCCGGCACCGCAGGGGCGACGGCAGCGAGACCTTCCTGGAGCTTCTCGCGGGTGATGGTGAAGCGCATGAGGTGCGGCGTGTGGGCGGAGAGTGTGGAGAGACGGCGGAAGCTGTTGTTACTGAAGTATGAAATACTAATTCAGTAGTAGTCGTAGCAATGTGTGGATTGTGGAGGAACGGGGGAAGTGCAGGCTGGGCCCCCACTTCGGTCGCGCAACTGATGTGTGTCTGGAACTCAGAACGTGTTGGCGCACGTGGAGACCGCAGAAAGTTCCGCCGGCCGAGTGGCAAACATGTGCATCATGGGGAATGCCGGACGGTTTCCCGCACCTTGTCCACACGAGACCGGAACTCCGCACTCTCTCGCATCATCTCGGCCACGCGCTCGAGCGAATGAATGACGGTCGAGTGGTCTCGCCCGCCAAAGGCCTGTCCGATCTCCACCAGCTGCGAGCCCAGGATCTCACGCACGAGATACATCGCCACCTGACGCGGCACGGTGAGGTTCTTGGTGCGGGTCTTCGACTGAAGCCCCTCGACCGTGACGCCCCACTCGCCGGCGACGCGCTGCTGGATCCCGCTCATCCGATCATGCCGTCCGGGCTTGGTCGGGGCGCCATCGCCGGAACGCAGCTTGTCGCGCAACGCTTCGCGCGCGAGGTCCACCGTGACCACGCGGTGCTTGAGCGAGGCATAGGCGAGGAGCTTGATGATGGATCCCTCGAGCTCGCGCACGTTCGACTGCACGTGGTCCGCGATGAAGTGCAGCACGTCGTCGGGGATCGTGTGCTCGAGATGGTCCATCTCGGCCTTGCGGCGGAGGATGGCGATCCGGTGCTCGAGGTCTGGCTGGCCGATATCCGCCACCATGCCCCAGGCAAAACGTGAAGCAAGGCGCGCCTCGAGCTTCGGGATCTCCGACGGCGGGCGGTCCGAGGTGAGGACGATCTGCCGCCCCGCCTCGTAGAGCGCATTGAAGGTGTGAAAGAACTCCTCTTGCGTGGAGTTCTTGCCTCCAATGAAGTGCACGTCGTCCACGAGAAAGAGATCGGTCTCGCGATACCGTCGACGGAAGTCGTGCATTGCGCCCTTGCCAATGGACGTGATGACGTCGTTGGTGAACTGCTCCGTGGTGATGTAGGTGACGCGCGTCGCCGGCGAGCGGCGGACGATCTCCTGCGCGATCGCTTGCATCAGGTGCGTCTTGCCGAGTCCGGTTGGGCCGTAGAAGAAGAGCGGGTTGTAGGTCTTCCCCGGGGCCTGCGCGACGGCCATCGCCGCGGCAGCCGCGAGGTCGTTGGACTTGCCGATGACAAATGTGTCAAACGAATAGCGGTCGTTCAGCGAGCTCAGCGTGACGTTTGGTTGGGGCGCATCTGGCCCCATGATGTCGCGTTCCTGTCCTTTAACTGGGACAAAAAGATCCATTTGAGAGCGCTGAACGCGCTCCTGCTGAAGACGCAGCGAGATCTTGACCGGCCGACCGATCGCGACCGGCGCGAGCCCTTCGAGGATCGCCGTGTGGCGACGCTCGTTCCACTCGACCGAGAACTGATCGGGAGCGTTGAGGGTGAGGGATTCGCCAGAGAACTCGGCCGCCGTGAGCGGCACGAGCCAGGTATCAACTATGTGATCCGAGAGCTCTGTCCGCGCCCGGTCGAGGAGGCGCGTCCAGGCTTCGGTTGCCGTGAGGGTCATTCTGCCGCGTGGGGGGTGTGGATATCGGAAGGGGGTCGAAGCTACCCCCCGCCTGTGGATAAGTCAACGCTCGTGGATGCGAACCAGCGCGCGGAGTGCATGTCGCCCGTTGACCTAACCCTCGGGCCCAACTACGTTTAGCAGGCTGTCACTGAAGCATTTTCAAGTCCTTTTTGGAGCAACGATGGGGAAGCCAACCTACCGGCCGCGCAACAAGCGCCGGATCAAGACGCACGGATTCCGGACGCGCATGGAGACGAAGTGGGGCCGCGAGGTACTCAGCCGCCGCCGCAAGAAGGGACGGAAGCGCCTGACCGTGAAGCTGCCGTCGAAGTACGCAGGCGTCTGAACCTCGACGAACGCGTGGCGTCGCCGCAGTGGCTGACGCGCGCGGCCGAGTTCGAGGCAGTGCGCCGTGAAGGGAAGCGAGTTCGGACCTCGACACTAGAGATCCGGACGCTCGCTTCCCTTCGTCGTCCGGGACGTATCGGCCTCATCGTGCCGCGGCATCAGCATTCCGCCGTTGATCGCAACCGACTCAAGCGCCGGCTGCGCGAGATCGTGCGCCGCGCGTGGGCCGCACCGACCGCGCCGCGCGATGTCGTCGTGCGCGCGACCCCGGCGGCGTACCGCGCGACGTTTGCCGTGTTGCAAGAGGATCTCACGCGACTCTCGGCGCGGATCGAGCAGGCCGCCCCGTGAGAACGGTCCTCGTGCTCTTCGTCCGCGCGTATCAAGTGGTGCTCTCGCCGCTGCTGCCGGCGGCGTGCCGCTACCAGCCCACCTGTTCTCATTACGCGATCGAGGCGCTCGAGAAGCACGGCGCCTTGCGCGGGTCGTGGCTTGCGATCAAACGCATTGGCCGCTGCCATCCGTTCCGCGCCGGGGGCTATGACCCCGTGCCGGATCCTCCGCCCTCTCTCCCGAATTCGCGCCGTGATGGATAAGCGATTCTTCCTCGCGCTCCTGCTGACCGGAGCGGTCGTTGTGCTCACGCCGGTGTTGTTTCCGCGCCCTGACATGCCAGCAGTGGCGAACGAACCAGCGCCGACTCCCATCACGACGCCTTCACCGACCACGCCGGTGACGCCGCCAACGCTTTCGCCGGCGCCGGCGGCGATGGCGCCGGCCTCAGGGATGCCGAGTGCACCGGGACAAGCCGCGCCGGTTGCCGCCGACACGGTTGTTCTTGCCAACGAGCTCGCGACCTATCGGTTCTCGACACTCGGGGCACAGCTGCTTTCGGCGGAGCTACCGCATTTCACGCAGCTCGGCGGGCGCGAGGGCGTGGTGCAACTCGCGCACGGCGCCGCGCCGATGATGCGACTGCGGATGATCGCGGGCGGCGACACGATCCCGCTTGAGCGGCTGGCCTTCACGGCATCGCGCGGTCAGGGCGTGATGACGACGCCGGACGGATCAGTCCCGGCCGACGAGCTGCTCTTCCGCGCGGCGGTCGGCACCGGCGCGGTCGCGGTTCGGTACACGCTCTCGCCCACCAACTACCTCACGCGCGTCGAGATCAGCGCGTCGGGGATCGCGCAGCCGGCGTTCCTGCTCTTGGACCTTCCGACCGGATTCTCGTCGCAGGAGGCTGACAGCACCGAGGATGCGCGCCACCTCTCGTACGCCTTCAAGCCCCAGTCGAGCGGCGCTGAGCGGGTGGACTTTCGCAAGCCCGATCCCGGCGAGCGACTGCTCCGGCCGGGGCCGCACACGTGGGCCGTAGCGAAGAACAAGTACTTCCTGGTCGGCGTGCTCGCCGAGACCGGCGCCGCGTCTCCCTTCGCCGAGATCCACATCACCGGAACGCCGCGCGTGAACAAGGTGGCGCTGACGGCCAGCGCTACCGTGGTCGCGCCGCTGCCGGATGCCGGCGTGCGGTTCGAGATGTATGCGGGGCCGCAGGAGTGGGAGCGCCTCGTCGGACTCGGCCGAGACTTCGAGAACGTGAACCCCTACGGCGGCTGGATCAGCGGCGTCGTCCAGCCATTTGCGACGATCGTGATGCGCGTGCTGCTGTGGATGAAGCGCACCCTCGACATCGAGTATGGATGGATCCTCGTGCTCTTCGGGATCTCGGTGCGCCTGCTCATGTGGCCGCTCAACAGCCGCATGATGCGTTCGCAGATGGCGATGCAGCGTCTGGCGCCGAAGATCCAAGAGGCGCAGAACAAGCACAAGGGTGACCCGGAGAAGCAGCGCGTTGCCGTGATGGCGGTCTACCAGGAAGCGGGCGTGAGCCCGTTCGCGGCGCTTTCCGGCTGTCTGCCGATGCTGCTGCCCATGCCGATCCTCATCGCGCTGTTCTTCGTCTTCCAGAACACGATCGAGTTCCGTGGCGTGTCGTTCTTCTATCTCGCGGACATCTCGCTCAAGGATCCGTACTACATCCTGCCCCTGCTGATGGGCGCGTCGATGTTCGTGCTCTCGTGGGTCGGCATGCGGAACGTGCCGCCGAATCCGCAGACGAAGATGATGGCGTACCTGATGCCGGTGATCCTGACGGTGGCACTGCTGAACTTCGCCTCCGGCCTGAACCTCTATTACACCGTGCAGAATCTCGCGGCACTGCCGCAGCAGTGGCTGATCGCGAACGAGCGGGCGAAGACGACGACCGTCGCATCGGCGGGAAAGAAGGACCGGAAATGACGACGCGCGGCCGGCCCCGGAGCCGGTCGCGCGCGTCCACCTGGCGGTGCGCTCGGCGGGTTATGCCGTCCGAGCGGCCGCGTCGGTGAAGTGAACCAACTCCTGCGCTTCGGCCCGCAACGCCCACGCGATCCCCTTCTCAGAGATCGCGTCCTCAACCATCCGTGCGCCGAGCCAGTAGCCTGCGCGCTCGGGCAGGACGTGCCGCTGCACCGTCCGCGCTTCGTCGCTCATCCCGCCAGACAGCCAGCGCAGCCGAAGGCCCAGGCCTGAGCGATCGAGATCCTCCGTTACGGCGCGCGTGATGACCGATTCGAGCTCGCGGATCCGCGCGTACTGTCGACGCTCGAACCCGTAGTACTCCCAAGGCGCATGTCCCGGGCTGAGCTGACGCGCGGCGTGGACCGCCAGCCCCTCGTTGACCAGATGCTCGCGCAGCGAGGCGGCGCGACCGGTCTCCCAGTACGAATAGAAGCCGCCGGCGGAGCTGATGAGCCGGCGCATCTCCGCGCGGCTCTGCGGCGAAGTATACCGGACGCAGTGTGCGATCTCGTGCGCGAGCCACATCGGGATCAGCTCAGGGTCCAGTCCGAGCCCCCGCGTCGCGGGGTTCGCGACGCTCGTGAAATGCTCCAGGCAGACGAACGCGACGCCGCGACCGTTCACGACCAACTCGCCCGCATTCGCCGCGCCCACACCCGCCATCAGGACCACGTCGATCGTGGAGTCCGTGGCGAAAAGTTCGGTGCACGCCGCCTCCGCCTGCTTCGCGAGCGCGACGACGTCGGTTCGCTCGAGCATCGTGCGAAGGTCGCTGCGGTCCGCGCGCACGGACTCGCGCACCACGTCCTGAAAGTGCGGGCCCGCCGGCTCGATGACGTAGTTGTGCCAGTACGCGCCCAAGAGGGGACGGTTGGCCTCGAAGTACCGATGATACGCTGCGACCGGATCGACGCTTTGCAGGACAGCGAAGAAGTCAGGCAGCAGATTGATGAGCATTCGGCGGGAGGGAGGCGTGAAGCAGGTCCCGGTTCGGCGACACCGAACCCGCGCGAACGTTACAGGCGTTCGTGTTTCCAGACAAGAGGACGTGATTGCGAACAACCCTTGCGCGATTCGCGCGCCGGATCACCGCGTGCCGAACAAGCGATCGCCGGCGTCGCCGAGGCCGGGGAGGATGTAGCCGTTCGCGTTCAGCTCACGGTCGAGCGAGGCGGTGAAGATTGGCACGTCGGGGTGCGCGTCGCGCAGTCGCGCGACGCCCTCGGGCGCGGCGACGAGGCAGAGGAACTTGATGCGCTGCGCGCCGGCTCTCTTGAGCGATGCCACGGCGCTCGCCGCGCTGCCGCCGGTCGCGAGCATCGGATCGAGCAGAAAGAAATCTCGCTCGGCGGCGTCACTCGGCACCTTGAAGTAGTAGTCGACCGGCTCAAGCGTGTCGTGATCGCGGTACAGGCCGATGTGCCCGACGCGCGCGCTCGGGACAAGCTTGAGGATCCCCTCGACCATGCCGAGTCCCGCGCGGAGGATGGGAACGAGCGTGAGCTTCTTGCCTGCGACCTGCTGTCCGATCGTCGTCTCCAGCGGCGTCACGACCTCCACGGGGGCGAGAGCGAGATCCGCCGTCGCCTCGTACGCCATGAGCATAGCGAGCTCGTCCACGAGCTCCTTGAAGATCTTCTTGGGCGTGGCCTGATCGCGCAGCAGCGCGAGCTTGTGCTGCACCAGCGGATGCGTGAGCACGGTGAGTCCGGGCACTTCAGGGGTGGTCGGCATAGGCGAGAAGGTAGTAACTTCGGCGCCATGAAAGAATATCAGGCCGTCATCCTCCGACTGACGCGCCGGCAGCGCGAGGACGAGGACGCGCTCACCGACCTCATGAACGAGCGCAGCCGCGGCGGGTGGACGCCGACGCACATGACGCAGGACGGCCTGCGGATCACGGTGATCTTTGCGCGAGACGGCGCTCGCGCTGCGAGCCGCGCCCCCGCTCGCGACCGTTAGATGCGGCTGCGCTTCCAGGGCGCCGCGCGCGAGGTCACGGGCTCGGCGCACCTGGTGCACGTGAACGGCCGGACGATCCTGCTCGACTGCGGCCTTTTTCAGGGCCGTCGCCGCGACGTCGAGGCGCGGAACCGACAACTGCCCTTCGCCACCGAGCGGATCGACGCGGTGGTCCTGTCGCACGCGCACATCGACCACGCGGGGCGGCTCCCGTTCCTCGTGCGCCAAGGATATCGCGGCCCGATCCACTCCACGGTGGCCACCCGCGACCTCTGCGAGGTGATGCTCGCAGACTCGGCGCACATCCAGTCCAAGGACGCCGACTTCCTGGCGCGGCACCGCAAAGAGCGCGTGGAGCCGCTCTACGAGCTTCGCGACGTGTCCTCGACGCTCACACAGTTCGTGCCGCACCGCTACCACGACGAGTTCAACGTGATGCCCGGCGTGCGCGCGCGGTTCACCGATGCGGGCCATATCCTCGGCTCGGCATCCGTCGAGCTGGAGTGGGATGAGGACGGTGCTCAGCGGCGCCTCGGATTCAGCGGCGACATCGGGCGCGCGGGCCTGCCGATCATTCGCGATCCCGAGCCGCTCGAGCGACTCGACTGGGTGATCATGGAATCCACCTACGGGAACCGGGATCATGAGAGCGTCGACGGCGCGCGCGAGCAACTGGCGCGGATCGTGACCGAGACTGCGCGCCGCGGCGGCCGCATCCTGATCCCCGCGTTCGCCGTCGGGCGCACGCAGGAGCTGTTGTATGACCTGCACGCGCTCGCGCGCGCGGGAAGGGTTCCAAGGATCCCGATCGTGATCGACAGTCCGCTGGCCAATGAAGCGACCGCCGTCTTTCGCGAACGGAGCGCCGATTACGACCGCACGGAGCCGCTGGTGCAGCAGCACCTGCGCTCTGGCGAGCCGCTCCTGGACTTCGACCTCGTGCAGTTCACGCCAAGCGTCGAGGACTCCAAGGCGATGATGTGCCGGAGCGGCCCGATGATCGTGATCGCCGCATCGGGAATGGCGGAGTCCGGCCGGATCCTGCACCACCTCGCCCACAGCGCCGGTGATCCGCGGACGACGATCCTGGTGGTCGGGTTCATGGCCGAGCACACGCTCGGACGGCGGATCGTCGAACGCCAGCCGATGATCAAGGTGTTCGGCGACACGATGCCACTGCGCGCACACGTGGAGATCTTGGGCGGGTACAGCGCGCACGCGGACCGGAAAGAGCTGACCGCATGGCTGGAGGCGGTTCGCGCCACCTCGCCGGCCCTCGAGTCCGTCTTCCTCGTGCACGGGGAACCCGAGGCACAGGATGCTCTGGCAGAGCAACTTCGCTCGCGCGGACTGCGTGTTGCGTGCCCGGAGCCCGGGTCTGATGTCACGCGCTGACGGCGCCGCGCGGCTGGTCGACGCGGCGATCGCCCTCGGCGTTTCGCGCGGCCTTGGGGCGATGTCGGTGCAGGGCATCGCCAACGCTGCTGGCGTAAGCAAAGCGCTCGTGCTCTACCACCACGCCGACAAGCCCGCGCTGCTCCGGGCGATCCGCGCGCGACTTGTGGGGGAGAGCACCGCGCGCCTTCGCGCGGCGACCGAGCGGATCGACGCGGCAGACCCGCTCGAGAGCTGGCGAGCGCTGGCGCGCGCCGAAGTGGCGTCTGGCCATCTCGCGCTGCTGGCGGCGCTCGGGCAGGAGGATGCCGTCCGCACGCTGGACGACACCGTCCGACGCACGCTGGACCGGGAGCGTCTCTCTTCCTCGGGAGACCTTGCGCGCGCGATCCTGCGCGCGCTCGGGGTGGCACCACGCGTGGACCGCGACCTGCTGGGCGCCTTGTTGCTGCGCCAACTGGACGGATTGGTCGTGGGGCACCTCGGGCGCGACACAGGCGTCGGGCGGGTGGACGGCGGTCGCGGCGGAGACCTGGACGCGGAGATCGACACCTTCGCGCTGGCGCTGCTGGGCCTGGGCGCGTGAGGCGCGACGTACCAGAGCGGCGAGCAGCGGGGTAGTTTCCGCTCGATGGAACACCGCATGCGCTGGTCGCCGCGAAAGAAGGTCGTCCTCGCCGCCGCGGCGCTCTGCGGCGGGCTCTGGTTGATCTCCGCGGCGCACGTCCTTGCGGTCGCCTCGCGCGACGAAGCGGCGCCGGCCGACGCGATCGTGGTGCTGGGCGCCGCGCAGTACCGCGGACGCCCGTCGCCCGTGCTGCGGGCGCGACTGGACCACGCGATCGGAGTCTACGCGCGCGGCCTCGCACCGCGGCTCGTCCTCACCGGCGGGATCGCGGAGGGAGATACGGCCAGCGAGGCCGCGGTGAGTCGATCCTACGCGCTGGCTGCCGGAGTTCCGGATTCCGCGATCCTCCTCGAGAACGACGGCCGCACCACGCACCAGTCCCTCGAGCGGGTCGCGCGCTTGCTGGAAGCGCGTCGGCTGCAGACCGTCGTGCTGGTGTCGGACCCCTTTCACCTGGCCCGCGCCGGGCTGATCGCGCGCCGACACGGGCTGCGGGTGCGAACGTCCCCGACCTCCACGGCTGGAACCTGGGGACGCCTGTTGCGTCAGCCCGCGTACTTCCTCGGAGAATCTCTCAAGGTGCCCGTGGCGCTGCTGGTGCAGTGGTGAAGCGCCCACAGCTCGACATTCCGATCGACACGTACGTTCTCGACAACGGCCTTCGCGTAACGCTGTCAGACGACCACGCGACCCCGATCGTGGCGGTGAACCTCTGGTACCACGTGGGCTCGGCGAACGAACGTGCGGGCCGAACCGGCTTCGCGCACCTGTTCGAGCACATGCTGTTCCAGGGCAGTGAGAATGTGGCCGCGAACGAGCACTTCGAGCTGATCCAGCGCGCCGGGGGCACGCTCAACGGCTCCACGTGGCTCGACCGCACCAACTACTACGAGACGCTCCCAGCCCATCAACTCGAGCTGGCGCTCTGGCTCGAGGCGGACCGCATGGGACGACTCCTGCCGGCGATGACGCAGGAGAAGCTCGACACGCAGCGCGACGTGGTGAAGAACGAACGGCGGTGGTCGGTGGACAATCAGCCGTACGGGACATGGTGGGAGCGGCTCCCAGCGCTGTGCTTTCCGCCCGACCACCCGTTCCATCACTCGCTGATCGGATCGATGGAACACCTGAGTGCAGCATCGCTTGCGGATGTTCAGGAGTTCTTCCGCACCTGGTACGGTCCTGACAACGCCGTGCTGACCGTGGTGGGTGACTTCAACCCGGGCGAGGCGCGCGCCATGATCGAACGCCACTTCGGCGGAATCCGTCACGGCAGTGCCGAGCGCGCGCGGCCGGACTTCGCGGTCGCCGAGCGATTCGGGTCCTGGGAACGGGTCACCGTGGAGGACGAGGTCGCGGCCGCGCGCGTCTTTCTCGCGTTTCGCGTCCCGCCCTTCGGCACCGAAGGCTGGTATTCCGCCAGCATGCTGGGCGCATTTCTGGGCAGCGGCGAAGGCAGCCGACTGTCGCGCGCCTTGGTGCGCGCGCAGGGGATCGCCACGGACGCGAGCGCGTTCACGTTCGACCTCCCGAAAGGTGCAGACCTGCTCGTGTGCGACGTGATCGGACGCCCCGGAGTGGAGGGCGAGCGTCTCGAGCAGGGTGTGGTCGCCGTGGTCGACCAACTGATGAGCGAGGGCGTGACCGAGTCCGAGCGGCAGCGCGTCCTGGCGCTCAGCGAGACCGCGTGGGTCCAGCTCCTCCAGTCGGCGAGCGGCCGCGCGGACAAGCTTTCGCAGTATGCGACCTATTTCTCGGACCCCGAGCGCGTGAACACCGAACTGGAGCGCTATCGCGCGTGCACGCGCGAGCAGCTGAACGCGGCAGCCCGCACACTGCTTGCGGCGGACAACCGCGCCACGCTGCGATTCGTGCCGCGCGAGGGAAGCGGAGCATGAGTGCGTCCTCTCGCCCGATCGCGGGCGCCGTGCGGCCCTATCACTTTCCGGCGATGGAGCGCACCGCGCTCCTCAACGGCGTACGCGTCGTCGTGGCCCCGATGCATCGGCTGCCCCTCGTGACCGTGCTTGCGCTCGTGGACGCCGGAGCGGCGACGGATCCCGAGGGCGAGGAGGGCACCGCATCGCTCACAGCACGCGCGCTCGCGGAGGGAACCGGAACGCTCGATGGCGTGGCGCTCAATGAAGTGTTCGAGAACCTTGGCACCTCTTTCGAGGCCTCCGCGGACTGGGACGGAAGCGTCGCGCGGATCACGGTCCTTCCATCCCAACTCGAGGCGGCAGTCGCGCAGTTCGCGCAGGTCGTACGCGACCCGAGCTTCCCCGAGCGAGAGGTGCAGCGACTCCGCGACGAACGACTCGCCGACCTCGCCCAGGTCGACTCGGACCCGCGGGCGCTTGCCGATCACCGCTTCATGCAGGCGGTGTACGCACCCACTTCGCGCTTTGCGCTTCCGCTGGGTGGAGCTCGTCGCACGGTCGGCGGGCTGTCGCGCCAATCGTTGCTCGCGCATCACGGGACCCGCTATCGGCCCGAGGCCACCACGCTGATCGTTGTCGGCGATTGCACGGCGGAGCGCGCGTACCAGCTGGCCGAGTCGCACTTTGCGGACTGGCGCGTGGTGGCGCCGGCGCTGCCGGCAACGCGCGCGTCCGTGGAGCGCGCCGGGGGTCGTCGCACGGTGCTCGTGCGCAAGGTGGGGGCGCAGCAGACCGAGTTGCGTGTTGGACACGTCGGCGTGCCGCGAAGTCATCCCGATCATCTGGCGATTGTGGTGATGAACGCGCTGCTGGGCGGGCTGTTCGGATCGCGGCTCAATCTGAACTTGCGGGAGAAGCACGCCTTCACTTACGGCGCATCGTCCGGGTTCGATTGGCGGCGCGACGCGGGCCCCTTCGTGGCGAGCGCGGCGGTCAAGAGCGAGGTCACCGCCGAGGCGGTGACCGAGATGTTGCGTGAGATCGACCAGATGCGCGCGGCCCCGCCGACCGCGACCGAGGTAAGCCTCGCGACGGAATATCTGGCGGGCGTCTTCCCGATCCGGTTCGAGACCACTGCGGCCGTCGCAGGCGCGATCGCGGGCGCCATCACGCACGGCCTGCCGGAGGATTGGTTTGCCAGCTACCGGGACCGCATCCTTGGCGTGGACGCCGCGGCGGTACTGGCGGCAGCACGCGCCCAGCTCGACCCCGAGCGGCTGGTGGTGTTGGCTGTTGGCGATGGCGACATGATCGAGGCTCCGCTCGCGGCGCTGGGACACGGACCGATCCACCTCCAGAACTCCCGAGACGAGGAGGAATTCTGATGTTCGATAACGTGGGAAAGGTGAAGGGGTCGCGTGTCTGGCAACACCGATTTCTCGACGCGCACGTCGACGAGGTGCGGTTTCCCGACGGCAGCCTTGGCGAGCAGGTGCTCATTCACCATCCAGGCGCGGCAGCGGTGGTGCCGATCCTCAGCGACCCGAAGGGCGAAGACCCGCAGATCCTCCTGATCCGTCAGTACCGATACGCCGTTGGCGGTCCGCTGTGGGAGATCCCCGCCGGGCGCCTGGAGCCTGAGGAGGCGCCGATCGACTGTGCGCGGCGGGAGTTGCTGGAGGAGACCGGATGTCGCTGCGAGACGCTCGATCCCCTGACATGGCTTTGGACGACCCCAGGATTCACCAACGAGAAGATCCACTTGTTCGCGGCCACCGGGCTGACGCAGGGCGAAGCCGCGCGCGAGGCGGACGAGTTCATGGAAGTCGTGCCCACGGCGCTTTCGGAGGTGCTTCGAATGATCCAGCGCGGCGAGATCACCGATGCCAAGACGATGGTCGCCATTCTCTTCCTCGCCGGATACCCTGGCGTCCTCGGAGAGTGACACCACACTCTCCAAACGGAGACGAATTCGAACATTAGGCGACGATTAACGCGTTGTAAATCAACGACTTACGGCCCGTTCGTGCTCTGGCACGGTGTCTGCACCCTACATCGACGGGGAACAGCCGACACGAATCCTCCTTCAAGGAGCGATCATGGGTGCCGCACTGAAGCTCAAGGACCGGAAAAAGGCGTTAAAGACCATGAACGAGCTCAAGATGCTCGATGATGGCGCGTTGGTGGCCGAATACTTGGCCGGTGAAAGCCGCGCGTTCGACGCTTTGGTCGACCGGTATCAGGGCCGCCTGCTGAACTTCGTCTACCGGACCGTCGGCGACCGGGAGCGCTGCGAGGACCTGGTTCAGGAGGCGTTCGTGCGGGTGCACCGCCATATGGCGCGGTTCGACCAGAGCAAGAAGTTCTCGACGTGGATCTATACCATCGCGTCGAACCTCGGCAAGAACGAACTCCGCAACCGGTCGCGGAACCCGCTGGTGCTCTTCACGACCATGACGCAGGGGTGGGAGGACGATGAGCGGCCGCTGGAGTTCGAGGATTCGTCGATGCGGCCGGACGACATGTATCGCCACCGGCATCTGCGGGCGCTCGTGGAGCAGACGGTGGCGCAGCTGCCGGAGCACCACCGCGAAGTGTTCGTGCTGCGAGAGCTGGAAGGGCGGTCGTACGAGGAGATCGCGGACATCACGCATTGCAACCTTGGGACGGTGAAGTCGCGCCTGAATCGGGCGCGGAGCTCCTTCGCCGAGATCATCGAGCCGGCGCTGCAGTAGGACGTACGGAAGGGGGGTGGGACCTCCGAAGGCATGCAGCACCGGAACGCGGAACGTCCTCCAGGGTATCGGGGGGCGTTTCGTAATTCCGGTCCTGCGCCTCCCTGTCCGTTCGCCTCGGCCCCCACCCGATGCCCTGCTCCCGATTCCGCAAGCTGCACCTTGGCTGGCTGGACGCTGCCATCTCGCCGGCCGCCGCGGCGGCCATGCGCACCCACGTGGACACGTGCCCGCGCTGTGCCCGCTACGACACCGCCGTCCGGCGCGGCCTCTTGCTCGCGCGGCACCTACACTCGCTCCGTGTGTCGTCGTCCTTTCGCGCGAAGCTGAACGCGCGTCTGCGCACCGAGGCGGGCCCTGCGGCGCGGGCTATATTGCCATCGTATGGCGCCCTCGACCTTCAAGGCCTTCAAAGCCGCGCTCGCCTCAGGCACGTTCGATCCGGTCTACGTCTTTCACGGTGCGGATGACCACTTGAAGGATGAGCACGTGCGCGCGCTCATCGCGCACGTCACCGACGCGGCGACCCGCGACTTCAATCTGGAAGTACTTCGCGGGAACGAGGTGGACGTGACGACCCTGTCCGCCGCGCTCGAAGCGCTGCCAATGTTGGCGGACCGCCGCCTTGTGGTGTTGCGCGACCCCGGCGTCATGAAGAAGGCGGGGAAGGACCGGCTCAGCGCGTACCTCAAGAAGCCCGCAGCGGAGGTGGTCTTGGCCCTCGTGGTGCCGGCGGGATCGAAACCGGACGCCGCACTCCTCGCGAGCGGAACCTCGCTCGAGTTCCGTCCGCTCGAAGGTAGTGATCTCCAGAAGTGGATCGCACACGAGGCGACGACGGCCAACGGCACCTCCATCACCAACGCGGCCGCTGCGCGCCTCGCGGCGTACGGCGGCAGCGATCTCTCGCTGCTCGCGGGAGAGCTGCGAAAGCTGGCCGCCTTCACGAATGGCCAGACGATCGAGGCCGACGCCGTGGAATCGGTGACCGGTGTGAGGCCGGGCGTGACGATGAGCGACCTGCTTGACCGCGTCGGGCAGCGAGAGACGGCCGCCGCGATCGCGATGGTCGAAGACGTGCTTTCGCAGCCGAAGAACTCGGGCGTCACGACCGTGCTCGCGCTCACCACGCAGGTGCTGGCGATCGGCTGGGGACTTGCCGCGCGCGCACGTGGGATGGCGGCGCATCAGGTGGAGCGCGAGTATTTCGGCCTGCTCAAGGAGGCGGGCAACGCGTTCACCGGTCGTCCGTGGGGTGAGGCGACCAAGGCGTGGGCGCGATACCTGCCGCGTTGGAGCACGGCCGACGTGACACGCGCGTTGCCGCATCTTGCCGCCGCCGACGCGGCACTCAAGGACACCAAGGTGTCGAGCGAGGCGCAGATCGTGATCTCGCTCTTGCTCGCCCTGGCTCCAGTGCAGGCGCGGAGGGCGGCATGAACATCCGGCGCATGGTGCATCGTTTCATGGTCGTGGCCGCGGCGGGCGCATCGCTCGCCGCCGTCTGCCCGGGTGTCGCCGTGGCCCAGGATCCGGCGCCATCCCGCCCGGCGGTCGCGCCCGTGCCCGTGCCGCCGGATTCCGTGGGGATCCTCGTGCAGCGCGCGCAGTGGTTGGTGAACAACGGGGTCGGAGCGGACGGGCGCGCGCTGCTCGACTCGTTGCTGGAGCGGACGGAGCCGCGATCGACGCAGGAAGCGGAGGTGCTCTTCTGGCGCGCGACGCTCGCGGAGTCGTGGGAGCAGGCGCAGCGCGATTACCTCCGACTGATGCTCGAGCACGAAGGTTCGCGTCGCGCGGCGGACGCCATGCTGCGACTGGCGCAGGGAGAGGTGACCCGCGGGGATCGTGCCGCTGCGCTGCGGTATCTCGAGCGCCTCGCGCGCGAGGCGCCGGAGAGCGCGGCGCGCGCAGAGGCAGGGCTGTGGCATGGTCGCCTGCTCGTCGAGCGGGGCAGCCGCGACGAGGGGTGCGCGGTCCTGCGCGAGACTCGCGGGCGCGTTCCCGCCGGAGCGCTGGAGCTCGAGAACCAATACGAGTACCTGCTGCGAGGGTGCGCAGCGACGCCGACCGCAGCGCAGCCGGCGCCTACGCCTGCGTCACCGCCTGCTTCACCGCCGCCGCAAGCACCGGTTGCACCAGCATCGGCACCCGCCGCAGCGACACCCACGGCACCGCCCGAAGGGGACCTGGTCTGGTCCGTGCAAGTGGCGGCGCTCAGCACCGCCGCCGAGGCGGCCGCGTTCGCGGCCGAGGTGCGCTCCCTGGGCTTTGACGCAAGAGTGGACGGGTCGGCGGCTCCGTTCCGTGTGCGCTTCGGACGCTATGCGACGCGCGCCGAGGCGCAGGCGGCGATGACGCGGTATCGCGCACAGGCTCGCGCCGACGCGTTCCTGACGCAGGTGCCGCGCGGGTGAAGTCCGCGGGCGAGACGCCGCTGATGGCGCAGTACCGAGAGATCAAGGCGCGACACCCGGACGCGATCCTCTTCTTTCGGATGGGCGACTTCTACGAGATGTTCTACGACGACGCGGAGGTCGCCGCTCGCGTGCTCGGCCTGACGCTGACGTCCCGGAACAACGGAGGCGCGGCGGAGGTTCCGCTGGCGGGCGTGCCGGTGAAGGCCGCGCAGGAGTATCTGCGGCGGTTCGTGGAGCAGGGATTCCGCGTGGCGATCTGCGAGCAGGTGGAGGATCCGAAGCTCGCCAAGGGGATCGTTCGCCGCGAAGTGATCGAGACCATCACTCCGGGCGCGGTCTTTCACGACGACCTGCTCGAGGGCTCGCGCCACAACTTCCTTTGCGCGGTGCAATCTGACGGCGATCGGGTGGCGATCGCCGCTGCCGATCTTTCGACCGGCGCGTTCCGGATCATCACGGCGGAGCGCCGCGACGCGGAGGGTGTGCTGGCGCGCCTCGCGCCACGCGAGGTGATCGTGCCGGCGCTGCCGGATGCGGCGAGCGCGCCTGGTGTGAGTGATGCGGCGCCTGGGGCACTGGCACGCGCGGCGGGCGAGGTGAACGCGACCCTCGCGGGCCTGCGTGCGCTCGTGACGCCGCGCGCCGCGTGGGAGTTCGACGCGGCGCGCGCGGCGGACGCGATCACCGCACAGTTCGGCGTGGCCACGCTGGATGGCTTCGGGGTCGAGGCGTCGGACACGGCGGCGGTCGGGTCAGCGGGTGCGCTTCTCCGCTACTTGCGAGAGATCCAACCGGCGGGCGTGCCGCACCTCGCTCGCCCGACGGTGGAGCGTCCAGGCAGCGCGATGCCGCTCGACGAGATGACGAGACGCAACCTCGAGCTCGTCGAGCCGTTGCGCGGCGGCGAGGACCTGGCGGGGACGCTGCTGCACGTCCTCGACCGGACGAAAACGCCCATGGGCGCGCGCCTGCTGCGCGACTGGATCCTCGCGCCACTGACGACGGTGGCGGCGATCAGGGCGCGGCTCGACGGCGTGACGGCGCTGGTGGACAATGCGAGCGCGCGGCGCTCGCTCGCCGACGCGCTCGAGGGAGTGCGGGACGTCGAGCGTCTCGCGGGAAAGGCGGCGGCGCAGCGCGCCACACCGCGCGAACTGCGGGCGCTGGGCGATTCGCTCGCTCGGCTGCCGCTCGTGCGGGAGGCGGTGCAACGCACATCCTGCGTGGGCGTGCTCGGAGCGCTCCTCGGATCCTGGGACGATGCGGCCGAGATCACGGCAGAGATCCGCGCGACGCTGGTGGAGCGCCCGCCGCTGTCGTATGCCGACGGCGCCAGCGTTGCGCCGGGCGTCAATGCGGAACTCGACGAGCTGCGGGCGATCGCGAGTGGCGGCAAGGATGCGATCGCGGCGTTGCAGGCGGGCGAACGGGAGCGCACCGGGATCTCGTCACTCAAGGTCGGATACAACCGCGTGTTCGGGTACTACCTCGAGGTCACGAACGCACATCGCGACGCGGTGCCGGCAGACTACCAGCGCCGGCAGACGCTGACCGGCGCCGAGCGCTACGTGACGCCGGCGCTGAAGGAGTTCGAAGAGAAGGTCCTCCACGCCACGGAGAAGATCGAGGTGCTGGAGCGCGAACTCTGTGAAGCGCTGCGTGCCCGTGTTGGCGGGGAGATCGCGCGGCTGCAGGAGATCGCGCAGCGCGTCG
This sequence comes from uncultured Gemmatimonas sp., assembly GCA_964524665.1. Lineage (GTDB taxonomy): Bacteria > Gemmatimonadota > Gemmatimonadetes > Gemmatimonadales > Gemmatimonadaceae > Pseudogemmatithrix. The sequence goes on from CAZGFE010000031.1 coordinate 19,281, forward strand.
CCGCCGTGGATGCGATCGCGTCGCTGGCCGAGGTGGCGGTGCGGGAAGCGTATGTGCGCCCGGAGGTGAATGACGGCACCGCGCTCGAGATCCACGGAGGGCGACATCCGGTGGTGGAGCGGATGATGCCGCGCGACCAGTTCATTCCCAACGATGTGTCGCTCTCGCCCGACGCACGGATGATCATCCTCACGGGCCCGAACATGGCGGGCAAGAGCACGATCCTTCGGCAGGTGGGACTGCTGGTGTTGATGGCGCAGATGGGAAGCTACGTGGCCGCGCGGTCCGCGACGGTGGGGATCACGGACCGGATCTTCACGCGCGTGGGTGCGAGCGACAATCTCGTCCGCGGGCAGTCCACGTTCATGGTGGAGATGTCGGAGACGAGCGCGATCCTGCATTCCGCGACCGCGCGGAGCCTGGTGCTGCTGGACGAGATCGGCCGCGGGACCGCGACGTGGGATGGACTCTCGATCGCCTGGGCCGTGAGCGAGCACCTGCACGAGCGGGTGGGGTGCAAGACGATCTTCGCCACGCATTACCACGAGCTGACACAGTTGGCGGACGAGTTCGTATCAGTTCGCAACTATAACGTGGCGGTGGAGGAGTCGGGGGACCGGATCCTGTTCCTGCACACGCTGCGCGAGGGAGGGGCCGACCGGTCGTACGGGATCGAGGTCGGGCGGCTCGCCGGGCTTCCGGGGCCGGTGATCGCGCGGGCGCGTGCGCTGCTGCGAGTGCTCGAGAGCGAGCAGCTCGTGCCCGCGCTGGCGCGTGGCGGCGAGGGGTCGGCGCCGATGCGATCGCCCGCGCCAGCGAAGGCGACAACGGCGAGCTCCTCGAGGAAAGCCGCGCCGGACCAGCTCGCCCTGTTCGCGGGGAGTGACCCCGTGGTGGAGCGGTTGCGAGCCGTCGACACCAATGCGCTGACGCCGCTGCAGGCGCTCGCGCTTCTCGCCGAGCTCCGCGCCGAAGCGAGAGGTGAGGGAGCGAGCGCGGCGGGAGACTCCAAGGTCGCTACACCCTCCGCTCGCGGGTAGATTCGGGGGATTCGCGACCTCGACTCGGTCGCACTCTCGCTCTCCTGCCGCCTCACATGTCCGACCATCCCCGCCACCGCACGCCCTACGCAAACGTTCTCGAGACGATCGCGTGGACGCCGCTGATCCGCCTGAATCGCGTGACCGAAGGGATCGCGACGCCGGTCTACGGCAAGGCCGAGTTCTTCAATCCTGGTGGCTCGGTAAAGGATCGGATCGGGCTGCCGATGATCGAGCGCTTCGAGCGGGAAGGCAAGCTCAAGCCGGGCGGCACGATCGTCGAGGGGACCAGCGGGAACACCGGGATCGGCCTCGCGATCGCCGCGGTGCTCAAGGGATACCGCTGCGTGTTCACCATGCCGGACAAGATGTCGCAGGAGAAGGTCCGGTTGCTCAAGGCGTTCGGCGCCGAAGTGATCGTCACGCCGACCGCCGTGGCACCGGATCATCCGGACAGCTACACGTCGATGGCGAAGCGGATCGCGAAGGAAACGCCGGGCGCAGTGCTGGCCGACCAGTTCTACAACCAGGCGAACCCCGAAGCGCACTATGCGACCACGGGGCCGGAGCTTTGGGAGCAGAGCGAGGGCAAGATCACGCACTTCGTGGCGGGTGCGGGTACAGGGGGCACGATCACTGGCGTAGCGCGCTACCTGAAGGAGAAGAATCCGAAGATCCAGATCGTCGGCGCGGATCCCATGGGATCGATCCTCGCGGAGATGTGGCGGAGCGGCGGCAAGTCCAAGCCGGAGGGCGCGCCTTACAAGGTCGAAGGGATCGGACAGGACAAGATCCCGGGGACGCTCGACCTCTCGCTGATCGACGAGTATCAAACGGTCAGCGACCGCGACGCGTTCGCGATGGCGCGCCGCCTCACGCGCGAAGAAGGGCTGTTCGTCGGCGGGTCTGCCGGACTCATCGCGCACGCGGCGCTGAACGTCGCACGGCGGCTGAACGACCCCAAGGCCTATGTGGTGACCGTGCTCTGTGACACCGGCGAGCGGTATCTGTCCAAGGTGTTCAACGACGAGTGGATGCGCGAGAACCAGCTCCTCGAGGGCGAGAAGGCGACCCTCGGCCAACTGCTCGGCGCCAAAGGCGGCGAGATCCCGGCACTCGTCAGCGCAGCGCCAGGAGCAAGCGTGCGGCAGGCGCTCGGCCTGATGAGCCTCCACGATGTGTCGCAGCTGCCCGTGATGGATGGCGCGAGCTGTGTGGGTTCGGTGAGTGAAAGCGTGCTCAGTGTGCGCGGCCTCGAGGACACGAAGGTGCTGGAGCGCACGGTGAGCGACGTGATGGACCCGCCGTTCCCGGTGGTGGACGCGGCAACGCCTGCCGAGGCGGCGATCAAGCTCCTGGGCAAGAACAATTCGGCGGTGCTGGTGCGAGACCACGGCACGGTGCAGGGGATCCTGACGCGTTCGGATCTGCTGCGCTTCCTGATGGCGCGCTAGCGTGCGGATCCTGGTCCTGCTGGGTGGGAGTTCCTCGGAACGCGAGGTGTCGCTCTCGAGCGGGCGCCGGGTGGCCGCGGCGCTCCGCGAACGTGGGCACGCGGTGACGGAGGCCGACTCCGCCCCGGATCCGTTGGCGATCCTGGACGCAGCGCGCGCGGCCGACGTGGTGTGGATGGCACTGCACGGGGGCGCCGGGGAGGATGGAACGATCCAGGCGCTGTTCGATCTCGCGGGCGTGACCTACACGGGCAGCGGGCATCTCGGCAGCGCGCTCGCGATGGACAAGGATCTCTCGAAGCATCTGTTTCGGGCGGCGGGCGTGCCGACCGCCGATTGGGAGATGGTCACCACGGCCACGGGCGAGTCGGACTGGCGCAGCGGCGCCTACGCGGCCCGGGTGTTCAAGGCGCTCGGCGCGCCGGTCGTCGTGAAGCCCTCGAAGCAGGGTTCCACGGTGGGGCTCTCAGTCGTGAAGGAGCCTTCCGCCCTCGGCGCCGCGATCGCCGAGGCGTTCCGCCACGACGACGAAGTGATGCTGGAGGGGTATGTGCCGGGGCGGGAGCTCACGGTCGGCGTGCTGGGCGGAAAGGCGCTTCCGGTTGGCGAAATCATCCCCAAGCACGAGATTTACGACTACGAATGCAAGTACGTGGCGGGAATGGCGGAGGAGATCTTTCCGGCCGACCTGCCGGCTGCCGTGGCCGCCGAGGCTCAGCGGCTCGCGCTGCTGGCCTGTGAGGCGCTCAAGGTGAGTGGATGCGTGCGGGTGGATTTCCGCCTGCATCCGGAAGGTGGGTTGTTCTGCCTGGAAGCGAACACGCTGCCAGGAATGACGGGGACGAGTCTCGTGCCGCAGGCGGCGTTGGCGGCGGGCATCTCGTTTCCCGAACTTTGCGAACGGATCGCGCTGGATGCGGTGCGGACGCGCGGCGGCAAGGGAGACAGGGAATGACGGGAATACCAATGCAAGCAGCGGCGTTGGCGGGTGTACCGGCGGGCGTGCAGTCGCTCGGACCGTGGGCCGGCCGACGTCAGCTCTTCGTGAAGTTCGCGGGCGAGGCCGAGACGGCGACGATGTATCTCGCTCCGGCACTGATCCGCGAACTGGAGCGCCAGCTCTCGCGGTCGAAGTTCCACTCGATCGTGATCGGTGGACGCGACCCCTTGGCCAGCGTGCCGTTCCTCAAGACGGCGCTGGAGGCGGCGAAACCGAAGATCCCGGTGATGCTCGATACCGACGGCATGCGTCCTGAAGAGCTCGGCGGATTGCTGAGCCATCTGTCGATGGTGCAGGTGACGGTGGAGTTCGCTGGCACTGAGGCCGCGCTCGACCATGCACTTGAAACGCTCAAGGTTGCTGCGAAGGGCGGGGTCGCGCACGCGCTGGTGCTCGTTCCGCGCGACGAGACCACGGATTCGGTGCTGATGCGACTGGTGGAAGAGGCGCATGCCGCCAGTGCCGCCACGCAGATCGTGATCCACCCGTCGACGTCGGGCGACACACAACCGGTGCTCGACCGCCGCTGGGCCACGCTGCTCGAACAGGCGATCGCCGTGCACGCGGACACGCGACTGGCGCTGCGACTTCCCCCGCCGACCGGGCTGCGCTGAGCGGGCGATGTCGGACGAAACGCTGCCTCTCACGGAGTCGCGGCCGCCGCTGCTGACGGCCGGCGTGCGTTGGCTGCTCGCGGGCATGGTGGGAGTGCAGGTCCTGCAGTGGACGCTGGTGCGGCCCGACGAGCTGCGCACGCTGCTCGCGTTCACGCGCACCGATCTGGACCAGGGACGCTGGTGGACAACGGCGACGTTCTCGCTCGTGTCCTCGAGCCTTGTGATCCTCGCACTCACCGCGTACGCCCTGCTCGTGTTCGGGCCGCGGTTGGAGCGCGCGTGGGGGACCCGGCGCTTCATGGGCTTTGCGGCGCTGGCAGCGCTCGGGGGATGGGTCGTGCATCTCTTCGTTGCGGGCAGCGCGCCGCTGATGGGCGGAAGCGCCGTCGCCTTTGGCGTGATGGGGATGTATGCGCATCGATGGGGAGGCGAGGAGCGGCTGCTCCCCGGAGGATTCAGTGCGCGCGAGCGCTGGGCCGTGGCCTTCACGATCGCCGTGACGCTGCTGGCGGGGCTCCAGGAGAGCGTGGGTGGCGGCCTGCCGTTCTTCGCGCACCTCGGCGGACTGGGTGCGGCGTGGATCTTTGCGCGCGCCGAAAACGTGCTGTTCGTGGAGCGATTCCGCGAAGGCGTCTCGGCGCTGCCGGACGAGCCGCCGGAGGATCAGCCGCCGCGTGCGGTTCCGCGCACGTTACCGCGCGCTCGCGCTCAGCGCGAGACGATCGACGAGGTGGTCGCGCGAACGAACGCGGAGACGGCACGTGAGCGTGTCCCGACGCGTCGTCGGCCTGAGCCAAAGTCTGCCGACGGCACCAGCCCGGCAGACCCGAGCATCGATGCGATCCTCGACAAGATCTCCGCCGAGGGGATGGACCACCTGACGCCGGATGAGCGCCGGGTGCTGGATGATCATTCGCGCCGGTTGCGCGACCGCTGAGACCCGATGCCACAGCCCGAGCTGCTTGAGACGTTCGAGAATCCGTACGCGGATCGCGACTACGAGATCTTCATGACGACGCCAGAGTTCACGTCGCTCTGCCCCCTCGGCGGCGTGGAGTCGGACGCGGCGGAGCTGGAACTCCTCAAGGGCGGCGCGCCGGACTTTGCGACGATCAACATCACGTACGTGCCGGCCGCGGTCTGCGTGGAGCTCAAGAGTCTCAAGCTCTATCTCTGGAGCTTCCGGAACGACGGGATCTTCTACGAGCGCGTCGTGAACCGGATCCTCGACGACCTCGTGGCGAAGGTGAAGCCCAAGTCGCTCAAAGTGGAAGGCGACTTCAACGTGCGAGGCGGGATCAAGAGCGTCATCACCGCGAGCTACATCAGGCCCTGACCGCGCGCACGGCCGTCGCTCAGACCGGAGAGACGGCTCCCGAGCTCCATCCGATGCTGCCCCGCCGACCAGCGCCCCACCGCGGAAAGGTGCCAAGCAGGCGCGTCTCGCTGGCCAGTGCGGCGATGTCGCGCACGACGGCCTCCGCGGCCGCGTCGCCGACGTGGTGGTCGAACTCGATGAAGAACCGGTAACTCCACGGTTCGCCGGTGGGCCGCGACTCGAGTCGCCGGATGCTCACATGGTGCTTGGCAAGCGGGAGCAGCGCCTCGAGCAGTGCACCGGGGGTATCGCCGGTGCGGATCATGAACATGGTGCGGGCTGGCGTGTTGGCCGGGAGCGGCTGCGGCGCACTCGCGATGCCGAGAAAACGCGTCTGATTGTCCGGACGGTCTTCGATGTCAGCCTGGAGGATGGCGAGCTCGTAGTGCAAGGCCGCCCGCCGGCTCGCGACGGCGGCGACCGCTGGGTCTGCGACCTTGGAAACGTCCATCGCCGCGCCGGCCGTGTCGTACGACGGGTGAAGCTCCAACTGCGGGTTGGCCGCGAAGAACTGCTTGCACTGCGCCATCGCCACGGGATGACAAAGGACGGTCGTGATCTTCTCGAACGTCGTGCCGGGCGTCGCAAGCAGGCAGTGATGCACCGCGACCACGGTCTCCGCCACCACGTGGAGTTCGCGCATGGCGGAGAGGGCGTCGTGACTGCCGGCGATCGATCCGGCCATCGTGTTCTCGATGGGCAGAACCCCCCGGTCCGCCACGCCGGCGGCAACCGACGCGGTCACGTCGGCAAAGTCCCGATACGGCAGCCGTGAGACATCCCCACCCCAGAGCTGCTGGATCGCTTCGTCGCTGAAGGACCCCAGCTCGCCCTGAAAGGCGATGCGCAAGCGGGCGCGGTCGCTCACTCGCGGGTCACCTCGAGCACGTCCATGGTCGTGATGGGACCAAGGTTGAGCGCCTCGACGCCGGCGCGGATCCGCGCCAGATCGCCGACGATGACGATCGTCGCGTTGTTGGCCGGGATCAATCGCCGCGCCACGCGCTGGATGTCCTCTGCCGTGACGGCGTCCACGCGCGCCACATACTCCTGCAGCCACGCGAGCGGCAGGTTGAACGCGGCGAGCGAGGTGATCTGCCCGGCGATCTGTCCTGTGGACTCGAAGTCACCGGGAATTCCGAGGTTGATGTAGGCCTTGGCTCGGGCCAGCTCGGTGGCCGAGACGAGCTCGTCGCGCAACAGGTTGAGTTCCTTGAAGAACTCCACCAGCGAGCTGTCCGTGACATTTGTGCGGACGCTGGAACTGGCCACGAAGGCACCCGGCAGCGGGCGCCACTGGAAGCCGGAACTCACGCCGTAGGTGTAGCCCTTGGTCTCGCGCAGGTTGGTCATGAGCCGAGACGAGAACGAGCCGCCGAGGATCGTATTCATCACCTGAATGACGGCGTAGTCCGGCGTCGTGCGTTCCAGGCCCGGTGTGCCGATCATGATCACGGACTGAGCTGCCCCTGGCTTGTCGACGAGGACGACGCGACGTGCTTCGGTGCGCGTGGGTTGGACCATCACCGGAGCGGGCGTGCGCTCGGGGCCTGCGACCCGCCAGCTGCCGAAGCGACGCTGGATGAGGGTGCGCGCTTCGGTGTCGGAGATGTCGCCGACGATGGTGAAGGTGGCTCGCGCCGGGCGATAGCTCCCGGCGTGGAAGGCGCGCACCATGGCCGAGTCGAGCGTGGCGGTGGACGCGGAGTCGCCGCCAAGCGAGTGCCGGTAGGGGTGCCCCTCGGGGAAGAGCAGTTTGTTGAACGCGAGGTTGGCGAGCGCCGTGGCTTGATCGCGCTGCTGCAAGTGGCCGGCGAGGCGCAGGTCGCGCTGTCGGTTGACGTCAGCGGAGGCGAAGGTCGGGCGGAGCACAACATCGGCCATGAGGTCGAGCGCCGGTTCCAGATTCCGCCGCGCAACGCGCAGAGTGACCGTGGTGTTGTCCCAGTCCGCACCCGAGTTCAATGAGGCGCCAAGGAAGGCGAGCTCCGACTGCAACGAGTTGGCATCGCGGGCGCCGGCGCCCTCTCGGATCATCGCCGCCACGAAGCTCGCGAGCCCATGGGTGTCGCGATCCAGCCGTCCGCCGCCCGCGATCTGCAGCGTGACCTGCACGAGCGGCAGCTCACGATGCTCGACGACCTTAAGCGCGGCGCCGTTCTCGAGGCGCGCGGTCTTCACGACCGGGACTGTGAGCGGAGGAGAGGCGGCGAGTTCGGGCGCGCGCGAGCGGTCGAACCCCGCCTGCTGCGCAGAAAGAGCGAACGGAAGCAATGCGGCGGCGGCGACACGCCAGGTCTGACGACGAATGGTCTTGATCACTGGACGACCCTCTTGGTGGCGGCGAGCGCAGGCTGCCCCTGCGGCACGACGCTGAGCGTGACACGATTGCCGAGGAGGTACTGCCGCACGACGCGTTGCACGTCCGCTGCCGTGACGGCGCGGTACCGGTCGAGGTCGCGCTGGAAGAAGTCCGGCTCTCCCGTGGCGTAGTAGTACGAGTTGAGCTGGTCGGCCTTGGCGGAGGTGAACTCGAGGCCGTTGAGGAACTGTGCCTCGATGGCATTCTTGGCCTGTTCGATCTCGCGCGCGGTCGGCGGCTGCGCGGCGAGGCGCCGCAACTCGGCGTCAATGACGGTCTGCAGGGTGTCGAGGCCGATCCCGGGGCGCGCGTTGGCGACGATGCGGAAGTCCCCGTCCACGCGACCCGACGAGTTGAAGGCGCTCGCGAAGGTGGCGATCTCGCGATCGTAGACGAGGGCCTGGGTCAGGCGGCTGTTGCGTGCACCGGAGAGCACGTACGCGGCGATATCGAGCGCGGCGTCGTCACGCGAATACTCCTTGACCCCATGCCAGGCGAGATAGATGCGCGGCAGCTGCACGCGGTCCTCGAGCACGACGACGGTGTCCCGCACCGTGAAGGGCGCGGGCGCGGGCCGTGCAGGCATGGCCGGACCTCGCGGGATCTCGCCGAACATCTGGCGGACCAGGGCGCGGACGGAATCGGCCTTCACCGCGCCGGCAACGACGATGGTCGCGTTGTTGGGCGAGTAGTACGTGCGGAAGAACTCCTTCACGTCGTCGAGTGAGGCCGCCGAGAGGTCGGCCATGGATCCGATCGTGGTCCAGGAGTGCGGGTGGCCTTCCGGGTAGAGCGCCGCGGCGATGGTCTCGAACGCCATGCCGTAGGGCTGATTCTCGTAGCTCTGGCGGCGCTCATTCTTCACGACGTCGCGCTGCAGATCGACCTTGGGCACGTCCATCGTCTCGAGCATCCACCCGAGACGATCGGCCTCGAGCCACAGCATCAGTGGGAGGGAGCTCGCCGGACCCGACTCGTAGTAGTTGGTGCGCGCGATGTTGGTCGAGCCGTTGATGGATGCGCCCGCCGCCTCGAGCAGGCGGTCGAACTGGGGATACGGCGCGTTCTTGGAACCCATGAACATCAAGTGCTCGAAGAGGTGCGCGAAACCCGTGCGGCCGGGCCGCTCGTCGCCGGAGCCGACGTGGTACCACACGTTGGTGGTCACGACCGGTACGCTGTGATCCTCGTGGACGATCAGCGTCAGCCCGTTCGGGAGCGTGTCGATCACGTACGGCACGCGGAGGGGCGAGCCCTGCGCGCTCAGGGAGGCCGGCGCGAGGAGCAGGGCGCCGAGGAGTCCAGACAGCAGTGAGCGTGGCAACATCGGAGTCGGGGAAGGAGGAATAGGGAAGGTACCAAGACAGCACGGCCGCCGCCCGAGGGCGGCGGCCGGCCGTCAGCGACGATCAGGACACGGTCCGGCGGGTCACTGCACGCAGTTGCCGCGCGGGTCCGGCTTCGGCTTGTCGACCACGGGACGCTGCGCGCCGTTGGCGACCGCCGTGGCGAGCTCGTGGGTGAAGCGCGTCACCTTGGAGAGTTTGGCGAAGTCGATGTACTGGATCTCGTCTGTGACCTGATGGTAGTCCGCGTGGCCGCCGGTGCTCATGAACACGATCGGGATGCCGTAGCGTGCGTACATGTAGTGGTCCGAGCGGCAGTAGTACTGTTCCGGGTGGCCGGTCGCGTCGTACTGGTAGTCGAAGGCCCAGTTGAAGTTCTTGTCGCGGCTGACGGTCTCGACGAGGTCGCCGAGCTGCGTCGAGAGGCGACGCGAGCCGATGAGCTGCATGTAGTTGGGACCGCCGCCGAGCTCGTCGCCCGGACCGCCTCGCCCGACCATGTCGAGGTTGAGCTGCGCGACGATCTGATCACGCGCGACCGTGGGGTGATCCGTGAAGTGCTCGGCGCCGTAGAGCCCGAGCTCCTCGCCAGTGTGCCAGATGAAGATGATAGAGCGCTTGGGCTTCACGCGCTGCGTGGCGAACGCGCGAGCGACCTCGAGCACGGCCATGGAGCCGGAGCCATCGTCGTCAGCGCCGTTGTAGATGGAGTCGAGGCGCGGAGTCGGATGGACGCGACGGATCGAATCCATGTTGACGCGGATCGACAGATAGTTGGCCTGCGCCACCTGCCCCGTCATCGGGCCCGTGTGCGCAAGCTGCTTGGCGCGGAACTCCAACTGGAACGCGCGCAGCGAGTCATGGTCCACTGCCGGACCCGTGCCCACGTGGTCCGAATGTGCACCGATCGCTACGTACTCATTCCGAAGCGTGGCATCACTGCCGCGCAGGATGGCCACCACGTTGTACGCCTCGACCGGGACCTTCCTGAAGACGTTGCGGCCGGTGATCGCCGAGCCCTCGCGTCCGGGTGTCGCCGCCGCGAGGTCGTCCACGCCGAGGATCCGTGCGGCGGTCGCGCGTGAGATATGCATGTAGGCCGGGAGCTCGGGTGCGTCGCCCTGCTCTCCGTCCATGACCATCGGTGAGGAGCTGACGGCCGCGAGCACCGGCGGCGACATCAGTTCGAAGTTCGCGATCACGATCGCGGCGGCCTGCGCGAACTGTGCCTGCGCCTGCAGCTTGATGACTGAGGAGTTGTCGAGCGGTGTCCCGACGATCACGGTCTTCCCGCGCACGGCTTCGCCGCCGAGCAGTCCGGGAGCACCCCAAACACCCGCGTAGACCACAGGGGCGCCGTCGAAGGCGCGCGCGCTGGGTCCCTGGTTTCTCGGGATGTAGTCGACATAGGGGCGCAGGGTGATGCCCGCAGCAATGATGGTCGAGGCGGCGGTGTCGGCCGCGGTGCGCACGAGCGGGACGCGCTGCAGGAACGTGCCGTTGTCACCAGCGGGCTCCAGACCGAACCGGCTCAGCTCGCTGGCGATCCAGCGGGTGGCCTTCACGTTGTCGGGGGTGCCCGTCAGGCGGCCGCGCATCGAGTCGGCGGCATAGGCTTCGAGGCGGGTGCGCATGGCCTCTTGAGACATCGGCGCCGCCAGGCGCTGCGCGCCCAGGTCGGCGGCAACAAGGAGCAGGGCCGCGAGGGGCGCGGTCCGGAGAATTCGGGGCATTGTGGTCTCGTGAAGGTGAGAGTCGGACCCCGTCCGCAGGGGTCCCCGGCATACCTATTATAAGACAGCTCACCCAGGGTAGGTGGTTGCCTCACAGGTCAATACGCGAGTCGCCCCGGATCTGTGCCAAAAAGCCCCGACGACCCCCCAGTTGAGTGGGGACAAGCGGGTCGCTAAGTTCAATGGCTACGGCCAGGTAGCTCAGTTGGTAGAGCAGCGGACTGAAAATCCGCGTGTCGCCGGT
>CAZGFE010000032.1:0-30430 GCA_964524665.1 uncultured Gemmatimonas sp.
GCGGCCTCGTCGGCGATCCGGTGACCGAGCACCCCGGCGTGCGCGTGCACGCCGGGGCGACGTCGTTCGTGCGGTACCTCAAGGTCAGTGAAGGCTGCGACCATGGGTGCGCATTCTGCGCGATCCCGCTGATGCGCGGCAAGCATCGGTCCTTCGGCCGCGACGAGATCGTGCGCGAGGCGCAGCTGCTGGAGCTGCAGGGCGCGCGCGAGGTGAATCTCGTGGCGCAGGATCTCGCGCATTACGGCCGTGACCGGCGGGACGGCGTCCGGCTGCCCGAACTGCTGGAGTCGCTCCTCGCGGAGACGGCGATCCCGTGGTTCCGCAACATGTATCTCTACTCGGCCGGCATCACACCCCGGCTGCTCGAGGTGATCGCGGGGCAGCCGCGCATCCTCCGGTACCTCGACATGCCGATCCAGCACGCGAGCGACACCGTGCTCGAGCGGATGCGCCGCCCGGAACGCGAGCGGACGATCCGCGAAAAGGTGGCGCGCTTCCGCGACGCGGTGCCGGGTGTGGCCATCCGCACCACGTGCATCGTCGGATTCCCGGGTGAGACGGACGACGACGTGAAGAAGCTCCTCGCCTTTCTCGAGGAGATCCAGTTCGAGCGGGTGGGCGTCTTCACGTACTCGCCGCAGGAGGGTACGCGCGGCGCCGAGCTCGTGGACGACGTACCGGAGACGCTCAAGCGTGAGCGGCTCGAAGCCGTGCAGGAGCTGCAGCGGCACATCACGGCGGAGCGCTACGAGTCGCGTGTGGGGAGCCGCGCCGAGGCCTTGGTGATCGCGGCGGCGGACGCCGAGGGCATCGCGACGGCGCGCCTCGCGTGGCAGGCGGATGATATCGACGGCGTCACGCGCGTGGCCACCGACGCGCCGGCGGGCGCGATCCTCGAGGTCGCGGTCACCGAGGTCGTGGACGATTACGACTTCGAGGCGACGGCGGTGCGCGAAGTGTCGCGCGCCGCTGCGGTCACGGCCTCGCCGAAGCGCACGCGCGAATTGCCGATGATCGGCGTCGGCGGCGGGAGCTTCGGACGGTGAAGGCACGGGCGGCGATCGCACTGGGCGCGATTGTCCTCGTCGGCGGGTGTCTCCCCAGTCGTGACCCTGGCTTGGGCGCTGGCCGCGGCGCGAGCGACATCCCCCCCGTGCGCGTGGCGCTCGCGAGCCGGCTTGCCGCCGTCCCGATCGAAGGCACGGGGGCGTGGACGCTCGTGGACGCGCGCGGTGCGGTCGTGGCGCGCGGACGGGGGGCGGAGAACGCGCCGCGCGTCGAACGCCGCGGCAGCGAACTGCGCGTCACAGGCGGCGGCGAGAGCAGCGCCTGGCGCGAGGGACCGTTCACCGTGCGCCCGGAACGCGGCGCACTGCTTCGTGCCGACGGCAAACGCTATCGCGGCGAGTTTCGGGTGATCGGCACGGACGCCGGACTCCTGCTCGTCAATGTGTTGCCGATGGAGGACTACCTCCGGGGCGTCGTTCCGCTGGAGATCGGCCCGCGCAACCGCAACGAGCGCGGCGCGGTCGAAGCACAGGCGGTCGCGGCGCGCTCGTTCACCGTGGTGCGCATGCGCGGCGCCCGGACCGCCGCTTACGATGTCGTGGCTGGCGTGTCGGACCAGGTCTACGGCGGCGTGGAGGCCGAGCGCCCCGAGTCGGACGCCGCGGTGCACGCCACGCGCGGACTGGTCCTGCTGTTCGGCGGCAGCCCGGTGGATGCACCGTTCTCCGCCGCGTGCGGCGGCGAGACGGCGGCCGCCGAGGAGGTCTGGCGCAGCGATGGCGTGCCGCATCTGCGTCGCGTGAGCGACCAGATCCCCGGCAGCGACCGGTACTACTGCGATATCGCGCCGCGCTTCTACTGGGAGCGCCGCTGGACGGGGACCGAACTCGACGCGGTGGTCGCCCGGTACCTGAGCAGCTACGCGCAGGTCCCGGCGGCCGGGGTCGGCCGCGTGCGCGCGCTGCGGGTGGACGGCCGCACCCCGAGCGGGCGGGTGGCCGAGCTCTCGCTGCGCACGACCACCGGCACGTTCGCGGTCCGCGGCAACGACGCCCGTTCGGTGCTCCGGACGAGTGCTGGCGAGCTGTTGCCCAGCGCCTATTTTTCCGTGGCGACCGAAGAGGGACCCGGTGGACAGATCGCTCAGGTGGTGGCGCGCGGGAACGGCCACGGCCACGGCGTCGGGATGTGCCAGTGGGGCGCGATCGGTCGTGCACGGGCGGGACAGAGTGCCCGCACGATCCTGCGAGTGTACTATCCGGGGACCACCATCGGTCCAGTTCCCTCCGGACACCTGAGACCCTGAGCGCCACGTCGTGACTCCCACTCCGCCCGGCGGGACCCCCAAACTTCCGATCCGCGTCGGCGTGCTCGGACTCGGTGCCATCGCGCAGACGGCGCATCTCCCCGTGCTCTCGCGCATGCGCGGCGTCCAGGTGGCAGCCCTCTGCGACAACGACGCGCCCAAGGCCCGTTCGCTGGCGCAGCGGTTCGGCGTGCGCGACACGTGCACGGATATCGAGGAGCTGCTGGAGATCGAGGGGCTCGACGCGATCATTGTCGCCACGCCCAATCACCTGCACGAGATCCACGTGCTCTCGGCCCTCAAGGCGGGACTGCAGGTGCTCTCCGAACGGCCGCTCGCGCTGACGACGCGCGGGGTGGAGCGCATCGTCGCGGCGTCGGAGAAGGCCAAGCGGGTCGTGATGGTCGCGAACAATCACCGCTTTCGGCACGACGCGCAGACGCTCGACGCGTTCCTGCGCGGCGGAGAGCTCGGCAAGGTCGTGGCGGTGCGCGCGGGGGCGTACCGCCGCCGCACCGCGGTCGCGCCCTGGCGGCTGCGCCGTCCGGAGGCCGGCGGCGGCGCCTTTCTCGAACTCGGGCTTCCGCTCCTCGATCTCGCGGGCTGGCTCACGGACTTCCCGCGCGTGGTGCGCGTGAGTGCCACGATGGAGCGCGGGCGCGGTGCGAACGCGGTCGAGGAGTCGGCGATCGTGTTCATCGAGTGTCAGGGCGGCTTCACGGTCACGCTCGACGCTCGGTGGAACTACATCGGCGACGACGAACGCTGGTGGTTCGAGGTGATCGGGAGCGCGGGATCGGCGCGACTCTCGCCGCTGCGGATCACCAAGGAGATGCACGGGAACGCGGTCGACGTCTCGCCCAGCGGCGCGGCGCAGCGCGACACGCTGTTCATTCAGTCGTATCGCTCGGAGTTGGCGCACTTCTTCGCCGTCGTGCGCGAGGAGACCCCCTACGAGCCGCCGAAGGATCAGATCCGCGTCTACAAGCTGTTGGAGATGATCTACAAGGCGGCGGACGAGGCGAAGGAACTCCGGCTGTGATCGCCGCCGGAGCCCGCTCGGCGACTCGGGTCGTCGTGGCCGGGATCGCGCTCGCGGGCGCAGTGCTCGTCGCGGCCGCGCCCCTCGCAGCTGGCGCGCAAGGCCGCGCCGTGGGCGCGCCGGGCCGTCCGGGCGCCGCGCAGGGCCAGGCGCCCGCCGAGCCGGGCAGTTCGCTCCAGATCTCGGTCCTGACGTTCGGACAGGGCGACGCCGTCTTCGAGCGCTTCGGCCACAATGCCCTGCGTGTGCGCGACACGCTCGCCGGTGAGGATCTCGCGTACAACTGGGGCATGTTCTCGTTCGACGAACCCCAGTTCCTGCAGCGGTTCCTCTCGGGCGACACGCGCTACTGGGTCGAGGCGTTTCCCTCGGCGTGGCTGATCGACATCTATGCGCAGCAGGATCGGGAGTCGGTGGAGCAGGTGCTCGCGCTCACGCCGGCCCAGCGGCTGCAGATCGCCGCCGCCGTGCGCGCCAACGCGCTCGAACAGAACCGCTACTACCGGTACGACTACTTCCTCGACAACTGCTCCACGCGCCTGCGTGACGTGCTCGATGCGGCGCTGCAGGGGTCGCTCAAGGGGCGCTTCACGGCGGTACGCACCGACCGGACCTTCCGCAGCGAGTCGGTGCGTCTCACCGCACCCGATGCGCTGGCGCAGGCGGGGATCGACGTGGCGCTCGGCCCCCGCGCGGATCAGCCGCTCACCGCGTGGGAGTCGATGTTCATCCCGATGCGGCTGCGGGACCATTTGCGTGAGGTCACCGTGCCCGCGCCCGAAGGCGGGACGCGGCCGCTCGTGCAGGAGGAGATCCTCCTTCACCGCGCCACGCGCGCCCCGGAACTCGCCGAGCGCCGAGGACTCGCGCTCGGTGCGCTCGGACCGGTGCTTGGCGCGTGGATGCTGCTGCTGGCGCCCGTCGCGGTGGCGGGGCGGCGGCGCACCCGGATCCCTGCGGCGGTGATGGCGGCGCTCTGGTACGGCGTGACGGGCGTGCTCGGCCTCGCGCTGCTCGGCATGTGGATCGGGTCCGCACACGTGTTCTGGTACGAGAACCTCAATCTCCTGCTGATCTCGCCCTTGGGACTCGTGGCGGCGTTTCCGGTGGCGCGGGCCATCCTGCGCGCGCGGCCGGACCGTCTCTCTCAGCTGGGTGTGCGGGGCCTCGCGGCGTTGGCGGCGTCCACACTGATCCTCGCGCCGTTCGTGGATCAGCATCTGGGCGGACCGATCTTCCTCTTCCTCCCGGCCCATCTCGGTCTCGTCGTCACGTACTGGCGGCACACGCGCGCCGTGGGAGCGACACCCGAGGCGCCCGGCGCAGGCGGCGCGCCCGCAGCACCCCCCGCGCCGGCCGCGTGACCAGTTCGCGCGCAGCCGTCGCCGCAGGAGTGGACGTCGGCGGCACCTTCACCGATCGCGCGGTCCTCCTGCCCGACGGCCGCGTGGAGACGCGCAAGGTCCTCTCGACGCCGCAGGACCAGGCCGTGGGAGTTGTGGACTCGCTGCAGGCGCTCTCCGCGCCGGCCACGCGACTGGTGCACGGCACCACGGTGGTCACGAACCTGCTCCTGGAGCGCACCGGTGCGCGCGTGGTGCTGTGCGCGACCGACGGCGCGGCGGACCTGCTCGAGCTGCGGCGACAGGAGCGCGCGTCCCTCTACGACCTCACCGCGCAGCACCCGGCGCCGCTCGTCGCAGCGGATCACGTGATCGCGGTCAAGGAGCGCGTCACACCGGCGGGCATCGAGGTGGCGCTGAGCGCCGCAGAGACCGAGCGCGTGGTGCGCGCGGCGCTCGCGCTGGATCCGGAGATCGTCGTGATCGCGCTGCTGCACGCGTATGCCGACGCGTCGCACGAGCAGCAGCTCGCGGCGGCGTTCGGCGTGGCGCGTCCTGCGCTGCCTATCGTGACGAGCGCTGCGGTGCTGCCGGAGATCCGCGAGTACGAGCGCACCGCGACCGCGGTCGCGGAGGGTTACGCGCGACCCCGGGTGGCACAGTACTTGGCTCGGCTCGGCGATCGGCTTGGGGACGCGGGCCATCCGTCGCCCGCGGTGATGACCTCGGGTGGCGGTATGCTCGCCGCCCCGGACGCGGCGGGCCGCGCGGCTTCGCTGGCGCTGAGCGGTCCGGCGGGCGGCGTCGTCGGCGCGGCCGCCGTGCTGCGGTCGCTCGGCATCGCGAACGCGTTGACCATCGACATTGGCGGCACGAGCGCGGATGCCGGGCTCATTCTCGACGGCGAGCCGCTCGTCGAACCCGGCGGCGCGGTGGCGGGCGTGCCGATCGCGCTCTCTCGCGTGCTGGTGGACACGGTCTCTGCCGGCGGAGGGAGCGTCGCGTGGGTGGACGATGGCGGCGCGCTGCGCGTGGGTCCCCAGAGCGCGGGTGCCGCGCCTGGGCCCGCCGCCTTCGGCCGCGGAGGCACCGCAGCGACCGTGACGGACGCGCAGCTGGTGCTCGGCCGGATCCGTGCCACGGCGCTCAGTGGCGGTGTCTCACTCGATGCCGGCGCGGCGCGCGCGGCACTCGACGCCCTGGCGAGCGCGCTCGACGAGCGCACCGAGCGCGTGGCCGCCGCGATCGTCCGTGTGGCGGACGCCGAGATGGCGCGGTCCCTGCGGCGCGTGAGCGTCGAACGTGGGGTGGATCCGCGGGACTGTGCGCTCGTCGCGTTCGGCGGAGGCGGGCCGTTGCACGCCTGCGCGCTTGCGGATGCGCTGGAGGTGCCGGTGATCATCGTGCCGCCGCACGCGGGCGTGCTGAGTGCGCTGGGCCTCGCGCTGGCGCCAGAGCGGCACGAGCGCGCGCGAAGCGTGCTGGAGTTCGCCGACGCGCTCGATGCAGCGGCGCTCAGGGCGTTGTGCGACTCCGTGCACGTGGCCGGCAAGATGAGCGAGCGCCGTTGGTTCGCGCGCATGCGTTTCGAAGGGCAGGGGCACGAGCTTGAAGTGGAGGTCCAGCCGGGCGAGGCGGGCGACGCGCTCGCAGCGCGATTCGGCGCCGCGCACCGAGCGCGATATGGATTCGTGCTCGCGCATCGGGTGGAGATCGTCGCGCTGCGGCAGGTGGCCGGTGAGCCCGGCCGCGCCGTGCATCTGGCGCGCGAGTCTCTCGCGGCGGCCTTCGACGCAACGACGCTCACGGACGCAGGAGGCCCGGCGCCTGCGGCGGCCGTGCCGGGACCGGCCGTGATCGCGCTGCCGGATGCCACGCTGTGGGTGGCGGACGGATGGCGCGCCGAGGCGTTGGCGATCGGCGGCTGGCGGCTGACGCGCGGAGCGGCCGCGTGAGCGCCGATCGTCCGAGCAGCGGCGCCCACGGCGCAGACGACGCGCTCACGCTCGCCGTGTGGAGTTCGGCGCTCGCGATGATCGCCGAGGAGATGGGCAGCGTGCTCACGCGCGGCGCGCTCTCGCCGAACATCCGCGAACGGCGCGACGCCTCGTGCGCGCTGTTCGACGCCGAGGGACGGATGGTGGCGCAGGCGGCGCACATTCCGGTCCATCTCGGTGCGCTCCCCGAATCCGTGCGGGCCGTGCGCGCGCGCGACCCGCGCCCCGGTGACGTATTCCTGCTCAACAGTCCCTGGGACGGCGGTTCGCACCTGCCGGACCTCACGATGGTCGAGGCCATCGACGACGGCGGCCGCCTGGCGGGGTTCGCGGTGGTGCGCGCGCACCACGCGGACGTCGGCGGCATGAGCCCCGGCTCGATGCCGCAGGGCGCGACGGAGCTCGTGCAGGAGGGACTGATCCTTCCGCCGGTGCGGCTGGAGCGCGCGGGCGTGCCGGACGACGAGCTCCTCGCCCTCGTGCTCGCGAATGTGCGTACGCCCGCCGAGCGTCGCGGAGATCTCGCGGCGCAGCGCGCCGCCTGTGCAGCGGGTGCGGCGGGGTGGTTGCGGATGCTCGCGCGCGAAGGCCGCGAACGCGTCGAGCGCTCGACGCGCGCCTTGCTCGACTACGCGGAGCGGCGCACCGTGGCGCGGCTCACGGAACTCGACGGCCGGCGCGCCGTCGCCGAGGACGCGCTCGAGGGCGACGGACACTCGGACGCGCCCGTCCCGCTCCGGCTCGCACTCGAGATCAAGCACGGCGCGCTGCATCTCGACTTCACGGGATCGTCACCCGTTGTGCGCGGCAACGTGAACTGTCCGATCCAGGTCACGCGCGCGGCGGCGCTGTTCGTCCTGCGCACGCTCTTGGCCGACGACGTGCCGACCAACGAGGGGATCGCGCGTCCCATCCACATCGTGACGCCCGAGGACTGCTGCCTCGCTGCCCGCGCCCCCGCCGCCGTGGCCGCCGGGAACGTCGAGATGAGTCAGCGCGTCACGGACCTGATCTTCGCCGCCCTCGCGGCGGCCGGCGTGGATGTGCCGGCCCAGGGGCAGGGCACGATGAACAACGTCACGTTCGGTGGGCGCGGCTGGACGTTCTACGAGACGCTCGGCGGCGGGCAGGGGGCGAGCGCGCGCGGCGCGGGGCCGGACGGCGTGCACGTGGGGATGAGCAACACGCGCAACACGCCGATCGAGTCGCTGGAGCGCGCATATCCGATCATCATCGAACGCTACGAACTCCGGCGCGGCAGCGGTGGGCACGGAACGCACCGCGGGGGCGACGGCGTGCTGCGGCGGTACCGCGTGCTCGAACCGTGCACGGTCACGCTCCTCACGGAACGCCGCACCCGCGCGCCACGCGGCGCCAACGGTGGCGCCGACGGTGAGCCCGGCGCCAACCTCCTCAACGGCACCCCGCTGCCGGCCAAGTGTCGGCGTGAGCTCGTCGCCGGGGATGTGCTGGAGATCCGCACGCCGGGCGGCGGCGGATGGGGCGCACCCTAGGGCTGGACGGGCGTCGCCGTCGTCGTGCGCCGCCGCGGGGTGCCTTCGCTCGGCGTCACGCGCGAGAACACCGAGGCCTCGGCGAACGTCTTGAGCAGGTCGGCGTCGATCAGCCCACCCTTGGCTTCCGCGTGCAGGATGTCGAGCGCCCGGTCCGACGACACGGCACGCTTGTAGGGGCGGTCGGTCGCCGTCAGCGCATCGTAGATGTCCGAGATCGTCATCATCCGGGTCTGGATCGGGATGGCCGGCGCATCCACACCGCGCGGGTACCCCGTCCCGTTCAGCTTCTCGTGGTGCCCGAACGCGATCTCGGGAATGCCGCGCAGTTCCCGCGTCCACGGGATCTGCTCGAGGAAGCGGAAGGTGTGCGTCACGTGCGACTCGATCTCGCGCCGCTCGCGGAGGTCGAGATTGCCCTTGTTGATCATCAGGAAGCGCAGTTCCTCCTCAGAGAGGAGCGGCCGCTGCACGCCATCGAAGTCCGTATACGTCTGCTGATGGATCACTTCGAGCTCGCCGAAGCTGCCTTCGGGGAGGATCGTCGGCTCGTTGGCCCGCACGATGGCGTCCAGCCACCGCATCAGCTCCTCGCGGCGCTGCCGACGGAGCTCCTCGAGATGCGCCGTCGCGTCCGCCAGGCCCGCCGCGCCGTGCGAGTCCAGATACTCGGCGCGTTCGCGCTCGAACTCCAGATCCGCCTGCTGCATCAGGTAGTGGAACCGGTGCCGCACGATCACGAGATCGTGGTCGTAGAGCTTCTTCTGTTTGACCAGCACGCGCTCACGCACGCCGACCTTGCCGAAGTCGTGCAGCAGCCCGGCGTACCGGATCTCGCGGATCTGGTCCTTGCTGAACTGGACGCCTTTGTACGGACCTGAACCCAGCCGATCCACCGCCTCGGCGAGTCCCGTGGTGAGCGTCGCCACGCGGAAGGAGTGACCGGACGTGGTGGGGTCTCGCGCTTCGATGGCGGTGACCGCGGCGGTCACGAACCCTTCGAAAAGCCGCTCGATGTCCTCGTACAGCTGGCTGTTCTCGATCGCCACCGCCGCCTGCGCCGCGAGGGCGGCGACGAGGTCGGCCGAGCGTTGGTCGAAGGGCACGACCTGCTCGGCGACCTTTTGCGCAGACGTGAGCATGACCGAGGCGTCGCGCTTGCGGTTGATCAGCTGCAGAACGCCGATCACCTCGTCGCGGACCGTGCGCATTGGGAGCACGAGCATGGACTTGGTCCGGTAGCCGAACTTGTCGTCGAACGACCGGTTCTGCCGGTAGCTCACGTTCTCGGGGAGCAGGTAGACGTCGGCGATGGACAGCGGTTCGCCAGTGGCGGCCACATAGCCCGACAGGCTCGAGTGATCGATCGGGATCGTGAACTCACTGAACGGGAGCTCGGGCAGTGTCGCGTTCTGCGAAAGCTTGAAGCGGAGCGCGATCGAGTCCCCCTCGCCGTCCTGCTGCACGAGGTACAGCGAGCCCGCGTCGGCGGACGACAGGCGCCGCGCCTGCGTGAGGATCATCGCCAGCAGCGTGTCGAGATCGCGCTCAGTCCCGAGCGCCGCACCCACGCGGGAGAGTTCGCGAAGCTCGTGCGCACTCGACCGCTCCAGACGCGACGCGCGGTCCGCCGCGATCAGCGCCGCCGCGTGGCGCAGAGCGCCCATCAGCGCGGTGCGCCCGAGACCGGCGGAAGCGTCGGCAGCGAGCCACGCGGCGAGCGGCGCGTCCTTCATCGAGGCCGCGGGCTCTGCCTCTCCCGCGTCGCCGAGTCCGACGATGGCCGCGATCTCCGCCAGCGCCGCCACGGCGTCCGGGCCCGCGCCTCGCAGGAGCGCAGCGTCCGCGAAGATCACGGTGGGTCGTCCCGCGTCCAGGCTCGCTGCGTCAGGGAGCGCCGCAAGCCGACGCACCTCGAACTGCCCTCCGTCAGAGGACGCGGGGAGCGCCGCGATCGCGCGACCTTCAGGAGCGAGGATCAGTGGTTGCACGGGGCATGGAAAGCGGAAGGACCGCCGACGCCCGAAACGACGTCGACGGTCCCAAGGTTACCGCACAGGCGATGTGTCTCGCCAGATGAACGTCACCCGCCGCGTTCGAGGCGGGCCTTGGCGGTCTTCGCGTCCTCGAAGTCGGGGAAGCGATCGATCGTCTGCTGGAACAGCGTCAGCGCTTCCGCGCGATTGCCCGAGTCCTGCGCGCTGATCGCGCGCGAGTACATCATCACAGCCTGGAAGGGCACGCGGGCCTGCCGCTCGGATCGCGCCTGGCTCGTCTGGCGGGCCGCAGCCGGGATCTCCGGCAGCTTGAGTCCGGCGTTGGCCGCAGCACCGATCTTGGCCACCAGCGCCAGGAAGTTCTCGGTCTTCTCGCGGTCCATGTGGGTCCACACGATCCGGGACGTCTCCGTGTCGATCGTCTTGATCGTGAGCACCATGGTGCCCGAGCGGTCCGTGATGAACGAGCCCGTGATCATGTGCTTGGCGCCGAGGAGGCGGCCAAGGCGCGCCGCCGAGGCATCGTCCACGCGGCCATCACGCGCCAGATTCTGCTCCTCGAGCAGGCGCTGCAGGTTCTCGCGCTCCACGACCCGGATCAAGGGATTCTGCGCGAGCTCGACGATCAGGAGATCCGCGATGCCCTTGGAGAGCGGCGCGAGTTCTGTGGTGGACTGCCCGATCGCACTGTTCACGAACGGCAGCACAGCAACCGTCGGCCGCGTGTCGTCCTGCGCGACGGCCGAAGCCGTCACGACCGCCAGGACTGCGGTGGCACGAACGATCTGCTTCAGCATTGCGTCCTCCTAGGGAGGGTTAGAGAGTCAGATTCAGCCCTTCTGCCGCGGCGATCACCTGCAACGCACCGCCCCGGTCCTGCACCATCGCCCGGCACTGCGCCAGACAATGCTCCAGCTGGTCGTCGGTCCGGCGCGGCTCGTGATGGAACAGCACGAGCGTGCCGACCTTGCCTTCCAGCGCCAACTCCACCGCATCGGCATAGGTCGAGTGCCCCCAGCCGCGGTGATGATCGTACTCTTCGGTGGTGTAGGTCGTGTCGTGGATCAGCACGCCCGCATCCCGCACGAACTCCACCATCCCTTTCCGCCACTCGGCGCCGCCGATATACCGCTCGTGCTCGGCGAGTTCATTGTCGGACACATACACCAACGCTTTACCGCGCCCGCCGGGTTCCGAGAACCGATACCCCAACGCGCCGCCCGGGTGCTGCACGGCATGCGCGGTCACTTCGTACCCCGTTCCCTTCGTCACCGACCCCGTCGCGAGGTCCTGGAAGTCGATCGTTGCGTTGAGCTCCTCGAACGTCACGGGAAAGACCACGGGCGACATCTGGTCCCGCACGACCTTTCCCACACTGCTCTCCAGCGACTGCGAACCCCAGATGCGAAAGTGATTCCCTTGGCCGAAGATCGGGGCGAAGAAGGGAATCCCCTGGATGTGGTCCCAGTGCGCGTGCGTCAGGAAGATGTCTCCCTTGATCGGCGCTCCATTGGACCGCTCCAGCAGATTGCGCCCCAACTCGCGGATCCCGGTCCCCGCGTCGAGGATGATCAGCCAGCCACCCTCCGTGCGCAGTTCGACGCACGGCGTGTTGCCGCCGTACCGCACGGTATTCGAGCCGGGAGTCGGGATGGATCCCCGCGTTCCCCAGAAGCGGACACGCAGGCTCATCGCTCTCCCGGATGCACGTTCCAAGATGCCACGGCGGTCGAATTAGGGTATAGGCGAGGCATCACGGGGTCGTGGTGACAGTGGTCACAGGCGCTGTTGAGAGCGCTTTTCGAGGGCTGGGCGGTCCGTCACTTTGATGCGGCGTCGCTCGGTGGTGATCCAGCCGGCGTCGACGAACTCGCGCATGGCGCGCGAGACCGTTTCGCGGCTCGCGCCGATCACGTGCGCGATCGTCTGGTGCGTCAGCGGCTTCTCGATGGTCTCCGAGCCGCCGGCCTCCGCCGCGTCGAGGATCACGCGAGCAATGCGTCCCGGGACGTCGAGCAGCACGAGGGAGCCGATCTTGTCGTCGGCGCGGCGCAACCGGCGCGAGAGCTCGATGAGCAGGGCCCACGCCACCGCCGGGTTCTGCTCCACGCGGCGCCGGAAGTCCTCGCGTCGGAGCACGAGCAGCGAGCTGTCCTCCATGGCCACGACGTGGGCGGAGCGCGGCTGGTCATCAATGAGCGAGAGTTCGCCGAAGTGTTCGCCCACCCCCAGGATCCCGAGAATGACCTCGCGGCCGTCCTCGGCCACGAGCACGACCTTTACGCGCCCGTCGCGGACGACGAAGAGCGAGTCGCCGGGGTCGTCTTCGAAGAGGATGACACTGCCCTTGGGATAGCTCTTTTCCCGGGCCATGGTCGCGAATCCCGCCTGCTCGGCGGGGGCCAGGGAGCGAAAGAGCGGGACGGTCGCGAGGAAGTCAGCGGTGCTCATGCTGGGGGGCGGAGGTAGGGTGGGGCCGCAGGGCGGTCTCCCGGGGCGAAGCTACCGCTGGGGCAGGTAACTGTCAAACGTTCAAACTGTTGTCACCTTGCATTTTACCCCCTGTATCGGATAGCTTTCTCTGCTCGCTCCGAAACCGTTCCTGAGGCAATTATGAAGCCCGAGATCCACCCCACGTACGCGACCGCCACCGTGACCTGCGCCTGCGGAAACACCTTCCAGACGCGCTCCACGCACGCGGAGATCCATACCGACATCTGCGCCGCCTGCCACCCGTTCTTCACCGGCAAGCAGAAGCTCATTGACACGGCTGGCCGTGTCGAGCGCTTCCGTCAGAAGTACGGCGCGAAGGCGAGCGCCTGAGCCTCCGCGCCCGTCTCGCCGACGCGCTGCGGCGCGCCGCCGAGGTCGAGCGCGAGCTTCTCGATCCCCGCACCGTCCGCGATGCCAAGCGGATGGCATCGCTCGGTCGGGAACATCAGCGCCTCACCCAGGTGGTCGAGCGCGCGGCGCGACTGGAGAAGCTGGACGAAGAGCTCGCGCAGTCGCGCGAGCTCTTGTCGTTGGATGACGCGGAGATGGCCGCCGAGGCGCGCGCCGAGGTCGAGCGGCTGGAGAGCGCCATCGAGGCGGCCGAGCTCGCGCTCCGGCCCCTGATCGTCCCGCCCGACCCACTTCACGACCGCAACGCGATCTTCGAGATCCGTGCCGGCACCGGAGGCGACGAAGCCGCGCTCTTCGCCGCCGACCTGCACCGGATGTACACGCGCTACATCGAGCGCCACGGCGGGTGGAAGATCGAGACCATCTCCCTCGGCGACGGTACTCTCGGCGGTCTCAAGGAAGCCATCTTCAAGGTCACCGGTCCCAGCGCCTTTGGCGCGCTCCGGTTCGAGAGCGGTGTGCATCGCGTCCAGCGCGTGCCGGAGACGGAGGCCGCGGGCCGCATTCACACGTCGGCGGCCACGGTCGCGGTGCTGCCCGAGGCCGAGGAGATCGACCTCAAGATCGAGGACAAGGATCTCCGCATTGACGTGTTCCGGTCGTCGGGACCCGGCGGGCAGAGCGTGAACACCACTGACTCCGCCGTGCGCATCACGCACATCCCCAGCGGACTCGTCGTGAGTCAGCAGGACCAGAAGTCCCAGCTGCAGAACAAGCTCAAGGCCATGGAAGTGCTGCGCTCGCGGCTTCTGGACCTGCGCATCGCGGAGCAGGAGGCCGAGCGGTCGCGGATGCGCAAGAGCCAAGTGTCGACGGGCGATAGATCCGCCAAGATCCGCACGTACAACTATCCGCAGAGCCGCGTGACGGATCACCGGATCGGGTACACGACGCACGACCTCGCGGGCGTGATGGACGGCGGGCTGGACGAGCTGATGGATGCGCTGCATCTGGCGGACATCGAGGAGCGGCTCGCGGGGGACGGGGGCTGAGATGCGACCGACGGCCAGAGTCGGATTGGCCGTGATCGCCGGCGCGGTGGTCGGTTCGGCCTGCGCGGAGCCACAACCGGCATTGGCTCGGGGGTTCGATGGTCGTCTGGTTCCGTCGCCGCTCGAGATCGTGCTCGGAGACTCGGCTGCGACGCCCGTGGTGACCGTCCGGGTGTCCGATGGCCCGCTCGAGGTGCTCAAGGCGCCTGCCATTCACTCGTACGACACGTCCATCGTCCGCGTGGATTCGGGGAAGCTCGTTGCGCGGAGAATGGGACGCGCCGACCTGCAGTTCAGCGAGGGCGGCCGCACCTTCGCAGGAGCGGTTCGTGTGCTTGAACGGATCTTTGACGGCGAGGTGAGACTCAGCGCGGGAGAAGTGCGCGCGTGGGAGTTGGAGCCCGGTCAGATCGAGATCACCGTGACCGCCGCAGAACCGGGAACTCAACTTCGCTCGCTTGAGCTCGCCGCGGGTCTGCGCTGCGCCACGAGCACGCGCACGCCGGAATCGATCCACTGCCGCGTCCACACGCCGACGCGGTTGGTCCTCAAGCACACCGCAGCGCACCGAGCGGCGGAGACGGCCCGCGTCCGCATCCTGCGAGGCCCCGAATGACCCCTTCAAGCGTGGGAGAACTCCTTGACGCGCTCACGGCGGAACTCACCCCGCCGGGCGTGCCACCCTCGCGCACCCGTGCCCGCGATCTGATCGCCGACGTGCTCGACAAGCCCCGCTACTGGCCCACGGCGCACGGCGATACGCCGCTCGACGAGGCGCAGGCACAGGCGATCCGCGACGCGGCGGCGCGGCTCAAGGCCGGGATGCCGATGCAGTACGCGGTGGGCCGCGCCAGCTTTCGCCACCTCACGCTCGCGGTGGACCAGCGGGTGCTGATCCCGCGTCCGGAAACAGAGCTTCTCGTCGAACTCGTGCTCGCGGCGCAGCGGGGCGGCAAAGGCACGCTGGTGGACGTCGGTACGGGCTCCGGCGCGATCGCGCTCGCGCTGGCCGCTGAGGGGCACTTCGACGCGGTCATCGCCACCGATGTCTCGCCGGACGCCCTGGCGGTCGCGCGGGCCAACCTCGCCGCCATCCCTGAGGAGAAGCGCGCGCGTGTGTCCTTCCGTGAGGGACATCTCCTGACGCCGATCGGCGACCAGCTCGTCGACACCATCGTCAGCAACCCGCCGTATATTTCGCCAGCGGAGCGCGACGCACTGCCGCAGTTGGTGCGGGAGTGGGAGCCCCATCTCGCGCTCCTGGCGGCTGACGATGGGATGGCGGTGATCCGGGCCCTCGTGCCTCAAGCCGCCGCGTCATTGCGGTCCGGCGGGCTCTTCGCGATGGAGGTCGATGCGCGACGGGCCACCCTTGCGGCGGAGGCGGTGTCCAATGATGGGCGCTTCGCCGATGTCGAACTACGACCCGACCTGACCGGGCGGCCCCGATTCGTGGTGGCCCGGCGTGAGGAGAGAGCTACGCATGTTGAGTGACAAGGCAGTCGAGCTGGGACGACTCATCGGCCAGAGCGCCGAGTATCAGGCCGTGAAGCGCGCCAACGACGCGCTCAACGGCGACAAGGAGGTCGTCACGGCGCTCCAGCGGATGGAGACGCTCCGCCGCGACGCACAGGCCATGATCGAGAAGGGCGAGCAGCCCACCGCGGAGATGGAAGCGGAGCTCGACACGCTGCTCGGCACCGTGCAGGGGAACTCGCTGTACCAGCGCTTCGTCGCTGCCAACGAGAACTTCGACAAGGTGATGACGCAGGTGAATCAGTGGATGCTCGACGGCATCAAGAAGGGCGCGACGAGCTCGATCATCACGCTCGGCTAGCAGCGTGACGCGCGGCCGCCTGGTGGTCTTCGAGGGAGGCGAGGGAGTGGGGAAGTCCACCCAGCTCCGGCGCCTGCTCTCGCGCCTCACGGCGGCCGGCGTCCCGCACAAGACATTCCGTGAGCCGGGCGGCACGCCGGTCGGCGACCGGATCCGCGACATCCTGCTGCATCACGAGGCGCCGCTCGCGCCATCCACGGAAGCCGCGCTGTTCATCGCGTCGCGTGCGGAACTGGTCGCGACCGAGGTCGCGCCCGCACTCGCTGCGGGGACGCACGTGATCCTCGACCGGTATCTCCTCTCGACCTACGCGTACCAGATCCACGGGCGCGGCCTGTCGGAGGACGCGGTCCGGGCGGCGAATCGTCTGGCCACGGCGGGCATCGCGCCGGACCTCACGATCCTCCTGCGGCTGGATGCTGCGGTCGGACTCGGCCGTGCCGGGTCACGCAGCGGCGCCGACCGCATCGAGCGCGCAGAGGCGGCGTTCCACGCCCGCGTGGCGACGGCGTTCGACCTCTTCGGGACGCCCGCGTGGCAGTCGGCGCATCCCGAATGCGGCCGCATCGTCGCTGTGGATGCGGGCGGCACCGAGGACGCGGTCGCGGCGCGGGTCTGGCAGGAGATCGAGACGCATTGCCCGTCGCTCGTGGCGGCGGGAGCGGCGTCGTGAGTCGCTTCCGGCTGCTGCCGTCTGCGGTGCTCGTCGCCGCTGCGATCCTCGCAGGTGGGTGGATCATCGGGCGCGCACTCAACTCGGAATCGCGCGAGGCGCGCGAAGGCGCGCAGCTCCTGCAGACCGTGATGGATCACGTGCGCGATGGCTACGTCGAAGAGGTCGATGAGGAGATGCTGTGGCAGCAGGCGCTCGTCGGCATGATCGACGAACTCGGGGACCCCAACTCGGCGTATCTCTCGCCCGAGCGGCTCGAGCGGCTCTCGCAGTCGGCCGCCAACTCCTACCGTGGGGTCGGCATGCAGGTGGATGTGCGCGACGGGTGGATCACCGTCGCACAGCCGCGTCCGAACTCGCCCGCCGAGCGCGCCGGATTGCAGACGGGCGACCGGTTGGTCGAACTCGATGGCCGCTCGATGAAGGGATGGACCGTCGCCGAGGCGCGGAACGCGTTGCGCGGTCCGCTCGGTACCACGGTGCAAGTGGTCGTGGAGCGCGGGCAGGGCACGCGGATCCCCGTGACGCTCGAGCGTGCGGACATTCGCGTGAGCGCGGTCGCGCGACCCACGGTGCTGGCGGGCGGCGTCGGTTATCTCGCGGTGACCACGTTCTCCGATTCCACCGAAGCGGAGGTCACTGCGTCGCTGGACTCGCTGCGCCGCGCCGGTGCGCGCGCGCTGATCCTCGACCTGCGCGGGAATCCGGGCGGTCTGCTGTCGCAGGGCGTGGGCGTGGCCGACCTCTTCCTGGGCGCTGGCAAGCAGATCGTCACCACCAAGGGCCGCGTGGCCGAGTCCAATGCGTCGTATGTGGACCAGACCGACGAACGCTACGGCGGCATGCCACTGGTGGTGCTCGTCAACGGCAATACGGCGAGCGCGGCGGAGATCGTCGCGGGCGCGTTGCAGGACCACGACCGCGCGCTCGTGATGGGCCGTGTGACCTATGGCAAAGGCAGTGCGCAGGCCGTGTATCCGCTCGACAACGGCGCCGCGCTGATGCTCACCCACGCGCGCTGGTACACGCCGCTGGGGCGTTCGCTCGAGGTCGCGCGGCCGGGTGAGGTCCCGCTCGTGGACGTGGACACGGCGCGTCCGGTGTTCCGCACCGCGTCCGGCCGCGCGGTGCTTGGCGGCGGTGGCATCGTCCCCGATCTGGTGGCTGGCGACAGCGCGCCCGATCCTGCGGAGCGGCGGTTCTTCGCCGAACTTGGCGCCGACGTGCCGCGCTGGCGCGAGGCGCTCACGGCGCAGGCGCGTGCGCTCGTGCGCGAGGGCGCGATCCGCGACACGAACTTCACGGTGCGGCCGGAGTGGCGGCTCCGCGTGCGCGGGCAGCTCGAACGGATGGGCCTGCACGTGACCCGCGCAACGTTCGCCGAGGTGCCGGGGTTGATCGATCGTTCGCTCGGCGCGGAGATCGCGCGTCAGGCGTTCGGGATCCCGTTCGCGCTGCGGCGTCAGGTGCGGACGGATCCGGTGGTGCAGCGCGCCGCGGAGCTGTTGCGACGCGCGCGGGTGCCGGCGGATGTGTTCGTCGCGGAGTAGCGCGAGCAGCACGGCGCGGTCGGCGCAGCCGACCGCCTGACCGCTACGGCTTCTTGGTCGGGACGCTGCCGCCGAGCATGGCCGCCTGATCGATCACACGCACCCCGTCCGGCGCCGTGAACACGAACGCCGCATCGGGGATCGCCACGCCCACGCGCACCCGCGTGAAGTCGATCGTCCGCACCAACCCCAGCGGCTCGGCCACCACGAGTCGACGGATCAGCGCATCCTGTGGCGCGATCCACAGCTCGGCCGTGCGGAACGGGGCGTCGGCCGTGCGAGGGGTGAGCGTCAACCGCTTCACCGACTGGCTGTCCATCACCGTGTCGGCGAGGGCACGCACGGTATACCGCTCGCGCGGGGAGCGCAGCAGCTCCGTGGCGAGGTCGAGTCCCGCGCCGGCCGCGCGCGGCACCTTGAGCACCTGGCCCGGTGACATGCTGGGCAGGTAGAGCCAGAGCACCTCGCCGTCGGCGATGATGCGGTCACCCTCCGGTTCGGTGAACGCGAACGCGAACTGCGAGGTGCCGCGCTGCAGGAACTCGCCGCGCGCGGTCTGAATGTCGCCAGTGCGCGGCGTGAGGATGGTCTGGACGAACGTGGCGCGCAGCGAGCGCGCCGAGCTGTAACCGGCGGCCGCGCGTTCCACGAGCACGAGCGCGGCGGTGTCCGCCGCAGACATCGCGGGACGCGCGCTGGCGCGAGCCGGCGACTGCGCCGCGAGCACGGGTGATGTCAGCGCGGTGGCCGCAACGATCACCGCGGTCGCCAGGTTCAGGCGCAGCCGGTCGCTCAACGCGCTGGCTCCGTGATCCGCCGCCCGACGGCCTCGGCCACCCGTCGCAACTGCGTGACGCAGTCCGCGAACTGGTCGGGCGTCATGGACTGTGCGCCATCGGAGAGCGCCTTCTCCGGCTGCGGATGCACCTCGATCAGGATCCCGTCCGCGCCCGCCGCGACCGCCGCGCGCGCCATCGGCAGGACCTTGTCGCGGCGCCCCGTGCCGTGGCTCGGGTCCGCGACGATCGGCAGGTGCGAGAGCTGCTGCACCACGGGGATCGCGGTGAGATCGAAGAGATTCCGGGATGTGGTGTCGAAGCTGCGGAGCCCGCGTTCGCATAGGATCACTTGGCCATTGCCCTCCGCCAGTATGTACTCCGCAGAGAGCAAAAGGTCCTGGATCGTCGCGGCCATGCCGCGCTTGAGAAGCACCGGCTTCCTCAGTCGGCCCGCCGCCTTGAGCAGCGAGTAGTTCTGCATGTTGCGGGCGCCGATCTGGATGCAGTCGGCGGCCTCGGCCACGAGCTCCGCGCCTTCCTCGTCCATCGCTTCGGTGACGATCGCCAGCCCGGTCTCGGCCTTGGCGAGCTTGAGCAGCTCGAGGCCCTTCTTTCCGAGCCCCTGGAAGGAATACGGCGAGGACCGCGGCTTGAACGCACCGCCGCGGAGCGCCACGGCGCCGCCCGCCTTCACGGCCTTGGCCGACGCGATGATCTGCGCCTCACTCTCCACGGAGCAGGGGCCCGCGATGATCGGCACCGCGCCGTCGCCGAACCGCACACCGGGCGCGATCTCCACGATCGTGTTCTCCGGCCGCCACTCGCGCGAGACCTGCTTGTACGGGTTGGAGACGTGGATGACCTCGGCGACGCCCGGCATGTCCTCGAGCGCCGACCCATCCACGCGGCCGTCATTGCCCACGAGCCCCACGGCCGTGCGCTGTGCGCCCGGCATCTGCTGCGGCGTGTAGCCGCGCTCCCGGATCCACGCGCACACCCGCTCAACGTCCGCCGGCGTTGCGCCGTGCTTCATCACGACCAGCATCAGGCGGTCCTCATCCGGCGGCGCTCGCGGCGGCCGCGACCTTGGCCGGTTC
Source organism: uncultured Gemmatimonas sp. (assembly GCA_964524665.1). GTDB lineage: Bacteria > Gemmatimonadota > Gemmatimonadetes > Gemmatimonadales > Gemmatimonadaceae > Pseudogemmatithrix. The sequence goes on from CAZGFE010000032.1 coordinate 20,043, forward strand.
GTCGGCGCCATCCACGGCCTCGCCGCTCATCCGCACGCTCACGAGCGACGACACGCCCGGCTCCTGCATCGTGACGCCGTACACGGCGTCCGCCGCCTCGGTGGTCGTCCGCGGGTTGTGCGTGATGACGATGAACTGCGTGTTCTTCTTGAACTCGTTGAGCATCTTCACGAACCGGCCGATGTTCTGGTCGTCGAGCGGCGCGTCCACTTCGTCCAGCAGGCAGAACGGGCTGGGCTTGGTGAGGAAGATGCCGAACAGGAGCGAGAGCGCGACGAGCGCGCGCTCCCCGCTCGAGAGCAGGTGAATGCGCTGCGTGCGCTTGCCACGCGGACTCGCGTGGATCTCGATGTCGCAGTCGAGCGGGGCATCGGGATTCTCGAGCCGGAGGTCGCACTCGCCGCCGCCGAAGAGCGTCATGAAGATCTCGCGGAAGTGCGAGCGCACCTGTGCGAACGTCGCGAGGAACAGATCCCGCGCGGTGACGTCGATCTCCTTGATGGCCTGCTGCAGCTTGTTCTGCGCGTCCATGAGGTCGGCGCGCTGCGTGGTGAGGAACTCCAGGCGGCGTGTTTCCTCCTCGTGCTCCTCGATCGCGAGCGGGTTCACCATCCCGAGCGACTCGGTCTGCTTGCGCAGGTCCTCGGCTTCGGCGCGCAGGGCGTCCTCTTCCGCCTCGACCGGCACGTAGCCAGCGAGCAGTTCGTCCAGCGGCCGACGCCATTCGGCCTCGAGCCGCTCCTTGATCGCCGCGCGCTTGCCGGAGAGCTCCGTGAAGCGAAGCTCGGCGTGGTGCAGCGTGTTCGCCTCGACTTCAGCCGTGTGGCGGGCCGCGTCGAGCGACTTCTCAGCCTGTGCCAGCGTCGCATCGGCGTCTCGCACGGCGGACTCGGCGAGCGCCAGCGCGGCCTCGGCCTCCGACTGCGATGCGCGCCGAGCCTGGATCTCCTGCTGCCAGATCCCCATTTGCTCCTCGAGCCGCCCATCCTCCTCGGCGAGCGACGCCATCTCCCGCTCGAGCGAGGCGAGCCGCTCAGCGGCCGACGCGCGCTCGCGCTCGACGCGCTCGCGCCGCTCCGCCGCCACCTGACGCCGGGCCTCGGCCTGCGCGTGCACCACCTGCTGCGCGGCGCGCGCCTCGCGGGCTTCGTCCTGCGCGCGCTCGGCGGCCGCGAGTTCCGTGCGCGTGGCCTGCGCCTGAACGTCCGCGGCCGCGATCTGCTCCGAGATCTCGTCGTGCGCCGTGATGCTGGCGTTCACACGGTCGCCCAGGTCGCTGTGGCGGCCGGCGAGCTTCTCCTGCAGCGCGACGGCGTCCGCCAGTTCGCGCGCGGACCGTTCCCGCACGCGGTCGCGCTCGTTGCGGATCTGCGCGGCCTGCGCCGCCTGCTGCTGCGCCGCGGCCGCGGCATCGGCCGCGGCGGCGGCGGCGCTCTCCGCGTGCACCACCTGATCGTGCACTTGCTGCGCCCGGGCCTGCACGGCCGCGCGCCGCGTATCCACCGTGGCGAGCGACTCGCGCAGGGTGTCGAGCTCGGCGCGGCGCGTGAGCGGGCCCGCGCCGGCGTCGCGCGCGGGGAGCCACACGGCGCCGCGCGCATCCACGAAGCCCGCGCCGTCATTGGTGGCGCGCACGCGCCCAAGCAGCGCCCGCACCCAGCGACCGGCCGCGCCCTCGGCGCGCACGCGGGTGAGCAGGTCTGCGGGATCGCCGCCGTTCTCGCCGTCGGCGAGGGCGTCGAGCGGGAGCAGCAACAACGCGCCCGGAGCCGCCTCGGCGTGCCACTGGCGCACTGCGTCAGCCGCCGCGCGGTCCCGCACCACGACGGCGTGCACGCTGGCGCCGAGGAACCGCTCGACCTGCGCGGCCACGGACGCATCGGCCCCGATGAAGTCCGACAGCGGCCCGATCACCGCGCCGTCGCCGAATCGCTCCCGCTCCCGGAGGAGCTTGGCGGCAGCGGGCGCGAGTCCCACACGCTCACGCTCGAGTCCTTCGAGCGCCGCGAGACGGCCCTGCAGCGCCGTGTGCTCTTCCTCCACACGACGGACATCGGCGCGCGCGGCGGCTTCGAGCTCGCGCGCATCGCGCGCGGCGGCCCGTGCACGCTCGAGCGCTTCGTCGCTCTCGGCGGCTGCGCCGCGCGCGATCGCGAGGGCTTCGTCGGCGCCCGCGAGCTCGCGCTCGGCGACCGACAGGGCGTTGGCCAACGTCTCGTGCTCGGCCACCAACGCGGCGGTGCGCTGCGCCACTTCGGCGAGTTCACGCTCCGCGTTCTCGCGCTCCAGCTCCAGCCGGCGCGCACTGTCGCGGAGCTCGCGGACCGTACGGTCTGCGTTCTCCGTGACGCCGCGCGCTTCGGCCACGCGGGCGCGCGCGGTCTCTTCGGTGGCCATGACGCCCTGCAGCGCTTCGGCGGCAGCGGTCAACGCGGTGACGCATTCACTCTCCTCGCGCGCGGAGGCCTCAGACTCAGTGCGGAGGCGATCACCAAAGGCCGCGCCCTCGCTCCGCTCCTGCATGGCGCGTTCGCGGCGCGTGAGCGCGTTGCGATGCCGCTCTTCGCCCACGGCCAGTTCCTGCTGCAGCTCGAGCACCGCCTGACGCGCGGCCGCTGCAACAGCGGAGCGCTCGTGACGGCTCGTCTCCGACGCCGCGCGTGCAGCGTACGCGGCATCGCGCGCGGCCTCGGCGGTGCGCACCGCCTGCTGCTGCTCGGGGGCGGCGGCACGCAGGGCCGTGAGGCGCTCTTCGAGCGCCGCCAGCTCCGATTGCCACGCCGCCATCTCGCGCGCGGCGAGCGTGAGCTCCACCGCGAACCGGCGCGTGGTGATCTCCGCGTGCTTCTCGGCGCGGCGCCGCTGGCGGAGCAGGGAACGCACCTGCGTCTGCACTTCGGCCGTGAGGTCGTCAATGCGGACGAGGTCTGCGCTCGTGGCTTCGAGCTGACGCGCCGTGGTGCGGCGGCGATCGCGGTAGAGTCCAACGCCCGCCGCTTCTTCGAACAGCTCGCGCCGGTCGTCGGGGCGGTCGGAGAGCAGGGCATCGATCATGCGGCTTTCGATCACGACACCGGAGTCGGCGCCGAGTCCCGTGCCGCGTACGAGGTCGTGGATGTCGCGCAGACGGCAAGGCGCGCGGTTCAGGAAGTATTCGCTGTCGCCGCTGCGGGAGAGCCGCCGCGTGATGACGACCTCCTTGAACGCCACAGGCAGCTGGCCGTCGGCATTCTCGAAGTGCAGCGACACCTCGGCGATGTTCACGGCCCGGCGCGCCGACGAACCCTGGAAGATCACTTCTTCCATCTTGGCGCCGCGGAGCAGGCGCGCGCGCTGCTCACCGAGGACCCACCGCACGGCATCGGAGACGTTCGACTTGCCGCACCCATTGGGGCCGACGATCGCGGTGACCCCGTCCTCGAAGGTCAGGTAGGTGGGGTCCGCGAAGGACTTGAATCCGTGCAACTCCAGCTTCGTCAACCGCACGTTAGAACGATCTCCCGATCCGATAGGCCAATTGCGGCTCCGCGCCGAGTTCGCGAAGCATCATCGCCAACACCACGGCCTGCGCCGGCGACTCGAAGGCGCCGGCATAGACGCGGATCCTGCCCTGCTCCTGCGTCAGCGCATAGGCACTGATCCCGCGTGCTTCCCACGCCGCGATCATCTCGCGAGCGTCCGGCACGGTGGTGACGGCGCCGAGTTGAAGGGCCAGCGGCACCTCCACCACGCGTCCGACATCGGCGCGCAGCAGACCGCGTGTGCGTTCGGCGGCGAGCCAGCTCGCTGCCCGGTCACGCGTAGGCCACGCACCCACGAGCGCGCGATACCACGTGTGTCCGCTGCCTCCCAGGATCACCGGCGCCACGGTCGGCGTGGGCGCTCCTCCTTCGAGAGCGGCAAGACGGGAATTTGCACTCGTGAGGGTGTTCGCCGCTACGAGTTCCACGGCGAATCTCGCGGCGAGCGCGGAGTCCGCAGGGTTGACAATGGGCCCGACGTCGATGCGCAGCTCCTCTGGCGGCAGTGCGGTGGGACGGGCCTCGGCCTTCGCGGTGGCGTTCGCCGCAGGGGCTTCGCCGGCGTCTGGCCCGCGGAGACCGCCTGGCCGGAGCAGCATCCACCCGGCCACTGCCGCCGCGAGCAGCGGGACGGTTATCCACAGCGCCGTCCGGCGACGCCTCGAAGGCACCGGCGGTGTGGCGCGTGGCGTCACCGGGATCGCGGGGAGCTCCGGCTCCGGCCGGTCCACGGTGGCGATCAGCGGCCACTCGCGCACCTGCGCAGGCGGGAGGTCCACCGCGACCACGCCATCCACCCGCGCGATCAGCGTCTCCAGGCCCGGCGCGTGCGGCGGCGTGACGAGCAGCAGCAGGGCATCCACCTCGCGGAAGCCGCCCACCAGTCGGATCCACCGGGCGCTCTCGTAGACCCAGCGCTCCGCGATAGGCCCACGACCGGAGGGGAGGGCGAAGATCGCGCCGTCGGCCGTGAGCGGGCGCGCGATCTCGGAGATCGGCTCGCCATCGCGGAGGCATTCGAGGAGTCCGATCGCGTCGCTCAGAGGCGAGAGACGCTCGATCCCGCCGACGAGATCGGCGATCGCCACCCGACGCTCGACGGCGTGCACGGCCGCGATGGCGAGTGCGACCTCGGCCGCCGCCGCGGCATCGGGTCCGGTGATGATGGCGGCCGCGACGTCCTGCAGCTGCGCGGCGACCCGTCGTCCCTCCGCCGCCCAGGCCTCGGGCGGCAGGGGAAGTGGCCTCACGGCGCGCCCTCGAACACCCAGTAGCTCATTCGCGAGGCCATGCCGGCACGCTCCGCCTCTTGGCGCGTGTTGAACGGGCCGAGCAGGACGCGCCACACCGGGACCCCGTCGCGCGTGCCGGTGACCACGCGCGCGCGCCGCCCGTTCACCACGATGCTGTCCGCCATGCTCCGCGCGCGGTCCTCGGCGAGCAGCGTCGCGAACGAGACCGTCCAGGTGCCGCGAATGGCGAGTTCGCGGCGTTCGCTCTCCCGCCGCTCACTCTCGCGCCGCTCATTCTCGCGCCGGTCCGCGGGCTCATTCACTTGCCCCTGCCCGGGCGGTGGCGGAAGCGGCGCCGCGCGTCCAACGGCGCTCAGGTCGCCATAGCGCGCCGCCAGCAGCGCCGCGAGGGCGCTGTCGGCGGCGGCGGAGTCGGCCGCGTACTCCTCGAAATGCACCGGGCGATCCAGCCCCGCGGAGCGCGGCCGGAATCCGTTCCAGCGCACGAGCGACCACACGTCTGCGGCGCCGCCGCGATACCGCATCCGCTCGCGGCCCGACTCCGCGTCCACGAGCACCGCGTCCGTGCCTTGCGCCAGCAGCACGCGGCCATCCGGGGTCACCAGCGGCAGATCGCCGCGCCACGGGGTGGCCAGGGTGTTCACCACGCGCGAGGTGCCGATGGACACCACGAACACGGAGTCGGCGCCGCGAGCGCGCACGAGGAGGTAGCGCCCGTCGGGGTCCATGCGGAGGCCGGCGGCGGGCGCGGGGAGATCGATCGTGCCGCGCGCCGCCTCGGCGTAGCGGTCGATCACCAGCAGTCGCGAGCGCCCCGTCGCCAGGAACACCCGGTCACCGCTCGGCGTGGGGATCAGGGCGATCACCGAGTCCGAGAGGGGCAGCGCAAAGGCGCGCGAGAGATCGCGCATGGCGAGCGAGACGAGCCCGCTGTCGGTCACGAACCAGACACGGTCGCCCACGGCGGTTCGCGCGGCGAGCCGCACCGGCGGGACCGTGGCGGAGTCGATCACGCGCGTCTCCGGCGGGATCACGCGCCGTAGTGTGGTGCTGCCCGATCGGGACGCGAGCAGCAGCAGGCTGCCATCGGGATTCGGGATCAGCCCGGAGGCGCCGCCGGGGACGGGCCAGTTCCACGTCGCCACCGGCGTGAGTCGCAGGACGCGCCCCTGCGCGTCGAGACTGAACACGGCCGAGCCCTCGGCCACCACCGCGCCCTGGAGTCGCTCGTCGCCGAGCGTCTCGACCGTGCCGAGGCGCAGATCCACCGCGACCACGCGCCCGGACCGGTCCTGCGCGAGCAGCACGCCCAGGAAGTCGTCGAAGCCCAGCACGCCCGACACAGCGGGGATGCGGTCACGCGACTCCCAGAGGGCGCTGTCGCTTCCCGCGTGGTGCGCGCGGGCGACGCCGCCCGTTCCCGGAAGCCGCAGCAGGACCGCGTCGGGCCCGATCCCGCCGGAGGACGCGCCGGAGACGCGCGCGCCGTCACCGCACGCGCCAGCGGCGAGAACGAGCAGCGCGGAGAAAAGGGGTCGGCGGAAGTGCGAGAGAGGCACGCCGGAAAACTAAGCCCTCGCGCCGGTCAGAACGACTGGCCGAGCGTCCAGATCCAGTACCCGCGCCGACTCACGCCGTCGAGCGGTATGGCGTAGTCCCAGCGCACCAACGCGATGTTGAACAGGTTGAGTCGCAGGCCGAATCCGTAGCTGCGCAGCGGATAGCGCTCCACCGTGAAGTCGTAGTTCTCCGGGCGCGAGAGCCGCAGCGACTGCCCGCGGGACCACGCGACGCCGAAGTCGTAGAACACGAGACCGTCCAGCGGCGGCAGCGAGACGGGGAGCAGCCCGAGGTCGAATCGCCGCACGAGCGGGAAGCGCAGTTCCGCATTCGCGTACATCACGCGGCTGCCGAGCAGTTGGAGCGCCGAGCAGGCCTCCGGGTCCGTCACGCTGAACCCGCAGTCCGCCGACTCGTAGGTCTCTCGGTCGTAGCCGCGCACGAAGTCCGGGCGCCCGATGTATTTGGGGAAGGCGTCCTCGTCCGGGCCGATCGAGACGTTCGCCGCAAAGCGCGTCGCGAACGTGAGCACGCTGAAGATCAGCGCGTCGTATCGCCGCGCGTCGGCCGAGAGCGTCGTCCAGCTCACGTTGCCGGCGGTCTGCTCGACCTGGAGGCGATAGCGGCGGCCGTAGATGCCGCCGGTGGCCCCCATGAGCGCGTTGTCGGAGACGAACGCGGCGTAGGGCGACACATAGTTGAGCGACGAGCCGTTCACGATCGAGTCGATCAGCCAGCCCGTGGAGGCGCCGGAGCTGAGGTCGTAGATCTGCGTCACGTACATCAGCGAGCGGTCCACGTTGTTGAACGACGCGCCGTACTCGAAGCGGGTGAAGCGATTGAGCGGATACAGACCAAGCCCGAACGCACTGCGCGCGATATAGCGCGAGATCGCCTGCGTCTGGATCAGGTACGGGCTGGCGAACACCTGGCTGAAGCCGCTGAGAAAGAAGTACGGCGACTGCTGCAGGCCCGCGGCCCACTGGAAGCGGCCGCCGAGGTTGGAATACATCGTGAACAGCTGCGCTTCGCTGAGCCGCCCGTTCACGCCGCCTGCGATCGCGAGGCGCTTGTCGCCCACCATGTCCGAGAGCACGATCGCGGTGCCGCCGTAGACGCCGCGTCCGTAGTTGTCCTGCGCGTACCCCACCTGCGGCCGCGCCACGTACTCGGGGCGCAGCTCGCCGCGATACCGCTCGGTGGTGAACGTGTTGGGGTCGGGCAGGGCGAGCGACGCGCTGTCGAGCAGGGCGGCGACCGAGATCCCGGCCGTGGCGCGGTCCGCCGGGATCGACGCCGGGCGCCAGCCGTCCGCTCCGAGATAGACCGACCGACGGCGCCCGCCGTCCGCGGCACCCATGCGGAGCGCGCCGAGGCTATCCGAGGTCGCCCGCGCGATCGCGGCGATGTTGTCGATGGCGCTCGTCCGGGCGGTGGCCGCCGAATCCGCGCGCGCCACGACGACCGGTGCCACCACCGGCGCGCGGTACGGCTCCTTCTTCAGCGCCCGCGGGTCCGCGATGTTCCAGATGGAGAAGTCGCCGTCGTCATGGTACGTGAAGGCGAGCTTGTCCGCGTCGCGCGCCCAGGTCATGGCCGGGCTGTGCTCGGTCACCGAGAGCACGCCGCCCACGAACCGCGTGAGCTGGTAGTGCTCTTCGGTCGCGAGATCGAACAGGAAGATCTGCGGGATCCCGGTGCGGTCGGAGATGAACGCGATCGACTTGCCGTCCGGCGCCCACATCGGGTTCAGGTTCTTGTCCGCCTGGCCCGGCAGCACTCGCGTCTCACTCGTCTCGAGGTCGTACACGGCGATCTGCCACTTGCCGAACGAGAGCGTGGCCAGATCCGAGTGCGGCCCGCGCTCGGTCGCATACGCGATGTACCGACCGTCGGGCGACCACTGCGGCTGCAGGTCGCCGTAGATGTCCTGCGTCAGTCGGCGCAGGTTCTGCCCGTCGAGGTCGATGGTGTAGAGGTCGGTGGTGCCATTGGACGTGCCGCTGAACACGAGCCGGCGGCCGTCCGGCGACCACGACGGGTTGAGCATCGCGCGGAGCGGTGAGTCGATCCGGCGCGTGACCTTCTTCTGCCGCACGTCATACAGGTAGAGCACGTCGCGCCCCTGCCGCTGCGCCGTGAAGGCGATCAGGCGCCCGTCGGGCGAGAAGGAACTTGCGGAGTATGCAAAACGCAGCTCCTCGAACTCCGGGTCCAGCGTGCTCTTGGTGAGGCGGCTGATGCGCTTGCCCGTGGTCGCGTCCGCGAGGTAGAGGTCGAGGAAGACCTCGGCGCGGAAGAGACTGCCCATCGAGATGAACGCGATCTGCTTGCCGTCGGGCGAGAGGGCCGGGGCCACGTACACCGGAATGAGGCCGCCCGTGCGCCGCGCGGTGAGCAGCGGTGACGCGACGCGCCGCGGCCGCTCGAGTTCCGCCACCTGCGGCAGGAACTGTTCCTGCACGTGCTCCTTCCACTCGTCGCCCAGATCTTCGAGATCCATGCCCGTGTAGCGCCGGAACGAGCGGTCGAGGCCGAGCGACGGTGTGGCGTTCATGATCTCGCCGACGATCTCGTCGCCCCAGCGGCCCGCGACGTACTGCCAGAAGGACTCGCCGAACCGGTACGGGAAGTACTGGTCGGGCCGCTGCGTCATCTGCTCCACCGACGGGATGTTGCCGTTGATCGCGGCGTCGCGCATCACGGCGTCGGTGTACGGGTGCGTCGGGCCGATCGCGAGGTACTCGGCCATGCCTTCGATGAACCAGAGCGGCGGGTTCACCTGCGAGAGCTGCTGCATGCCGCCGCCCGCGCGGCCGCGCGCGAAGATGTCGTACTGGAACACGTGCACCATCTCGTGCGCGAGCACGCGCTCGGACTCCCGGATGTCGCCGGTGAAGAAGAACATGTTGCGCTGGCGAAGCGCGTCCGTGACACCGCCGGTGCCTTCGCCGAGGTCGCCGGTGACGTTGTTCTGCGCGAACTCGTTGCGGGAACCGTAGATGAGGATCGGCTTCCGCTCGCGGAACTCGTGATTGAGGATCACGCGGAGCCGTGCGTACGTGCGCTCGGCCATCTGGCCCGTGTAGCGCGCCATCTCCTCGAGCCCGTCGTAGTAGTGCACATCGAAGTGCTCGGTGTGCATCACCTGCCAGTTGAACTTCTTGAACTGGACCTGGTTCTGGCCGAAGTAGCCGGCTTGCGCCCCGAGCGGCACTGGGCCCGCGAGGATGGCGGCGAGGAGCAGAATGGTGGCAGGGCGCGGATGGCGCATCGGCGGGGGTCTCTACGCGGTGACGCTCAGGGCGGGCGCATCCCCCCAGAGCCGTTCGAGCTGATAGAAGGAGCGGAGCGTCGGATGGAAGACGTGGACGACGAAGTCCACGTAGTCGAGCAGCACCCAGCGGCCCTGCTCCATGCCTTCTATAGAATGGACGCGCACCCCTTCGGCCTTGAGCGTCTCGACGACGTGCCCGGCGGTGGCGCGCACGTGCGTGTCCGAGGTGCCGCTCGCGACGATGAAGAAGTCCGCCATATCCGTTACCTCACGAAGGTCCAGCAGGAGCACATCGTGGGCTTTGTGGTCGGCGAGGATCGCGGCCGCGCGGCGGGCGATGGACGTGCTGTCGTTGGGCTGGCTGCGGCTGGGTGCTTTGGGCATCAGGAGCGAAGGGATCGTAGGTGAGCGAACCCGATCATACTCGAAAGGTTCCCGGCGTCGCGCCCGAGAGCAAGGCGTCGCGTCGGCGGCGGGGGAGGGAAAGCAGCGCGGGGGCAGACCTCTGGTGGTCCGCCCCCGCGTCTGACGTTCGCTGAGCGCGAACGTTCACCCCTTGATGACCCAGACCTTGATCTCGGGCTTCACGTCGGCGTGCAGGCGGATGGCGACCTTGTAGACGCCGAGCGCCTTGATGGGCTCGTGCAGGTCGATCATGCGCTTCTCCACCTCGGTGAACCCCTGCGCCTCGAGCTGGTGCGCGATGTCGCTCGTGGTCACCGAGCCGAAGAGCTTGCCTTCCTCGCCGACCTTGGCCGAGAAGGTGAGCGAGACCTC
>CAZGFE010000033.1:0-27733 GCA_964524665.1 uncultured Gemmatimonas sp.
AGCCCCAATCGGCGTGCGTGAGAAAGTGCGAGCCCGTCCGCAGGAAGACCTCGACGGCCTTCGTGCAGGCCTTGGCGTCCTCGTCGTGTTCGACCTCGATCAGAAAGCGGGGCATCGATGCGCTCCGGCAAGTGGGATAGTGGACGGCCTCCAACATATCGCGCGCTGGCGCCGTTCGCTCCCTAGAATGCCGTGTGCCGGACCTCAGCCCCGGCGCGGTAGATCACGGACCCGTCCGGCAGCGGAGCGAGCACGTCGCTCGCCTGACCCTGCGAGCCAAGCACGCTCCAGTTCCACGGCCGGGTGGCCAGCGTGAGCGTGCCGTTCGATCCCGCCTCGTAGATCACGACGCCGTCAGGGTGTGGCCGGAAGAACAGCGTGGCGCTCGAGAGGGCTGGCAGGTCCACCTTCGAGCGCCGGGTCCCGCTCGACGAGAGCATTAGCACGTGGCCGTCGTTGAAGGTCACGCCGCTCGGCTGGTACACGAGGAACGTGGTGTCTGACAGCGCTCGGAAACGCCACGTGGCAGGAATGGTGTCCACCGGGGCGCCGAGCAGGGCACCCGTACGGTCGGTGACGATGATCTCCCGGCCTGCGCCCGCCGACCGGAGGATCACGGCGGCGCTGCCCGAGAGCGCGAACCCTTGGTCTGCCACACACCCGGCGGCGCAGGCTGCGGTGATGTCAGTCGGGCCGGTCCGCACGCCAGTCGGCGAGAACACCGTGAGCACCGGGTCTCCGCTGGTGCTGGATCCGATCACGCCGAGGTCTCCCGCGCGCGCGCCAGCGGCGGCCTGCGGATACCGGATCCCGGCGCTCTGGCCGTCCGTCGCCGCTCCCACATGGCGCACGGCCTCTTCGTTCAGGGCGAGCATCAGGAACGCGCCCGCGCGCCCCGGAATGACCGCGAACCCTCCGGCATTCGGCAGCGCACGCCGCGTCGTGCCGCCGTCGAAGCTTCGCACCACGAGCGCATTCTCCCCGGCGTCGGAATCGTAACCGGACATCGCCACGGCGCCCGACGTCAGGTACGCCACGTGATCGACGATGTAGAACGGTCCCGTCTCCATCGGAAAGATCGCGGATGCGCGATAGGTGATGATCTCGGTCGCACATCCGCCCGCGAGCAGCAGAGCGGCCATCACAGGAATGAGTGAGCGTCGCATGATCAGAACCGGAGCGTGAGCGTGAGGGCGTGCGTCAGGCGGTCAGCGAAGAAGTTCTCCATCCGCGCGCGGGTCTCAGGTTGCAGATGCGGCGGGGCGGACAGACCCCCGGCGTCATCCTGCTCGAAGCTGTGCTTGGTCAGCCACCAGAAGGTCGTCGCATATCGGAGGCCCACGCGTCCGACCGGGAGCACCCGCGAGAGGTCGACGGAGAGCGTCGGATTGAGTGCCGCCGCGGTCGTCAGCACGTCCTCGTCGGAAAAGGCGTTGATGCCGTCCTCGGTCCGCGTACGCGTGAAGCGCACTTGGTACATCGAAAGGAGCGGGAGACTCAGCTCCGCGCGCGCGTCACTCGCGCTGCCGATCCGCTTGGCGTAGCCGAGCACGCCCGTCAGGATCGAGCCCTGCATCCAGAAGAACTCCTCTCGCGTGACCGTCTCCGACCCGAAGCCGCGGATGATCTGCTCCGGCGCGCCAAGCCCGACGCTTCCGCTCGCGTAGTCCATGCCGATGTATCGGGTGAGGTGGCGGTCGTAGTAGCTCGTCGCCGACATCACGCGCTGTGAGAAGAGCGACATGTCCGCCTCGAGGAGCGCGCCGGGCCGCACCTGCGCCCGCAGATTCCGGAGCAGATACTCCTGCATCGAGAACTGCCCGTTCAGGAGCCGTCCCTGCTTGGCGAGGATCGGGTCGAGCTTGAATGACGACGCGTAGGTGAAGGCATCGACGCGGGACGTCTGCCCGGCGGCGACGTTCACCGGGACTTCGACCACGGCGGGCGTGTGCAGTCCGCGCACGAGGCGCACCTTCTGCACACCAGGCCGAGCATAGACCTCACTGCGGCCAATGAACGCGCCCACCACCCGCGAGAGGGGGACCAGCTCCCTGCAGCCGAGGTAGCGCAGCGACGGCTGCGCGATATCGAGGTCTGCGATCGTCGCCTGCAGCTCCTGCCGCGGGTCCACCATCCCGGTCATTCCGCGGAAGCCCATCAGCCCCGGCCCCGGTCGCCCCTGACCGGACGCCTGCGACGCCGGGCCGTACTCGATGGGCTCGAATCCGCGGGCCATGCGCACCTCCACCGTGCCGAAGCGCAGTGGCAGGGAATCGGCGGCGCGCTGGAGTCGCGCGCGGGCCGCGCTCAGTCCCCACTCATACTGCGCGATCGCATCGGCCTCGGCGCCGGCGCCGAGGACGCGACTGTCGCGGCCGCCGAGCGTGGCGTAGTGGTCCGCGACGGTGCGGACCATCCCGACCTCACAGTGGCGGAGGGCGTTGTCCATCAACACCGGCCCCAGATCCACCGCGATCATCGCCTTCCGCCCCGCCGGGATGTTCACACTCCGCAACGCGGCGATCGAGCTGCTCGAGAGCGTGTGTGTGCCAGAGATGACGTTCTGGTTTCCCGAGTTCCGTCCGAAGCCCAGCACGTTGTCCGTGTACGCCTTCGTGACATCGCCCTCGTAGAGGTCGCTGGTCTCGATGACGACCTCCTCCATCTCCGCCGCGTGCTCATCGAGCATCTCGAGCTTTCGCTCGCGGAGGGCGCGGATCGCGCGGAGGTCGCTCTCGATCGCCGACTGCACCGCGCTCGGGAGTCCCGGATGCTTGGCGAGCACGCCGACGAGGCCGCGTTCGTCCCGGTCGAGCTCGCCGATCGACGCATCCACGTCGCCGCGCACTTCGTTCATCGCTCGGCGGAGGCGGCTCCACTCGATCTGGATATCCTCGCGCTTCCTTGCGGCCGCGCGCGCCTCGAGGAGGTTGAGCAGCGGCTGCATCTCGCGTTCCACCGCACGGTCCATCGCGAGTTGCTTCGCGGCGCGTTCCTGCTCGCCGCGTCGCACCATGGCGTCGGTCTCATTCCGGATCCGTGAGAACTCTGCCTCCACCTGCGCTTCGTAACGCGCGGCCGCCGCGCGATCGTACGGCACGGGCTGCGGCGGGGGAGGGAGTGCGGCCGGGTTGCTCGCCGCACTCGGGGTCGGCGCCGGAGGGATCACGGTCGGCGTCACGCTGAAGGAAACAGTCGTCGCCTGGCCGGGGATCGCGCTGCCTGGGGGAGCCCCGGAGCCCGCAGCGTTCGTGCTCGCGCCGGGCGCGGTCCCTGCCGCGGCCGTCCCGCTGACCGCCCCTGCGGGCGTGTTGCCTGCGGATGCTGCGCTGCCGACGCTGCCCGGGGTCCCCACGGGGCTGGGCGCCGAACCCGGTGCGTTCGCGTCCCCAGCCGCCGTGCGGGCACGCTCCGCTTCTCGCAGCCGCTGACGCACACGGAAATCCACGTGCGAGAGGAACGGATACCGCACCGAGAGCCACTCGACCGTTGTGACCCGAACCTTGAAGTGCGAGTTGACCGCGCCGGCCGACTGCAGTTCGTCGCGGACCCGTCGAAGCGGCCAGTCGGCGCCGACCGTGATCGCGAGATTCGCGATGACCGGACGCCGTCCATCCACCGTGAGATCGGAGCGCCCGCGGCGGATCTCGCCGGTGGTCGGATGCACGGCTTCGTAGTGGACGCGGACATTCACCGTGCGCGACTGCTCGAGGTTGAGATCCACCAGGCGCACGAACTCTTCACCGCCCATCCCATTCGGCGCCCGCACCTGTGTGAGCTCGTCGAGCGAGAGCTCGGCGACCAAGCGGATCTCCTGCAGGGCCGGCGCGGGGAGCGCGTTGTAGAAGGAGATGTTCGCGAACCCGCCGTCGTACCCGCTGATCACACAGTGGGGGCAGGGGTTACCCTGCGCGGGGATGAGCGAGACGAGCATCTGCGTGTTGGGCGGCGAGCTCGCGATGCCGTCGGCCTTGCTGTACTGGTAGGTCTGAGCGCCGATCGGGACGGAAGCGAGAGCGGCGACGGCGGCGAAGCCGAGCGCGGTGAGGCGCGCGCGCGTACGCGCGGTGGGGCGGAGTAGCGAGTGCATCGTCGGGTGGGACTGAAGGGTGAGTTCAGGATCCACTCGGCGCGAGCGCCGACCGTCCTTGCGCATACTGGCGACGGGGACGGGCGAGGGGAACCCCTGCCACCAGATGAATTTCCGGAGCGCGGCGTTCGACTGCCCTCACGCGCATCCGCCCGATTCGGCTAGGGTTCTGAGCGCCACCCCCCCAGCCCGCGCACCACGCCGGCCACACTCGCGGCCAGCAGCGCCGGGAACGCGAGCGTCAGAGCGAGCAGAGGCCCGCCGCCGACCTGCATGGCCGCACCGACCACCTCGGCCACTTCCCGCACGCGGCCGCCGGTGACCGCAGGCAGCAGCAGCAGGATCCCCCACGCCAGGGCCGCTGCGAGCGCCGCCATCAGCGGCACTGCGACGTCCGTCCGCCGGATCCACGCCCACGCCGCCGCCACCACCCCGACCGCCAGCCATCCGAACGCGTACGTCGCCAGCGCGGCCGCCGCCGCCAGCGTGACGAACCAGATCACCCGCGCATTCAAGAAGATCGACATCGCCGTCACTCCGGCCTGAAGGTCAGTACCGCGCTCGTCCGCTCCACGCTCAACTCCGCGGCCGCCCGCGGTACCCGCAGTTCCGCCAGCTGTCCGGTCCGCCAGAGCTCTAGCCGATCCACATAGCGCGACGAGATCGGATTCCCGCTCTGTCCGCCGGGGTACGTGCCCCACGCGCGCACTTCAGCGCCGAGTTCGACCACGAATCGCCACGACGCTCCATGCGTCACGTTGCCGCCATCCGTCGGCGAGAGCGTCCCGGGGCCCGAAGACACCGCGAGCGACTCGCGCCCGAATCCGGGAAGCCGCAGCAGGTGATTCACCCTCGCGGTGCGTGCCTGACTCCACTTCCACTCCCCCGGGTTATTCCCGTACGATTCGCGCGCGCGCAGCAGGGCGTCGCGGAGCGCGGCGAGCACCACCGAGTTCCGCGTCTCGCGCTCGGACGGCGTGGCGACCACGTCCCACCACACCGAGCGCTGGTCCGCCAGCAGCCGGGTCATCATCATCGAACTCGGCGTCGCCACGCGTCGGTCCTCACCCATCGGCACGAGCTCATCCCACAGCATGCGCGTGATCGCGGAGCTCAGCAGGTTGAAGAGCACGGCGGGCCCGCTCTCCGGCGTGAACTTCTGGTCCCACTCCGCCAACACGCGGTACGCGTGCTGGTCATCCGGCGTCCACACCCCGCTGCGCATGGCCCAGTCGCGTGCCTCCGCGAGCGCCGCCATCACGAAGGGCGTCTGTTCGCTCTGCGGGTCGGTGTGGAACTGCCGCATGAGATCGGGCGTCATCTGGGGGTGGTCGCGCAGCAGTCGGTTGATCCGCATCGCGCGCCACGGGCTCGGCCAGTCGCTGCCGAGGTATCCGGGCCGCACGCTCGGATCCATCGGCTGCTGATTGGCGCTCGCGAGATACCCCTGCGCCGGAGCCACGCTCTGCGGATACCACGCGAGCGGACGGTCGCCCGTCCAGTCGCTCGCGCTCTTGCTGCCGTCGAAGATCACGTCGCCGCGTCCGGTGCCCGGCCGGATCGGATACCGCCCCGTGGACCGAATGCCGATCGTGCCGCTCTGGTCTGCCGTGAGGAAGTTCTGGGCGGGCGTCCGGTAGTTGTCCATCGCCGCATACCACTCGCGCACGTTCGTCGCTCGAGCCGCACGTCGGAACGCGTCGCCCTCGTCGGAGATCTCGCGCGCCGTCCAGCGCACCGAGAGCCACCCCTGCGCCGTCTGGTGCATGGGCCCGCGATGCGTCGCGAACATCGTGTCCTCGGCGATCTGCCTGCCCTCCTTGTCGCGGAACTGCTCCACATGCAGCGCGAGGTCGCGCCACTCACCGTCCACCTGGTACTTCCGTGGCGACGCGTCGTTGTCGACGACCTCTCGATAGAAGTCCACCACGTCGTTCCCGGTGTTCGTCGCCGTCCACGCCATGTTGCGATTGAAGCCGATCGGCACGATCGGCGCGAGCGGGATCGTCACGCCATACACGTCGAGCACGCCGCGCACGACGAGGTGCGCCTCGTACCAGATGCTCGGGAGCGTCAGCTCCAGGTGCGGATCGCCAGACAGCAGGGCGTTCCCACTCGCGGAGCGCGCCGGCGCCACTGCCCAGTTGTTCGAACCGATCACGGCTTCGCCGCGGATCAGCGAGCCGCTCGCCGCGCTGCGGCCGGCCGCGGTCGCCACGGCGTCGGCCGCATCGCGCCATCGCCGAGCTTCGGCCACGCGATCTGACGTCGCCGCCGCCGGTGCGGGGATCCGCACGTCGCGGAGCACCGGCGCGCGGCGACCCGGGACCGGCTCGATCGGCTCCTGGATCGGCGCGTCCACCGGGAACAGCGCATCCGCGGCCGCGCGCCCCACGAGCGCCTCCACCGCCGCGAACCGCAGTTCGCTTTCCTGATACGAGAGTGTCTGCGACATCCGCGCGAGCAGATAGTACGTGTCCTTGGGTTCGAAGCGGCGAGGACGCGTGCCGAGGATCCGGTATTCGATCGGGAGCGCGTAGCGCGGCATGACGTCCACGTACGCATTCACGCCATCCATATAGGCGGTGACCCCGCGGCGGACCTCACTCTCCGCTGGGATCGCCGCCCACTTGGCTTCGGCGGCACGCGCGAGCGCGAGCTGCCGCGACTCTCGGTCGAGAGGGAGCGCGCGTGCTCCGACGAGTTCGGTGAGCGTTCCGGCCACCGCGCGCTGGGTGAGCTCCATCTGAAAGAGCCGGTCGCGAGCGTGCACCCAGCCGAGGGCGCGGTACGCGTCCTCCTCACTCTCGGCGAAGATGTGCGGCACGCCGCGGTCGTCGTACTTGACCGTGACGGCCGCCGTGAGCCCTGCGAGGGCCAGTGTTTCTTCCGCCGGCAGTTCGGCGGCGCGACCCGTGGACCAGATCCCGTGGGCCGGATCAAGCAGCGCACCGAGCGGCGGCACGGGACCCACCGAGCGGAACCCCACGTGAAGGACGCCGAGCAGTGCGAGGAAGGAGACGGCGAAGGAGAGTCGACGCATCATGTGGGCCAAGGGGCGGTATGAGATAGAAGGCGGACACAGGGCGTCCTCTCAGCGAGACACCCGGTGTCGCCGCATGCGCCTAAGTGCCAAGCGCCGCAAGAACTTACGCCGTTTGACCCTTTTGGTGCAATCCGTGCGTACTATAGTCCTGTGCGCGGCAGGTCCGCCCACGCTTCTTCTGCACCCACCGCTCCAGGAGTCCACTATGCTCCGTTCCAAAGCACTGCTGGCTGTCGCTGCCATGGCGATCGCCCTCCCCGCCTGCAGCATCAAGCGCGTCGAGCGCGTTGACCCCAACTCGGTCACCGACCTCTCGGGCCGTTGGAATGACACCGATTCGCGGCTCGTCGCCAACGAACTCATCGGCCAGTCCTTGGCCGGGACCTGGGCGCGCGACTGGGCCGCCGCCAACGGGGGAAGCGCACCCACGGTGATCGTCGGGGACTTCCGAAATCGCACGATGGAGCACATCCCCATCGGCACCTTTGTCCGCGACCTCGAGCGTGCCTACGTGCAGAGCGGTCTCGTGCGCGTCGTCGCGAGTTCGGAAGAGCGTCAGGAGGTCCGCGCCGAGCGCCAGGACCAACAGACCAACGCGAGCGCCGAGACCCGCGCGCGCATGGCTCGCGAGATGGGCGCGCGATACATGCTCCAGGGTGATGTGCAGGCCATCGAGGACACCGAGGGTCGCGAGCGCATCGTCTACTATCAGATCGACGCGACGCTCATTGACCTCGAGACCAATGCCAAGACGTGGATCGGGCAGCACAAGATCAAGAAGTACATCCA
Source organism: uncultured Gemmatimonas sp. (assembly GCA_964524665.1). Classification (GTDB taxonomy): domain Bacteria; phylum Gemmatimonadota; class Gemmatimonadetes; order Gemmatimonadales; family Gemmatimonadaceae; genus Pseudogemmatithrix. The sequence goes on from CAZGFE010000033.1 coordinate 7,926, forward strand.
GCGTCGTCGCTTCACTCCCTGAGGAGACCACCATGCGCAACTCAACTGTACTAACGCTCGCGGCCGCGTCCCTGGCCGTTGCGACCGCCTGCGCACCGTACCCGCAGCGGATCCGCCAGCCGGTGACGCTTCCGAACAACGCGACCGTCCCCGCCGCCGAAGGAGCGGACGCCGCGGCGGCGGTCGGCATGGACCGGATGCGGCTGCGGCAGGCAGCCGACTCCGTGGCCGCGGTCGCTGCGGCGACGTGTGCGCCTGCACAGTGTGAGGCGATCGCACGGAACGAGATCGCGGTAGGCATGAGTGAGGCGCAGGTGATGGCGGCCACGCGCAGCGCGCCGCAGGCGTGGATGGTGCGCCGCGTCGGAGACTTCGCGATGATGGTGCCCGCCACACCATCTGCTCCGCCCTACGACAAGTCCGGGCAGGTGATGACGATTCAGATGGAGCGCGGCGGGGCGTCGGTGATCAGTCGCCGCGGTCCGCAAGGCGTCATGGTCGTGAGTCGGCCGCAGGATGCGACGCATCAGGCGCAGGCGCGCGCGGCAGCCGAGGCGCTGGTGCGGGAGGGCGACGACCTGGTGGCTGCGAACGACCTCGAGGGCGCGCTCAACCGGTATGACCGCGCGAGTGTGCTCGATCCCGACGCGCCGGATATCGAGTACAAGGCCGCGCGCCTGCTTGATCTGCAGCTCCGGCCCCAGGAGGCACTGATGCGCTACCAGCGCTTCCTCCTCTCGCTCGACATCGAGCGGATCCGGGCGCAGGGTGAGGCCAGTGCCAAGATGGCCGAGGCGATCGCCCTCGCGCAGCAGCGGATCGTGGTGCTCGAGAAGCAGGTGCGGTGATCCAGTGATGGGCCGACGCGTCCTGCGCGCCGCCCGTCAGTTTGGGCTGCTCCTCGTCGTGCTGCCGGCGTTGCTGTTCAACGCCGGTTGTGCGACGGGGAGCGCCGCATTTCGGGGTGGTCCGGCCGGCATTCCGGCGGAGCGAAGCATTCGGCAGTCGCTCTCGACCGGGAACGCCGCGAGCGCGTGGGCCGCGATGTCCGACAAGAAGCTCGCGCCCCGCGACGCCTTGCTGCGGCACATGTATCGTGGCGTGATCGCCGTGCACTCGGGTGAGCACTCGGCTGGCACGCGTTCGCTCGACCGCGCGTGGTCCATCGCCGAGGACCGGCACACCAAGAGTGTGTCGCGTGGTGCCGTGTCGGTGGTGACGGCGGAAGCGGTCCTCCCATACGACCCGGGCGTGACGGAGCGGATGTTCATTCCGTACTACGGGGGACTCAACTGGCTCGCGCTGAACGCGCGCGACGAAGCCGCCGTCGAAGCGCGGCGATTGTCGTCGCTGCTCGCGTCGGACGCTGGGCCGCAGCCACCGACCGCGCTCGCCGGCGTGCTCCGCTATGTGAGCGGGGCGATCTTCGAGGCCGCGGGCGAACGGCAAGATGCGCTGGTCGCCTACCGGAACGCGGCGGCGCTGCTCGGGTCTCTCCCCGGCGACACCCTCGTGGCGCGCGACTCGGGAGACGTGGTCGTATTCATCGAGGACGGATTCGTCGGGCACCCGGAACCGCGCTCCTTCGGCGTCTATCTCGACGGCGACGAGCTCGCCGCGCTCTCGGCGGGCAGCGACGACGAGCGGCTGCGGATCGCGACAGTGGTCGAGCGGCGCAGCTACGAGTACGGACGCCGGCGGTCCGAGCCGAGTGTGGCGTGGCTGACGTACAGTCTGAACTGGTCCTCGATGGGCGAGCCCACCCGCAGCCGAGGCTCGGTCGGCGTGCGGTCAGGAGAGTGTGTCGCGCCGATCGTGTCGGCGAACGTGAGTGAGGCGGTGGAGCGCGACTTCGAAAGCGAGCAGCCTGCGCGCCTCGCCCGCGCGATCGCTCGCAGCGCGGTGCGCGTGGCGGCCGAGCGTGCCGCGGAGAAGGCGTTCGAGAAAGCGGGAAAGACCCGGCGGGAGCGCAAAGAGGAAGGCGAGAAGGGCGGGGGATGGGGCAGCATCTTCGTCGGGATCGCGCTCCTCGCGACGTCCCTCACGTCGCACGTGATCGACCAGCCGGATCTGCGCGCATGGCAGGTGCTGCCCGACCGGATCAGTGTGGCGCGGCTGCGTTTGCCCGCGGGAGATCACCCCGTGGAGGTCATGCTCGGCGATGAGGTGGTGTCGCTCGGGACGGTCACGGTGCGGCCCGGTGGAGTGGCGGTGATGACCTATCGGTGGTGGCCGTAGGACCGCCGCGCGGACCCGGCTGAAGCGCTAGTCCAGCGCCGCCGCGAACTCCTTGACGATCTGCCCGGCCGGCCGAATGTCGTGGATCCCCGCCACGGACTGACCGGCCTGCCAGTACTCGGTGCTGGTGTCGCTCTTGTTGAGCGAGCGCTTGAGCCGCCGCAGCGAGTTGAGCGCGTACCACGTGCGCATCCAGTGTTTGCGTCGGCGCCCTTTGAGCATCCAGCGGGCAAACCACCCGGCCTTGGTGCCGAGCTGTTCGATGTACTTGTTCCGGATCACGGCCACAGGCACGCCCGTGAGCCGTTCGGTGAGCACGATGTCCGATGCCTCGGCGTCGACGATGGCCTGTTTGTAGGCCTCGCTCGCCTTGCACTCAGGAGTGGCGATGAAGCGCGTGCCGAGCTGCACGGCCGCGTAGCCCATCCGGAGGTGGCGCGTGAACTCCTCCGGCGTACCAACCCCGCCCGCGGAGACGATCGGCAGCCCGAACGGCGCAAGTTCCTCGAAGAGCGCCTCGGGGTTGAATCCGCCCGCGTGTCCGCCCGCGCGCGCATTCACCGCGATCAAGCCGTCCACGCCGCCGTCCACCCCCTTCTGCGCCCACTTCCGGTTGGTGACGTCGTGGTAGACGACCCCGCCCGCCGCGTGCACGCGCTCGCAGACCCACTTGGGATTGCCGAGTGAGGTGAGAAAGAACCGCACGCCTTCTTCCAGCGCGATGTCGATCCACAGACGCATACGGTCCATGTAGATCTTATTGTTGCCCTCGATCAGCGCATTGAATCCGATCGGCTTGCTGGTGAGCGAGCGCATGTACTTGAGTCCCGCGCGATACTCGTGGCCGTGCACGTATGTGAGGGAGATCGGCTGGATCACGCCGAGCCCTCCCGCCTCGCTCACGGCGGCAACGAGCTCCGGGTTGGAGCACGGGTACATCGGGCCACAGATGAGCGGCACCGCAACACCGGTCTGCCGCGTGAAGACCGTCTCCATCAGGTGCTCTTGGGACGCGTGGGGCCGAGCCGCCAGACCACCGTCGCCGTGGCGACCACCGAGCCTTCGGGATCCAGGCACTTCGCGGTGACCTCGAAGTCCTGGTCTTCCTTGACGACCGGCACGGACACGCGCGAGACCGCGCGGATCGTGCCGCGCGCCTTCTTGAGATACGTCATCGAGAGGGACGTGACGATCCCGCGGACGCCATCGGGCAGTCCGGCCATCATCGCCAGCCCACTCGTCATCTCGGCCACGTTCATCAGGGCGATCGCGTGCACGGACCCCAGGTGCTGGCGATTGGACCGGCGGTCTGGGATCTCAACTTCCGCGTGCCCCGGCTCGAGCACGCGAATGCGCGGTCCGACGGAGCCGGAGTAGGGCACCATTCGCCCAAAGACCACCGAGAAGAGCCACGCGCCCCCCGGCCACGGCGAAAGCCGCCGCCAGAGCGAGAGAAGTCGAGTACCCGTCGCAGATGCCATGACATCAATAGTCGTCGGAGGACGCAAAGAACGGAAGCAAGCCCCCCGTCGGAGTTCTTCGTGCTTTCGTGCCTTCGTGGTGAAGCAGTTCCCTCCAATCACGAAACCCGTCGGCTACTTTTATGAGGCACCGAACACCCCAGGAGCCACGATGCGCCTCCTCTGCCTGCCCGCCCTCCTCGCCGCAATGACCGCTCCGTCCCTGCACGCCCAGTCCCCCGCTCCGGCCGCTCCGGTCGCCAAGAAGATCCCGGTCACCACCCTCCTCCACGGCGACACGCGCGTGGATGAGTACGCGTACTTCCGCGACCGGAACCACCCCGAGACGATCCCGTACCTCCAGGCAGAGAACGCGTACACGGATGCGATGACCGCCCACACGGCGGAACTGCAGGACCGGATCTATCAGGAGATCGTCGGCCGCATCCGCGAGGATGACAGCAACGTGCCGGTGCCACGCGACGGGTGGTTCTACTACTCGCGTACCGAGAAGGGCAAGCAGTACCCCATCTACGCGCGCAAGCGGGGCACGCTCGCGGCAGCCGAGGAGGTCTACTTCGATCAGAACGTCGAGGCTGCCGGGTTCGAGTTCTACCAGCTCGGCGGGATGGAGGTCTCCCCCGATCACCAGCGGCTGGCGGTGCTGGTGGACACGAACGGCTACGAGGATTTCGTGCTCCGCGTGAAGGATCTGCGCACGGGTGAGTGGCTCCCGGACCGGATCGAGAAGCTCAGCTGGGGGCTCGCGTGGGCCGACGACAACGCGACGCTCTTTTACATGACGCCCGACTCCGCCAAGCGCGGCGACAAGGTGTGGCGTCACCGCGTGGGCACGGCCCGCGAGCAGGACGAGCTGGTGTACCACGAGCCAGACGTGCTCTTCAATGCCAGCGTTCAGCGCGCGCGGAGCGGCGCGTGGATCCTGATCGGCAGCGGCTCGTTCACGTCGAGCGAGTGGCGAGTGATCCCGTCGGCGACGCCGGCTGCCACGCCGCGCGTGCTCGCACCGCGTCGCCAGGGCGTCGAGTACGAGGTCGAGGCTGGGGCGGGATACTTCTACATCGTCACGAACGAGCGGGCGCAGAACTTCAAGGTGATGCGGGCATCGTTCGACGCGGCGGGGCCAGCCGAGTGGGAAGAGTGGCTGCCGCACGATCCCGACGTGTTCATCGAGGGCGTGCTCGCGCTCAAGGGACACCTCGTCGTGCAGCAGCGGCGCGAGGGGCTCCGTCGGCTCCGGGTGACGGATCTGGCGTTGCTCGGACCGCAAGCCACGCACGAGATCGCGTTTCCCGAGGCGGCGTATGGCGTCTCGCTGGGCGGCAATGCGGAGTTCGTCACGAAGACCCTGCGCTTCACGTACAGCTCGCTGATCACGCCGAACTCCGTCTACGACTATGCGCTCGACACGCGTGTGCGCGAGCTCAGGAAGCGCGACGAGGTCCTGGGCGGGTTCGACCCCACGCAGTACGAGGTCGAGCGCGTGAACGTGCCCGCGCGCGACGGCACCCTCGTCCCGGTGTCGATGGTCTACAAGAAGGGCCTCAAGCGCGACGGCAGTCGGCCGTTGCTGCTCTATGCCTACGGGTCGTACGGCGCGACGATGGAGCCCACCTTCAGCTCCGTGCGCTTCTCGCTGGTGGATCGCGACTTTACGTACGCCATTGCCCACGTGCGCGGCGGGCAGGAGATGGGCCGCGGCTGGTACGTCGCCGGCAAGATGATGCAGAAGATGAACACCTTCACCGACTTCATCGACGCGGGGGAGTACCTCGTGCGCGAGGGCTACACCTCGCGGGACCGTCTCGCGGCCAACGGCGGCAGCGCTGGCGGGCTGCTGATGGGCGCCGTGGCGAACATGGCACCCGATCTCTTCCGCGTGATCGTCGCCGACGTGCCGTTCGTGGATGTGATCAACACGATGCTCGACGCGTCGATCCCGCTCACGGCGCAGGAATGGGAGCAGTGGGGCAACCCTGCCACGCCCGAGCACTATACCTACATGCGGCAGTATTCGCCCTACGACAACGTGGAGCGGAAGCCGTATCCGCGGATGCTGGTGATCAGCGGCATCAACGACTCAAGTGTGGCGTATTGGGAGCCCACCAAGTGGGTGGCGCGGCTTCGCGACCGGAAGACGGACACGAACCCACTGCTCCTTCGCATGCACATGGGCGCCGGCCACGGCGGCGCGTCCGGCCGGTACGAACGCTACCGTGAGATGGCGTTCCGCTACGCGTTCATCGTGGACCAGGTGGGCGTGCGGGTGGTCCAGTAGCCGGCTAGCGCCGGATCAGCCGCACCGACCCGGAGCCCGTGCTCACGCGCAGGTAACCGTCGGCACCCGTGCCGATCTTCCCGCGCAGTTCACGGCGACGAAAACTCTCCATCGTCACCGGGAAGTCCGACGTGATGCTGCCCGAGCCGGTCGAGATGTCCACTTCGAGATTGACGGACGCCGGGAGCGAGACCTCGACAGATCCCGACCCGGCGCGCGCGCTCAGATCCTTGGGCGTGGCGCGCAGGCTCAGGCGTACGCTGCCCGACCCGGTGTTCGTCCGCACGTCGCTCGCGGTGGTGGATTCGAGGCGGATGCCGCCCGATCCCGTGCTGCCGACGAAGCGCTCCGTGGTGATCTCGCGCCCTTCGAGCCGGCCGGAGCCAGTGTTTGCCCGCAACGACGTGCCGCGCATGTCCTGCATGTCGATCGAGCCGGACCCCGTCGAGAGGATCGCGTCGCCATCCACACGGCTCACCCGGAGCGAGCCCGACCCGGTCTGTGCGGTCAGCGGCCCCTTGTGCGTCGTCACGTGGATCGGTGAGAACCGCGTGCGCAGCGTGAACTCGCCTTCGGTGTTCGTCGCCTCGATCGTCCCGGCCGCGATGTTCACTTCCACCTGCTTGCCGCGCGGCACGAGGATGCGCAGATCCGCGTGCGCCTCAAGGCCGGGGCCGCTGCTCCGGATGCGCACCGGGAAGCTGCCGGACTCGTCGTTGAAACGCCCCTGGCGGTCCACGTACAAGCGCGTGGAATAGGTGCCGCCGCGTTCCGTGCGATAGATGATCGTCCGGTCGGGGTACAGCACCGCGAGTTCACCCCCGTCGGCGCGCACGCGCAGATCCCGGCGGTCGGCCCCGGCGCGGGTCACCTCGACCACCACGTCCGTGCCACCGGTCGCCTCGATGGTCGTACTGCCGGCGAGATTCCAGATCGTGATCTGGTTGCCGGTGAGCAGATGCCGCTCGGTCTCCTGACCGGCGAGCGAGGCAAGAGGCAGCGCGAGCGCGACCAGCGTGGAGCCAGCAGCGCGGGAGAGCAGAGCAGGGGACACGGGCAGAACTCCGGTAGCGATGAACTCGAGTGGACGGAACACCCTACGACGCGCAGCGCGCCAGGGTTGCACGTCTATTGGACGGCGGACCGGCCCAGAGGGTTTGAACGACCGAGGAGAGGCGTCGCTCCGGCGCTCAGCCGGTCAGAGCGCCTTCACCTCGGCCACGACCTTTGTCAGCGTCCCCTTGGCGTCGCCAAAGAGCATCTGCGTCTTGGCGTTGTAAAAGAGCTCGTTCTCGATGCCCGCGAACCCCGTCGCCATCCCGCGCTTGAGGACGATGATCCGGCGCGCGTGGTCGGCATTGAGGATGGGCATTCCGTGGATGGGGCTCGACGGGTCGTTCCGCGCGGCGGGGTTCACCACGTCGTTCGCGCCGATCACGAGCGCGACATCCGTCCGCTCGAACTCAGGATTGATGTCGTCCATGTCGAACAGCTTGTCGTACGGCACGTTCGCCTCGGCGAGCAGCACGTTCATGTGTCCGGGCATGCGTCCCGCCACGGGGTGGATCGCGAACTTCACGGTGCCGCCGCGCTTCTCGATCAACTCCATCAACTCGCGGACCTGGTGCTGCGCCTGCGCCACCGCCAGCCCGTAGCCCGGGACGATGATCACCTGCTGCGCGTACGCCAGCTGGAGCGCGGCCTCCTCGATGTTCGTCGTGTGGACCGTGAGTCCCGCGGCGCTCTTGCCGCTCGCGGAGGCCGTTGCGCCGAACCCACCGAAGAGCACGTTCGCGAGCGAGCGGTTCATGGCCTTGCACATGATCTGGCTCAGGATGATGCCGCTCGATCCGACCAACGCGCCGGACACGATCAGCACCTCGTTCCCGATCACGAAGCCTGTGAGCGCGGCGGCCATGCCCGAGTATGAGTTGAGCACCGAGATCACCACGGGCATGTCCGCGCCGCCGATGGGGATCACCAGCAGCACCCCGAGCAGCAGCGACAACGTGACCATCGCGTAGAAGGCGACGCGCGGCGCGACCGGGTCCGCGATCAGCCAGGCGGCGAGGCCGACGACGCTGAGGAAGATCGCTGCATTCACCGTCTTCTGAAATGCGAACACCACTGCCTGTCCCTTGATCAGCTCCTGCAGCTTGGCAAAGGCGACCACGCTCCCGGTGACCGTCACGGCGCCGATCAGCACGCCAAGCTGCGTGGCCGCGCCCACGTCGAGGCTCATGAAGGCGCCACGCTCCTCCATGTGCAGGAACTCGGCCGTGGCCACGAGCAACGACGCGCCTCCGCCCGAGCCGTTGAGCAGCGCGACCATCTGCGGCATCGCCGTCATCTTCACGCGGTACGCGAGCGTGAGCCCGAGCGCCGATCCGACGACCAGTCCGCCGACGATCGCCCCGAAGCCCACGATGTGCTGGTCGAGCAGCGTCACGATGATCGCCAGCAGCATCCCGGCCGCCGAGAGCGCGTTGCCGTGGCGCGCGGTCTCCGGGCTTTGGAGCCGCTTGAGTCCAAGAATGAACAGCACTGCCGCTCCGAGGTAGAGCAGGCGCATCAGCCACGGCGCGATCACTTGGCGCCCTCCGGCGGCTGGGCTGCGGGCTTGGCGTCCTTGCGGAACATGCCGAGCATTCGGTCGGTGACCGCGTAGCCTCCCACGACATTCAGCATCGCGAAGACGATCGCGAGGAACCCGAGGACGCTCGAGAGCCAGCCGAACCCGGCTCCTGCGACGAGAATGGCGCCGACCACGGTGATCCCGGAGACCGCGTTCGCGCCCGACATCAGTGGCGTGTGCAGCGTGGGAGGCACGCGGCCGATCAACGACGCCCCGAGAAAGGTGGCGAGGACGAACGCGACGATGCCGCCGATCAGAAGTTCCGTCACTGGGCTCCTCGCGTGGTCACCAGCATCGCGCCCGTGATCTCGTCGGACACGTCCACGTGCAGCGCACCGTCCTTGAGCAGGTGCAGCACGAAGGTCATCACGTTGCGCGAGAGCATCTGTGACGCGTGCGTAGGCATCTGCGCCGGCAGATTCACTGGACCGATCACTCGCACGTCGCCGACCGTGACCGTCTCACCGGCCCTCGTCGGTTCGCAGTTCCCGCCACTCTCAGCGGCGAGGTCCACGATCACCGCGCCGGCGGGCATGGCCCGCACCGTGTCCGTCGAGATGAGGCGCGGCGCCGGGCGCCCGGGGATCTGCGCCGTGGTGATGACGAGGTCCATCGAGAGCAGGTGCTGGCGGAGCGCGGCCTGGATGGCCGCCTGCTGCTCCGCGCTCTGTTCCTTGGCGTAGCCCCCGGCGGTCTCGGCGTCGCCAGCGATGAGTGATTCTGCTACGACGCTCGCTCCGAGTGACTTGATCTGCTCAGCCGCCGCCGCGCGAATGTCAAAGCCGGAGACGACGGCGCCGAGCCGCCGCGCCGTGGCGATCGCCTGAAGTCCCGCGACGCCGGCTCCGAGGACGCAGCACTTGGACGGCGCCATGGTGCCCGCGGCCGTGGTGAGCATCGGCAGGAACTTGCGCAAAGCATCCGCGCCGAGGAGCACGGCCTTGTAACCGGCAACGGTGGCCTGAGAGGAGAGCACGTCCATGGACTGTGCACGCGTGATGCGCGGGACGAGCTCGAGCGCGAAGGCCCGGACGGCCTTGGCCGAGAGGGCGGCGATCGCGGGACCGTTGGCGGCGGGGCTGAGGAGCGACACGAGATGTGCTCCCGTGCGCAGGCGCGCGATCTCGTCGGCGGTAGGAGGTTGGACCTTGGCCACCAGATCGACGGAGCCGAAGAGGGACCCCGCCGCGGCGAGTTCAGCGCCGGCGGCGACATAGTCGGCATCCAGGAACCCGGCCCTCGCGCCAGCGTCACGCTCCACCTGCACGCTGGCGCCCGCTTTCTTGAGCTTCGCCACGCTCTCGGGGATGAGCGCGACCCGCGTTTCTCCTGGGGCCGATTCTCTCGGGATCCCGATCAGCATGGCGTGTCGGTGGGCGCGATGGTCATGGGCGCAGGGAAGCTACCGCCGGGAGTCGGGGTGTGCATCCTGCGATTCCCTGTTGCAGGGTGCGGAGCGAGCCCACAGGCGTGTGGTGGAGTCCATCACGCTGTGACGGCCAATAGCGCTCGGTGCCGGCTCGCGAACCGAGGTGTGGCGTGACGAGTCCGCCGTAAGACGTTGCACTGCAGCGATATCCAACGGCTGTCACGCTGTGACACCGAGAACGTGGCCTAAGTCACTATGTACAAAGGACATACACTGGCACGCTTTTCGCAAATAGGTGATATTGTGAACAGCGTATCGTTTCGTGACTCCGCTGGCACGGATGTCGTCAAGGGTCGGGAAGTTGAGTCGATACTATAGAGACGCGACTCACCAGACCGCAGAAGTCGGATCCAGCAGTGCTTCAGGTGCAGGGCAGGGCAGGCGTAGCACTCCCCCTTTGGTAGTCGCGGTATCACCCATGTACGAGGAGAAGAGCATGTCGCGTTCGAAGGTTGGTTTCCTGGCTGGTCTGGCGCTCGCCGCTGCGGTCGCGGTGCCGGGCACGGCGACCGTGGTGCAGGCGCAGGACGTGTGCGTTGGCGCTGGCAACCCGGGCTGCACCATCAATACCACGGCGTCGCTGACCATCCCGAGGCTCTTCCGCCTCGCGATCAATGCGGACTCCATCACGCTTGCCGTCCCGACGTGGGCCACGGATTCGCTGCCCGGCCTGCCGGCTTCGGGCATCCCCACGACGGTGGCTGGCCTGCTCGTCAGCGCCAACACCGATTGGGAGCTTCAGGTGAGCACGGCGGCGGCGAACTTCGTCTACAACGGCACGGAAGGCGGCGTGCGCGCGGCCTCCACGCTCGAAGTGGAAGCGACCTGCTCCTCGAACAGCTGGACGGCCATCTCCGGCACGCCGGTGGTCGCGTCCTCGGGCAGCGCGGTGAACAACGCAGCCGGCAGCCTGTGTCTGCGCACCGTGTTCCCGGCCTCGTACGCGAGCTTGGCCAACCGTCCTGGTGTGTACCAGCTCGCGGTCGACCTGACCCTCGCGGCGCCTTGATCCACCTGGTTCACGGGAGACCATGCTGATGCTGTTCCGATCCTCGGGGTCCCGTCCAGCCTGCGTGCGTGCCGTCATGTGGCGCACGCTGGGCTTGGCCCTCGTGATCGGACTCCTGCCCTCGATGGTGTCCGGGCAGGTGGTGGTGGAAGAACTCGAAGTGCACTTTCGGCCCACCGGTGACTCCCTGATCTCCCGGTTGATCCCCGTGCGGAATGAGCTGACGCGGCCGCAGCAGGTTCGCCTCTCGCTCGGTGATTGGTATCGGGACTCTCTCGGCACGAACGTCTTTGCCGAGGCGAACAGCACGCCGAACTCGTGCGGCTCCCGGCTCCAGATCTTTCCAGAGACGTTCCAGATCGCGCCTGGCCAGCTCACCTATGTGCGGGTGAGTTACACACCCTCGGATTCCATGCCCGGCTGTTGGGGACTCGTGATGATCGAGACCGTCAACCCGCCGCGGTCGGTGAACGCGACCGAAGGGTCGTTCCTGACCATCGAGATCCGTACGGCGGTCAAGGTCTATGTGCACCAGCGGAACGCGGTCGCGCGGGGCGTGATCGAGAGCGCGGAACTCGGCGTCTTCGAGCGTCGGCCGGATCCGCGGGCGGCGTCCGGCGTCACCGTCCCCGTTCGCGAGACGGTGGTGCGCTACGCCAACACGGGCACCGCGCACTTGCGGGTGAAGACGACGCTGGAGATCCGTGACGCCGAGGCGCGCCTGGTGCGGACAGTGGCTGGCAAGGAGTACTACATGACGCCGGGCGCGGTCGTGAACATGCATCACGTGATCCCGGCGGACCTTCCGTCCGGCGAGTACATCGCGATCCTGCTGCTCGACCACGGCGGCGACGAGATCAGCGCGGCGCAGGTCGACTTCAGGATCCCCTGATGCTCGGCCTCTCCTGGATGCGTCGAGCGTTCGTGCTCCTGACGCTCGCCTGTGGCGCGGCTGCGCCACTCGAGGGGCAGGGGAATCGGCGGACCAGTCTCACGGTCACCGGGCTGCCGCTCTCGGTGGCGACCACGACGACCGCGGACTTCGATGCGGGCAGTGTGTCCCTGGGGTCGATGTCGTTCGTCGTCGATCTTCGGACCAATGTCGGAGGCGGTGGGTTCTCGCCCCGCGTGACCACCGTGCAAGTGCGGTGCGGCGCGCCGTGCCCCACGTCCGGCACGCTGACGGTCGGCGCCCTGCAGTGGCGGCGCTCGGACCTCGGCGTGTGGAACGCGCTCACGACGGCGTTCGTCACGGTGGAAACGCGGACGGCCGCGTTCAACGGCGTGAACGACCCGTGGGGCAACTCGATCTTCTGGCGGTACGCGCTGACGTGGACCGGAACGCCGCCGACGGCGGCGACCGCCTTTCAGCTCGAGTTCCAGCTGACCGTGGCGGCTCCGTGAGGCTGCGCCCCGTGTTCGCCGCGCTCTGCGCGTTCGTGGGACTGGCTGCCGGCTCGCGCGATGCCCGCGCCGACGGTGCCGACGTCGTGCGCCTGCCTGGCGTGGAGATCTCCGGCATGCCGCGCACCTACGTGACGATCACGATCGCGATCCCGGAGGCGCTGCGGAACGAGCGCGAGGTGGCATTCGACGTGCGCTTGAGCGGCCTGACCGACGTGGTCGGACGCACCGAGGGTGTGCTGCGACCGTCCGAGAACCGGCGCGTGTTGCTCACGCTGCGCGTGCCGGCCGAAGCCCTCGTGGGGATCCTCGATGTGGCCGATGTTGTCTTTCGTGGAGCGAGCGGCGACGAGTACGTGGTGCCGATCTTCCTGCGCGTGCCGGCGGTGCGTGGGTACTCGGCCACCGGTGCGCGCGAGTTCCGCGGTCTCCGCGCCGGGGACCGAGTGGAGCTTGCGTATCACGTGACGAACCACGGCAACGCGCCGGACACGCTCGAGTACGCGGTGCGGACACCGGGTGGATGGGTGTCGCGTCCGGTGGGCACGCGGACGGTGGTCGTGCCGGCGCGCTCGCGGGTGGAGATCCCCGCCGCGGTGACTGTGCCTGCCGCCGCGAACGTCGGCGATCACACCGTCGGGCTCTGGATCCGTCCGCACCGGGACACCGTGGCGCGGCGCGAGGTGTCGACGGTGCTTGGCGTGTCGGAACCGTCGATGCAGAACGGCGGGTTCATCGTGCGCCCGCGCGTGGCGATGGCGTCGGGCGGTGGTGATCTTGCCACCGTGCTGGGTGCCGAGTTGGTCGGGCCGGTGGCGGATGGGGTGACCCTCGCGGTGCGCGCGTCCTCGATGCCGCGCACGTACGGGCTCGCGACGCAGGGGCTCAGCGCCGTCGGAGCGACGAGCGTTCCGCTCTCCGGCACGTTGGCCGGCCGCGACTGGGTGGCCACGGCCGGCGCGGTCGGCGCGCATCTTGGCGACCTCACGGGCACCAACATCACCGGTCAGGGTGTGCAGGTCTCGCGCGACAACGAGGAGATGTCCGCCCGCGTGATCGTTGCCGGAGGCGGTGCCGGCGGCCGTTCCTCGGGGGCGTACGTGGGCGCGTCCTATGCGCAGCAGGAGGAGTTCGGGCGCTTGGGCGGCGGTGTCGCGGTGCTGCGGGAGGAGGGGCCCTTCGGGCGCGAGCTCAGCGCGTTGGGGGTCGAGTACACCAGCAACCGGTTCGGCACGCTGGTCGCTGGTGGTGATCTCGCGCTGCGGTCGAGTCGTCACGGCAGTGGCGTCGGTGCCGGCGTCTCGGTGATGCACTCGCGACCCGGCGAGCGCGCGTCGCTGCGATTCTCGCACGCACCAGGCGGCAGCGCAGCGTTCGCTCGCGCGGTCAACGATCTCCAAGCGTCGGCGTCGCGGCTCCTCACCGAGCGGTGGTCGGCCGACGTCTTTTTTGGAAGCACTCGCGACAACGGCAGTGTGGTCCGCGATCAGACCTCGCGCACGTTCGTGCTCGGGCAGCGGTATCGGGTCTCGGACGACGGCAACGTCTCGCTGCGGTACCGGGATGCCCGGAACGATGCGCGGCGGCAGTCCGTGAGCTTCGGCGGTTTCGGCTCCTCCGAGCGTTCGGTCGCGGCGGGGACGGATTGGCGACTCGGCGAGTACGGCATCACAGCGGAGGTCGAGCAGGGCGTGCTGTCGCGGCGCACGGAGCTGCTTGACGGGTCCAACGCCGAAGCCACGTCGGGGCGACGTTCCATCCGCGTGGACGGCAGCCGCGAATTCGACCGGATCGGCAACCTCGCCGTGGGGGGCTCGCTCCACCAGACCGGCGGCGGCGTCGGGCTGCCGACGGAGAGCTGGGCGACCACCGCGCGCTGGTCGAGCCTGCCCGTGCTGGTCCTTGGCCGGCCGGCGCAGTTCAACACGACGATCGGGTACAATCGCCTGGGCTCGACCGCTCCCGCGCTCTCGGCCAAAGGGAGCGTACGGTCGGCGTTGCCCGGCGGGGTGGATCTGGTCGCATCCATCGAGCGCAATCCGTATTTCCGTGACGCGCGCGGTCGCGTAAGCACGGTGTTCGCGGTCGGCCTCGCAACGTCGTCGCGCATCTTCTCGGCGGCCATGCTTGGACCCGACGGCTGGGTCTTCGAGGATCGCAACCGCAATGGCGTGCGCGACCCGGGTGAGCCGGGTGTTGGCGGCGTGACCGTGCGACGCGGATCGGATCGGGTGGTGAGTCGCCGGGACGGGCGGTATCGGTTGCCGGCGGCGGCCCGAGGCCGTACGCAGGTGGAGATCGCGAGCATCCCGGCCGGGCTGGTGGCGCACCCGACGCTTGGGGCGGATGCGGTCGAGATCCGCGACGTGCCGCTGCTGCCCACGGGCCACGTCAGCGTGCGACTCGAGTTGACGCCCGACGAGAGCGGCCGCGTCCCGGCCGTCGATCTGAGTCAGGCGGTCGTGCTGCTCAAGGACGACACCGGCTTCGAGTGGGTCGGGCGCGCGTCCGACAGCGCGACGGTGGTCTTCGACGGGATCCCGACGGGTCGCTACACGCTCCGCGTGGACGGCGGGAATCTGCGGGAACCCGTCCGTGTGCCGACCGACATCACCGTGGACGTGCTGCCGCACGAGCGCAGCAGTCTCCGGGTACCGGTGCGCGGGCGCCAGATCCGGATCATCACGCCGCCAGGCCGCGGCGGATCCTCGGGCCGCGTCAGCCAGGGGAGTCCCCGCCCATGAGGGCGCGCGCGTTGGCGATCACGGTCTGTTTCGCACCGCTGCTCGTGAGCGGGTGCGAGTTGACGGGAGGCGCCGAAGGACCGTTCGCTGAGCTCGTCGGCAGCTGGACGTACAGCGGGACGCAGGTCGCGCCGGCGCTGTCGCTCAACGGAACGCTGATCATTGATTCGCAGGAGCGAGACCTCGTGCTCGGCACGCTCAGCTACACCGAGAGCAACGGCGGCGGGGTGCCCGTGGCCGATGGCGGCGCGATCTCCGGCCGCGTGATCGGCCTGCGCGACGCCGATTTCGACGTCGCGCTCGCCTCCGGCGACCGTCGGCATTTGGCGCGCGTGAGCGTCAACGGCGACACGCTTTCCGGCGAATGGCAGCAGCTCTCTACCGGCGAGGTCGGGTCCTTCCGCGCCACGAGGCAGCCGTGAGCCCGCGCGCGCACGCCGTCTGTCTTGTCCTCATAGGAGCGCTGGGACTGGGAACACCGGTCCGGTCGGCGACCGCGCAGGGCACGTGCGAAGTGAACAACCAGGCGTCCTGCACGTTCGGCAACGACGCGAGCCACGCGATCACGGTGACGATCACCGCCGCCGTGGGCATGGCGACCTCTGCCTCGAGCGTGACCATCCCGACGCCTGATGGGAACAGCTTCGCCAACGGGTTCGGGAACCCGGCGCTTCTCGGCGTGACGGTGCGGGCCAATCAAGGCTGGACGCTGTCGATCCGGAGCACGCAGGCGCTCTGGAACTTTGCCGGCGCGGAGGCGCGGTCCGATCGCCCGGCGGCTGATCTGCAGTGGGGCACCCTGGTCGGGGGGCCGTTCACCGACATGACCACGACCAACGTCTCGATGTCTTCAGGCGCAGCGTCGGGGGCGGCGGTGATCAACCTCTATCTGCGCGCGCGGTACTCCTGGGCGCTGGACGGACCCGGGACCTACTCGCTTCCCATCCAGCTGACGCTCACGGCGCCCTGATCGGTCGCGACGGGCGTCATGACGACCCGGGCCTGCGCGGCACGAACCTCCGCGGGCGTACCATAGATCCGGAGGCGTACCACCACCTCCACGGGATCGGTCGGCGCGCCGAGCAGGATCACGGGACGCGGACCGGTGGTTCCGTCGGCCGGGAACCAGTCCCCGGTCTCGCAGTGCACCTCACCCGCTCCAGACTCGACGTTCACATCCAGGCGCCAGCGGGCGTTGGCGGCGGCACGGACACGCAGTTCGACCACCGAAGACGTGGCCGACTGCTCCACGACCGTCCAAGCGCCCACCCGCTGGAGGTGCAGCATGTAGGGCACGGCGGCGGACGCGGCTACCCGGATCGCCGCCTTGGAGTCGCTCACCGAGACCCGCTGCGCCTCCGCCGGGCGGGCGAGCGCCACGGTTCCGGCTACCAGCGCAACCATCGTGATCAGTGAGTTCGAGGTCTGCCGCATACAGGCTCCAGTTGAGTTCTGGACCTCGTATCGGCACTCCGGTCGCGTTCCTTGCCGGCGCTATCACATCCTAATGCTCAGCCGCTTCGGCCCGCCGGACGCCCTCCCGACAGCCAGTCCACCAAGGCCTCCCCAAAGGCAGGGAGATCCCTTGGCACCCGGCTCGAGATGATGTTCCCGTCGACCACCACAGCCTCGTCCACCCAGCTGGCGCCGGCGTTCACCAGGTCGTCCCGGATGCCGACCGTGGAGGTCAGCCGGCGTCCGCGGACGATCCCCGCCGAGATCAGGATCCAGGGTCCGTGACAGATGGTGGCCACCAAGCCCCCCTGTTGGTGGACGCCGCGGACCAAGTTCAGCACTACCGGGTCCCGCCTGAGCTTGTCCGGCGCCCATCCCCCGGGCGCGAGGACGCCCGCCAGATCGGCGGGATTGATGTCCTCAAGCGCAACCTCTGTCGGGGCAGGGTAGCCGTGCTTCCCGCGGAATGTCGCTCCTCGGGCTCCAACCAAAGGAGCCGAGAAACCAGCAGACTCCAACCTCAGCTTCGGATACCAAACCTCGAGGTCCTCATAGTCTGGACCGACCAAGATGGCAATGGTTTTGGACATCGCTGCCTCTTCTTGTGGAAAGCATGGCACAGGAGAGCCTCGCGCTCTCAGTTAACATTAGCTTTACAGCTATAAAGCTTTATAAAATGCGGTATTACCGATATGCATTCACGTGATGCCTTGAATGCATATGATGGGAAGTATATGCAGAAATCGGTGCATACAACGCGGTGATCGATCGTCGTGGTTCTCTTCGATCACAAAACAGCATCTCCACAATCGCCAAGAGGTGCGCCAGCTCAGGAACTCGGTCCTGCACCCATGATTCGAAGGCAGCGCCTGGAGATGCGGCGCCGGCAGCCTCAAGCCGCAGTCGTCAGGTCCGGCTGGGCTCTGACCTCCCGGGAACCGTCATCAGCTTCACCAACACAGACTGTCAGACAGGCATATTGTCACGACCGCGCTTCTGCGCCTGGAACACCATGGCCTTGAGCCGAGCGACCCGGAGCCGCATTGGTGGATGCGTCCCGAAGAGCTCTGCCAGGCCTCCTTCGCGGTCGTTCACCTTGCGCTGCGTGGGGTCCGCAATGCACAGGTGCGCCACGCCCGCGTTGATCGACTTCGTGGGATGCTCGGCCGCCTCGATCTTCTCCAAGGCTGTCGCCAGTGCCATCGGGTTTCGAGTGAACTGGGCCGCCATAGCGTCCGCCAGGAACTCGCGCTTCCGGCTGATCCCCATGGCCAGCAGCCGGGTGACCAGGGGAGCGAGCAACCAGCTGATCAGCCAGACCGCGAGCAGCAGAGCCACCAGCGGATTCCCGTCCTTTCCGCCGCCGCTCCGCCTGCCCCCTCCGCCGCGCATCCCGCCCCGGAAGACCATGCGGGCGATGCCGTCACGGAGCAGCAGGACCGCCCCAGCCAAGCCAGCCATCAGCGTCATGAGGCGGGCATCTTCGTTCTTCACGTGCCCCATCTCGTGCGCGACGACCGCCTGCAGTTCATCGCGGTCCAGGGTGTCCAAGAGCCCCTGGGTGACCGCCAGGTGCGATTCGAGCGGCGTGCTTCCGGTCACGAAGGCGTTCGGGTCCGAGTCCTGGACGATGTAGGTCTTGGGGACCGGCACTCCCGAGGCGACCGCCATCTCTTCGACGACGTTCTGGTACTGTCGCTCGAGGTCGGTCTTGGGCTGGTCGAGCCGCACGGCTCCGGTGGACCACAGGACCTTCTTGGCCCCGTTCCGGAGGATGTCCAGCACGATCCAGAGCGCGATCCCGCTCATCAGGAGACCGAGCCAGGGCACGCGGTGCACGTAGCCGACGCTGCCCAGCGGCGCGTCGCGCGACGCGAGATACAGCACGAGATCGCCGCCGAGCCCGAGCCACGCGAAGAAGACGAAGAACAGGCCGACCAACCACCACGATTTTCGGCGGTTGGCGGCCTGCTGTTCGAAGAGGTTCAGGGTCGTGTCAGCCACGGTTCACCAAGAGGGGACTTCTGCACCACGAAGGCACGAAGGGCTTCGCGCGGGAGCAAGCGTACCGTAGCTCCGAGCAAGCTTGGAATGGAACGACGACGTCCAGGGATCGCTCCGAGCCCTTCGTGCCTTCGTGGTGAAGAAGTGCTCCTACGATCCTCGACGGAACTCGACCTTCGGCACGGCCCGCTCGGCCGCGTCCTCGATCTCCCAGAGCTCCGCCGGCGTGGCGTTCGCCATTCCGGCCACGAAGTTCGTCGGGAACTGCTGCTGCTTGGTGTTGTAGTGCGTCGCGGTGTCGTTGTAGAGTTGGCGTGCGAACGAGACCTTGTTCTCCGTCGAGGTCAGCTCTTCCTGCAGCTGGCGCATGTTGCCGGTGGCCTTGAGGTCCGGGTATGCCTCGACCACGGCCAAGAGCCGGCCGAGCGCGCCCGTCAGCTGCGATTCCGCGGCCGCCGACGCCTTCACGTGTTGCGGATCCAGGCCGGCGGACGCCTTCATGGCCGTGTTGCGCGCCTCGACGACGGCCTGCAGCGTGTCCTTCTCAAAGTCCATCGCGCCCTGAACGGACGAGATGAGGTTGGGGATCAGGTCGTGGCGACGCTTGAGCTGCACGTCGATCTGCTTGAGCGCATTGGCCGTCTGATTGCGCAGCGCGATCAATCCGTTGTAGGCCATGACGAGCCAAACGCCGACCACAGCGAGAACGATCAGGAACACGATCACGGCGGACTCCGAGTCCGAGGGTGGTGTGGAACGCCAGCACTGGAAACTACGTGGGACACAATGAAGGGGCGACACCGGCGCAGCCGGTCATCGCCCCTCATCCCTACGGTACGGTCGGCGTCAGAGTGTCAGGCGGCGACCAGCCCGCCCGGCGCGTTCACTTCGCGGCGGCGGCCTTGCGCTTCGCCAGCGCGTCCTGCACCCACGTGAGCGGAATGATGAAGAACGGCGTCAGGACGACGCCGAGCAGGACGTTGATCCAGGTGAGTCCCACGTAGTACGCGCCCATGCCGAGTCCGGCAATGAGGGTGCCAAGGGGTCCGCCGATCGAGGATTCCACGGGCTTGCTCCGAGTGGCGCGGTGGGTGGTCGCAACGCGTGGTATCTTAGCGTTGTGAGCGCGCA
>CAZGFE010000033.1:27833-29966 GCA_964524665.1 uncultured Gemmatimonas sp.
CGAGTGGCGCGGTGGGTGGTCGCAACGCGTGGTATCTTAGCGTTGTGAGCGCGCAAAGTGAAGACGCCTCGGCCGGCGTGAGCGGCGCGGTGCACCGCGCGCTCAGCGCGCTCCCGCGCGGCCGGTGGCTGCTGGCGGTCTCCGGCGGCCGCGACTCGATGGTGCTGCTCGACGCGATGCATCGCTGGCGGCGCGAGGCGATCGCCGCCGTGGCGACCTTTGACCACGGTACGGGGGCGGCGGCGCGGCGCGCCGCCGCCCTGGTCGCGCGGTCGGCGGAGGAGCGAGAGCTGCCCGTGGCAAGCGGGCGTCTGGGCTCGGACGTGGCGGGCACGGAATCCGCGTGGCGCGGTGCACGATGGAAGTTCCTGCGGGCGTGGGCCGCCGAGTTTGGCGCGCGCGTCGTCACGGCGCACACGCGCGACGACCAGATCGAGACGATCGTGATGCGCATTCTGCGCGGCAGCGGCGCGCGCGGACTCGCGGGGATGCTGGACCGCGACGCATCTGCGGCCGAGGCGGACGCGCCTCCCGTCCGTCCGTTTCTCACGACGGCGCGCGCGACGCTGGCGGCGTACGCTGCGGAACACGGTGTCCGGTACGTGGAAGATCCGTCCAACACGAGTCGCGCGCACCAGCGAAACCGTGTGCGCCTCGATCTGCTGCCCGCGCTCGAAGCCGCGCAGCCCGGGTTCGCTGAGTGGTGCTGGGGACTCGGCGAGCGGGCTGCGGAGGTGCGCGCGGGGATCGAGGACGCGGTCGATGGATTGTCACTCAGCCGGAACCCCGACGGCGCGCTCGTCGTGCGCGCCCGCCCACTGGACGGTCTCGCGGAGGCCGGGTGGAGTGTGCTCTGGCCGGCGCTCACCGCCCGCGTGGGCGTGGTGATGGACCGCCGTGGGATCGCGCGCGCTGCGGAATGGGCGTTGCACGCCGCCCCCGGCGCCGAGATCCCCCTCGCCGGCGGGGCGCGCATCTCCCGGACGGCGACGACGTTCGTCATCCGGCCCGGCGCGCGCGGGAACGACGTTGGAGAGTGACGACTATATATTGAAGGGATGACACTTTCTGCCTCCGGCGCGGATCCGCGCCTCCTCGGTCGCGCGGTGCAGCGCATTGCGTTCGACGAGGCGACGATCGCGCGGCGGGTGCAGGAGATGGGGCAGGAGATCACGGCGGCGTATCCCGACGGCGACCTCCTCGTTCTGGGGCTTCTCAAGGGGAGCTTCGTCTTCCTGGCGGATCTGGTTCGTCAGATCCGTCGTCCGCTGCACGTCGACTTCCTGGTGGCGTCGAGTTACGGCGAGGCCACGGTGTCGTCGGGCAACGTGCGTCTGGTCTACGATCCGGAGACGGAACTGGAGGGGAAGCACATCCTCCTCGTCGAGGACATCGTGGACTCGGGCCGCACGCTGCAAAAGCTCCTCGCGCTGCTGGGGGAGCGGAAGCCGAAGTCGCTGGAGATCTGCGCCTTGTTGCACAAACACATCGCGGAGCACCTGTCCCACCCGGTGAAGTTCGTCGGGTTCGACGCTCCGAACGAATTCCTGGTGGGCTACGGACTGGACCATGCGGAGAACTTCCGCCATGTGCCCTACGTGGCCAGCCTCAAGTAAGAGAGAACTGCAATGGCCACAGCGCCCAATCCGAAGCCGACCCCAGGTGGGAGCCGCTCGCGTACGCTCTCGCTCTGGATCCTGGCGTTCCTCGTGCCGCTGGTCTTCATCCAGCTCGCCACCGCGGGCGATGAGGACTCGCCGAAGATCGACTACTCGCTCTACGAGCAGCAGCTGTCCGTCGACAACATCGCGCGCGTGACGATCATCGGCGGGAAGGATGTGCACGGCGAGTTCAAGAACCGGGTCCTCATCGACGGACGCGAGGCCCGCAAGTTCACCACGCAGTGGCCGGTGAAGGACAGCGAGAGCGAGGTCGAGCTCCTGCGGTCCAAGAACGTCGCCATCAAGTCGGAGAATCCGCGGGTGTCGTTCCTGCAGATGCTCCTGCAGATGCTGCCGTGGATCATCATCTTCGGCATCTGGATCTTCCTGTTCCGGCAGATGCAGGCCGGTGGGAACAAGGCGTTCTCGTTCGGCAAGTCCAAGGCCAAGCTCCTCTCGGGCGACACGCCCA
>CAZGFE010000034.1:0-29510 GCA_964524665.1 uncultured Gemmatimonas sp.
TGCGCGACTACTGGCTCCAGACCGATCAGACGGCGGTGCAGGGGAGCGTGATGGTCGAGGCGTACCCGAAGGCGGGCACCGACAACCCGATCGTGGATCTGTTCGTGTACGACGTGGCGAGCGGCCGGAGCGTGCGGCTCGACGTCCGCGATGGCAAGCCCTTCACCGACGAGGTGATCGGCCACTACGTCTACAACATCCGGTGGAGCCCCGACGGACGTGAGGTGCTGGTGAACCGCACGAACCGTCGACAGAACATCATGGAGTTCGCGGCGTGCGCGCCGTCCACGGGCGCGTGTCGCGTGATCGTGCGGGAAGAGTGGCCGACAGGTTGGACGGAGAATCATCCCGCCATTCATTGGCTCGCGGACGGGAAGCGGTTCATCTGGGCGTCGGAGCGCACGGGATATCGCAACTATTACCTCTACGAGAACACGGGTCGCCTCCTCGCCACGCTCACCTCGCACTCGACGTTCGAAGCCGGGGCGATCGTGAAGGTGGATGAACGCGCCGGCGTCCTCTGGTACTACGCGCGCAGCGGCGACCACTACCTGAAGCAACAGTTGCATCGCGTGGGCTTGAACGGGCGCGGCGACCGTCGGCTCACGGATCCGACGATGACGCACACGGTGAGCGTCGCACCGGATGGACGGCACTTCGTGGACGTGGCGCAGACCCACGACCGCGCGCCGACGTCGCGCCTGATGGACGCCGATGGCCGCGCGGTGGCGACGATCGCCGAGAGCGACCTGTCCGCGTTCGACGCGGCCGGGTTCCGCCGCGTGGAGATGATGGAGTACACGGCCGCCGACGGCGTGACGAAGCTGCCGCTAATGCTGCATCGCCCGTCCAACTTCGATCCGACGAAGAAGTATCCGGTGCTGTTCTCCGTCTACGCTGGCCCGGAGTCGAACCGCGCCACCGCGAACTTCACGACGCCGAGCGCGCTCACGGAGTTCGGATTCCTCTACGTCACGCTCGACGCACGCTCGGCGAACTTCCGCGGTAAGCGGGCGCTGGACGCCATCTATCTCAAGTTGGGCGAGGTGGAGATCGACGACCTCGCGGCCGCGTCACGCGAGCTGGCGAAGCTGCCCTACGTGGATGGTGGCCGGGTCGGGATCTTCGGGTCGTCGTACGGCGGGTACGCGTCGGTGATGGCGCTGCTGCGGCATCCGGACGCCTTCCACGCGGCGAGCGCGTCGAGCTCGGTGACGAGCTGGCATCACTACGACACGATCTACACCGAGCGGTTCATGTACACGCCGCAGGTGAACGCGGCGGGCTACGACAAGGGCAACGCGATGAACTACGTCGCGAACCTGCGCGGCCGACTCATGATCTACTACGGCACCGCCGACGACAACGTGCACCCGAACAACTCGATGCAGCTGATCCGCGCCTTGCAGCAGGCCGGGAAGAGCTTCGAGGTGCAGGTCGGCCCCGACGGGGGCCACAGCGCGCTCAACCAGCAGCGGATGATGGAGTTCTTCATCGACGCCTTGGTGCGTTGAGCGCGCCGCAGCACCCCGCCGAGATCAGGGCTTGAGCGCCTTGATCTCGGGCGGGAGCTCGAACACTGAGGCGGGCTGCGGGCCGAACTCGACGCTCACGAGCGTCATCACCTGCTGCATGCCCATCATGTTCTGCACCACGCGATGCGGCATCATGAACCCGCTCACGAGACGGTAGTCCTGGTAGTGCGTGACGGCGTCGATGACGCTGCCCTGCGCCTCCTGCTTCGCGCGCGATTCGGTGATCAACCCGGTGGTGGTCGAGTAGCACTCCGTGGTCTCGCGTCCTGACTTCCAGGTGAGCTTGAGGCAAAGTGCGCGGTCGCCATCCACGGTCACCTCGCCGGCGGGATCGACCGCCGAGAAGAGTTCCATGGTGCGGAGGAGTCCACGCATGTCGGACTCATCCACGAAGGCGGTCGCCTCCGAGCCCGTCATGATCCGCGGACCCTGCATCGGGTCGCTCGCCCACGCGGTGGTGCCGTCGTAGCCCTGGCGCATCACGCCGAGCTGGGGAATGTCGATGTTGAGCACCATGAGTGCCGGTCGCGCCTGTACCGAGGTGATGCTGGCGCGAATCCCTGCCGCCGCGATCTCCATGGTGAGCGTCGTCTTCATCCCTTGGATCGACGCGGCCTTGCCCTCGGGATCCACCGCGCGGTTGTAGCGAGCGTGGATCTCGGCTGGCGTCTGGGCGACGAGCGCGAGCGGGAGTGCCGCAGCCAGCGCGGACAGCGTGAGTGAACGGACGGACAGTCTCACAAGGACCTCTGCAGGTGAAGGGATCAGGGAATGGTGCGCGCCAACCAGGCGCGTGCGGCTTCGAGGGCGGCATCACGACCGGCCAGCAGGTCGCGAGTGGTGAGTGGCGTCAGCTCGTCGGGCGTGACCCCGTCGCCTTCGACGCGGCGGCCCGCCGCATCAACGTGGTCAGCGATCGGGTGCATCAGGACATCGCCATTGGGAAGTCGCTGCATGAGCGACGGCAGCGCCTGCCCCGCGGAGCGTTCGCCGAAGACGCGCGCACGTCCGACGGCCTGCAGCCCCGCAGCGAAGAACTCGGACGTGCTGGCCGTGAACTCATCCACGAGGATCGCGAGCGGCCCGCTGTAGACGCCTACGCGCACACCGGCGGTGTTCACGAGCCGCGGATTGGCGCGCGTGATGAGCGTCGCGCCGCGACCGTACATGGTGCCGAGCGCCACGGCGCTGTCGGCGAAGTGCCCGGAAACGCCGCTGATCATCCCGACGACGCCGCCGGGATTGCCTCGCAGATCCAGGATCATGCCGGACGCCGTACGTGATCCGAACAGCGCCGTGTCAAAGTCCTGCATGACCGCGGGGAGCCACGCGTTGAATCCCACGAACGGGATCCACCGCTGACCGCTCGCCGTGCGCACGCGCACGGAATCGTGCGTCACGCGCACCACCATCGGCGGCAGGTTCCCGAACTGGGTGCTGCGCCCCTCGATCGGCCGGAGCACGAGCACGACCGGCGTGCCGCGGCGCGCGCGTGGGGCGCGATAGGTGAAACGCACGGTATCGCCTTCGGTCCCGCTGAGCCGATTCTTGGCATACGCGGCGCTCATCTGGCGCACCTGACGGGCGCCGCGCCCGAACGCGAGACCCAGGCGCGCCACGATGGAATCCACGGGGATCGAGTCCACATGCGTGATCACGCCGCCCACGCGAACCCCGGCGCGCGCCGCCGCACTTCCGGCTTCCACGCGCCACACGACGAGCGAGTCTCCGATCGTTCGGACGTCGATCCCGCTGGTTCCGGGGCGCCCAGATCCGCGGGGTGCGCTCGGCAAGGGCACTGCCCCGGCGGGGATCAACGCGAAGTGCGACTGACCCGGGACGCGGATCAGCTCACGGATGGCGGACCGCACCGCGGCGTCGTCTCCCGCAGCGACCTCTCGGCGCAGCGAGTCGAAGACCACGCGCCAACGGCCGCTCACCAAGGCAGTGTCGTAGTAGGCGCGCGAGATCGACGCCCACGCCGAGTCGAGGCTGGCGATCGGGGCCGTGTTCGATGCCTGCCCGGACAGGGCGGAGGCCGAGAGGGCGATCGCGAAGGCGATCGCCGCGCCGCACTGCGCACGTCGCACCAGCGGGAGACTCCGGAGATAAGGGAATGCCACGGCCGGAATCTAACGTCGGACCTCGTGCCCGGCCGCGGCCGACCAAACGTACGGACGGTCCTGCGAGTAGATTCAGGCGTGCACCTCACGACCCTCTCGCCCGTCGACGCGGCCAAGCTGCTGCCCGAGCTCGCGGACTCGCGCAACCCGAACGTCTGGGTCTACCGCTACACGCACCCCAACGAGCCGTGGATCCTCTCGATCGCGACCCACGCGCCGCCGGGATCGGGGAAGCTCTCGCTCGGCGGCTTTCGCATTGCGCCCCTCGCGCGCTCGGCGTCGCCGGGCTTCACGACGGACCGAGAGGCGATCGCGCTCGCGATCGGCATGGAGGAGAAGGTCCACTGGTCGCGCGTGATCCAGGTGGGCGGGCCGCTGGCGGTGCGTGACCTGACCCGCGTGGTCGGCGGGAAGTGCGTGCTCCTGCCGACGGACGATGCGCGCGTGGGCAATCCGCGGGACGCTGAGCTCCTCGAGTTCGCCGCCGAGTGCCTGCGCCACGTGGAGTCCTCGGCGGGCATTCACATCACGACCGGCCAGGACCTGGGACACGGCAAGATGCACGGCGACAAGGGCGGCTCGCTCGAGTTCCTGCACGCACGGTTCGCGGGGAGCATTGTCTCCGACACGTCGATCCCGACGGGAGAGGGGAACTACCAGATCCTGAAGGGAATGCTGCGGGCCTCGGGGATCGCGCTGGAGCAGGCGACCGTCGGGCTCATCGGATGCGGCAACATCGGCATGCACATCGTCGAGCGGATGCAGACGCACCCGGGCGTGACGCTGCTCGTGTGCGAGGCCCGCGATGAGCGGCGCGCAGAGCTCGAGGCCATGGGGATCCGCACGTGGGGCCCCGAGTCGAAGCATGATTTTCTCCGACTGCCGATGGACGCGCTCGCGATCAACGCGGCGGGTGCCACGCTGGACATGGGCTCCGTGGCTGCGTGCGCGAAGAACGCGCGGCTGCGCGTGATCTGTGGCAGCGAGAACCTCGTGATGCCGGATCCGGATGGGGTCGAGGTGCTGCGCGATGCGCAGCGCATCTTCGCGCCGACGGAGCTCGGCGGGATGATGGGCTACCTCACCGCGGTCGAGGAGTATCTCTCGGTGATCGAAGGACAGCCGTTCGAGGTAAAGACGCTGCTCAAGGCGGCGGAACGGCTCGAGACGGCGGGGTTCGAGGCCACGCAGCGCATCATCGCCGGCGGGCACAAGGAGACGTTCGAGGAGGCGATCACCGGGCTGTACGCGTAGCGGTTGGCGGGGGGCGGCTTGACAGCCGTTCGAGCGCGGAATATCCTCCGCGTTGCTGGAGACAACTGATGCCGTGGTCATTTGCCGCGATTGCCGCCACGTAAAAGAATGTGCTAAAACGCTCAGTGCCCGCGGCAGCGCCGTGGGCCTTTTTCTTGCCCGGTGCTGCCCAAGGCGCGCCCCAAGCGGCCCTCTCCTCCGGGAGAGGGCTTTTGCGTTCCGCGGTCCCTTTCCCGGAATGCCCATGACACCTTCATCCGCTCCCACGCTCGACCACGACGCCTTCACGCTGCGCCGCGTGGCACTGCCGCCGATCCCGCTCGACAGCGGCCAGACGCTGGAGGGGGCGTCGGTCGCGTACCATCAAGCCGGCGCGTTGAACGTCACGAGACGCAACGTGGTGCTGGTGCTGCACGCGCTCACCGGCGATCCGGGCAGT
Source organism: uncultured Gemmatimonas sp. (assembly GCA_964524665.1). Classification (GTDB taxonomy): domain Bacteria; phylum Gemmatimonadota; class Gemmatimonadetes; order Gemmatimonadales; family Gemmatimonadaceae; genus Pseudogemmatithrix. The sequence continues at coordinate 5,352 of CAZGFE010000034.1, forward strand.
GCGCTCGAGTGGTGGCGGAGCGCGCTCCCGTGGGTCGGTGAGCGTGAGGCGAAAGGGCTCGCCGTGTTCGCGCCGAACCTGATCGGATCGTGCTACGGCAGCTCCGGACCTGCACGGGGGAACGACGGGTTTCCGGCACTGACGACACGCGACATCGCGCGTGCGATCGGGGTGTTCCTGGAGCGCTGCGGCGTGCGGCGCGTGCAGTTGGCGACCGGAGGATCGCTCGGCGGAATGGTGACGCTGGAACTCGCGGCGTCGTTTCCCGGGCTCGTGGAGCGCGCGCTGGTCTTCGCCGCGCCCGCCGCGCAGGGGGCGTCCGCGATCGGCTGGGGCGCGGTCCAGCGCGATCTCGTCCGCGCGTTCGGCACCGATGGTCTTGCGATGGCACGGCGCGTGGCGATGCTCACGTATCGGACGCCGGACGGGCTCGCCGGGCGGTTCGGCCGGCGGAAGCTCCCGGACGGGCGCTTCGAGATCCAGGAGTGGCTGCAGGCGCACGGCGCGCGTCTGGTGGACCGCTTCGACGCCGCGAGCTATCTGGCGCTGCTCGACGCGATGGATGCGCACGATGTCGCGCGGCGTGACGGGGGCGCGGGCGATCGGTTGCGCGCGAGCGGCACCGCGTTCACCGGCGTGGGGATCCCGGGCGACCTCTTGTATCCGGCCGAGGACGTGGAGTGCTGGGTTCGCGCGTGCGGCGGCCAGTACCGCGAGATCCACTCGCTGCACGGCCACGATGCCTTCCTGCTCGAGCGCGAGCAGGTGGGCGTGCTGTTGCGTGACGCGCTGGGTGCGGCCGACCGCGTGGAGGTCGCGTGACCAAGATCGTGCGGGTGTCACTGGCTGGGTGCGGGACCGTGGGCGGCGCGTTCATCGAGCTGTTGGGTGCCCACGGGGACGGCTTGCTCCGGCGGCACGGGATCCGCGTGATGCTGTCGCGAGTGCTCGTGCGATCGCCCGAGCGGGTGCGCGGCGTTGCCCTTGATCCCGCGCTGCTCACGAGCGACGTGGAGGAGTTCCTACACGCGCCGTCGGACGTGGTCGTCGAGGCGATCGGCGGCGTGGACGCGGCCTCGCGCATCGCCGTGGAGTCGCTCACGACCGGTCGGCGCCTGATCACTGCGAACAAGGCGCTGCTTCGCGCGGTGGGTCCGACCCTCGCAGACCTCGCGGCGCGGTATCGGACGCGCGGCGCCGCGCTCGAGTTCGAGGCGGCGGTCGGGGGCGGTGTTCCGGTGGTGCGCCTGCTGCGCGACGGGCTGGCCGGACACGGCGTGCGGTGCGTGCGCGGCGTCCTCAATGGCACGACGAACTTCATTCTCTCGCGGATGGAGCGCGGCGCAAGCTTCGCCAAGGCGCTCCAGGCTGCGCGGCGCCTGGGGTTCGCGGAGGCCGACCCCCGTCGTGACCTCGAGGGCGTGGACGCGGCCGACAAGATCGCGGTGCTGGCGTGGATCGCCTTCGGCGTGGACCCCAGCGCACTCCCGGTGCGCGTGCGCGCACTGCCGCCAGAACTCGGTCCGCTCCTCGCCCTCGCAGCGCGCCGGGACCGGAGGGTGCGTCTGTTGGCGACCGTGCGCTGCGTGGGCGGAGCCGTGCACGCGCACGTTGCGCCCGCGCTCCTGCCCGCCTCGCACGCGTTCGCGCGGGCTGTGGACGAGGAGAACGTGATCGAGATCGACAGCGCGTCCGCCGGGAGGATCCTCGTGGGGGGCCGCGGAGCGGGTGGTGCGGCGACGGCGTCCGCCCTGCTCGCCGATCTCATCCGAAGCGCGTCGCCCATCCCGCCTCGAGCGGATCTTCCCCTCACGTCATCCGGGTCTCTTGCTCATGCGTCCTGACACGATCGCGATCCGCACCCAGGTGCCTCGCTCGGCCGCGCGCGAACACGCCGTGCCGCTCTTCCTCACGTCCAGCTTCGTCTTCGACAGCGCCGAGCACGCGCGCGCGCTCTTTGCGGACGAGGTCGACGGTGCCGTGTACAGCCGCTATTCCAACCCGAACACGGACGAGTTCGTCGAGAAGCTCGCGCAGCTCGAAGGCGCCGAGGACGGGATCGCGACGGCGTCCGGCATGGCGGCCGTCTTCACGGCCATCGCCTCCCTCGTCTCTGCGGGAGATCACGTCGTCGCTGGCGTCGCCCTGTTCGGGTCCACGCACCAGCTGTTGACCCGGGTCTTTCCGCGCTGGGGCGTGGCCCACACGTATGTGGACGGGGATGATCCAGCCGCCTGGGAGCGCGCGCTGACGCCATCGACGAAAGTGATCTTCGTGGAGACGCCATCGAATCCCGGCCTCGCCCTGGTGGACCTCCAGCGGCTCGGGGCGCTGGCGCGGTCGCGGGGGATCCCCTTGATCGTCGACAACTGCTTCTGCACGCCGGTGCTCCAGAAGCCGATCGCCTTCGGCGCGTCGCTGGTCGTGCACTCCGCCACCAAGTTCATCGATGGACAGGGCCGCGTCCTGGGCGGCGCGATCGTCGGGGACCGCCACCTCGTGAGTGAGGCGCGGTATCTGGCCCGACACGCGGGGCCAGCGCTGTCGCCGTTCAATGGCTGGGTGCTCTCGAAAAGCCTGGAAACGCTGTCGCTGCGCATGGAGCGCCACTGTGCGAATGCGTTGGAGATCGCCCGCGCCCTGGAAGGGCAAGAGGCCGTGCGTCGCGTTGGATATCCGTTCCTGCCGTCCCACCCGCAGCACGAGCTCGCCCGCCGACAGATGCGGTGGGGCGGTGGCGTGCTGACGCTCGAACTGGACGACTACGCGGCCGCGGTGGAGTTCGTGGACGCGCTGCGGCTGTGCTCGCACTCGCCGAATCTGGGTGACACCCGCACGATCGTGACGCATCCCGCGTCGACGACGCATTCCAAGCTCTCGGAGGTCGAGCGACGGCGCGTCGGGATCGGGCCCGGACTCGTGCGGATCTCGGTCGGACTCGAGGATGTGCGGGACCTGCTGGACGACCTGGGCGCCGCGCTTGCTCAGGGACTCCGTCGCAGGGAGGCGGCGGGCCGCACGTGAGCGTCGATCAGCGCGACGTCGCGCGTGATCATGCCGCCAATGCCCGCCGCAGCGAGCGCTTTGGCGTGTGCCACGCCGGCGGGTCCGCGGAGATCCCAAGGCAGGAGCCACACCCCGCGCGACGTGGCGTACCGTACGTGCTCCGGGGTGATGAAGCGCGCCTCGCTGCAGAGCATCTCCAGCCCGTGCGCGGCGGCCAGGTCGATGAGCGCGCGCACGGTGGAGTCGCTGTCGGGATATCCCTTGGCACCGGCTCGCACGCCGGCCCCGCGCACCGTCGCGGCGAGTTCCGGCGTGACGCCGTAGATCATGAGCACCGCTCGGCCGGACGCGTCGGCCCGTTGGACGGCGGCCACGGCCCGCGCGACCGCCACGGCGTTCAACTCCGGCTGATCGAGTCCGGTCTTGAGATCGAGAAAGGTCTCGACGAACCCCGCCTCGAGCAGCTCGTCGAGCGATGCGACGTGCCGCCCGCCGTCGAGGGTGCAGGACGCGAGTTCCGCCCACGTCCGCTCGCGGACGTCACCGCAGGTGCCGCCGAGGTTCAGGTCGTGCGCGGTCACGAGAACGGAGTCCTTGGTCAGCAGCAGGTCGACCTCCACGTACGGAAGACGCTGCGCCCTTGCGGCGGCGATCCCCTCGCGCGAGTCGCCGTCGACCGCGGGCTGCGCGCCGTTGGATCGGATCATCACGGTCCGGAAGCCGGTGGTGTCGAACGCCCAGTCGCCGCTTCCCGCGCGAGGCGCGCGCTCGGTGCAGCCGGCGAGCCCGACCGCGAGCAGCAGGGCGAAGGGCGCGGCGATCGGCACACCGTGGTGCAGGGCGCGCCGAACCACGCCGACGCAGGATCGCACGCCGCTAGCGCGCGCGGAACTTCGCGAGCGCAGCGCGGGTGAACTCCGAGAGGACCATGCGACCGCTCATGGCGGCGCGCTCGGCCATCAACACCTCCCATCCCTCGGTGTCCTTCCAGAACACGCGCTTCATCTCGGCCATCGCCTCGGGGTTGCTGGCGGCGAGGCGAGCGGCGTGCTCGTCCACCGCCGCGTCGAGCGCCTGCACGTCGGCTGCGACCATCGAGTAGAGCCCGTGGCGCTCGCACCAGTCGGCGTCGTGCCAGTCCGCGTGCACCCCGAGCGCCTGGAACGCCGCGAGGCCGAGCTTGCGCTCGATCACCACGCCCACGACGAAGGGGCCGATGCCGACCTGCAACTCGCTGAGCTTCACCTGCGCCGTGCTCACTGCGATCGCGTAGTCGCTCGCCGCGATCACGCCGAGGGCGCCGCCGGCCGCGCGGCCCTGCACACGCACCAGCACGAACTTGGGGGCGCGGATCATCGCGAGGACGACGCGCGCGAAGCCCGAGAAGAACTCGGCGCCCTCCGCGGGCGTGGCGACGGCCGTGAACTCGTCGAACGAGGCGCCGGCGCAGAAGGTCTTGTCTCCTGCGCTGCGGAGCACGATCACGCGCGCCGCGGGGTCGGCGCCGAGGGTCTGGATCGCGGCGGCGAGCTCGTTGAGCAGCTTGGCCGGGAGGGAGTTTCCCTTGGGATGGCTGAACTCCACAGTGCCGATGCCGTCGGCGACCGAGAGGCGGACCTGCCCGTCCGTAAGGGCGGCGTTCGGCTTGGCGGAGGGACTCATCTATGGAAGATACGCCGTTTGTCAGAGGTCGCGGAACCTCTATAGATTGGACGTATGGAGAAGCGACCGACCCCCCAGGACGATCCGGCGCTCGTGGCGGCCTTCGAGGCCCGCATCGCCGCCGGCGAGAGCATCGAGCCCAAGGACTGGATGCCCGAGCGCTATCGCAAGCAGCTCACCCGGATGATGGCGCAGCACGCGCACTCGGAGATCGTGGGCATGCTCCCCGAAGGGAACTGGATCACGCGCGCGCCCAGTCTGCGGCGGAAGCTCTCACTGATCGCCAAGGTGCAGGACGAGGCAGGGCACGGCCTCTACATCTACTGCGGGACCGAGACGCTGGGGGTGGACCGCCACGATCTCTTCTTGCAGCTCCTCGACGGCACCGCCAAGTACTCCAGCATCTTCAACTACCCGACGCTCTCGTGGGCCGACATGGGCGTGATCGGGTGGTTCGTGGACGGCGCGGCGATCGTGAACCAGACCGTGCTCGCCAAGGCCTCCTACGGTCCGTACGCGCGTGCGATGGTGCGGATCTGCAAGGAAGAGAACTTCCACAAGCGGCAGGGCTACGAGATCTGTGCGACGCTGGCGGCTGGCACGCCCGCGCAGCGCGAGATGCTGCAGGACGCCGTGGACCGTTTCTGGTGGCCGTCGCTGATGATGTTCGGGCCGAGCGACACGGACTCGCCCAACTCGGCAGAGCTGCTCAAGTGGCGCGTGAAGCGGAAGACCAATGACGAGCTCCGTCAGCGCTTCGTGAATCTCACGATCCCGCAGGCGCAGGCGATCGGCGTGACACTGCCGGACCCGGATCTCAAGTACAACGCCGAGACCAAGAACTGGGACTTTGGCGAGATCGACTGGGAGGAGTTCTGGCAGGTGGTGAAGGGCCACGGGCCCTGCAACGCCGAGCGGCTGGCCGCGCGGAACAAGGCGCACCACGACGGCGCCTGGGTGCGCGAGGCCGCGATGGCGCACGCTGCGAAGCACGCGCGCGCGACCGAGGCCGCCTGATGGCCGCCGCCAAGAAGGGCGCAGGCGCCGCCAAGCCGGCGCCGGCCAAGGGCGCTCCGGCCGCGGCGACGCCCGCCGCCGAGGCGAACGGCGAGAAGTCGTGGCCGCTCTGGGAGGTCTTTACGCAGGGCAATCAGGGCCAGCCGTTCGAGCACGCCGGCTCGTTGCACGCGGCTGACGCCGAGCACGCCCTCCAGAACGCGCGAGACGTGTACACGCGACGCGGGGAGGCCGTGAATCTCTGGATCGTCCCGAGTTCGGCCATCATCGCGTCGGCCCCCAGCGACGCGGGGCCGTTCTTCGATCCGGCGAACGACAAGGCGTACCGGCATCCGCAGTTCTACAAGATCCCCCGCGGGATCCGCGTCTACTGATGGCTGAGTCCGAGGAGGACGTCGGCGGGATCGCGCCGGGCGAGGCAGCCGAAGGCGTGATCAACGTGGCGGGGCCGCGCCGCGCACCGTTCGGAGAGCCGCTCGTGGAGTTCTTGCTTCGGCTCGGCGATGACCGATTGATCCTCGGACACCGACTCTCGGAATGGACGGGCCACGGCCCGATCCTCGAAGAGGACATCGCCACGGCGAACATCGCACTCGATCTGATCGGGCAAGCCGCGCAGTTGCTGAAGCTGGCGGGTGAAGAAGAAGGGCAGGGGCGCGACGAGGATGCGCTCGCGTACTTTCGTGACGGCCCCAAGTACCGGAACTGTCTCCTGGTGGAGCAGCCGCGCGGCGATTTCGGCGACACGATGCTGCGGCAGTTCTTCTTCGACGCGTACAGCGTACTCCTCTGGGAGTCGCTCGCGGGCTGCGCGCACGAGGGCCTTGCGGCCATCGCGTCCAAGGCGGTGAAGGAGGACAAGTATCACCTTCGCCATTCGAGCGAGTGGGTGGTCCGGCTCGGCGATGGCACGGAGGAGAGCCACGCACGCATCCAGCGCTCGCTCAATGAACTGTGGCGCTTCACGGGCGAGCTCTTCGATCGTGACGAGATCGACGAGGCCGTGATCGCGCGCGGGATCGCCGTGGACACGGCCGCGATCCACGCGCGCTGGAGCGCGCTCGTGGCCGACGTGCTTGCCCGCGCCACGCTCACGCCGCCGGCGGACGCCGTGATGCAGCGCGGCGGTCGCCGCGGGCGTCACACCGAACATCTCGGGCACCTGCTCGCCACGATGCAGAGCGTCGCGCGGGCGCACCCGGGCGCGTCGTGGTAGCCGCGACGCTGGACCGCGCGCGGATCTTCGAGATCCTCGAAGGCGTTCCGGATCCCGAGGTGCCGGTGATCAGCGTCGTGGAGCTGGGGATCGTGCGCGACGCGGCGGTCGCCGCGAACGGCACGGTGCAGGTCACGATCACGCCAACCTATTCGGGCTGCCCGGCGATGTTCGAGATCGAGCGCGACATCGCGACCGCGCTGCGGGACGCCGGCGCGCCTGGGGTCGAGGTCCGCACGGTGCTCTCGCCGGCCTGGACCACCGACTGGATCGGCCCAGAGGCGCGAGAGAAGCTCCGCCGCTACGGGATCGCGCCGCCGGGCCGCGCGGAGCAGGGAGGCTTCGTGACGCTGACGCGGGCGCGTCCCAAGGTCGCGTGCCCGCGATGCGGGTCCGCGGAGACCCAGCTCAAGAGCGAGTTCGGCAGCACGGCGTGCAAGGCGATCCACGTCTGCCGCGCGTGCGGCGAGCCGTTCGACGAGTTCAAGGCGTTCTAACGCGTGAGGCGCGCGTAAACATCGCGCGGACTCGCGGCATCAGAGGCTCGGAAGGATCGACCTCAACCAGGAGCTCCGCATGAACATTTCGTCCATTGGGAAGCGCATGCTTCCTCTCGCAGCCTTCGCAGCACTCACCGCGGCTGCGGCGTTCGGACCGCCCCGCGTGACCGTCACGGAAGTGACCGGCACACCGCCGACCCCCAATGCGGTGCTGCTGGTCGTCGCTGAGCATCACGATCACGGCCAGCCGGAGCTTTCCGCGCGTGTGCTGACCATGCACAATGGCGTCCGTGTCTCGAACCCGATCCGCGTGACGGCGTCCGATCAGGCCGGCCGCTTCGGGATCGCGCGCCAGTGGGAGGTCGGCACGCCGGCACTTGTCATGGTGACGCTCGTGCAGGGCGGCGACGCGCCGTCCGGCACGGCCGAGGCGATGGTGAAGGTGAACGCGCAGGGGCGGATCACCGGCATCACGTACGCGACCGGGATGAACCTGGTCCGGGACCGGTTCCCGCGAGCGTTCACGGATGCGGAGATCGATGCGGCGCTGCGGAGGATGTAACGAAGACGGAAGACGGAAGACGGAAGGGAGAAGCGGCGCTCCCTTCCTCTTCCGTCTCCTACACCACCTTCTGCTTCCACTTCCCTCGCTTGAACAACACCGCGCTCACCACGGCCAGTGCCGAGTAGGCCACCGAGACGGAGACGAACGCGCCGCGCTCGTGCATCTCGGTGCGCATCGCGAGGAACCACGCCAGCGGGATCTGGAGCATCCAGAAGATCCAGAAGTTGATCCAGGTCGGCGTGCGGGTGTCGCCGGCGCCGTTGAACGACTGCTCCAGCACCATCCCCAGTCCGAACAGCGGGTAGCCGATGGCGATGGCGCGGAGGCCGTACGTCGCCACGTCGATCACGGCGGCGTCGGTCGTGAACAGACCGACGAGCGGGCGCGCCAAAACGAAGAAGAAGACGCCGACGAGTCCGAGCATGATCGCGTTCGCCCGAGCGGCGGTCCAGACGGCCGCTTCCGCACGCTCGGGCAGCTTCGCTCCGAGCGCCTGTCCGACCATCGTGGCCGCTGCGGCGCCGACGCCGAACGCCGGCATGATCGCGAAGAGCACGATCCGGATCGCGATCGTATACCCCGCCATGGCCGTTGCGCCGAACGTGGCCACGACGCGCACGAGACCGATCCAGCTCAGGGACCCGATCGCCGTCTGCAGCGTGCCCCATCCCGAGAGCCGGGCGATCGCATACATCACATCAGGGGCCACGTTGACGTGCCGCGCCTCCACGCGCAGATGCCCGCTGCCCTTGTTCAGCAGACGCAGCGCGAACAGGAAGCCGACGCCGCGCCCGATCACCGTCGCCCACGCGGCACCCGCGATCCCGAGTTCCGGGAACGGCCCGAGTCCGAAGATCAGGAGCGGGTCCAGCACGATGTTCAGCGAGTTGCCGACGATGAGCGTGCGCATGGCCACTGCCGGGTCCCCGGCGCCACGGAAGACGGCGTTCACCAGGAAGAGCAGGAACGCGGTCGAGCTCCCGGCGAGCGAGACGCGCGCGTACATCGTCCCCACCGCGAGCACTTCGGCGTCCGCGCCCATCAGCGTGAGGAGCTCGGGAGCATAGATGGCCCCAACGATCCCCACGGCACCGGAGAGGAAGGCGCCAAGGAGCAGCACCTGCACGGCCGCATTCGCCGCGCCGTCCTTGTCCTTCTCGCCGATGCGTCGTGCGACCGTCGCCGTCGCGCCGATGCTCAGGCCGAAGGCGATGGTGTAGATCACGATCATCAGCGACTCGGTGAGTCCGATCGTCGCGACCGCGGCGGCACCGAGCCGCCCGACGAAGAAGACGTCCACCACGGCGAAGATGCTCTCCATCAGCATCTCGATCACCATCGGGACGGCCAGCAGAAAGATCGCGCGGCCGATCGGCCCCGCCGTATAGTCGTGTTCGCTGCCGCGGATCGCGTCGCGGATGTCCTGCCAGATGGAATGCGCCTGCACGGTCACTCTCGTGAGATCAAGAATTGAAACGCCCCGCCTGCTGGACCCGACGCAGGAGGGGCGTGATTCCGCGAGGAACGGCGATGGCCGCTGCTACCCGTGGTGCCCTGCTCGGGGTGCGTGCGGGCGAACCCGCACGGCAGGAGAGATCAGCAGGAAGGGAGTCTTCACCAATGCACCACGGAACGAGTGAGTCTGCGAACGCCGTACGGTACTAAGTACGGAGAAGTTTTGCAATTGCCGACACGATCTCCGTCGGGCCCGGCAGGACCGCGGCCAAGAGGTCGGGATGGTACGGCATCGGGATGTCCCGGGGTGCGAGCCGCACGACCGGGGCATCGAGGTGCCAGAACGCGTCCTCGGCCACAGCCGCCGCGATCTCCGCGCCGAATCCGGCGGTGAGATTGTCCTCGTGGACGATCAAGCAGCGCCCGGTCTTGGTGACCGACGCAAGGACCGCCTCGCGGTCCCACGGGGCGATCGTCCGGAGATCGATCAGTTCCACGTCCGCCCCCGACGCGTCCACCGCCTCGACGCAGCGGTGCAGCATCGCGCCCCAGGTCACCAGCGTGAGCTCGCCGCCGGACCGGACGACGCGCGCCTGGCCGAATGGCAGGACGTAGTCGTCGCCCGGATACCGCGCACTGCCGTCGCCCGTCATCAGCAGCGCGCGGTGCTCGAAGAACACGGTGGGATTCGGACTCCGCATCGCGGCGCGCAGCAGTCCGACCGCGTCCGCGGCGTTCGACGGCATCGCGACCTGCCATCCGTAGGCATGCGCGAACCGCACCTCGTCGCTGAGCGAGTGCCACGGATCCCCGACGTCCTTGCCGAAGCCGCCGGGCATCCGCACGACCATCGGCGACGCGAACCGATTGGCCGTGCGCCAACGGAGCGTGCCCGCGTTGTTCAGCTGCTCAGTCGCGGGATCCGCGTACTTCCGGAACTGGATCTCCGCGACCGGCATCAGGCCGCTGATCGCCATGCCAGCGGCGCGGCCAATGATCCCCTCTTCCGAGAGGCTCGTGTCGAAGACGCGTGCGGGACCGAACTCCTTTTGCAGGCCCTCGGTCACCAGATGCACGCCGCCCTTCTTGCCGACGTCCTCGCCGAAGACGACGACCTTGGGATTCACCTTGAGTTCGTGGCGCAGTGTGCGCCGCACCGCTTCGGCAACGCGCAGCATCTCGCCATCTGTCCCCGCGATCGCCGAACCGCCGAGTGCCGCCCGCTCTGCGCGAGTGAGACCGCCGAACGCGTCCTGCCCGCTCGGCGATTCGTCGGCGTACCGATGCAGGGCGATGGTCGCCGGATCGGGCTTGGCGCGCGCACGCGCCGCCGTGAGCGCCCGCTGCACGTCGCGCGCGACCTCCGCCTCGAGTTCGCTCCACTCGGCAGGCTTGAGGATCGCGGGCACGAGGTGCGCGCGCAGTTTGGGCAGCGGATCGCGGGCGTGGTCGGCGGCGATCTCCTTCTCCGTGCGGTACCCCTTCTGGTTGTCCGGTCCGGAGTGCGACGAAAGCCGCGGCACCGTGAGCCGCACGAGCGCAGGCCCCTTTCCGCTGCGTACATGCGCGACGCATTCGCCGAGGAGTGCGGCGGACGCTGCGGGATCCGTGCCGTCGCCATCACGAATGAACAGATTCGTGAACGACGCGAGATTGTTCGCGATGTTCCCACCTGGCGTCTGGAACTCGCCCTTCACCGAAATGCCGAGGTCGTTGTCCTCGACGTAGAACAGCATCGGGAGCTTGAGCGTGGTCGCGAGGGTGAGCGCGGACCAGAACCCGTTGGTCGCGACGGCCGCGTCGCCGCCGAGGGCGACCGCGATGGAGTCCTTGAACGTCTTGTTCTTCAGGACGTCGCGATGGTACAGAATGGACTGCGCCCACCCAGCGGTCGGCGTGAACTGCGAGCCGACATCGCCGGCCATGGGCAGGACCACGGCGCCCTTGGCACTCGGAAGATTGCAGACGACGCCAATGTCCCGTCCGTCGGAGAATCCGCCTGCACGGCCGAGCGGCGAGCCCAGCGCGTCCTCAAGTGAAAGCCCGAGCGCGAGCAGCAGCGGCCGGCTGCGATAGTACGCGCCCGCCGCATCGCGCTCTCCCGTGAGCAGCGACCCGAGGATCACCTGCGCCATGTCGTGCCCGCGCGCCGAGAACTGGTAGAGGACGATGTCGTCCTTCGGCACGGACGCGCGGTTCTTGTTCGTGGCCTCCTCGGCGTCGTCGAGCGCGCGCGAGCAGAGCACGTGATACGCGATCCGGCGCCAGTCGAGCGCGGGGACGGTGGTCGAGGACTTGGATGGCATGCCGGGGATGAATCTGGGGCGTGGAGCGGGGGGGCGGTACTCCTCGTGGCCAGCGAGCCTGCAGCTACCTCACCACGAAGACACGAAGACACGAAGGAAGCTCATGTGATCGAGAGAGCCGACCACAGATACCAGCAGGGCGGGAGATCGAGGAATGGTCGAGACGACGCAACCCGCAGTCTTCGTGTCTTCGTGCCTTCGTGGTGAAAGAGTCCCCCGCCGAACCCGTGAATTGCACTAGATTCACCGCCATGTCCTCGATCCTCACCGAGCTGACCGATGGCGTCCTCGTCATCACACTGAATCGCCCCGAGGTGCTCAACAGCTTCGACCGGGCGATGGCGCAGCAGATGCAGGGGGCGCTCGCGCAGGCGGCGGAGAACGCCGAGATCCGCGCGGTGCTCATCACCGGGGCGGGGCGCGGGTTCTGCGCGGGGCAAGATCTGCAGGAAGCGCTGCCAGCCGGCGACGGTCCCATCCCGGATATTTCCGAGATCGTCCGCGCGAGCTACAACCCGATCATCCGGGCCATCCGCGCGCTTGAGAAGCCGGTGATCTGCGCGGTGAATGGCGTGGCGGCTGGCGCGGGCGCGAATCTCGCCTTTGCGTGTGACCTCACGATCGCGGCCGAGGAAGCGACGTTCGTCGAGAGCTTCGCCAAGCTGGGACTCATCCCCGACACGAGCGGCACGTTCTTCGTCCCGCGTCTCGTCGGTCCACAGCGTGCGACCGGCATGTTCTTCCTCGCGGAGAAGGTCACGGCGGAGAAGGCCAAGGCGTGGGGACTCATCTGGGACGTCGTGCCGCTCGCCGCGCTGCTCGGCACCGCGACCTCGCTGGCCAAGGGTCTGGCCTCGCAGGCCACACGCGGGTTCGGTCTCACCAAGCGCGCCATGAATGCTTCGTGGGCCAACTCGATCGACGAACAACTGGAGCTCGAGGCCGCGTGCATGCAGGAGGCCGGCCGCACCGCCGACTACGAGGAGGGCGTGCGCGCCTTCCTCGAGAAGCGGAAGCCGGAGTACCGCGGCGCGTGAGTTGCTCGTGACGCCCGCGAGCCTGCTCGGCAAGGATGCCGTGATCGGCGTTGTCGGTGCCGGCGCGATGGGCGCCGGGATCGCGCAGGTCGCGGCCGTTCAGGGCCATCGCGTGGTGCTCGCCGACGCCGCGCCGGGGGCGATCGAACGCGCCGCCGCCGGGCATCGCAAGGCAATGGATCGAGAGGTCGAGAAGGGCCGGCTCGACCGACCGCAGGCGGACGCGGCGTTCGCGCGGATCACGGGAGTCAGCGGCGTCGGTGCCGCCGATCTGCGCGCGTTCGCGGACTGTGCGCTCGTGATCGAGGCGATCGTCGAGGACCTCGGTGCCAAGCAGACGCTCTTCAACGCCCTGGAGCAGGTGGTCCGGGCCGAGTGCGTGCTCGGCACGAACACCTCCTCGCTCTCCGTGGCGGCGATCGCCGGCGCGTGCGAGCGCTCGGCGCGCGTGGTGGGGATCCACTTCTTCAACCCGGCGCCCGTCATGCCGCTGGTGGAGATCGTGCCGTCCATCGGGACGGACCCGGCGGTGGCCGACGCGGCGCGGTCGCTCGTCGAGCGCTGGGGCAAGGTGCCGGTGGTCGCCTCGGACACGCCCGGCTTCATCGTGAACCGGATCGCGCGGCCGTTCTATGGAGAAGCGCTGCGCATCCTGGAAGAAGGGATCGCCGACTGCGCCACGGTGGACTGGGCGATGAAGACGATCGGCGGTTTCCGCATGGGACCGTTCGAGCTGATGGACTTCATCGGCAACGACGTGAACTACGCGGTGACGTGCAGCGTGTTCGAGGCGATGTACTACGACGCGCGGTATCGGCCGGCGCTGACGCAACGGCGGCTCGTGGAGTCCGGCTGGCTGGGCCGCAAGTCCGGGCGCGGCTATTATGACCACGCCAAGGGCGCCAAGGCGCCGGAACCGACGACGGACGCCGCGCTCGGGCGTGTGATCGTCGATCGCATCCTTGCGATGCTGATCAACGAAGCGGTGGATGCGGTGCAGATGCGCGTCGCCTCGCCGGGCGACATCGAGCTCGCCATGACGAAGGGCGTGAACTACCCGCGCGGCCTGCTCGCGTGGGGCGACGAGTTGGGCGCCGGCGCCGTGCTCGCGACGCTCGAGTCGCTGCAGGCCGAGTACGGTGAGGACCGCTACCGGCCGAGTCCGTTGCTGCGGCGTGTGGCCAAGGCCGGCGGGAGATTGCTCGCGTGAGCGTTCCCGCTTCGAACGCGGGCGCGAACGTCGATGCGGACGCCCGCGCCCGCGCGGTGGTCGAGCGGATGATGTCCACCGACGCGTTCTCCAAGTGGCTCGGCGTGACGCTGCTCGATGTCGGCGCGGGGCGCGCCACGGTCCAGATGACCGTGCGGCCCGAGATGGTGAACGGGTTCGGCACTGCGCACGGCGGGATCGTGTTCTCGCTCGGCGACAGCGCGCTCGCGTTCAGTACGAACTCCACGGGTGAGATCGCGGTCGCGCTCGACTGCACGGTGAGCTATCCGGCCGCCGTGCGACCGGGTGACGTGCTCACCGCCACTGCCGTGCAGGAGACGAGCACCCGCCGCGTCGGGTTTGCCTCGGTGACGGTGCGCAATCAAAACGACGTGGTCGTCGGACATTTTCGCGGCACGGTCTACCGGACCGGCAAGCCGCTCTTTCCGGAGACGGCATGACGCTGACGCAGGCATTCCTGGTGGACGGAGTGCGCACACCGGTGGGGAATCTGGGCGGGGCACTCGGGCCCGTGCGCGCCGACGACCTCGGTGCACACGTGATCCGCGCGCTGGTCGCCCGGCACCCAACACTCGACGCCGCGCGGATCGCCGATGTGGTCCTGGGGTGCGCGAATCAGGCGGGCGACGACAATCGCAACGTGGCGCGGATGTCGGCGCTGCTGGCCGGGCTGCCGGTGACGGTGCCTGGCGAGACGGTGAACCGGCTCTGCGCGAGCGGTCTGAGCGCCATCGCGAACGCGGCGCGTGCGATCAAGGTCGGTGAAGGCGACCTGTACATTGCCGGTGGCACGGAGTCGATGACTCGTGCTCCGTACGTGCTGAGCAAGAGCGCACAGCCGTTTGGCCGCGACATGCAGCTGTTCGACTCGGCGCTCGGGTGGCGGTTCGTGAATCCCGCGATGAAGGCGGCGCACGGGACCGATTCCATGGGCGAGACCGCCGAGAACGTTGCCGAGAAGTACGGCGTGAGTCGCGCGGACCAGGATGCGTTCGCGCTGCGCTCGCAGCAGAAGGCCGCCGCGGCGCGCAGTGCGGGAGTACACGCCGAGGAGATCGTCGCGGTGGAGATCCCGCATCGGAAGGGGCCGGCGACGCGGGTCGAGCAGGATGAGTTCCTGCGGCCGGATTCGACGCTCGAGATCCTCGGCAAGCTCAAGCCCGCATTCCGCCACGACGGCAAGGGCTCGGTCACGGCCGGCAACAGCTCGGGGCTCAACGACGGCGCCGCTGCGCTGCTCGTGGCGTCGGAGAGCGCGGCCAAGGCGAACGGACTCACGCCGGCGGCGCGGATCGTCGCGAGCGCAGCCGCGGGTGTGGAACCGCGGGTGATGGGTATGGGGCCGGTGCCCGCGACGCGACTCGTGTTGGAGCGCGCCACGCTCTCGCTGGACCAGATGGACGTGATCGAACTCAATGAGGCGTTCGCGGCGCAGTCGCTCGCCGTGCTGCGAGAGCTCAAGGTCGCGGACGACGATCCGCGGGTGAATCCGAACGGTGGCGCCATCGCCATCGGACACCCGCTGGGCATGAGCGGCGCGCGGCTCGCGCTCACCGCGCTGCGCGAGCTCCAGCGGCGGAAGGCGCGCTACGCCCTGTGCACGATGTGCATCGGCGTGGGGCAGGGGTACGCCATGATCATCGAACGGGTCTGAGCGCGAGGTGATCTACGCCTTCGACGACTTCATCCCGGTGGTCCACGAGAGCGCGTTCGTGCATCCGCTGGCGACGGTCACCGGAAACGTCATCATCGGCAAGGACGTGTATATCGGTCCGGGCGCGGCGATCCGCGGCGACTGGGGCGGGATCGTCCTCGAGGACGGCTGCAACGTGCAGGAGAATTGCACGATCCACATGTTCCCGGGCGTGACCGTCGTCCTCGAGGCCGGCGCGCACATCGGGCACGGCGCGATCGTGCACGGCGCGCGCATCAAGGCCAATGCCCTCGTGGGCATGAACGCCGTGGTGATGGACAACGCGGTGATCGGCAGCGGCAGCATCGTGGGCGCGCTGTGTTTCGTGCCCAGCGAGATGATCGTGCCGGACCGGAAGGTCGTGGTGGGCAATCCGGCGAAGATCGTGAAGGATGTCAGCGACGAGATGCTCGCGTGGAAGTCAGAGGGCACGGCGCTGTATCAGGGACTGCCAGCGGAGATGCGCACGCACTGGCGCGAGGTGGAGCCGCTGCGCGGCGTGCCGCCGAACCGCCCGACGCGATCGACCGTCCTCAAGAGTTGGAAGGAGACGCGCGGCGACCAGTAGGCGCGGCGCGATCACATGGGAGAGAGATGATGCTGCTCAAGAACTACGCCCTCGGCGCCTGGGTCGAAGGCACTGGCAAGCGTGCCGAACTTCTGCACGCGGTCACGGGAGCACCGGTCGCCGAGGCGTCCAGCGGCGGACTCGACTTCAAGGCGATGACCGAGTACGCCCGCCGGGTCGGCGGCCCGGCCATGCGCGCGCTCACGTTCCATCAGCGCGCAGCGATGCTCAAGGCGGTGGCGAAGCACCTGCTCGAGCGGAAGGAGATGTTCTATGCGCTGTCCGCGGCCACCGGCGCGACCAAGAGCGACTCGTGGGTGGACATCGAAGGCGGCATCGGGACGTTCTTCGCGTACTCGAGTCGCGGGCGACGGGAGTTCCCCAACGAGACGTTCCATGTGGAAGGGCCGGCGGAGTCGCTCTCCAAGGGCGGGACGTTCGTCGGTCGGCACATCTGCGTGCCGCTCGAAGGGGTCGCGATCCACATCAACGCGTTCAACTTCCCTTGCTGGGGCATGCTTGAGAAGCTGGCGCCGGCGCTCCTCGCGGGCGTGCCGTGCATCGTGAAGCCAGCCACGGCCACGAGCTATCTGACCGAGGCGATGTTCCGCGAGATGATCGCGGCCGACGTGTTCCCCGAAGGCGCGCTGCAACTCATTTGCGGCAGTGCCGGTGATCTGCTCGACCACGTGCAGGAACAGGACGCTGTGGCGTTCACGGGCTCCGCGAGCACCGGGCAGATGCTCAAGGCGGGACAGGCGATCGCGGCCAACTCCGTGCGCTTCAACATGGAGGCTGACTCGCTCAACTGCTCAATCCTCGGCCCGGATGCAACGCCCGGCACCGAGGAGTTCGACCTCTTCATCAAGGAGGTCGTGCGGGAGATGACGACGAAGGCAGGGCAGAAGTGCACCGCGATCCGTCGCACGATCGTGCCGTCGGGGATGGAGGAGGACGTGATCAAGGCGCTGAGCGCGCGGCTGGCCAAGACCGTCGTGGGAGATCCGTCAGTGGACGGCGTGCGGATGGGACCGCTGGCGAGCCGAGCGCAGGTGCGCGACGTCGGGGCGGCGGCGGACCGGATCCAGAGCGCCGCGGAGCGCGTGTATGGAGATGGTGAGCTGCAGCTGGTCGGCGCGGACCAGGCCAAGGGCGCGTTCTTCGGGCCACGGCTGCTGTATTGCGCGGAGCCGTTCGCGAAGAGCGAGCCGCACGATGTCGAGGCCTTTGGCCCCGTGAACACGGTCATGGCGTATCGCTCGCTGGACGAAGCCGTGGAGTTGGCGCGGCGCGGCCGCGGCTCGCTCTGCGGGTCGCTCATCACGGCCGACGCGAAGGTCGCGCGGCAGGTCGTTCTGGGCGTGGCGCCGTATCACGGCCGGCTGCTTGTGCTCGACAAGACGAGTGCCAAGGAGAGCACCGGGCACGGCTCGCCGCTGCCGAACCTCGTCCACGGAGGCCCAGGTCGCGCGGGCGGCGGAGAGGAGATGGGCGGCGCACGCGGCGTGCTGCACTACATGCAGCGCACGGCCGTGCAGGGCAGTCCGTCGATGCTGACGGAGATCACGCGGGAGTGGTCGGCCGGTGCCGCGCAGCGGACCGACGCCACGCATCCCTTCCGCAAGACCTTCGACGAGCTCGAGATCGGCGACACCCTGCTCACAGCGACGCGCACGATCACGCTCGACGATATCGTCAAGTTCGCCGAACTTTCCGGCGACAAGTTCTACGCGCACATGAGCGACGAAGAGGCCAGGACCAACGGCATCTTCGAAGGGCGCGTGGCGCACGGGTACTTCATCGTCTCCGCGGCGGCGGGGCTCTTCGTGGTCCCGGCGCTTGGGCCCGTGCTCGCGAACTACGGACTCGAGCGGCTGCGCTTCACCAAGCCCGTGTATCCGGGCGACACGATCCAGGTCCGATTGACCGTGAAACAGAAGACGGCCAAGGAGCCGCGTGAGGGTGAGATCCCGCAGGGCGTGGTGGAGTGGGACGTCGAAGTGAAGAACCAGCACGACGAGGCCGTCGCGCTCTACTCGATCCTCACGCTCGTTCGCCGCGCCGCCTGAAGTCCGGGGCGCGCGGCGTTCTCAACGCACCGTGATACGGATGGGCCGTGAGTTGAGTGCCGGTCCGATCACCCGATGCTCGTGGTCGGCGAGCACGAGCCGCAGCGTGTATGTGCCGGGCGCCAAGGTGAGCACCGTCTCGATCTGTCCCGCGCCGAAATGGCGATGCAGCGAGTCCGCCGGGATGACCGTCCCCACGGCGGGCGGCTCCACATTGATCAGAATATGGAAGTGGCCGGTGTTGGCGAGCGCGACACCCGCCGGCGCAACGCCGTAGTTCCGGAGCCCGAACACCACGGGGAACGCGCGTTCGAGCGTGGCACCGTCTGCCGGTGCGCGGAAGTAGATCTCCGGTCCAGGCGTGGGGGACTGCGCCGCGATCGCGACCGGCGTCGTGACCGCCGCGAGGAGCAAGAGCGAGAGCAACCGCACTGCAGACCGCATTCGCATCTCCGCCGTTGAAGAGGACTCCGAGAACACGCTGAACATACGCCCCCACATCGACTTCCGCGCCTGTGACTTGCGTCACAGGGCCGCTGTCTCCACTGTGTAGCACCTCAACAGGGGGGATTTCTTGCGATACCGCATTTCCGCCGCGTTCGCGGCGTTGTTTTCGCTCGTGCTGATCGGCGCCACCCGGAGCACCTCTGCACCCGGCGCGCAGCAGGGCGGAGCGCAGACTCACACGGTCACGATCGTCTTTCAATGTGCCGGCACGCGTTCGGTCTCACCGTGGGAGCTGCGCATCCGGCAGGGCGACAACGTGGATTGGGTCCTCGACGAGTCGTCGGACGTGGACGAGTTCGAGATCGTGAAGAAGCGCGCGTTGCAGCGCTGGATCTTCGACGACGGGCGCCCGGCGCGCGGCCGTCGCGGCGAGCCGGCGCGTGGGCGCGACATGCGGCAGAACGCGCGCGGCACGCACGCCTACAACATCGAGGCCATGTGCCCCGGCCCCGGCGGATCCATGCAGAAGGCGGTGATCGACCCTGACATCATCGTCGACTGACGTGAGTTCAGGCGACCAGCCCTTTCCCGAGGAGATCGGACCGTACCGCATTCTCGGTCTGCTCGGCGAAGGGGGGATGGGGGTCGTCTATGAGGCGATGGACTCCGGCCCCGTCCGCCGACGGGTCGCGGTAAAAGTGATCCGCGCGGGGTTCGCCTCGCGCGACGTGCTGGCCCGGTTCGACGCCGAGCGGCAGGCGCTGGCGCTGATGGACCACGGCGGGATCGCCAAGGTCTTGCAGGCGGGCTCTACCGACGACGGCCAGCCCTACGTGGTGATGGAGCTCGTGAAGGGCGTGCCGCTCACGCAGTACTGCGACGTGCATCGCCTCACGACCAACCAGCGGATCGACCTTTTCATCGCGGTGTGTCACGCCGTGCAGCACGCGCATCAGAAGGGCGTGATCCACCGGGACCTCAAGCCGAGCAACGTGCTCGTGGTGGAGGAGGACGGGATCCCGCGTCCGAAGATCATCGACTTCGGGATCGCCAAGGCGGTCGGGCAGCAGCTCACCGAGAGTACGCTCATCACGCACGCGGGCGTGGCGCTCGGCACGGCGGCCTACATGAGCCCCGAGCAGGCCGAGTCGTCGGGGCTCGATGTGGACACGCGCACCGACATCTACTCGCTCGGCGTGATCCTCTACGAACTGCTCGTCGGGCGTCTCCCGATCGAACCTCAGGTGATGGGCTATCACGCGTTCATCCTCGGCCTCACCTCTCGCGAGGTGAAGGTGCCGGTCCCGAGCGATCGGTTGGTGACGCTCGGCGAGCAGCGGGAGCTGGTCGCGAGGGCGCGGCGCACGCAGCCGGATCAGCTCCGGCGCGATCTGCGTGGGGACCTGGACTGGGTCGTGCTGACCGCGCTCGAGCCGGAGCGGTCGCGGCGCTACGCGACGGCGTCGGCACTGGCGGACGATCTCAAGCGGGTGCAGGCGCACGAGCCGGTCACCGCCCGTCCGCCGTCCACCGCGTACCGGCTCGCCAAGTTCGTGCGCCGGCATCGCGTGGGAGTCGCGGCGTCAGCCGTGACCGTCGTCGCGCTGGTGACGAGCACGGTGATGGCGACGGTCGGATTCGTGCGGGCCTCACGCGCCGAACAGCGCGCGGAGACGGAGGCCGCCGCGGCGGCCGAAGTGACGGACTTCGTGGTCGGGCTGTTCCGCGTGTTCGATCCGGACGAGGCGCGCGGGCCCGTGCCCGCACGCGACATCACGGCGCGCGAGCTGCTCGACCGCGGCGCGGCCCGCGCCACGACCGAGTTGAGTGGGCAGCCAGCGCAGCAGGGCCGGATCCTGCAGACCATCGGCGATGCGTACGTGTCTCTCGGTCTCTACGACGAGGCCACGAAGCAGCTGGAGCGCGCGCTGGCCGCCCGCGAACGCGATCTCGGACCCGATCACCCGTCCCTCGCGGAGACGCACTTGGTGCTCGGACAGGCCGCGCGCGGCTCGGGAGACTACGCTGCCGCCGAGCGGCATCTGGAACGCGCGCTGCAGCTGCGCGAGGCCGACGTGGGCGGGATGCACCCGGATGCCGCCCAGGTCATGGCGGCCCTCGCGCTCGTCCGCTGGCGGCAGGGCCGGTTGGCGGAGGCGGAGTCGCTGTATCTCCGCGTTGTGCTGATCGAGGACGCCGCGTTGGAGCCCGAGGATCCACGCCTCGCGCGCGACCTGATGGGTCTCGGAGTGGTCTACTGGTCGCAGCAGCGCTACCGGGAAGCCGAGCCCTACATGCGCCGGAGTCTGCAGATCCGCGAGCGGATCCTCGGTCCGGATCACGCGGATCTTGCGAGCGTTCTCAACAATCTCGGCGCCGTGTACTTCATGCTCGAGCGCTATCCGGAGGCGCAGCGCCACTACGAGCGCACGCGTGCGATCTACGAACGTACGCTCGACCCCTCGCATCCGAACATGGCGTCCGTTCTGAACAACCTGGGCGAGACCCAGTGGAAGCTTGGCCGACTGGATCTGGCGGAGCCTCTGCTTCGCCGTGCCCTGGAGATCAAGGAGCAGCGTCTTGCGCCTGGGAACCCCACGATCGCCGTGACGCTTAATGGGCTGGCCGGAGTACTCCGTGACAAGGGAGCGCTTGGCGAGGCCGAGTCCACGTATCGCCGTGCATTCGAGCTGCGCCTGCGCCATTATCCGGCTGGGGATCCGAACATCGAGGAGTCGGCGCGGGATCTGGCGGCGCTGTTGCGCCGCATGGGGCGAGCCAGCGAGGCGACCCGGATCGAGACGCGCGCCGGACTTCGCTGACCAACAGGAGGCGCGATGCACGCCGTAGTGATCGGAGTGGCGGTGCTGCAGTTCGTCGGGGGGGAGCGGCCCCACGCAGCGCCTGCGGAGCCGCGTCTGCCGACGCCCGTCGAAGTGGGCGCGCAGGAGGTGACCTACACGGCCAACTACTACAAGCGGCTCGACGTGCACCGCGTGGCGAGCTACACGCTGCTGCCGCTCGCGGCGCTGCAGGTCGCGGCCGGTCTGCAGCTCTACGAGCACGGGAGCGAAGCGCCGGATTGGGCCAAAGTGGGGCACCGCGTGGGCGCGACCGGGATCGCCGCACTCTTCGTCACGAATGTGGCGACCGGCATTCCCAACCTGATCGCCGGACGCAAGGACCCGAATGATCGGGTGCGACGGTTCACGCACGCGACGCTGATGATCGCGGCGAGCATCGGATTCACGGCCACGGGGCTGCTGGCGGAGCGGGCCGAAGGCTCCGAGGATGACCGTGACATGCATCGTGCGGTGGCGCTCACCTCCGTGACGCTGGCGACCGTCGGCTACGCCACGATGCTGGATCTCTTCCGGGGCGAGCGATGACGCGCCGGCTGCAGAGCTACGAGGGCGCGGAGATCACGGTGACCTTCGAACCCGACGTGTGCGCGCACTCAGGGCGCTGTCTGCGCGGCCTCCCCGAGGTCTTTGATCTCAAACGAAAGCGCTGGATCGACGTCACCGCCGCCTCGGCGGATGCGATCGAGGCGCAGGTCGCGCGCTGCCCGTCAGGCGCGCTCAAGACCATTCGCCGCTCGACTGGCAGCTGAACGCCGGGCGGGCGCGGTGCGTAAGTTCCGCGTGATGCGCGCGCGCTGTTCCTCTCCACGCTCCCGACCGCTGACCGCCGTCCGGCTGACGCCATGCCTCGCGTGGCGTCCGCGCGCGCTCGGCCTGGGCATCTGCCTGCACGCCATGCTGCCCGCGGCGTCGGTCGCGCAGGACCCCGTCCCGGACACGGCCGCGCGCGTCCTCGAGTCGCTCGAGGTGCGCGGCGTGCGCGGCAACACGGTGGTCGGCGGCGCGTCGATCCTCGTGGTGCGGCCGGATTCGGCGCGGCTCGGAGTCGCGCCGACGCTGGCCACGCTCATGCGCACGGTGCCGCAGGTGCACGTCCGCACCAACTCACGGGGAGAGGTCGAGCTCTCCGTGCGCGGGTCCGAGAGTCGTCAGGTGAGCGTGATGATGAACGGGCTTCCCCTCTCGCCAAGTTGGGATGGGCGCGCGGATCCCTCGCTGATCCCGCTGAGCGGGGTCACCGAAGTGCGGTACGTGCGCTCGACGGCCACGCTGCTCGGCGGACCGAATGCGATCGGCGGCGTGGTCGCGCTGCAGCTCGGCGCGCCCACGGGCCGTGAGCAGAGCCTCAGTCTGGGCAGCGATGCCACCGGAGCGCGTCTCGTCTCGGCGTCTGCGGGTGCGGCGCGTCGCACGAGTGCTGGTGGGCTCACCTACTGGCGGGTGGGTGGCGGCTACCGCGCGCTCGACGGGCTCGTGCGCGCCCACGACGTGGCGGATGCGGATCCGGACGGCCGCCTGCGCACCAACACCGACCTGCGCCACGCGGATGGCTTTGCGACCCTCGGCGCGCAGTCCGCGCGCGGTGCGCAGTATAGTCTGCTCGTCTCCGGCTACGATGCCGAACGTGGGGTCGCGCCGGAGCTGCATCTGGCCGCGCCGCGTCTCTGGCGCTACCCGGAGCAGTCGCGCACGGCGGCGCAGGTCCGCGTGCAGAGCCGGCCGCTGGCCAGCACCGCTGGCCTCACGACCGTGGAGGCCAGCGTCGGGCTGCTTGGCGCGCGGGTCCGGATCGCGAGTTACAGCGACCCGAGCTACACCACCGTGTCGGGGCGCGAACGGGGTGACGAGGACGTCGTGAGCGGTCGGCTGGCGATCTCGCAGGCGCTGCCGGGAGGCGCGCTGCTGCGGAGCGCCTTCACTTTGAATCACGTCCGGTACGACGAGACGCTGAATGCCGCCGCGACGTCTCGCTACGCGCAGGCGCTTTCGAGCGCAGGCGTCGAGGCGGAGTGGCAGGCGGGCGCCACGACCCGGCTCAGCGCGGGTGTGGTGATCGATGCGGCGCAGACGTTGGAGAGCGGGGGCAAGGCCGCGTCGCCGGATCGCTCACACGTTGGCTGGCGCGTGGGTGCGAGTCGACCTCTGGATCCGACGCTGCAGCTTCACGCCAGTGTGTCGGAGCGCGCCAGGTTCCCCGCGCTGCGCGAGCTGTACTCGGGGTCGCTCAATCGGTTCGAGCCGAATCCGGCGCTGCGTCCCGAGCGCCTGATCGCCGCCGAGGCGGGTGCCACGTTCGGCGCAGCAGACGGGACCGGGGTGACCGCGCAGGTGATCGCCTTCCATCACCGGCTCGACGACGCGGTCGTGCGCGTGCCGTTCACCGGGACCACGCGGTTCATCCGGGTGAATCGCGACGAGGTGCGCTCCGTCGGGACCGAGGCGTCCGTCGGGTGGCGTGACGCTGCGGGGCGCGCGGTGGGACTCGAGCTGATGGCACAGCGCGTCCGCGTGCGCGACGTGATG
>CAZGFE010000035.1:0-28257 GCA_964524665.1 uncultured Gemmatimonas sp.
TCAACGTCAACGACTCGGTGACCAAGAGCAAGTTCGACAACCTCTACGGCTGCCGGCACTCGCTCACCGACGGCATCCTCCGCGCCTCCGACGTGATGCTCGCGGGCAAGGTCGCCGTCGTGCTGGGCTACGGCGACGTCGGCAAGGGCTCGGCGCAGTCGCTCCGGGCGCAGGGCGCGCGCGTGGTGATCACGGAGATCGACCCCATCTGCGCGCTGCAGGCCGCCATGGAAGGCTTCCAGGTGACCACGCTCGACGAGGTCGTCTCCACCGCCGACATCTTCATCACCGCCACGGGCAATGCCGACATCATCTCGGTGGCGCACATGGCCAAGATGAAGGACAAGGCGATCGTGGGGAACATCGGCCACTTCGACAACGAGATCGACATGGCCGGCCTGAAGAACTTCAAGGGCATCAAGCGCAACAACATCAAGCCGCAGTTCGACGAGTGGATCTTCCCGGACGGCCACTCGGTGCTGATCCTCGCCGAAGGCCGCCTGCTGAACCTGGGTTGCGCCACGGGGCATCCGTCGTTCGTGATGTCGGCGTCGTTCACCAACCAGGTGATGGCGCAGATCGAGCTGCACACGAATAACGCGAAGTACGAGCACAAGGTGTACGTGCTGCCGAAGAAGCTCGACGAGAAGGTGGCGCGGCTGCACCTGGACAAGCTCGGCGTGAAGCTGACGCAGCTGACGCCGAAGCAGGCCGCGTACATCGGCGTGCCGGTGGACGGGCCGTACAAGGCGGAGCACTACAGGTACTAAGACGGACGACGGAGGCGGAAAGGAGGGGCGATGCGGGACGGGTCGCCCCTCTTTGCATGGTGAGTTCCGATTCTGGGCTGGACGCGTAGATTGGGCGCATGCGCACACTTCTTCGCTCTTCCGCAGCCGCGCTGGTCGCGGCGTCACTCCTCGGTTGCGTGCAGTCGCGTGCCGCGACCGAGCCAGTCACGGCCGCGCCGCCGCCGGCCGATCGCCACGACGAGATCGCGCGCCGCGTGCTGACCTCGACCCCGCTGATCGACGGGCACAACGATCTGCCATGGGCCATCCGCACGGACACGGTCACGCCCCGAGACGTGGAGGCGTACGATCTGCGCCAGCCGACGCGCGGGCACACCGACCTCGCGCGGCTGCGGGCGGGCCTGCTGGGTGGGCAGCTGTGGTCCGTGTACATCCCAGGCGACACGGGGATCGCGCGGCAGGGGTACGCCAAGGTGCAGCTCGAGCAGATCGACATCGCGCGGCGCGTCTTTGCGAAGTATCCCGCGGTCTTCGAGCCGACCACCACGGCGCTCGGCCTGCGTCAGGCCTTCGCGCGCGGCCGGATCGGCTCCGTGATGGGCATGGAAGGCGGCCACGCGATCGAGAACTCGCTCGGTGCGCTCCGGGCGTTCCACGCGCTTGGCGTGCGCTACATGACGCTCACGCACAACGCGCATCTCGACTGGGCGGACTCGCACGTGGCCGGGCCGCGGCACGGCGGCCTCACGCCCTTCGGGCGCGAGGTGGTGCGGGAGATGAATCGGCTGGGCATGCTCGTGGACCTCTCGCACACGTCACCCGCTACCATGAGCGCGGCGCTGGACGTGACCGAGGCGCCCGTGATCTACTCGCACGCCAACGCGCGCGCGGTGACGAATCACACGCGCAACGTGCCCGACTCGATCCTCGTGCGGGTCGCGCGCAACGGGGGCGTGGTGATGGTGACGTTCGTGCCGCCCTTCGCCTCGCAGGCGAATCTCGACTTCAGTCGCCTCCCGGCCGAGCAGCGGGCCGGGCGCACTGGGCCGCGCGCGACGCTCGCGGATGTGGTGGCGCACCTCGAGCACATCAAGCGCGTGGCGGGCGTCGACCACGTGGGGATCGGCGGCGACTTCGACGGGATCGACGAGGTGATCGTGGGCCTCGAGGACGTCTCGACGTATCCGGCGCTCTTCGCGGAGCTCTCGCGGCGCGGCTGGACGGAGGCCGACCTGCGCAAGCTGGCCGGCGAGAACATTCTCCGCGTCATGGAGCAGGCCGAACGCGTGGCGGCCCGGCTGCAACGCGAGCGCCCCGCGAGCACCGCGACGATCGAGGCGCTCGACGGCCGGCGCTGAGCGGCGCCTCGTGCGAGCGCGTACCAGGGGCCGTGCGCCAAGCAGCGCACGGCCCTTGCGGTATCACCCGCCGCGCTGCTTGGCGACGCGCGCTTCGAAGATGGCGTAGATGCGCTTGCCCGCGTCGGTCTGCGTGGCCACCCACTCGGCATTGCGGAACGCGCGCACGTTGAGCTCGGCGCGGATCCGCTCGAGCCAGGGCTGTGCCTTGGCGTAGAGCAGCATGCCTTCGCCGTTGCTCTCCATGGCGAGGTCGACGTTCAGGACCCCGTGCTTCATCAGGCCGTACGCCATCTCCCAGTAGGTGCCCACCTGCCGATACGCCTGATTCAGCGGATGGTCGGCCTTGGTGACGGCGGCGAACTCCTCGAACGTCTTGGGATGGAACTGCGAGTTGAGGGCGTCGCGCGACTGGCGCATCACCGCCTCGCGGCGGAGCTCGTAGAGCTTGAGGACGAGTTCGGCGTCGTGGTGGTCGGGAGACTCGTGGGACATGGACGGATCAGGTCGGAGTGGAGGTGGGGCGGGGACGTGGGTGCGCGTTCCGAGACACCTCGTATCTTACTCGGAGTCTCTGGCTGACGTGGCCAGAGCTGGTGCCGACAGTGGCGGGCTCCCTCAACCCCCTCGCATGCGCATTGCCCTTCTCGGAGTCCTTGGCCTGCTGGGATCCGGAGCGATCTCCGTCCGTGCTCAGGACGCGACGCCAAGCGCACTCGTGGCTCGCGGAGATTCTGCGTGGGACCGCGGTGACCACGCGGCGGCGCTGGCCGCCTACGAGGCCGTGGTGCGCGCGGACTCGGCATTCTCGTCCCGTGCGCTCTTTCGTCTGGGGACGCTGCACGCGTGGGCCGAGCGGCACGCGCAGGCCGTGGCCTGCCACCAGCTCTACGTGCGTCTCGAGCCCGACGATCTTGAGGGACGCACGGTCCTGGGCCGGACGCTCGCCTGGGCATCGCGATTTCCGGAGTCGATCGCGGCGTACGACAGTGTACTCGGACGGGACTCGCTGTACCGGGACGCGGGACTCGGCAAGGCGACGACCTTGGCGTGGTGGGGGCGGTTGACCGAGGCCATTCGCGAGGTGGAGCGGTGGCAGCGACTTCGCCCCGCGGATCAGGAGGTCGCGTTGGCGCGCGCGCAATACCTCGCGTGGGCGGGGCGACTCGACGACGCGCTCCGCATCTATGACTCCCTGGCGACGACGGGCGGGGGCGAGGGTGCGGCCGAAGCCGAGAAGGGCCGGGCGCGGGTGTTGGCATGGCGCGGGGATCTGGATCGGTCGGAGTCACGGTGGCGGTCCTATCTCCAGCGGCACGGCGACGACGCGTCCGCGTGGGTCGGCCTTGCGCAGGTCCTGCGGTGGATGGGACGCTCGTTCGACGCGCGGGACGCGCTCGATCGCGCGCTTGCGATCGCGCCGGACGACCGGGACGGGAGGGAACAGATGCGGTGGGTGCGCGCGGAGACGCGCCCCCAGAGCAGTGTCGGACTCGTCCTGGCCCGGGATTCCGAGGAGAACACGCTGCTGCAACAGGATCTGCACGGCGCGCTGGCGCTGCGCGGGAATGTGCGCGTCACCGGCAACGTGCGACGCAAGACGGTGGGCGCGTCGGGCGCCGCCACTGACGCGTCCACGACCGGAGCGGCGGCGGGCGTGCAGTGGCAGCCGCCGGGCACGGCATGGACGATGCGTGGTGAAGCCGGACTGCTCGAGTTTCCCGGAGTGAGCGGTGCCAGCGTGACTCGCGCACGGTACATGGCGCGCGTCGCAGGACGTCTGGCGACCCGGTGGCGCCTCGGCGCCGGCGTCACACAGGAGCCGCTCGACGATGTGCTGGCGAGCCTGGACTCGGCCGTGTCGTTCACGGGGGCGGACGTCGACGTCAGCGTGGCGCTGCGGCCGCAGCTCACGCTCGGGCTGGCGGTGAGCGGCGGAAGCGCGTCGGGACGCGGGGTCGAGACGGACCGCACCACGGGCGTCGCCGCCCTGCGCTGGACGATCTCGCGCGGACTGAGCACGGCGATCACGCATCGCGAAGTGGCCTGGAGCGAGCCCGCGTACGGAGTGTTCTTTGCGCCGCAGCGATTCGCGATCACCGAAGCGAGTGTGGCGTGGGAGCGCGCGCGGGATCTCGGCCTCGTCGCGGCGAGCGAGCTTGGGATCGGCGCGCAGGGCGTCCGGTTCGAGAGCGACCCACTCTCGCGCAACACGGCGATGCGCGCTGCGCTGCGGCTCGGATGGCGTCCGATCCCCGGGCGCGAGATCGTCGCCGGCCTCGTCTATGCGAACGTCGCTGGCGCGGGCGCGATCACCGCGAGCGAGTACAGCTACGCGGCGCTGCAGTTCTCGGGGCGCTGGACCTTCTGAGCACGCACTGATCGGTCGCCGCTCGCGCGCGCCGTCCGCGGCCGGCGATCAGCGCGGCGGCCCTTCGTCCGGGATCGACGCGAACGCGCGCTGCATGGCGCCGAAGAGCGGCTTGCGCTCCGCATGCCAGCGTGGCGACTCCCACGTCGGCCAACTCCACAGCGGCGGCGGGCCGAAGAGCGCCGGGCCGGTACCGATCGGCATCCGGTCCAGGGATCGCGCCCCGCTGGCATCGACGCTCTCGATCATGAAACGAAATCCGTCGGTGGTCCGGTGTCCCGGATCCCGGCGACCGGAGGTGCCGAAGAGCACTTGCCGACTCGAGGGGTCTAGCACGTGCAGCATCCCCCAGGGCAGGCGGATCTCGATCGTGCCGGTGGTGGTGTCCGCGAACCAGTCCGCGAGCGTCGTCTCCGACGCGCGCGCGTGGCGGAGGTGGTTGCGTTCGATGCGTTGCGCGGGGAACACGGTGCCATCGCGCCCGATCGTGCGCCGGTTCGGCGTCACCCAGACGGTGTCGTACAGTGCATCGGCGTTCGCGCGGAGCCGCCATGGGCGATTGTAGACCTGCTGCGTGACCGGCGGCTGCGTGCCCCGGATCGGTGCGAAGCGGTAGAGGTTGTACGGGCGGTCCACAAGCACCCGGGCGGCGTCGGGGCCGTTCAGCTCCACGACGAACTCGAGTCCCACCGGCGCGCGTGTTCGTGTACCGGGCAGCCGCGAATCGCCCAGTCGCGCGTCGTACGTGTCGATCCCGATGCGGTACCGCACCGCGCGCCAGTCGACCGCGCCGACGTCGAGTCGCAGGTACAGATAGGCTTCGTCGTGCGCGACCCAGAAGCGCTCGAGGCGCGCCGCTGGCGGTGCGGTCGCGGACGGCGCGGCCGGGTCACCGCTAGTCACCGGAGCGGCGTGGCCGACGTACCATGGCGTCCGGCCGCGCCAGTCCTCAGGCTCGCCGTCCACGCGGATGGTCGAGTCGCGCACGCCCGCGCGCATCGCGATCACGCCGTAGTGCTGCTCCGGGTCGAGTGCGTTGAGCCAGAGCCGGTTGCGCTCCGCCGGCCGTTCGAAGTCGATCACCATCCAGTTCTTCTTGAACCACTCGTCGATGAGGGCGAAGAGCCCGGCGCCCGCGGCACCGCTCTCGGCGATCTCGCGGGTGAGTCGCGCGTTGATCGCGGCCTGCGCGGCTTCGTCGTGTCCGCCGTGATGCCATCCCTGCGGCTGCAGGTGGGCGTTGCCGCGACTGCTGGGCACGCCGTATTCGCTGATGATCACCGGCTGGTCGCCGTGCGCGGCGACGAGTTCGCGGAGGTAGCCGAGGTAGTGGCTTGGCCCCTCGCGCCCGTCTGCGGCCGCGTAGCCGGAGTCCACGACCATGAACTCGGGATAGTAGGGATACGCGTGAAACGAGGCGAACAGCCCGGCCGGGTACGCTGGCGTGGCGCGCATGCGCCGGGCGTCGAGCGCGATCACGTCATTGTCGTACTCGACGGACACCTCGGGCACCCGCTCCCGGCGTCGTGCGAGCCAGGCCGCCTCTTCGGCGCGTGACGACTCCGTCGGGTGGACCAGCGGGTCGAGGGTCGGCCAGTTGGTGTAGGCGAGCGGTCGTTGCGCGTTGTAGCGCTCCATCTCGTAGCCGATCATGTGTTCGGCAGCCCGGCCCAGCCACACGTCGACGGCGTTCCCGCCGCGCACTTCGATGTACCGCCCCGCGAAGTCCCGCATCGCCGGATTCGCCGCCGCGAACGCATGTACGGAGTACGGCTCCCACTCGCGGCCCAGGATGTAGCCCAGCGTCCAGCGGGAGACATCCACATCATAGAGGCCGCTCGCGTGCCCGGGCCGCGGCTGGATCGCCGCCCGGCCGTGCAGCAGATCGACCACGCGCTCCATTTCGCGGCGGAAGGCGCTGTTCCACGTCGAATCCGAGTAGTTGGACTCGTGCTCGCCCGGGGGCAGCTCCGTCCACACGCCGTGCAAGAGCCACACCGGGCGCTCGGGATGCGACCGGTTCCAGCTCGCGACGGCGCGGTAGAAGTGCGGCGGGTGGATCGTGTAGACGCGGATCGTGTTGGCGCCCAGCTCGGCCGTGGTGCGGATCCACTCCTCGTATGTTCCGTCGTCCGGCGGGAACTCCGACGGATGCTTGCCCGGCAGCGCGGCGCCAAGGTTCACGGCCTTCACCCAGAGCGGGCGCCACCCGCCAGTCCCGTCAGGCACTTCGAGGATCCGTCGTCCGGTCCGCGCACCGAGCTGCGTGACGACGGGCCGCGGCCGGGCGGGAAGCAGCGACGCGTCGATGGGCGCCGGGAGGCGGCGCAGATGCTCCTGGACGAGCGGGTCGCCGGGCGCGAGCGAATCCGCGAGCAGAAAGGCGGTTCGCGCCCGCGTGAGCTGCCCGGCCCGGAAGGTCGCCAGACCGAGCCCGATCGCTTCATCCGCGTCCCGCACAGGGCTGACGGCGAACGCCGTATCGAATCGCGCGATGGCGAGTGCGAGGGAGTCGCGTCGCAGCGCCACGTAGCCGAGGCCGGTCCAGCCGCGCCGCGCCTCGAGGCAAGCACGCACCCCTTCACGAAATGCCGCCTCGGCCTCGGCGACGGCACCCGCGCGCCAGCGCTCCCAACCGCGGTCGATGGCCGCGTTCGCACGCGCGATGTCGCACGCCACCTGCTGTGACCCCGCGCGACCGGCGCCGGTGCCGAGCGCGATCGCGACGATCGCGGCCACCGGGAGCGCGCTGCGCAGCTGCAGCAATGCCGCGGTCAGCGTCCGAGCACCACCATCAGTTCGCCCGCAAGCGTCAGCGGGTCGAAAGGCTTGGTGAGACACGCGAGCGCCCCGAGTTCGATCGCCGTGTCCTGTTCTCCGCGCTGCGCCCTGGCGGTCAGGAAGACCACCGGCACGTGCGACGTTGAGGGGTCCGCCTTGAGCTGACGACAGGTCTCGTACCCGTCCATCTCCGGCATCATGGCGTCCAGCAGGATCGCATCCACATTTCCCTGCTTCGCCCGGGCGAGCAGTTCGATCCCTGACGGGAAGATCTCCACCTCCAGCGACGGCTCGAGGGAGAGGGCCAGTTCGAGTATCGTCCGGATGTCCGGTTCGTCGTCCGCACAGAGCAGTCGCATGCCTAACAATAGTGTTCGGATACGCTCGCCGTAAGAAACGCGCTCTGTCGGTCGCGCGCGCAACACACGATAATTCGCCCGGTACCCCGGCAGCCGCCCGGGGCTGCGAACCGCCTCCCCCCGTCTCCCTCGCTGATGCCGCCTCCGGCCGACCTCAACGCGGTCCTCGAGAAGCTCCGGGAGAAGTATCTCGCCTCCAGCGGGAACACCCTCTCGGCGTTCGCCAAGTTGGCCGACCAACTGGACGCGACGCCGGATGCGCCTGAAGTGGTGGAGACCCTTCGGCGCGAACTGCATCGGGTGCACGGCACGGCCGGGAGCTATGGTCTGCACGAGGCGAGCCGGCTCGCCGGCGCGCTGGAACCGGTCGCGGTGCGGTGGGCTGCGTCCCCCCAGCTCGACCGCGCCCGCCGAGCGTCCATCGTGCGGCAGTTCGTGCGCTCGCTGACGGCTGCCTTGGCGTCCGGAGGAGATGCGGCGCCGTCGAAAGGCGAGCTCAAGCATCGGATCCTGCTCGTGGACCTTCCCGACGAGGCATCGACGCAGTTGGTCGCGGAGGCGATGCACCGGGGTTACCAGGTCGAGCAGGTCTCCGCGGCGGGCGCCACCGAACTGCTGCGGGCCACGCCGCCTGCGATCATCGTCTCGGGCGCACACCTCGAGCTCGAAGTACCGGATGGGGTGGCGCATCTCATGCTGCGGGTCCCCGGCGGTGAGACCGCGACGCGTCGCATGGGAGCGCGGGTGCTCGACGCGCACACGGACCCCAAGGAGATCCTGCACATCGCCGAATCGTTGGCGACGCACGCGGGGCTCGTGGGTGTCGCCGTGCTCGTGGTGGAGGATGACCCGGCGATGGCCGCGCTCCTGCGCGCGCTTGGCGAGCGGCAGGGGATGTTCGTGGAGTCGCGTGCCGATGCGACGGACATCATCGCCACGCTCGAGACGGTGCAGCCCGCGCTCGTGCTGCTCGACATCAACCTGCCCGGCACCAACGGACTCGTCGTCACGCGTCAGCTGCGGGAGGACGCGCGCTTCAGCGAGCTCCCGATCGTGCTGGTCTCCGCCTCCACGGACGTGGACACGCGCACCGCCGCCTTCGTTGCGGGCGCGGACGATTTCCAGTCGAAGCCCGTGGTCCCGGAGGAGCTGCTGCGTCGCATCTCGCGGCTCCTGGAGATCCGGCGGCAGCGGCAGCTCGCGCGCGGGATCCACCCCGCCACCGGCTTGCCGCTGCCGCAGCGGACGGAACGTGCGATCGACGAGCGTCTGGCGACGGCCGCGGCGCGCGGGGAACCGTCGTCGGTGGCGATCATCCGTCCGCACGAGAACCCGGACGGCGTGCAGCCCGCGGCGCTGTGGCACCGCGAAGTCCGGTTGATCGCGGCGGCCCTGGCCACGGATGGGGCGCTCACCGGGTTCCGCGATGAGTACTCCCTGGCCGTGCATCTGCCGTTGTCGGCAGCGGCCGTGGCAGACCGTCTCGAACCCTACGCCGAAGCCTCGCACTCCGACGCGCTGCCGTGGAGCGCCGGCATTGCCGAGTTGCGGCCGGGCGCGGATCCCAGCGCCGACCGGCTGGCGCGGTTCGCAGAGGAGGCGTGGACCGCCGCGCGCGAGCGCACCGAGTTCGTGCATCAGTGGCACGAGGGAGACGCCGGGATCGCGCCGGATGTGGTCGTGGTGGAGGACGATGCCGCGCTCGCGGATCTGATCACGTTCGCGCTGGCCTCGCGCGGACTGTCGTACGTGGTGTACTCGACGGGGCCGGGCGCACTGGAGGGTTTGCGCAGCATGCGCGCCCGCGGCCGCCATCCGATCCTGCTGCTCGACGTGGACCTGCCCGGGCTCGACGGCTTCTCGCTCTACGAGCAGGTGCGCGTCGAGCGCGCGGGGCTCTTCCGCGCGGTGTTCATGTCCGTGCACGCGAGCGAGGCGGATCAACTGCGCGCGTTGCGCGCCGGCGCGCTCGACTACCTCGCCAAGCCGCTGAGTCTGCGAGTGCTGATGGCCAAGCTCAGCATCTGGCGCGCCGGCGAGACCGCGCGATGAGCGTCACCACGGCGGCGGTCATCCTGGGCGTGGTGGGACTCGTCCAGGGGATCTTCCTCCTGCTCCTCGTGCTCTTTCTGACCGTGCGCCGCAGCTACGACCGCCAGCAGCGCGCGGCGTTCCTCGCCGCGCGCGCGGATCTGGCCATCCCACTCCGCAACTGGATCGTGGCGGGGGCGCACCCCGAGCCGGTGGTCAATGCGCTGCGCGCGCTGCCGCGCGGCACGGCTGTTGGCTATGTCTCGCTCCTGGCGCGGCAGACGATTCCCACGTCGCAACGGGCGGAGCTCGGGCAGGCGCTGCGCGGTGAACGGTGGGTGCGCCGCGCGATCCGGCAGCGCACCTCGCGCCACTGGTGGCGCCGCCTCGAGGCCGCGCGCGCCCTCGCGATCATCGGCACGGCGGAGGAGCGCGGCGCCGTCCTCGACCTGCTCGAGGACGAGCACCCTGCGGTGCAGATCGCCGCAGCATCCGCGCTCCCGCACGTGGCGGATTCGGCCACGCTGGGTCAGGTGCTTGACCGCATGTTCTCGATGCCCAAGGTGGTCCGGCATTACGCGACGACCGTGCTGCGGCAGACGCAGGGCCTGACGGGTCCTGCACTCGCGTACCGGATCCGCACCGGCGAAGAGATGACGGAGCTCGCGGCGTGGATCGAGCTCGCGGCAGCGCTCGACGACCCCGGCGCGATCCAGGCCGCGCTCTCTCGCGCCGATCATCCGGAGTCGCGGGTGCGACGGGTCGTCGCCAAGGCGCTGGGGCGGCATCCGGGTCCGGCGGCCGCGCGCACGCTTGCCGTGATGGTCGAGGACCGGGTCTCGAGCGTACGCGCCGCCGCCGCGCGCTCACTCGGCCAGCTCGGCGCAGGCGCCGCCGCGCCAGTGCTGGAGCCACTGCTCCGGGATCCTGTCTGGCAGGTGCGCCTCTATGCCGCGCTGGCGCTCGCGCAGATCGGCGAACGCGGCCGGACCGCGCTCCGCGCGGCGCGCTCGGGGTCCGACCGTTTCGCGCGCGACATGGCCACGATGGTGAGCGGGCTGTCGGACGGAGCCGTCCTCGAACTGGCGGACAACTGATGGGCGAGTTCTCCATCGCCAGCTGGCTCCGCGACGTGCTGTATTGGGGCGACTACGCGGCGCTCGCCTACTTCCTGATCCTCAATACGTGCTACGCGGCGCTGCTGCTGCTGTCGATCCCGGAGCTCTGGCACCACTGGCGCCTCGCGGCGGACGAGCACCTGCAGCGGCTGCTGGCCTCCGACGCCCTGCCGCCGCTCTCGCTGTTGGTGCCCGCATACAACGAAGAGGTCTCGATCTCGGCGAGCCTCCTCTCGTTCCTCACGCTCGAGTATCCGCACCTCGAGGTCGTGGTGGTGAATGACGGCTCCAAGGACGCGACGATCGACACGCTGGTGAAGGAATTCGACCTGTACGAGGTCCCGCCGGCGTTCCCCGTGATCCTCGCGACGAAGAAGGTCCGCGCGTACTACCGCTCGCGGCGTCACGCGCGCCTGCTCGTGATCGACAAGGAGAACGGCGGCAAGGCGGACTCGCTCAATGCCGCGATGAATGCGGCGCGCCATCCCTTCGTGGTCGCCGTGGATGCGGACACCTTGATCGAGCCCGACGCGCTCATGCGGCTGGCGCGTCCGTTCCTGCTCGGCGCGAACGTGGCGGCGGTCGGCGGGACGATCCGCGTCGCGAACGATTGTGTGGTGGAGTTCGGTCGGGTCACCGACGCCCGGGTGGATCCGCGTTGGCTGCCCGGGTGCCAGGTCGTCGAGTACCTCCGCGCCTTCCTGTTCGGCCGGCTCGGGTGGAATCGGCTCGGCGGCAACCTGATCATCTCGGGCGCCTTTGGGCTGTTCCGCAAGGAGTATCTGCTCGCGATCGGCGGCTACCGCACGGGCAATGTCACCGAGGACATGGACCTGGTCGTCCGCCTGCATCGCCACCTGCGCGAGAACGGGATCAAGGCGACGCTGCCGTTCATTCCGGATCCCGTCGCGTGGACGGAGGTGCCCAGTTCCCGCGCGGTGCTCGCGCGCCAGCGGGAGCGCTGGCACCGGGGCCTCATCGGCACGCTGTGGGAGCACAAGGTCATGTTCTTCAATCCGAAGTACGGCACGATCGGCATGCTCGCCATGCCGTTCTATCTGTTCGGCGAAATGCTGGCGCCCGTCATCGAGCTGCTCGGGTGGATCGGACTCATCGTGGGCCTTGCCGTGGGCGCGGTGAACTCGGATTTCGCGGTGCTCTTCCTGGTGGTCGCGGTCGGTTACGGCACCCTGCTGAGCGTCTGGGCGATCGTCCTCGAGGAGCTCAGCTTCAAGCGCTACCGCCGCCGCCGCGACTTCTGGCGCCTGATCTTTCTTGCGCTGATCGAGGGGATCGGCTACCGGCAGATGACGGTCCTGTTCCGCCTGCAGGCCTTCTGGAAGTACGCGCGCGGTGTGGAGACCTGGGGCCGGATGACGCGCGAAGGCTTCGCGACGAAGCCGCCTACCTGAGGGCGAGTTCTTCGCGGATCCGATCGAGCAGGGCAGACTCCGGATCGCGGCTCTTCACGAACGCGTCCGTGGCGCGGATCCCCGCCGAGCGCAGCGCGTCCACCTCGAATTCCTGCGCCGAGTACAGCAGGATCGTCGCGCGGCGCATCCGCTTGTCGGCGCGCAACGCGCGCGCGAGCGCGAGGCCGTCGATGTCCGGGAGCCCGTGATCGAGGACCACGACCGAGATGGGCTCCTTGGCCAGGATCTGGATGGCCGTTTGCGCGTCGGCTACCCCGACGGGACGCGCGAAGGGCTCGATCAGCGCACAAAGGATGTGGCGCATCGACTCGTCGTCCTCCACCAGCAGGACGGACGGGCGCGCGGAAGGGACCACCACCTCGCGCACCGCCTCGGGGAGCGTCACGAAGAAGACGGTGCCGCCGCCGTCCGCCGGACGGAAGCCGATCTGGCCGCCGTGCAGTTCCGTGATCGCCTTCGCGATGCTGAGCCCGAGTCCGGTGCCGCCGCTGCGACGCGACTCCGCGCCCCCCGCCTGCTGGAATCGGCCGAAGATCCGCGAGGCGAACTCCGGCGGGATCCCGACGCCGTGGTCGCGGACCTCCACGACCAGGCGGTCGGCATTCTTCAACAGTGAGACCTCCACCGCTGCGCCCTTGGGGGAGAACTTGACGGCGTTCGAGATCAGGTTCGTGAAGACCTGAATGAGCCGGTCCGAGTCGCCGATGACCTCGGCGTCGGCTCCGTCCACCAGCTGCAGTTGAACGTCGGCATCGCGCGCGAACCCTTCGAGCCCGGCGAGCGTGGTCTCGAGCAGCGGACGCAGCGCCAAGCGGACTCGGCGGATCTCCACGTGGCCGGCGTCGATCTTCTCGATGTCCAGAATGTCGTTGATGAGCCGGATGAGCCGGTCCGTGTTGGTGAGCGCGATCCGCAGCAGTTCGCGGCCTTTGACCGGCATCTCGCCCGCCGCTCCTCCGAGAAGGAGCCCGAGCGCGCCGCGCATCGACGTGAGCGGCGTCCGGAGCTCGTGGCTGACGGTGGAGACGAAGTCCGCCTTCAGGCGCTCGAGCTCCTTGAGTTTCTCGATATCCTCCTGCAGCTGCCGTTCGCGCGTGGCGATGCTCATCGCCAGTCGGTCGAACGTCAAGGCGAGGCGCGCGAGCTCTCCGTTCGGGGCCTCGGAGGCGTTGGGGAGTCGCGCCGCATCGTAGCGGCCCGCATCGAGCGCCTCCGCCGCGCCGACCACCTGGCCCAGGGATCGCGCGACGACGCGCATCATCAGGATCAGCAGCAGCAGGAAGATCGCGAGCGCGGCCGCCCGGATCACGAAGGTCTCCCACTCGCCGAACGCCGCGTCGGTCTCGGACGCGAGCTGCAGCTGGATCACCTCTTCTCGCAGCGTGCGCACCACCGCGGCGTGATGGAACCGGACGGAGTCCAACATGACCACGCCGCGCGCCAGCGCGCGTGCGCCCGCCGACCCAGGAGCGAACGCGCCGAACCCTTGGGTGCGCCGACGCGCGAAGTTGACGGTGACGACCTCGCGATCCCATCGGTTCACGAGTTCGTCCATCCGCGCCACGTCCGGCGCGATCCGCAGCGCGCGCCGCGAGATCTCTGAGACGAGCGCGATATCCGCCGTATACGCCCGGCGTGCCTGTTCGTACCGCTGCCCCTGACCCTCGTCGCCGGTCACGATGAAGCCGCGGTGCGCCTGCGACATCGCGTTGACCGACGCCAGCACCCGCGTGGCGGACACTTCGGCCTGATGGTACAGCGCTTGCCGTTCGCCCCGCCGCCGCGCATCCGCCTCGGCGCGGTCCGCCGAGACGCGGG
Source organism: uncultured Gemmatimonas sp. (assembly GCA_964524665.1). Lineage (GTDB taxonomy): Bacteria > Gemmatimonadota > Gemmatimonadetes > Gemmatimonadales > Gemmatimonadaceae > Pseudogemmatithrix. Next base: position 14,022 of record CAZGFE010000035.1, read on the forward strand.
CCGTGAGGAACCACGCCACGCCCACGGCAATCCCCACCAGCCCGAGCTGTGCCGTGAGGGGCAGCCGGCGCCACCACGACTGCTTTGCCGCGCCAGGTCCGGTGGTCGGTTCGTCGAAGTCCACGGGCGATCGGAAAGTGAGTGAGCGGAGAAAGGTGGCCGCGGGACGCATCACTCGCCAGCCGATGGTAGATTGCATGCGTTCACTTCTCCCCGACCTCCTGCTTCCGCGATGTCCAATCCTCTGCACGACCTCCACGCCGCCGGCCAGTCCATCTGGCTCGACTTCATCGATCGCACGCTGCTGCAGGGCACGACCTTGGCGAGCCGCATCCGCGACGAAGCGCTGACCGGCATGACCTCGAATCCGACCATTTTCGAGAAGGCGCTGGCCTCGGGCACGGCGTACGATGCACAGCTGCGCGATGCGGCCGGCGACCGCACCGCGTGGGAGCTCTTCGAGCTGGTGGAGACGGATGACGTCCGTGTGGCGTGCGACGCCTTTGCCGGGATCTATCGCCAGAGTGAGGGCCGCGACGGCTTCGTGTCGATCGAGGTCTCGCCCGGGGCCGCACACGATGCCGAGGCGACCATTGCCGAAGCGCACCGGCTCTGGAAGACCGTGGACCGCCCCAACGTCATGATCAAGGTGCCGGGCACGCCGCAGGGCGCGATCGCGCTCGAGCGGCTCATCGCCGACGGCCTCAACGTGAACGTCACCTTGCTGTTCTCGATTGCCGCCTACGCGCGCGTGATCGAAGCGCACCTGAAGGGGCTCGAAGCGCGCGCGGCGGCCGGTGGGGATCTGGCGCCGGTGGCATCGGTCGCGTCGTTCTTCGTGTCGCGCGTGGACTCGGCTGTCGATGCGATCCTCGACGCCAAGGCCGCCTACGGTTCGCTCAGCGCGGCGGACGCGACGGCCCTCAAGGGCAAGGCCGCGATCGCCAACGCCAAGCGCGCCTACGCCCTCTTTGGTGCGCAGTACAGCGGACCGCGCTGGGAGAAGCTCGCGAAGCGCGGGGCGCAGGTGCAGCGCCCCCTCTGGGCGAGCACGAGCACCAAGAACCCGGAGTACCGCGACACCATCTATGTGGAGCAGCTGATCGGGCCGCACACGGTCAACACGATGCCGCCCGCGACCATCGCGGCATTCCGCGACCACGGCGTCACCGCGCGCACGGTGGACGCGGATGTGGCCGCGTCCGAGGCCGCGCTCGCCGCGCTCGAAGCCGCGGGGATCTCGCTCGACGATGTCACGGATCGCCTCCTCACGGACGGCCTCGCCTCGTTCCAGAAGTCCTTCGATACCCTGGTCGCCGGCATCGAGCGGAAGACCGCCGCGCTGGGACGCACGCTGGCCCCGGGTTGATCCAGTGAGTCCAGCGCCCGCTGCGCCCTTCCCGGAAGTGATCACGAAGATCGTCGCGACGATCGGTCCGGCGTCGTCGAGCCCGGACATGATCCGGACGCTGATCCTGGCGGGCATGAACGTGGCGCGGCTCAACTTCTCGCACGGCACGCACGAGGATCACGCGCGTGTCGTCGAGACCATCCGCGGGGTGGCCAAGGACCTCCGGCGCCCCATTGCGATCCTCGGCGACCTGCAGGGGCCGCGCATCCGCATCGGATCGCTCGCGGAGGCCGTGACCATCACCGAGGGAGAGTCCCTCGTGCTGGTGCCGGAGGACAGCGCCCGCGAGGGCGAGATCCCGATCACCTACGACGCGCTGGCCGCCGACGTGCGCGAAGGCGGCACGATCCTGGTGGACGACGGGCTGCTCGCGCTGCGCGTGACCAAGGTGGAGGGCGTGCGCGTCCACTGCACCGTGCGATACGGCGGACTCCTCAAGAGCCACAAGGGGATGAACCTGCCCGGGATCGACGTCTCCGCGCCGTCGCTCACGGAGAAGGACCGCGAGGACATCCCGTTCGCGATCGAGCACGACCTCGACTATCTCGCCCTCAGCTTCGTGCGCCGCCCCGAGGATATCGAGCAGCTGCGCGCGCTCTTGCCAAAGGGGATGCTGATCGTCGCTAAGATCGAGAAGGACTCGGCATTGGAGCGCATCGAAGGGATCCTCAAGGTCGTGGACGCGGTGATGGTCGCGCGCGGCGATCTCGGCGTGGAACTGCCGTTCGAGGAGGTGCCGCTGCAGCAGAAGCGCATCATCGGACTCGCCAACCGCTATGGCCGCCCGGTGATCACGGCGACGCAGATGCTCGAGTCCATGGTGCAGCACCCGCGTCCGACGCGCGCTGAGGCCAGCGACGTGGCCAACGCGATCTTCGATGGGACCGACGCGGTGATGCTCTCGGCGGAGACCGCAGCGGGATTGCACCCGGAGCTCGCGGTGCGCGCCATGCGGCGCATTGCCACGGCGGCCGAGCGCGCCCCCGTGCAGCGTGGGCAGGGGCTGGATCGCCTGCAGGCCGGCACCGCGACCGAGGAGGAGACCATCGCGTCAGCCGCAGTCACGGCGGTGCGGCTGCTCGGCGCCAACACCATCGTCGTCTTCACCAAGAGCGGATTCTCCGCGCGGATCGTCGCGGCGCGGCGCCCCAACACGCGGATCGTCGTGCTCACGGACAACATTCGCACGTATCGGCAGCTGGCGCTCGTGTGGGGTGTGGTGCCGTTCCTGGTGCCGCACTGCGACACCTACGAGCAGATGGCGGAGCTGGCCCGCGGGCTGCTGGTCGAGCATGGGCTGGCCAAGTCCGGCGACCGCGCCGTGTTCACGGCCGGTGTGCCGTTCGACGTGCCCGGGACGACGAATCTCCTCAAGGTGGAGCGGGTGTGAAGCTGACCTTCCTCGGCACCGGCACGAGCTTCGGCGTGCCGCAGGTCGGGTGCGATTGCGCCGTGTGCCGGTCGGAGGACCCGCGGGACAAGCGCACGCGGGTGGGCGCGGTCGTCGAGCAGCGGGGAGAGCGGCTCCTGATCGACACGCCGCCCGAACTGCGGCTGCAGCTGCTCGCGGCCGGGATCCACAGGGTAGACGCCGTGCTCTTCACGCATGAGCATGCGGACCACACGCACGGGATCGACGACATCCGCGCCATCTCCGTCCGCCACGAGGGCGCGCTGCCGATGTACGGCACGGCCGACCTGCTGGCGGGCCTCGCGCAGCGCTTCCCGTACATCTTCGACCCGGCCATGGTCGCGCTCCCGGGCACCACCAAACCCGAGGGCGTCGGGATGCCGATCACCCCGGGTGCCCCGGTGCGCATCGGTAGCTTTGATGTCACGCCGGTCGCCTTGCCGCACGGCCGGACCGAGGTCTTGGGGTTCCGGATCGGCGCGCTGGCGTACGTCACCGATGCGAAGCGCGTACCGGACGAAGCGCTCGCCACGCTGCGCGGCGCGCGCGTGCTCGTGCTCAACGCGCTCTTCGACCGGCCGCACCCGACGCATCTTTCCATTGGCGAGGCCGTCGAGACCGCTCGCCGGATCGGCGCGCAGCAGACGTATCTCACCCATCTCACGCACGAGCACTCGCACGTGGAACTGGCAGCGCGCCTCCCGGACGGGATCTTCCCGGCCTATGACGGTCTCTCCGTGGAGATCGCCAGCGCATGACCATTCGTTTGGATGTGAGCGGGATGCTGCAGGGGGCGGTCGCGTCGGGCGCGTCGACGGCAGCCCTCGCGGCGCTGGCCCCGCGACTCGCGAAGGCCCACAGCGCGCTGACCGCAGCGGCAGACGCGGGGCATCTCGGATTCCGGGAGCTCGAAGCGCAGGGCGACGAACGCGCGCGCGTGCTCGAGTGGGCGGCCCGCGCCCGCGACGGACTCGACGACGTGATCGTGCTCGGGATCGGCGGCTCGGCGCTGGGCGCGGTCGCGCTGCGCACCGCGCTTCTGCCGCGCGACTGGAATCTGCGGACGCCCGAGGCGCGCGGCGGCCGTCCGCGGCTGCACGTGCTCGACAACGTGGATCCGCGATCTCTGCGGGATCTGCTGGACGCGGTGCCGCTGTCCGGTGCACGCGTCGTGGTCATCTCAAAGTCCGGCAGCACGGCGGAGACGATGGCCCAGTACCTCTACGTGCGTGACCGCCTCCGCCGCGCCGACCTCTCGCTGCGGGAGCACCTGGCCTTCGTGACCGACGCGTCGCGCGGCGCGCTGCGCGCCGTCGCCGACAAGGAGGGGATCCCGTCCTTCACGATCCCCGCGAACGTTGGCGGACGCTTCTCCGTGCTTTCGCCCGTGGGCACGCTGCCGGCGGCGCTGCTCGGGCTCGACGTGGACGCCCTGATCGCCGGGGCGGCCGCCATGCGGGATCGGTGTGCGACCGGCGTGCTGCGCGAGAACCCGGCGTTGGCGTACGCGGCGCTGCAGTGGCGGGCGCAGACCGAGGCGGGGCAGGGCCTGCACGTGCTCATGCCCTACAGTGACGCGCTGCGCGACCTGGCGCCGTGGTTCGTCCAGCTCTGGGCGGAGTCGCTCGGCAAGCGGTCCGCTGCGGGCGCGCACGTCGGTCCCACGCCCATCGCGGCCGTCGGCGCGACGGACCAGCACGCGCAGGTGCAGCTCTTCATGGAAGGGCCGGCCGACAAGACGGTCACCTTCGTGGACGTCGAAGCGCAGGACGAGTCCGTTCGCATTCCCGACGCCGCCGACACGCCGGCGGAACTCGCGTATCTCAAGGGACGCGGCTTTGGCGAGCTGCTGCGCGCCGAGGCGCGCGCGACGGCCGGGGCGCTCGCGCGGGCCGGGCGTCCGAGCATGACGCTGCGCGTGACGCACGCGGACGCGTGGCACGTGGGCGGCCTCTTCATGTTCTTCGAACTCGCGACGATCTACGCGGCCGCGCTCTACGAGGTGAATGCGCTGGACCAGCCGGGCGTCGAGCTGGGCAAGCAGCTCACCTACTATCAGTTCGGGCATCCGGACTGGCAGTCGATGCGTGAGGTCTGGGAGTCGCTTCCCGCGCCCGACAGCGACTGGGTGCTGTAGCCGCCGCGCGTTGCCGCGCGGACGTGTGTCGGACATCTTTCATAGATGTCCTCCACCCCAGCTTCCGTCGTGGGCGCACTCGGCGCCGCGGCGACGATCTCCAATGGCACCCTCACCCTCCGCGACGAGAAGGCTCTCGCGTCGCCGATGATGGACGCGCTCGTGCGCCTCGCCGTGTTCGGCGACGAAGCCGAGCGCGACTGGGCCCGCTGGGCCATCTGGGAGGCAGCCCGCGCCGTCGGAACCTTCTCGGCGTCGATCCACGAGCTGTACATGGCCCGAGGCCGCGGCGATGTGCCGCCGGTGACGGCGCCCGCGATCAACGTGCGCGGCATGTCGTACGACACCGCGCGCGCGATCTTCCGGACGGCGCGCAAGCTGAAGGGCGGCGCGTTCCTCCTCGAGATCGCCCGCTCGGAGATCGCCTACACGGACCAGCGTCCTGCTGAGTACGTGTCCGTGATGCTCGCCGCCGCGCTCCGCGAGGGACACCGCGGCCCGGTGTTCATCCAGGGAGACCACTTCCAGATCAACGCCAAGAAGTACAAGGCGGACGCCAAGAGTGAGGTGGCCGCGGTCAAACAGCTCGCGCTGGAGGCGGTCTCCGGCGGGTTCTACAACATCGACATCGACACCAGCACGCTGGTGGATCTGTCGCACGAGACACTGGACGCCCAGCAGCGACTCAACTACGAGGTCGCCGTCGAGCTCACGCGGTACGTACGGTCGCTCGAGCCCAAGGGCGTGACGATCTCCCTCGGCGGCGAGATCGGCGAGGTGGGGACGGAGAACTCGACCGTGGCCGAGCTCGAGGCCTTCATGGACGGGTACCGGCGCACGCTCGAGGCCAAGGCGCCGGGCATGATCGGACTGTCCAAGATCTCGGTGCAGTCGGGGACGTCGCACGGCGGTGTGGTGCTGGCCGACGGCTCGATCGCCGACGTGGCGCTGGACTTCAAGACGCTCGAGGCGCTCTCGCGCGTGGCGCGGGAGAAGTACGGGCTGTCGGGCGCGGTGCAGCACGGTGCGTCGACCTTGCCAGACGACGCGTTCTATCACTTCCCGCGCACGGAGACCTCCGAGATCCATCTGGCGACGGGCTTCCAGAACATGCTTTACGACCACCTGCCGAACGCCCTGCGGGAAGAGATCTACGCGTGGCTCGCGGCCAATGCGGCCGAGGAGCGCAAGGCGGGAGACAGTGACGAACAGTTCTTCTACAAGACCCGCAAGAAGGCGCTCGGTCCCTTCAAGCGCCAGTTGTGGGACCTGCCGGAGGACGCGCGGACCAAGCTCGCGGCCGCGTACGACGCCAAGTTCACCTTCCTGTTCGAGAAGCTTGGCGTCGCCGGAACAGCAGACGCAGCGAAGCGGTATGTTCAAGGGCCTGCAATCGCGCGGTCGGCTCCCGGGACGGGTGGCCCCGCGGTCCAGGCGGCACCGGACGACCCCGACGCGGGCGAATGATCGCCCCCCGCAACTGGACGCTTCGGGAGCAACAACGTCAACGTCCCGACCCCACTGGAGTTGCCATGCGAAAGATCCTCGTGCTCGGCGCGCTCGCGCTATTCGCCACCGCCTGTGTGTCGAAGAAGGAATACGAAGCCCAGCTCGCGCAGGCCGCGGCGCTGTCGGCGGAGAAGGACTCGCTGCTGTCCGAGGTCGTCGCGACCTCGCAGTTCATCAGCGAGGTGAACGCAGAGATCGACAAGGTGCGCTCTGGGCGCCCCGTGGCGGCGCGTGATGGCGAGATGGCGACACTCTCCCCGACGGAGGCACGGGCGCAGCTGATGACGCGCGTGACCGAACTCACGGCCCGCGTCAAGACGGCCGAGGAGCGGATGGCGGCGAGCCGCCGCCGGATCGCAGAGATGACCGCCGGCAATGCGGAGATGACGCGCAAATTCGACTCGACGGTCACCGCGTTCCAGACGCTCGTGGACAACCAGAAGGCGGAGATCGTCGCGCTGCTGGATCAGGTCACGGCGCTGACCGCGCAGAACGCCCAGTTGCGCGGAGCCAATGAGCAGCTGGCGAGCGAGCGGGCCGCGCTGGCCGCGAGCAACGAGATGCTGACCAACGAGAAGAACACCGTGTACTGGGTGGCCGGGACCAAGGCGGATCTGCTGCGCCGCGGGATCATCGAGCAGCGGGGTGGCATGCTCGGCATCGGACGGACGCAGGTGCTGGCCCGGACGATCGACGCCTCCGAGTTCAACGCGATCGACCGGACCACGATGATGGAGATCACGCTTCCGGATCCCTCGAAGTCGTACCGGATCGTCTCGCCGAACGACATTGCCGGACTCGAGGCGCCGCCGGCGGACGGTCGTGTGCGCGGCACGCTCAAGATCAGCTCGCCGGAGACCTTCTGGCGTCCTTCGCGGTTCCTTGTGTTGATGGAGAACTAGGATCCGCTGGCACACACTGATGGGAGGAGTACGTGGCTGAAGATCGAGAGGACCCGGCCGTCGTGATCGAACGGCGGTCGGGAGGAGGTGTTGGAGCCTTCCTGTTCGGGGCGCTCGTGGGCGCCGGACTTGCGCTGCTCTTTGCGCCGCAGTCGGGCGAGGAGACGCGCGCGCAGGTGCGACGGACGGCGCGGCGGGCCAAGCGCGCCGCTCGGCGCATGGCCGAATCCGGTCGCGAGCGGGTGCGCGAGATGGCGGAGTCCGGCCGCGAGAAGGTCGAGGACATCGCGCGGAGCGGCAAGGCGGCGGCGCGCGATGCGCGCGATGCGATCGAGGAGCGGCTGGCCCGACACCGCGCGGCGCGCGACGAGTCGTTCGACGGAGAGGACGACGGCGTCTGATCCGGCTCATCGGTCGGATCGCCCGCGACACGTGGCGGGGAGCAGCAGACGATCACGCGACATTTCTCGCCGGCGGGGTGGCCTTCAACATCCTCCTCGCCGGCGTGCCGTTTCTCTTGTTGATGGCCTCGGGGCTCGGCTTCCTGCTCGGCGAATCGGTCGACGGGGTCGCCGAGGTGCTTGCCGGCGTGCTGGACCGCGTCCTGCCGGCGCGGCAAGGCCTCGAGCGCTCGATCCTCGATCCGGTCTTCGAGGATGTGGTGCGGACCCGGACCGCGTTCGGCATCGGCGGCGCGCTCGGCTTCCTGATCTTCAGTGCCCGCCTGTTCGCCAGTCTGCGCGCGGTGATGAAGATGGTCTTCTCGCACGGCCGTGACCGCACCTTGCTCGGCGGCCTGCTCTGGGACATCCATCTCTCGGTCACCTCGGGCGTGCTGATGACCGCGTGGGTGGCGCTCACCGCGTGGCTCGCGATCTCGCGCGGGCGCGTCGGCGACGCGCTCACGGACCTCGGGGCGCTGCCGGACGTGCTCAGTGGGCTCGAGTACTGGTCGGGCCGCATTCTGGCCGTCCTGGTCGTGGTCGCGATCTTCGTCTCGCTCTACCGCTGGCTCCCCAAGAAGCGCACCCCGTGGATCCCCTCGATCGCTGGCGGCGTACTTGCAGCGTTCCTGTTCGAACTGGCCCGCTTTCTCTTTGCGGCGGCGTTTCGGGCGTTTCCGCCAAGCTCCGTCTTCACTGGTACGCTCGGCGCGCTGGTCATCGTCGTCTTCTGGACGTACTATGCCGCGTTGATCTTCGTGCTCGGCGCGGAGACCGCGAGCGCCACTGAGGCGCAGCTGGCGCCCGCCGAGTCGAGCTAGCCCACTCTCGCCCAGTCGCCGGTGAAACCTCCGATCGATCTCCGCAGCGACACGGTCACGAAGCCGACCGCCGCGATGCGTCGCGCCATGGCCGAGGCGCAGGTGGGCGACGACGTCCTCGACGGGGATCCCACGACGCGGCGCCTCGAAGCGCGGGTTGCCGAGCTCTTGGGCAAGCCGCACGCGCTCTTCTTTCCCACGGGGACGATGGCGAATCAGGCGGCGCTCTGGCTGCTCGGCACGCCGGGCACCGAGGTCTACTGTCACGACGACTCGCATATCGTGAACTGGGAGATGGCGGGCACGGCGGCCCTCGCCGGGCTGCAGGTGCGCGTCGTGCGCGGGTCGCCGGTGCTGGAGGCCGAGGAGCTGCGCGCGGCGTTCCGTCCGCCGTCGCCGTACGCCCCACGGGCCTCTCTCGTCTGCGCCGAGAACACGCACAACGGGGCGGGGGGCCGCGTCACCTCGCTGGCGGGCATGCGGGCGATCCACGACGTGGCCGCCGAGGCGGGGCTCCCGGTGCATCTCGACGGCGCGCGACTCTGGAACGCGTCGGTCGACAGCGGCACCTCGCTCGCCGACTACGCCGCGTGCGCGGAGACGGTGATGGTGTCGTTCTCCAAGGGACTCGGGGCGCCGGTGGGAGCGGCGCTCGCGGGCAGCGCGCGGGCGATGGAGCGCGCCGTGGAGGTCCGCAAGCGACTGGGCGGCGGCATGCGGCAGTCCGGGGTGCTCGCGGCCGCCGCGCTGCACGGGCTCGACGTGCATCTGCCGCGGCTGCACGAGGACCACGCCCGTGCCAAGCGGCTGGCCAGTGGGCTGATGGAGGCGCCCGGGGCTCGCGTGGTCCCGCCGGACACGAACATCCTCATGGTGGATCTGGCGGCGGGCCGGCAGTCGGCGGATGTGGTCGCGCGTGCCAAGAAGGGAGGGGTGCTCGTCATCCCGTGGGGACACACCCGGATCCGCTGCGTGATGCATCTCGACATCGACGATGCCGCCTGCGACCGCGCCGTGGAGGTCCTACTGGAGGCGCTCCGATGAACTGGTGGCTGCTGACGGCAGGCGTGCTGGTGCTCGGTGCGGCGCTGGCCCACTCACTCCTCGGCGAGAAAGTGGTGCTGCGACGCGTCTACCGGCACGCGGAGGGCGAGGCGGGGCAGCAGCGCCGCGCCTCGGACGATCCGGTGACGCGACAAACACTGCGGCTGGCGTGGCACTCGCTCACGGTCGCCCTGCTGGGGTTCGCGGGGATCCTGCTGCAGGCCGCCTTCGACGGGGCCGCGTTCGGCGACCGTTGGCGCGGCGTGATGCTCGTGCTGAGTGCGACGTTCGGCGCGCTCGCGGTGCTCTCGCTGGTGGTGGCGCGCGGGCGGCACGTGGGCTGGATGTGGTTCGCCGCCGTGGCCGTGGCGACCTGGTTGAGCGTCGGTTAACTTTCGCTCGTTCCAGGTCCCGGAGGGCTTCGGCCCACCAACTCCGCCAGGGTCGAAAGGCAGCAACGGTACGTGGAGTCCATCGCAGCTCCGTCAGGCCTGGAACACTCGCGCGGGTGAGCACGCTTCGGCGGCGCTCCCCGCGCGTTTTTTTCTCAGGGTCTGGCGCGGGAGTTCTTTTCACCACGAAGGCACGAAGGCACGAAGACGGCACCTACGTTCACCGCAGGGGCACAGAGGCGCCGAGGGGACCGCGCGCGACAAGCGCCGCAGTGCAGCGGGAGAATGGAACTCTGGGGGTGCCCGCGGAGAGATCGATTCGTGTACCGGAGCTGTCTCGATTCACTGTGAGCGCTCCCCCTAGGAGGGCCGTTCACCAGTTGCCCGGCAGTTCTCTGTGCCCTCTGTGCCTCTGTGGAGAACCGCCGTTGCCGTTGCAGTGCTTCGTGTCTTCGTGCCTTCGTGGTGAAGCAGTCGCACTCGCCGGAGATTCGCAGATATCCGGCCGAGCGAGCAACAGCGCGGACGGCTAAATTGCCCGGATGTCTCTCGCCCTCGCCCGGAAGTACCGCCCGCGGCGGTTCGCCGACGTGGCCGTACAGTCGCACGTCGCGAATACGCTCCGGAACGCGATCCTCGGCGACCGGGTGGCCCACGCGTACCTCTTCTGCGGGCCGCGCGGCACCGGCAAGACCACCCTCGCGCGCGTGCTCGCCATGGCGCTCAATTGCGAGCAGCGCCGCGAGGACCGGGAGCCCTGCGGCGAGTGCCCGTCGTGCCAGCGGGTCTGGAGCGGTGGGGCGTCGCTGGACGTGGTCGAAATTGACGCGGCGTCGAATCGCGGCGTGGACGACGCGCGGGACCTCCGGGAGCGCGCGATGTACGCGCCATCCGGCGAGGACCGCTACAAGGTCTACATCATCGACGAAGCGCACATGCTCACGCGCGAGGCGTGGAATGCGCTCCTGAAGATCCTCGAGGAGCCGCCGCCACGCGTGGTGTTCGTCTTTGCGACGACCGAGCCACAGAAGATCCAGCAGGCTGCATCGCCCGTGCTCTCGCGCGTTCAGCGACACGATCTCAAGCGGATCGGCCCGGCCGACGTGCGGGTGCGCCTGGCCGCTGTGCTCGAGCAGGAAGGGATCGCCGCCGAGTCCGACGCGCTCGGGATGCTCGCGCGTGCCGCGGATGGCTCCATGCGCGACGCGCTCTCGCTCACGGATCAGGTCCTCTCGCTTGGCGGCGGTGCCATCACGGCGCAGCGCGTGCGCGACGCACTGGGGCTGGTGCACGAGGACGAGCTGCTCGGGTTGCTCGACCTGATCCTCGAGCGGAAGGCTGGCGACGTGTTCACGGCCGTGGGGCGCCTCGCGGATCATGGCGTTGACTTCGCGGTGCTGCTCAGCGACTTCGCTGACGTGCTGCGCGCGCTGCTCGCGGTCACGTTGGGCGGCGCGCTGCCGGACCAGTCCGAGCGGCTCCGCGACGCGCTTCCGAAGCGCGCGCAGCAGATCACCGCGGGTGACCTGCTGCGGATGCTGGCAATGCTCGTCGAGATGGAACCGCATATTCGGCGGAGCGCGCAGCAGCAGATGCTCTTCGAAACGCTGATCGTGCGGTTCGCGCTGCTCGACCGGACCGTGGCCCTCGAAGACGTGCTCCGTGGCGTCGCGGGCGGCGGCGGGGGCTCGGAAGCGAGCGCGCCGCGTGCGTCGGCGCCGCGCCCGCCGGATCGGCCGGCGCCGCGCTCTGCGTCCGCGTCGTCCTCGACAGCGCCGTCCGTGGTGCGGGATGGTCCGCCTGCCGCGGGGCGGGAGAATTCGCGCTCGGCGTCTGCCGCAGCTGGGGCCGCCTCGCCCGGTGCCTCGCGAGCACCGGTGCCAGAACTGGCCGACGCCGCGCCTCCCGCGGCGGGGGACCTGCCGCTCGAGCTGAACCGCGTGGTGGAGCACTGGGACGCGATCGTCGCGGGCGTGGAGCGCGACGGCCGCGCGGTCCTCGCCGCCGCGCTGCGCCACGCGACGCCGACCGCGGTGACAGCGTCCGGCGGTGTGACCCTCACGGTGGACGCCGCCGCGCAGGGCGATCTGATCGAGCAGGGCGAGTCCGCGATCCTGACGATCCTCAAGCGGCGCTTCAAGTCCGCCGCCAAGGTCACCGTGCGCTCCCTAGGAGCGCCGGACGCAGCGCCTCGCCGCCTCAACGAGCACGAAGTGCGGGCGGACCGGATCGCCATGCTGCGCAAGGAATCCAAGCTTCTCGACGCGGCCGTCGAGGCGCTCGACCTCGAACTTCTCGACTAGTGACCGACTTTCTCAAGATGCTGCAGCAGGCCCAGCAGATGACGGGCAAGCTCCAGGAAGTGCAGGACGAACTCGCGCGGCAGTCCGTCTCCGGCGGTGCCGGTGGCGGGATGGTCACTGCCGAGACGGACGGGAAGGGGACGCTCAAGAAGCTCTCGATCGATCCCTCGGTGGTGAAGCCGGGCGATGTGGAGATGCTCGAGGATCTCGTGGTCGTGGCAGTGCAGGAGGCGCAGCGCAAGGCGCGCGAACTCGCCGAGGCCGAGATGAAGAAGGTCGCCGGCGGCCTCGGGCTCGGCGGACTTCCCTTCAAGCTGCCGCTCTGAGCGCCCGATGTCCGCGATCGACGACCTCGTGACCGAGCTCTCGCGGCTCCCGACCATAGGCCGGAAGTCGGCGCTCCGACTCACCTATCACCTGCTCAAGCAGCCCGCGGAGCAGGGGCAGCGTCTCGCGGCGGCCCTGCTGGTCCTCGCGGAGAAGGTGAAGCCGTGTCCGGAGTGCTTCAACCTCACCGAGGCCGTGCCCTGCGCGCTCTGTACGGACACGCGACGGGACCGGACGGTGATCTGCGTGGTCGAGGAGGCGTCCGACATTCCCGCGATCGAGCGGACGGGTGAGTACCGGGGGCTCTATCATGTGCTGGGCGGCCGTCTGGCCCCGCTGGACGGGATCGGCCCGGATGACCTGACGGTGGCCCAGCTCGTGCGGCGCGCCGCCAGAGGGGTCAAGGAGGTGATCGTCGCGACCAATCCGAAGCTCGAGGGCGAGGCGACCGCGTTGTATCTTCAGGAGCAGCTGCGAGAGGCTGGTGTGGTGGTCAGCCGGCTGGCCCGGGGGCTCCCTGTGGGGGGCGACCTCGAGTACGCGGACGGCGGCACGATCGCGCAGGCGCTGTCAGCCAGGCGGGTGATGTGATGCGGCGCACGTTCTGGTTCGGTGCCGGACTCGCGCTGGGCACGGTGGTCGGCTACAACTGGTGGGCGCGGGAGCAGTCGGAGAACTCGCGGGCGCTCTACAGCGACCGACCGCTCCGGCGTCTCGCGGCGCTGGGCTGGGTCAGTGGGCAGCCCGGCGTGGATTCCGTGTTGCTGTTGCGCGAGTACCTCACTTGGGAGCAAAATCCGGTGTTGCGGCGTCGGGCCCGGCGCCTGCTCACACGCTTCGAGAACGCCCTTGCATAGGAAGGCTTAATGGCGGTCGGTTCAGCAAGCTGGTCATTCACCGAGGAGGACTTCGGCGCCATCACCAGGGCGCTCCAGAAGTTCTTGGGCGAGACCAACGCCCGGTGCGCGCTGCTCGTAGATCGTTCGGGCCAACTCGTCGCCACGGTGGGAGAGCAGCCGAACTTCGACCCGACGGCCTTCGCCACGCTCACCGCAGCGGACTTCAGCGCCAATGACCAACTGGCGCAGCTGATCGGTGAGACGGATTTCAACTCCCTCTTCCATCAGGGAGAGAAGGAGTCGATGTACCTCGCCGACATCGCGCGGCGGGTGATCCTCGTCGCGCTCTTCGACAATCGCACGACGCTTGGCCTCGTTCGCCTCAAGATCAAGGACACCGTGCTCGAACTCACGAAGCTGTTCCACGAGGTGTTCACGCGCGGCAAGGGTGCCGCGAAGCAGCCCGGCTTGCTCGCCGGCGCTGACGACGAGATCGACCAACTGTTCGGGTAAGGAAGACAGCCATGTCGATGATCAACTACGCCTCGCGCGAGATCAACTGCAAGATCGTCTACTACGGGCCCGGGCTCGGCGGCAAGACGACCAACCTCGAGCACGTCTACGGCAAGGTGAAGCCGGACACGCGCGGCAAGCTCATCTCGCTCGCCACCGAGACCGAGCGCACCCTGTTCTTCGA
>CAZGFE010000036.1:0-28093 GCA_964524665.1 uncultured Gemmatimonas sp.
CCGCGCGCATGGCCTGCAGCGCGAGGAGGATCACCACGTTCCCGCCCTTCATGTCCGCGATGCCCGGGCCGCGCGCCGAGTCGGTGCCCACGCGCTCGAATCGCTGGAACGGGGAGTCGGGCTCGAACACGGTGTCGAGATGCCCGATCAACAGCAGCTTGGGCCCGCGCCCATTGCCGCGACGCTCGGCGATCAAGTGGCCAGCGCGATTGAACGGAGCACCGTCCACCCAGCGCGTGGTGAAGCCGAGCTCTTGGAACTCGGTCGCGAGCACATCACCCACGGCGCGGACGCCGGGGAAGTTGAGCGTGCCGCTGTTGATGTTGACGAGGCGCTCGAGCAGGTCGGTGGCGGCGCTAGCGTTGGCGTCCACGGCGGCGACGATGCGGCGCTCGGTGGCGGAGAGTGTAGGCTGCGCGGCGAGCTGCGCGGGCACGAGCAGCGCGGCAACGGCGGCGAGCGAGAGGACGGAACTGCGGGTCAGAATAGGCATCTGGAGAACATACTCTCCATCACCTCAGCGCACCGCGACCCGCACGCGCCTACTGCTGCGCCACCCGCCGCTCCACCCACCGCGCGATCGCCGCGTGCGGGAGCAGCGGCGCATCCAGATACACCGACGGCGTGCCCGCAATGTCGGCAGGCACTTTGTCGCGGCTCACCGCACCCTTGGACACCAGCACCGGCACCACGAGCACGTCGCGCTGCGTCGCGGCGTGCTGCAGCGCGATCAGCTCCCGCGTGCGCTTCACCGCCTCCGCACGCACCGCCGCCGGCGCGTCATCGCGCACCAGCTCCACCCGAACATCACGGAACCCAGTCCACGCCCGCACGCTGTCGCTCACCGTGCGAAGACTCTGCATCCACGCAGCGTAGTCCTCAGCCGAGTTCGGGCCGTGCCCGACGATCAGAAGCGCACGCGACGACGGTGCGTCGCCCACTTGGCTCGCCAGCGCCCGCGCGCGGTCCGCGAGCACCTGCGCCAGCTCCGGAGAATCGTCGAGCGCACGAGTGAGCCGGAGCTTGACCGTGCTCGCGCTCCGCTCGATCCCCGACATATGCAGATGGTGACGCATCGTCTCGGACAGCTCGTCCGTCTCGCCCACCAGGTACCGGATCTGCTCGTAGTGGCCGCTGTGACTGGAGACCAGGAGCGGCACGACGACGATCTCCGACGCGCCGGCTGCCTCGAGTCGAGCCACGGGGTCCTGGAACGCAGCGGTTCGGGCGCCCGCGCCCATCAGGAAGCTGACCTCGACCGGCCCACCCGTACGCACGTCGCGCGCGACTTGGAGGACGCCGGCATTCCATAGAGAGTCCCCACCGTGGGCGATGAGCAGCGTGCCGCGGCGGGCGGCGGGGGCAGCCTGGGCCAGACCAGTGGACTGGGCGGCCAGCAGAAGCGACAATGCAATGCCAACGGCGCGAACAGAGATCACAGTATGTTCAGTTGAGAGTTGGTCTCACGTGTTGGGCGAGCCCGGAAACTATTATCAATCCCGACAACTTCAATAGGAATACCGATTGCTTCAGTCCCACCAGCTGCCTGATGTCGCCTCCGCCGGTGAGCTTTCGGCGGCGGTCCTCCAAGCAGCCGTCACCGCCGGCCTGGCGCTGCTCTTCGCCCTGCTCCACCGACGCACGGGAAAGGCGTTCTTCGGATGGTTCGCTTCGGCGTGGGCGATCTACTGCGTTCGCATCGGCGCGATCATCGCGTTCCTCAGCACCGCCAACTGGGCCTGGCTGTACTGGCATCAGGTCCTCACCGGCCTGACCGCACTCGCCCTGCTCCGCGCGGCCATCGCGCTGCGGTCTCCGGCGTTGCAGCTCCAGTGGTTCCCGTGGCTCGCGCTCTTTCCGATCGCGTGGTCGTACGTGGCGGTGTACGTGTTGGACCGCTTCATCCTCGCCGCGCTGCCAGCGGTCCTGTTCCTCTCCACGATCACGCTCGCAACAGCGTGGCTGGTCTGGCGGCACGGCCGCCCGACGCGCGCGCCGGGCGCGGGACTGCTCTCGGTCTCCCTGTTCCTGTGGGGCCTTCACCACCTCGACTATCCGTTCCTCCGCGCGCAAGGCGCGTGGAATCCGTGGGGCTACTATCTGGACGTGCTGTTCAGTCTGCTCGTCGGAGCCGGTGGCCTGCTGCTCGTGCTCGCCGAGCGCGCGGCTGACCTGGAGCGCTTGCAGCGCCGGATGCTGCAGCAGCACGAGGCAGAGCGTCGGCGTCTCGCGATGCATCTGCACGACGAGACGGCACAGGTCTTCGCGGGCGTCAAGATCCGCCTTGGCGTGATGCGCGAGCGCTTGGCGCCTGGCACCGCCGCAGACCTCGACCGGATGATCACCCTGCTCGACGACGGGATGGCGAGCATTCGCGGCGTCACGCAGGACCTGCGACCCGCGCTGTTGGACGACCTCGGACTCGCACCCGCGCTCCGTGCGCTCGCCGAGGAGTCTGCGGTGCGCTTTGAACTCACGGCGGACGTGAAGATGCCCGCACAGTTGCCGGAGATCACGGAAGCGGCAGAGGTGGTGTGCTTCCGGGCGCTGCAGGAGGCGCTGGCGAACGTGGCGCGCCACGCAGGCGCGCGCCGGGTGAGCGTGGACGCGTGGGGAACCGCCACCGAGCTTTGGCTGGTGATCAGCGATGATGGCCGCGGATTCCCGACGGGGGCGTCGATCGACGACCTCCAGCGTGAGGGCCATCTCGGGCTCGCTGGTATGCGCGAACGCGTGGTCGCAGAAGGCGGACGTCTGGCGATCGGGGCCTCGCCGCAGGGCGGTGCGATGGTCAGCGTGGCGCTGCCGCGGAGCTCCCGATGATCCGCCTGCTGCTGGTGGACGACCACGAAGTGGTGCGCACCGGACTGCGCGCCGTTTTCGCCGAGGCGGCGCCCTTCGAGGTGGTGGGTGAGGCGTCGCGTGTCGCGGAGGCGGTTGCGCAGGTGTCTGCGCTCACGCCGGACGTGGTCCTCCTCGACATCTCGTTGCCGGACGGCTCCGGTCTCGAGGCCGTGCCGCGGATCCGCGAGGTGTCGCCGAGCACGAGGATCCTGATGCTCAGTGTCCACGACAGTCGCGAGTACGTGCTCGAGGCGGTGCGCGCGGGCGCGCACGGCTACCTGCTCAAGGATGCGAGCCCTGCCCTGCTCCGGCAGGCCGTCGAGGCGGTGCACGGCGGCGGCGCGTTCTTCGGAGCGGAGGTCGCCGAGCATCTGGCGGCGGGGCTGCGAGGCGTCGCAGGCGATGACGCGCCGCGCGCGGACGCGCACCTCGAACGGCTGACCGGACGCGAACGGGAGGTGCTCGCGCTCGTGGCGGACGGCCGCACGAGCAAGGAGATCGCCGCCGCGCTCGGCATCAGCGTGCGGACAGCCGAGGCGCATCGCGATTCCATTGCGAAGAAGACCGGACTGCGCTCGGTGGCGGCGCTCACGCGACTGGTGCTCGGCGACGGCTGACGCCCTCGCGCCGGCGGTACGTACGTAGAATTCCGAATGTGATGCACGGGTGCGTCGCGATATCGTGACGCGATGCGATCTGCCGTGCATTTCATTCCCATCGCCACCACGATCATCGCCACGGTCTTCACCGTGGTCCTCGTGCAGCGCTGGCGCGTCCGTCGGTCCGGACCTCACCTGCTGTGGTGGGCGCTCGGCGCCGCGACGTTCGCTGCCGGCACGGTCACCGAGTCCATCACCACGCTCGCCGGCTGGAACGAGCTCACGTTCCGCTGGTGGTACGTGACCGGCGCGTTGCTGGGGGGCGCACCACTGGCGCAGGGCACGGTGTACCTGCTCCTTCCGCGCCGCATCGCCAACGCACTCTCAGCCGCGCTCGTGACGGTGATCGTCGTCGCTGCCGTGTGCGTGTTCCTCTCACCGGTGAACGCCGCGCTCGCCGAGCCGCACCGCTTGAGCGGTCAGGTGCTCGAGTGGCAGTGGGTCCGCGGGTTCAGCCCGTTCATCAACCTTTACGCGCTGATCTTCCTGGTGGGCGGCGCCTTCTGGTCGGCGTATCGGTACGCTGGCCAGCCCTCCATGCGTCACCGCGTGACCGGGAATGTCCTCATTGCCGTGGGCGCATTGCTGCCCGGGATCGGCGGCACCTTCACTCGTTTTGGCCTGGTGGAGGTCCTGTACGTCACCGAGTTCATCGGCCTCGCGCTCATCATCGCGGGCTTCCATCACATCACGTCGCACCCCACTGGAGACACCAATGCGCGCCTCGTCGCCGCGTCGTAGCATCCTAGCGCTCACTGCGCTCGCCTTCACCCTCGTCGCGTGCGACGACGGGTTGCTCGCCCCGATCGCGCCCGGCGATGTCGGGACCATCACCGTGGATGCGAGCGCGGGCTATGCCTATGTTGGCCTCGCGGGCGATGTGCTCGTGAGCAGCACGGTCACGGACCCTCGCACGTCCACAAGCTGGGATCTCGGACTCTTCGCGACCACGGTCACGTCGAACGGCGGCGCGGCGGGCCCGGGTGGGGTCGAGGTGGCCTGCGTCTGCGCCAATCAGGGCGCGGGGGACGCTGCCGTGATGGCGATGACGCCGGAAACGGAGCTCGCAGACTTCGACGCCGTCACGGGCGCCAGTCTCACAGGCCTCACCTTTTCGAGCGACGTCCTCGCGCCCGCGATCAAGGGCTGGTCCACGAGCACGGACGCGGCGGCGACCGTGACCGCCGGCCGCAGCTGGATCATCCGCGAAGGCACGTCGTCGGTGGTGCTCGCCAAGTTCCGCGTGACGGCGCTCACCGGACCGAGCGCCGAGTCGATGGGGATCATCTCGTTCGAGTACGCGGTGCAGCCGTCGCCGGGCGCAGCGTTCGGCGCCGTGCAGTCCGTGCAGATCGCGGTGGGCACCGCCCCGGTGTACTTCGACCTCACCACCGGCGCGGTCACCACGTCGGCGAACTGGGACATCCGGTTCAGCGGCTGGACCATCGCGCTCAACGGCGGCGTCTCGGGTTCGGGATCCGTGCGCGCCGTGCTCGACACGAGCACGCCCTTTGCGAGCATCGACGCCACGTACGCCGCGTCCGCGCCCGCGCAGGCCTACTCGTCCGACGCCTTCGGCGGGACGTTTTCGGCGAATCGCTGGTACCGCTACAACCTCACGGGCACGGACAATCAGATCTGGCCGACGTTCAACGTGTACGTGGTGCGGCGCGGCGGCGTCGCGTACAAGGTGCAGCTGATCAGCTACTACGGGCCGACCGGCACGTCGAGGCAGATCACGCTCCGCTACCAGCGCCTGGGCAGCTGACGTGCGGCGCGTGCGCCTGTTGCTCGCGGCGGGCGCGCTCGCGTGGGGATCGCTTGCCGCGCAGGAGGTGCGGTCGGTGGACGGGCGGGTGGTCAATGCCGCCACGGGCGAACCCATCGTCGCGGTGCGCGTGACGCGCGCGGGCTCTGACCTGCTGCTCGCGATCTCGGACACCGCCGGCCGCTTTCGTGTGCTGCTACCGGCAGGCGATGAGCGGCTCCGACTCCGCCGGCTCGGGTACGCCGCACAAGAACTCGCGGTGGGCGCGCAGCCGGGTCCTGTGGTGATTCGCCTCGAGCCGCTGAGCACCGCGCTGGACGTCACCGTGATCACGGCCGCGCGCCGAGAGGAGCGGCTGGCGGATGCCGTGGTCCCTACGGAGGTGATCTCCGCGCGGGAGATCGCCCGCTCCGGCGCGGGCGATGTTGCCGCGCTGCTCGAGCGCCACGTGGGTGCTCAGATGGAGTCCGGCGTGCCGGCCGGCGTCGGGGTGATGTTGCAGGGCCTGGGCGCGCAGCGCGTCCTGATCCTGCTCGACGGCCAGCCGGTCGTCGGTCGCGTGGGCGGCAATCTCGACCTCACGCGGCTCCCGCTCTCGATGATCGAATGTGTGGAGATCGTGAAGGGTCCGCAGTCCACGCTGTACGGCAGTGACGCGATGGGCGGCGTCGTGAATCTCGTGACGCGAAAGACGGCGGACCACCCGCTGGCAGCGGGCGTGGCGACGTCGGCGGGGAGCGCGGGGCTGCGCGAGGGGAGCGGCTACGTGGCGCGGCGGGCGGGACCGTGGGCCGTGCGCGTGGACGGTGGCGGCCGCATGGTCGCACTCGCGCCAGGGATAACGAGTGACGCCGGCACGCAGGCGCGGAGCGTGCACCTGGCGCCGCGCCTGGACTGGCAGGATCCCCGCGGAGTGTGGCGCGCGGCAGTCTCCACGCTCTTCGTGGACGAGTCGCAGCGCTACCGCACGGGGCAGCTGTACAACTTCTCCGACAACAGTCAGGTGAACGCGCGACTGAGCGTGGAGCGGCGCTGGGCGGGACACCGCATCGAGCCCCTGGTGTCGTGGTCGCGGTACGAGCATCTCTCGCGGCGCGCGACCACGCCGCTGCCCGCGTCGGACAGCGGCGCGCGGGATGTGCAGCAGCTCGTGCAAGTGGAAGTGCCGCTCTCCCTCGCGCTGCCACGGAGCATCATCGACGCAGGGCTCGCGCTTCGTCGCGAGAGCATCACGGCTGATCGCGTGCCGGGCGGTACGCGGGTGCTGCACGCCGCGGAGTCGTATGCGCAGGCCACCCTCGGCAGCGGCACGCTCACTTCCACCGTTGGCAGCCGCGTCTCCGTGCACGAGCGGTGGGGAACGTTCGTCGCGCCGCGCGTGGCGGCGCTTTGGCGGCCCACAGACGCCGTCGCGGTGCGGCTCTCCGCCGGGACGGGCTACCGTGCACCGGATTTCAAGGAGCTGTATCTCTCGTTCGCGAACACGGCGGCGGGCTACGCGGTCGAAGGCAATTCGGATCTCACGCCTGAACGGTCGGCGACCGTCACGGCCAACGTCTCCTGGACCGGCGGCTTCACCAGCTTGCGCGTCGGGGCTCACGTCACGCGCTACCGCGACTTCATCGAGACCGGCTCGCCAGACGCATCTGGCACGTACACCTATAGGAACATCGCGCAGGGACGCACCGCGGGCGCAGAGTGGGAGGCGTCCGCGGCGATCGGGCCCGTGCGCGGAGACGCGCAATACGCGTGGCTTCGCACGGAGGACGCCGCCAGCGGATCGCCCCTGCTCGGGCGCGCCGCGCACACGGCGTCGGTGACGTTGTCCGGTGCGTGGATCGGCACCAGCCCCAGCGTGCGCCTGCAGTGGACCGGGCGCACTCCCATCGCCCGGGACGCCAGCACCGGCACCGTCACGTATCGCGATCCGTTCGCGAGCATCGACGTGCATCTGGCGCGTACGCTGCCCTGGGGACTGGAAGGCCGCGGCGGGATCACCAACGTGCTCGACCGCCGTGTGGAGGGCGGCTGGCACGGGTTCACGGGTCGTCAGTACTTCGTGGGTCTCGCTGCGGAACTGCCGAGCACGGAGCGCCGTCGCGTATCCGCCCAGCGGTGATCATCCGCGCGGCACGAGCTGCTCCGCCACTCTGAAGATCGTCAGCACCGGCTCCGCGCCCACCGCACGGAACATCAGCACGCCCGACGGCGTGCCTTTGGCGCGCATGGCATCCAGCGCTTCGCGGCTCTCCCAAAGCGAGTGCACGCGCCAGAGTGTCGGATCGTCCACCGCGCGGAGGAGGTCGCTGCGCACGAGTCCCAGTGGCAGCCTGGACGCGAGGCCGCGGTACGCCGCCTGAAGTTCGTCTGCCCGCTCAGGCGCGACGCGCGCCTCGAGCACCGTGAGGACCATGGGAACCATCATTGCCTCCTTCGGCGGGTTGACCGCCGGCACCATCGTCTTGAATACGGCGATCCAGAGCCGCACGCCAGTGGCGCGGTGGCGCCATCCGGGCGTAGCATACGTGACTCCCCCGTCGAGGATCTCAGCATTTCCGACCCGCAGACCTCCCTCCCCCGCCTCAAAGCCGCCCTCGCCGACCGCTACCGTATCGAGAGCGAAGCCGGCCGCGGCGGCATGGCCACCGTGTTCCTCGCCGCCGACCTGCGCCACGACCGCCAGGTGGCGCTCAAGGTCCTCCACCCGGAACTCGGTGCCATGATCGGCGCCGAGCGGTTCCTGCAGGAGATCAAGGTCACCGCCGGCCTGCAGCACGCGCACATCCTCCCGCTGCACGACTCGGGCGTGGCGGACGGACTTCTCTACTACGTGATGCCGTACGTCGAGGGAGAGACGCTGCGCGACGTACTCCGGCGCGAGAAGCAGCTCGAGATCCCGCGCGCGGTGGAGATCATCCGGCAGATCGCCGCCGCGCTCGACTACGCGCACCGCAAGGGCGTGATCCACCGCGACATCAAACCAGAGAACATCCTCATCCACGACGGCCAGGCGATGGTCGCGGATTTCGGGATCGCGCTCGCGGTGAAGTCCGCTGGCGGCACGCGCATGACCGAGACGGGCCTCTCGCTCGGCACGCCGCAGTACATGAGCCCCGAGCAGGCCATGGGCGACCGCGAGCTCGACGCGCGCAGCGACGTGTACTCGCTTGGCGCCGTGCTCTACGAACTGCTCACGGGCGACCCGCCGCACACAGGCAGCACCGCACAGGCGATCGTCGCCAAGATCATCACCGAGAAGGCCGCGCCGGTGACGCAGCACCGTGAGACGGTGCCGCGGAACGTGGCGGCGGCGGTGTCGCAGGCCATCGCAAAGCTGCCGGCGGACCGGTTCCACACGGCGGCGGAGTTCGCGGATGCGCTGGTGAATCCAGGGTTCACGACGGTCGGGCTGATGTTCGACACCGTGCCGACGGCCGTGCCGGCCACTCCGCTGCAGAAGGCGGCGCGGTGGGCGTGGCCCGCAGCGGCGGCCGTGCTCGCGATCGTGGCAGCGGCACTCTGGTTCCGGCCAGTGCCGGACCCGCCCGTGGCTCGCTACGAACTGAGA
Organism: uncultured Gemmatimonas sp.; assembly: GCA_964524665.1. Classification (GTDB taxonomy): domain Bacteria; phylum Gemmatimonadota; class Gemmatimonadetes; order Gemmatimonadales; family Gemmatimonadaceae; genus Pseudogemmatithrix. The sequence goes on from CAZGFE010000036.1 coordinate 8,840, forward strand.
CTTCCGGACGATGCCCCGCTCCTGCCCGCGGCTTCGTTCCGATTCGCGCTCGCGCCGGACGCGTCGTGGCTCGTCTACACGTCCTCGACACTTCGCACGGCGGGGATCGGCCAGTTGTTCATCAAGTATCGGCAGGAGGGCGCGCCGATCCCGCTCGCGGGGACCGCGGGTGCGCTCTCTCCCGTCTCGTCCCCGGACGGCGGATCGGTCGCGTTCCGCGTCGAACGCCAGCTGCGGCGTCTCGTCCTCGGCGGCGGCGCCTCTGTTGTGGTCTACGATTCGCTCCCGGTGGACCAGTCCGTGGCCCTCGCCTGGGGCGACGACGGCGCCATCTACTTTCCCGATGCGTCCTGGCGGCTCCGCAGGATCGACGCGGCGGGCGGCGAGACGGCGGTGCTGTTCACTCCCGGGCCCAACCGATACGCAAACCCTTCCGCCGCTCTGCCCGACGGACGCGGGGTGCTCTTCATCCACTGCAACGCGAACTGTGCGACCATCCGGCAGCTGTGGGTCTACGACGCGCGCTCGGGCGAGGCACACGAACTCGTCGCCGACGTGCTCCACGGCTGGTACGCCGAAGGGCACCTCATCTACGTGCGGACCGACGGCGGCGTCTTCGCGCAACCGTTCGACCTCTCCTCCGGCACGATGTCGGGCACCGCCGTCCCCGTGCTCGAACAGGTCCAGATCCGCGGCATCGTGCCGCAGATCGCCGCGAGCGCGTCGGGCACCCTGTTGATGATTCCGAGCCGCGGCACGAATACGTTCTCGACGGATCCGTACGAAGCGGTCTGGCTGTCCCGCAACGGCACGGCGACACCGGTCGATTCCAGCTGGCACTTCGACGCGGCGGGCAACTCCGGCTGGTCCATCTCGCCGGACGGCCGGCGCCTCGCGATCAAACTGCAGTCGGCCGGTGGGTCCCACATCTACGTGAAGGAGCTCGACCGCGGCCCGCTCTCGCGGATCACGTTCGACTCCGTCGGCAACGCGCGGCCGCGCTGGACGCCGGACGGACGGTACGTGAGCTACGTCTCGCCGCGCGGCACCGACCGCCGCCAGAACCTCTATCGGCGCCCGGCGAACGGCACCGGAACCGAGGAACTCGTGGCCTCGGCCAGCAACCACATCTGGGAAGCTGTTTGGTCGAAGGACGGCAAGTGGCTCGTGCTGCGCACCGGCGGCGTCGCCGGCGTCGTGGGCGGACGCGACATCCAGGTGATGCGGATCGGCGTGGACACCGCGCCGCGGCCGCTGCTGACCTCTGCGGCGGACGAGCGCGCGATCGCCCTCTCGCCGGACTCCCGATGGATCGCGTACGAGTCCGACGAGTCGGGCCGGAACGAGATCTACGTGCGCCCCTTCCCCAATGTGGACGACGGCAAGTGGCAGGTGTCGGTGGCCGGCGGCGACTCCCCGGTCTGGGCGCACAACGGGCGGGAGCTGTTCTATATGACGCCAGACCGCTCGATGACCACGGCGAGCTTTACGACGAGCGGCGGGTTCGCGATCGCGAATCGCACGCCGCTCATGACTCTGAGCCTGGCGATCCTCAGCGGTGCCAACTATCGCATCTGGGACGTGGCACCGGGGGACCAGCGCTTCCTGATGGTCCGCTCACGCGGTGGGGAGAACGTAGCGGATGGTGGGTCGCCGCTGCTGGTGCAGAACTGGCTTACGGAGTTGCGCGCCGCGGTGCGGAAGTAGGCGCACGGGCGCGACTCAGCGTGCGGGCCCCGTCGAGAGGTGATATCTCATTAGTCGGGCGTTCAAGGCGCCCGGTCAGCCCGCCGTCGTCCGCATCTGTTCCCAGTCCGCGCGCATCATCGTCTCCAGCACTTCGACATCAACATCTGCGAGCCGATTGATGTAGAGACACGACACCCCCAGCTTGTGCTTGCCCAGCCGCTTGAGCAGTGGCCGACTCACGCGGCCGAGCAGGAGATACAGGACCAGCGACGCCTTCCGCGGACTGAAACCGAGCCGCGGCATGTCTCCCTCGCGCCCGGACTCGTAGCGGTAATGCATCGACCCGAAGCCGATGATGCTCGGGCCCCACATCCGCGGCGTCTCGCCACTCACGCGCTGCATCATGGCCAGCACGGTTTGCGCGTCCTGACGACGCGTCGCGTTGGGCACGGCCTTGATGAACGCCGCCACGCTCTTGCCAGTTGGCTTGGTCTTGTTCGCGGCCACGCGCGCTCCTCGTCAGCGTTCCACCAGCGGCTGCACTTCTACCAGCTGCCTCCGCCACCACCGCCACCGCCTCCGCCCACCGACCCACCACCGCCGCCACCAGAGCTCGACCCCGGCGCCGACCCCATGGTCTTGCTCGCCGCACTCTGAAAATCGCCGAGCCCGCTTTGGAACCCGACCACATCGAAGTGCCCTGGGTAGTGCCCCACGTACCACGTGGGCGGCTGACTCGCCAGCGCCGCGGCGAACTGATCCACCCAGATGTCCGTGGCGTTCACCGCCACCGCATACGGCAGCAGCTTCGAGAAGAGCTCCGTGGTCCGCCTGGGCGCCTGCGTCATCTCCAGCTCCCACTTCTCAGCGCGCTGGATGTACTCCTCGAGCCCCTTCACCACCGCGTAGCGCCGCGCGCCTTGTGCGGTCATCGCCGGCATCGAGTGAGCGAACGAGAGCACGATGATGCCGCTCAGCACCGCGCCGACGATCAACACCACGTTGCCGAGCACTGCCCCAGCGCCGATGCCCACAGGAATGATCAGCACGCCCAGCACCGCCCAGAGCACGCGCACGCTCTGAGGGCTCCGCGCGAACCACCCCTGCGCCACCACCTGTTCGTAGAGCTTGGTCTTGATGCCGCTCAGATGCTTGTAGAAGTCATTGTGCAGGTCGCTCATCCGGCGTGTGGAGCTCCCCTCGAGCACGCCGCTGAGAACCTCGCGCTCGAACGGCAGCAGGTCCTTGTCCGACTGCTTGGTGCGGTCGATCGCCCAGTCGGTCTTGCCCACGCCAATGGACCGCAGCGCCTTGGCGATGAACGAGTCGGGGTCGAGTGAGCTGCCGATCCCCTCCGGCTTCACCTCGCGGATCGTGATGTACCCGCGCACCGCCAGGTCCAGCAGCGTCGCGATGATGTCGTCCATGTCCGCGCTCTGATCGCGCAGCGTGCCCGCGGTCCCGGGCCGGAGATCGTCCGGCACCTTCCACTGCGGTACGATGCTGCCCACGTGCGGGTCGCGACCGCGCGTGTACCAGAGCCACCACATGCCAAGGAACACAACGACCGGCAGCCCCGCCGGCCACCACAGCGCCACGCGCTTCTGCGTCACCTCGGCGGCCGTCGGCGCGGGTACGATGCCCTTGGGGAAACCGGCGACGAGCGTGAGGCCCTCTCCCGGCTCGAGACGGCCCGCAGAAAACGTGTGCTCGATGTTGGGATCCACCGCCGCCGTGCAGCGTGCGTTGCTGCTGCTCTCGGACCAGCCCGCGTAACACCACGCGGTGAACGCGGTGTCGCTGGCGTCGCCCGAGTTCGGCAGCAGGACCTTGGCCGACGCGGCGAGGATCGGCACCGGCCACTCGGTGCCGGTCACCTGCCAGTAGAGCTCATCGTGCGCGTCGAAGAAGCCGATGCCGCCGTCCTCGAGCTGGTAGCGGATCACGTAGGTCTGCTTGCCTGTGACCCAGATGTCGGCGTCACCAATGCGGATGCGCACGCGGTCGCCGCGCGTGACCTGCGTGCCGAGTGGGTTTCCCCGCTCGTCGGTCACGCTCATGAGCGTGAGGTCCACCTTCACGCGGCCCGCAGGAATGTTCACGCCGCTGCCCACGTCCGCGCGCGCCACGCGGTTGTAGCGCACGGGGATCTCCCGATAGATGCCGTGCCGCTGGAGCCGCTTGAAGTCCACGGCGATGGTCTCGACGACGTCGATCGTGCGGTCGCGGTTGACGGTGTACACGGCGTCGAAGCTGGTGATCTCCCAGCCGGTGTCCTGCGCGCCAGCGCTGAACGGAAGCGTCGAGACGAGCGCCGCGAACATCACAAGACGCATCACGCACCGCCGCGCCGCCGCACCCCACGCGGGCACGGTCATTCGCCCCGCCCGAGCTTGGCCTGCGGCACCGCCGCTTCGCTCGCGTCGCTCAGTTCGAAGTACGGCGCGTGCTCGAACCCGAACGTCCCGGCCACGAGCACCGTCGGGAACGTCTCGCGCAGCGTGTTGAGGTCGCGCGCCACGGCGTTGTAGTACCGCCGGGCCATGGCGATGTCGTTCTCCGTGTCGGCGAGCTGCTTCTGAAACTCCAGCACCGACGCGTTCGCGCGGAGCGTCGGGTACGCCTCGACCATGGCCACCAGCTGCCGCACGGTGCCGCCGAACTGCTCCTCGGCCCGCGCGCGCTCCTTCACGTCACCCGCCGCGAGCGCCTTGCCGCGCGCCTCGGTGATCTCCTTGAGCGTGCCCGCTTCGAAGTCCATCGCGCCTTTCACGACGTTGACGAGCTGCGGCACCAGATCGGCGCGGCGCTTGAGGAGCACGTCAATGCTCGCCCACGCAGCAAGCAGCGAGGCCCGCAGGGCCACAAGACGGTTCCAGGTCCACGCAAGCCAGACGGTCGCGAGGCCGACGGTGATGAAGAGCAGGAGGACGGAGTTCATGCGAATACGATAACGCAACCGCCGGCGCAGTGGAGGTCGCCGCGGGATCAGCGCCTCCCGCCCCGACCCGACGACCGCCGCGCCGATTGCGCGCGTGCCGCGGACGCGCCAATCTCAGGCCGAGTCGCCCCCGCCCCGAGAGGCCCCATGACGCCCCCCGCCACTGTCATCGCCCGCCTGCGCTCCGTGGACATCCTGCGCGGCCTCGCATGCGTGCTGATGGCGATCGACCACGTGCGCGTGTACTCGGGTCTCCCGGCGGGCGGCACGACCACGGGGCTCTTTCTCACCCGCTGGGTGACGCACTTCGTGGCGCCGGTCTTCGCGCTCCTGCTCGGTACGGGCGCGTACTTCCTCGGCCGCAAGCTTGCGGACCCGAGCGCGCTCCGACGGTTCCTCGTCTCGCGCGGCCTGATGCTCGTGCTGCTCGAGATCACGCTCGTGCGCTTTCTGTGGACGTTCTCGCTCGACTACTCGACGTTCATCCTGGCGGGCGTGATCTGGATGCTGGGATGGTGCATGGTGCTGCTCGCGTTCTTCGTCCGCGTGCGGGCGCAGCTCGTGGGGTGGATCGGCGTAGCGCTGATCGCGTTGCAGCAGCTCTTCTCGCTGGTGCCCAAGCTCGTGCCTGAGTCCGCGCAGCTCGGCTTCGGCTTCTTCTGGGAGTTCATCTACTCGTCAGGACTCGACGCACTGCCGGGCGTCGAGGTGCTGTACGTGATCGTGCCGTGGATCGGCGTCACGATGGCCGGCTATGGCTTCGGCCTGATCCTCGAGCGCGAGGAAACGCTGCGGCGTCGCACACTGTTGCAGCTCGGGCTCGGACTCACCGCGGTCTTCCTCGTGGTCGCGACCGTGGCAGCGCTCGTGCGCGGCGCCGCAGACAACGCACCGCCGCTCTGGATCCGCGTACTGGCCCAGCAGAAGTATCCGGCCTCGCAGCTCTTCCTGATGATGACGTTGGGTCCGATGATCGCGCTCCTCCCGTGGGCCGAGCGGGCCAAGGGCGCGGTCGCCGAGGCGCTCAACACGTTCGGGCGCGTGCCGCTCTTCTACTACCTGCTCCACATCCCGGTCATCCACGTCGCCGCGCTGCTGGTGATGAAGCTCCGGGGCGCCGAGGGTGCGGCCGAGTGGTTCGCGACGGCGCCGTACACGTGGATGCCGGACGAGGTGCACTGGCCGCTCTGGGTGCTGTACGCGGTGTTCGCGGTGGTGGTGGGCGGCGTGCTCTACCCGGCGTGCGTGTGGTACGCGCGAGTCAAGGCGCGCAAGAAAGACAGCCGACTGCTGCGCTACCTCTGACGTTCGCCGAGCGCCTCTCGGTCGTTCAGGGCAGGACCACCGTACGAAGTGGCGCATTCCCCGCGTCCAACGCGTCCATCACGGCATTGATGCGCGCGGCACCGAGCGGCACCTCCGCGGCGACCACGTCGCCGAGCCGGAGCGCACCCTTCTGCACGAACGCGATCAACTCCGTGAGCTCACCGAGCAGGTGGTCGTTCGATCCGATCAGTTCGAGCTCCTGCCCCAGGATGTGCGCGTAGGTGTTCACAGCGGCGATCTCCCGGGAGAGCCCAACGACCACCGCGCGCCCGAGTGGCGCGAGCATGGCGAGTGCCGCATTGGTCGACGCGTTCCCGCCCACAAGGTCCAGGACGAGGTTCACGCCCGCGCCGCCCGTAGCCTCGCGTACGGCGGCCGCAGCGCCCTCGCCGCCCTGCACTGCCGTCGCGCCGAACGCCGCCGCCGTCTTGAGTCGCTCGGCGCTCACATCCACCGCCACCACCTGACTCGCGCCCAGCGCCATCGCGAGCTGGATCGCAGAAACGCCGAGCCCGCCCGCGCCGATCACCGCCACGCGGTCGCCGCGCGAGAGTCGCCCGCGCCGGAGCGCGTGCAGCGACGTCGCCGACGAGCACATCATGATCGCGCCCTGCGCGTAGGGAATGCTCGCGGGCAGATGCACCGCGTTCCGCGCGGGCACGACGATCTGCTCGGCGAACCCGCCGTCCACTGTATTGCCGAGCATGGCGTACGACGTGCAGAACTGTTCCTCACCGCGGCGGCAGTGCGCGCACCGTGTGCACGAGAGCACGTAGTGCAGGCACACGCGGTCGCCCGCCTGATGCGTGGTGACGCCCTTGGCGACCTCCACCACCTCGCCCGCGATCTCGTGCCCGAGCGTCCGCGGGATCACGTGCGAGCCGCCGCGTCCCGCGCGGTAGTGCGCGTCCGAGTGACAGATGCCGGCGGCCTTGATGGCCACGCGCACCGCGCCGGCGGCGAGCGCTGGCTCTGGGACCGTGTCGTCTGTGAGGGGCGCGCCGTGGGCAACGAGGCGCACCGCCCTCATGCCCACTTCACCGTGCCCTTCGACTCGAACCAGCCGTCCACCTGCGACTCCACGGCGGCTTCGATGCGCGTGCGCCGGATCTTCATCGTCGGCGTCAGGAAGCCATTCTCGATCGTCCACGGATCCTTGGCGATCACGAGCATCAGGAGGTGCTCGTGCTCGGCGTGCGAGGCGTTCACCTTCTGCCGGTGCTTCTCGAGTTCCACCTCCACCTCCGCGCGTACCTCCGGGCGATCGATCTTGCCGCGCAGGTCCTCCGAGAGCACGACCAGCGCGTACGCGCCCGGCCGGCCGACACCGGACACGAGACTCAGTTCGATCATCGGGTGGATGTTGAGCGCGTTCTCGATGGGCGCCGGCGCGACGTACTTGCCTTTGGCGGTCTTGAAGAGCTCCTTGGTGCGCCCCGTGATCTTGAGCAGGCCGTTCGGCAGCCGCTCGCCGCGGTCACCCGTGTGGAAGAAGCCGTCCTCGGTGAAGCACTCGGCGTTGAGCTCGGGCTGCTTGTAGTAGCCGCTGAACTGCCCCGGCGACTTGATCAGCACCTCGCCGTCGTCGGCGATCCGCACCTCCACGCCCGGCAGCGGCACGCCCACATAGCCGACCTCGGCGTACTTCTCATTGGAGCTGTGCGAGTACGAGTTGTCCTCCGTCATGCCGTACCCTTCGAAGAGTCGCAGGCCGAGTCGGCGGTACCACGCAATGAGCTCCGCCGGAATGGGCGCCGAGCCGCTGCCCGCCTGGATCACTTCGTCCAGCCCGAGCCCCTTGAGCACCTTGCGCGCGACGATCTTGTTCAGGATCGGGATCCGCAGCAGCAGGTTGAGCTTCTTGGGCGGCATCTTGGCAAACACGCCCTGCTGGAACTTGAGCCACAGCCGCGGCACGGAGATGAACAGCGTGGGCCGCGCGCGCCGCAGATCCTTCACGAAGGTGTCGAGCGACTCCGCGAAGAAGAGATGCGTCGCGCCATCCACGAGCGACGCGCCCTCACCCCACGCACGCTCCATGCTGTGCGCGAGCGGGAGGTACGAGAGCTGCCGGCTCTGCGTCTTCTCACCCACGCGCGCCCGCACGTCCTTCTTGATCCCCTCCGACGCCGCGGTGTACGCCTGGAAGCTCACCATGGCGCCCTTGGGCTGGCCGGTGGATCCCGAGGTGTAGATGAGCATCGCGATGTCGTCCGGCGCGCGCTTCGGCTGCCCCTGGAGCGGTTCCGTGCGCTTCACGATGGAGTCCCACGTCTCGCCCGAGTCCGGCGGCGCAAGCGGGAACGCGATCAGCGGCAGACCTGCCGGCACGCCCGGCCGCTGCTCGGGCCACGTGTCCAGCTTGCCCACGAAAAGCAGGCTCGCCTCGCTGTGCGTGAGCACGTAGCGGATCGTATCAGCCGTCTCCGTGGGAAAGATCGCAACGGTCGTGTGTCCCGCCATCCAGATCGCCAGCTCGGCGATGATGAAGTGCGCGCAGTTCTTGCTGAGGATCCCGATCCGCGACCCGGGCGCGTAGCCCAGACTCTTCAAGTGCGCGGCCATTCGCCGCGCCTGGTCCATGGTCTGCGCCCACGTGTACTCGGCGACCTGGTCGCCGCCGAGCGGCTGCGTGAGGTAGATGCGCCCCGGGGCGCGCATCTCATGGCCGTAGACGTGGTCGAGGATCAGAGGCTTGGCGCTCACGGGGTCACCTGGGCGTCGAGTTGAGGAGGGTCTCTCGCGCTAAGATACGGGCGCGCGCATCGGAGCGCATCCACGAACCCTGCGTCCGATGTGACGCCGCAAGCGCGGCCTGCAGTCTCCCATTGGAAGACCAACTCCACACCGAGTGAGGCTCAATGGCGCGCACCACAGTCGCCCACGCAACTCCGATCCATCCCGCATTCATCGCAGCCGTCGCATCACTCCTGCTGCTCGCCACCGCCGCCTGCGCGGTCGTCGTTCCCGTCTCCAAGCCGAAGGGGCCGGCCAGCGCGTCCGTGGCCAACCTCGGCGTTCCGCCCGGGCACTTGCCACGGCCAGGTCTCTGCCGACTCTGGTTCCCGGGTCGGCCACCCGGCCGGCAGCCGCGGGCGGCGAGCTGCTCCAGTGTGATGGCCAACGCGCCGGCGGGCGCGTGGGTGCTGTATCGTCCGTCGGGCGATCACGTGCACGCCCGCGTGATCCACTCGCAGCGGTCGGGTGTGGTCGTGAGCGTGCGCGTTTACGCGAGCGCCAGTGGGGTGTTTCTGCGGGATGAGCGACCGTAGCGCCGAGGTCGAGCGCGTTGGTCCGGGGTCGCGGACGCCACGGCGAGGGCGTCCTGCTCAGTCCATCCGCAGCGCCTCCGCCGGAGTGACGCTGAGCGCCCGTCGCGCGGGGAGCAGCATGGCGACGCCGGCGGTCACGCTGAACACGACCGCGGCGATGAGCAATGCGCTGAGGAGCATCGGGACCGTCACGGGCAAGGTCGCGACGACGATCTGACTCGCGGCCAGGCTGAGCGCGAGCCCAACGAGCGCGCCGATCGCCGCCAACGTGACGCCCTGCCTGAGGACGAGCCGCAGCACGGCGCCGCGGCTGGCGCCGAGCGCGGTGAGGATCCCCACCTCCCGCCGCCGCAGCGACGTGACGTACGCGACGAGGCCGGCGAGCCCGGCGACGGCGAACACGAGCTGCAGGACCGCCAGCGCGCCGGCGCCGTATGCCATGGCACGCTGCGGCATCACGACCTCGTCGTAGTAGCGCTCGAGCGTCATCACCTCGCCTGCGACCAGCCGCGGGTTCTCGTACCGCAGGAACTCCGCGATCTGCCACGCGATCGCCGACTGTCGCTCCGCCGTGCGCACGTGGAGGATCAGCTCCGCCTCGGCGATCGATCGCCACGGCAGGTAGAGGAGTCCGGGGAACGAGAGCGGCGTCGCGGGGCCCTGCCCTGCGGGATCCGCCACCACGCCCACCACGCGGGCGCGCTCCGAGCGCAGCCGTCGCTCGATCGTCAGCAGCTGCCCCACGGGATCCTGCGACGGCCAGAGCGCATCGGCCATGGCGCGACTGACGATCACGACCGACTCGCCGGCGACCTCGTCCAGCGGCTCGAAGTCACGCCCGCGCAGGACGGGGATGCCGACCACCGCGAAGTACCCGGGCTTCACCGCGTTCGCGTCGAGTTCGAGCCGACGCGGCGTGCCATCCGCGTCCGTCACTTCCGCCGCCACCGTGCGCCGCGAGCCGCGCACAGGAATGAAGTCGCTCGCACTCGCCCGCTGCACACCGGGGTACGCGCCGATCTCGCGGAGCACGTGATCGGTGAGCGCCCGCACTTGCGCCGAGTCGCCGGCCGACGGGAGGAAGTTCACCTGGGCAACGAGCACATGCTGCGCGGACTCCCGCCCCTGCCGCGCATCACGAATGAGCGCGAACGCGACGAGCGTAGAGAGCGCCGTGAACACGACCGACAGCGCGACCTGCCCAACGATCAGCGCGCCGCGCGCGCGGCCCACGCGCGCACCGCCGAGGCCCGGACGCCCGCTGCCGCCCAGATCGCGATGCAGATCCGACCGCACGCTCTGGAGCGCCGGCACCAGTCCGAACAGCGTCAGCACGACCGCGAGCGCTCCCGCGATCACACCGAGCGCCCGCCAATCGAGCGCGAGGTCGATCGACGGCAGCGGGATTGGCCGGTAGTGCGAGATCAGGCGCGCTGCGATCACCGCCGTCAGCACACCCGCCACGGCGCCGGGGAGCACCACCAAGGCACTCTCCGTGAGCAGCTGCCGCACGAGGCGCGCGCGCCCCGCGCCGAGGGCCAGCCGTGTGGCGATCTCGCGTCGGCGCGCCGCGCTGCGGGCGAGTTGCAGACTGACCAGATTCGCGCTCGCCACCACCAGCAGCCCCACCCCGATGGCGAACACCGCGCCAAGCACGAGGAGCACGGCCGCGCGCGGAATGTTCGCCAGGTGCGCGGCGCGTTCACGCATCACGCTGACCCGCCGCACCTGTCCCGAGCCGTCGATCCACGCCTCGGGGTGCTGCTCCGCCAACCCCGCGGCGACGATGCCGAGCCGCTCTTCGAGCGCGCCCAGCGGCGCGTCATCCCGCAGGCGCGCGAGGGCGTGAAACCGCCGCGCACCGCGCTCCCGCGTCACGTCCTCGCGCGGCTGCACGAGCGGCGCAAAGGTGCCCTCGATCCAGAAATCGTTCGCGAACTCCCGCGAGGTCCCGCGAAACGCCGGATCCGCGACCGCCACCACGGTGAACGGCTGTCCATTGAGGAGCACCGACCGCCCGATGAGCGTCGAGTCCGCCGCGAAGGTCCGGCGCCAGAGCGTATAGCTGAGGACCACCTCGGGCGCGTCGGGCCGCGCACGGTCCGGGAATCGCCCAAGGGCCGGCCGCACCTGCAGCATCGTGAAGTAGCCGGGCGTGACGATCGCCCCCTGCGCCATCACGACCTCGTCGCGCGTACCCACCGCGAACATCACGCGCCCGTCGCCCACGATGTCCGCCACCGGCGCTGCCGCCGCTGCAAAGTCGAGAATGTCTGCGTACGAGCTGGCCCCGGGCCGTTCACGGCTGCTGTAGTCGCTCGTGAAGACGCGCACGAGATCGCCGCCCCCGGGCACCGGCAGCGGACGGAAGAAGAACCCCGTGACGCCGTTGGCCAACAGCGTACAGATGGCGATCGGCATCGCCAGCGTGAGAATGCAGGTCGTGACGTACCCGGGGGCCCGCGCCAGTCCGCGCACGGCGTAGCGGCAGTCAGCGATCAGATCTTCGAGGAGCCGCGTCCCGCGCGCGGCCCGGTGCGCCTCAGCCGTCTGCGTGACGCCGCCGAAGCTCACCAGCGCGACCCGACGCGCCTCGGCGGGCGACAACCCGGCGGCGCGGTGCTTCTCGATCTCCATATCCAGATGGAACTGCATCTCCTCGTCGAGCTCGCGGTCCAGCTGGGCGCCTTGTGTGAGCGCGCGCCATCGGCCCCGCAGCCACGCGAGCATGGCCCGCGGATGGTAGCGGACCTCAGGTCGCACGCAGGATCAGCTCGACCGCTTCGGCGAAGCGCCGCCAGTCCTGCGTCTCCACCGTGAGCGCGCGCCGGCCCAGCGGCGTGATGCGATAGTAGCGCGCGCGGCGGTTGTTCTCGGTCACGCCCCACTCGTTCTCCACGAGGCCGCGGTCCTGCAGCCGCAGCAGCGAGGGATACACTGACCCCTGCCCGACCGTCAGCGCGTCGCGCGAGAGCTGCTGAATGCGCTGCGCGATCCCCCAGCCGTGCATCGGCTCCACGGCGAGCGTCTTGAGGACCAGCAGATCGAGAGTGCCCTGCAGTACATCGGTGGACGCGTCGCGTGGCATGCGCGGTGGCTCTCCTGTCGAATGTCGGAAGAATAGTACGGCCTCCTTCCGATTGTCAACAGGAGAGCCTCAGAACCGGTAGCTCGCCCCGCTCCCCGTGTTGAACACCACGACCTCGGCGTCCTTCGGCAGCGCGCCGCTGGCCACGAGCTGCCGCGTGGCCTCGAGCGCCGCCCCGCCCTCCGGCGCCGCGTCGATCCCCGCCTTGGACGCCAGCAGGAACGTCCCGGCCCGGATCCGCTCCTCGCTTACCGCCTCCGCATCGCCGTTCGACTCGCGCAGCACCCGCAGCGTCATCCGGTCGCCGAAGGGCGTCGGCACGCGCAGCCCGCTCGCGTGCGTCTCCGGTGCCTCCCACGGTGTGGCGCGGTCCGCGCCCGCCTTCCACGCCCGTACCAGCGGCGCGCACCCACTCGCCTGAGCAATGATCATCCGCGGCAGCTTCGTGGTCTTGGGGAGCCAGCCCCACTCGAGCATCTCCTGGAACGCCTTCCAGATGCCGATCGTGCCTTCTCCCCCGCCCGTGGGATACACGATGGCATCCGGCAGCCGCCACCCGAGCTGTTCGGCCACCTCGTAGCCCATGGTCTTCATGCCTTCCACGCGGTACGGCTCCTTCACGGTCGCCACGTTGAAGAACCCACTCTCCTTGGCGAACTCCGCCGTGGCCTTCCCCGCATCGCCGATGTGGCCGGCGACGAGCACGAGCTCTGCGCCATACGCACGGATGGAGCCGAGGATCGGCGGCGGCGTGGTCTCCGGAGCGTAGATGCGGCACTTGAGTCCCGCCGCCGCCGCGTACGCCGCGAGCGCGATCCCCGCATTGCCCGCGGTGGGCACGCAGACACCTGGCACCTTGAGCGCCTTGGCGCGCGTCACCGCCATCATCAGCCCGCGCGCCTTGAAGCTCGCGGTGGGGTTGAGCCCTTCATCCTTCACCCACAGCCGCGCGACACCGATCTCGCGCGCCAGATGCGGAAGGTCAGAAAGGTGCGTCATCCCCTCCCCAAGACTCGCGACGGTCTCACCCGCCGCGAGCGGCAGCGCCGCACCGTAGCGCCAGAGCGAAGGCGCAGAAGTGATCGCGGTCTTCGAAACCGGCGCGGAGTAGCGGACCATCAACGGCTGCCCACAGTCGGGGCAGACGGAAGCGAGCCGGAGACCGTCAGGCTGCTGGTACGAGCAAGCCGAGCAATGGAGAGACCAAGTAGACATGGAAAAGAAGGTAGCAGGTGGCAGGTATCTGGTGGGAGGAACACCCCTCACGCATCGCCTCCCCTGATCCCTGTAGTTTCTGACCCCCACCTCCCACCTCACACCTGCCACCTCACACCTGCGTTTCGTCCCCGCCAACCCCCAGCGCCTTGAGCACCTTCAAAGCACTCTGCTCAGAGAACCCAGGCAGAGCAGCGATCTGCTCCACCGTCGCCTCCTTCACCCCCTGCAGCGACCCGAACGCCGTCAGCAGCGCCCGCCGCTTCACCGCCCCCACTCCGGGAATGCTCAGCAGCTCGCTCGTCACCGTCCGCATCGTCCGTCGCTTTCGGTTGTACGTCACCGCCGCGCGATGCGCCTCGTCACGGATCTGCTGCAGGAGCCGCAGCGCCGCCGATCGCCGCGGCAGCTTGAGCGGCTCCGCGCGGCCGCGCACGTAGACCTCTTCCTCGCGCTTGGCGAGCGAGATCAACGGCAGCGTCGTAAGCCCGTGCTCGTCGAGCGCCTCGGCCGCCGCACTCAGCTGCCCCTTGCCGCCGTCGATCACCACCAGGTCCGGGAGCTGCTTCTTCTCCTCCACCCGTCGCCTGAAGTAGCGGCCGACCACTTCGCGCATCGCCTGGAAGTCGTCAGGCCCCGCTGACTCCTCGACGCTCTTCACTTTCATGGTCCGGTACTCGGCGCGGCGCGGGCGCCCGTTCTCGAACCACACGATCCCACCCACGCTGTCCTTGCCCTGCGCGGTCGAGTTGTCGAAGCAGATGATCGACCGCGGCAGCTTCTCGAGCCCCAGCACGCGCCCCAGCTCGTACACGGGATCCGCCGCGCGCTCGTCGGTCTCCTGCCCCGCGAGCTTGAACTCCTCCAGCAAGTGCCGCGCGTTCTGCTCAGCCAGATCCAGCAGCTCACGCTTGGGGCCGCGCTGCGGGATCAGCAGCTTCGCCGCGCCGTCGAGCGATTCGTTCAGCGCCTGTTCGAACGGCTCGCGGTCCTCGAAGTCGAACGGCACCAGCACCTCGCGCGCCCGCGCGGACGCCTTGAGGTAGCTGCTCACGAGGAACGTCGAGAGCACCGCACCGTCGGCCTCGCCCTCCACGCCTTCGAGGAACCGATGCTCGCGCGCCACGAGCTTGCCGCCGCGGATCCGCAGCAGCGTGCCCACCGCGTCCTCGCCGTCACGCGCGTAGCCGATCACGTCGCGGTCGCCGCCCTCGACCTCCATCACCACGGTCGGTTCCTCGAGCCGCTGCAGCCGGACGATCGCGTCGCGGAACTCGGCCGCGCGCTCGAACTCCATGGCCGCCGACGCCTGCTCCATGCGCTCGCGCACGCGCCGCATCACGTCGTCCGCGCGGCCGTCGAGGAAACTGACGACCTCTTTGATCATCTCCGCGTAGTCGGCCTGGGTCTGCAGCCCCACACACGGCGCCTTGCAGCGGCCAATGTGGTAGTCGAGGCACGCGCGCTCCGGCATCTCGCGCGGCATGTCCCAACGGCAGCTGCGCACGGTGAAGATCCGCTTCACCACATCCAGCGCGCGCCGCATGGCGGCCACGTCGGTGTACGGCCCGAAGTATCGCGCGCCGTCGTTCTTGATCTGCCGCGTCACGAACACGCGCGGGTAGGGCTCCTGTACCGTGACCTTGATGCACGGATACGACTTGTCGTCGCGCAGCAGCACGTTGTACCGCGGCCGGTGCTCCTTGATCAGGTTCTGCTCGAGGATCAGGGCGTGCGCCTCGTCGGGCACGACGATCGTCTCCACGCTCGCGATCGCGTCCACCAACCGCTGGGTCTTGGGACTGTCGGCGTGATCGCTCGCGAAGTAGCTGCGCACGCGCGGTCGGAGCCGCTTGGCCTTCCCCACGTAGATGATGGTCCCCGCCGCGTCCTTCCAGAGGTAGACCCCTGGCGTGTCCGGCAGGTGTTCGAGCGTCTGCGCGACCTGCTCAGGCGCGGCGCGCACTGTCCGCTCCATTGAGTCGCGTGACCAGCAGGTACGCCGCGCCAAAGACCGGAGCAACGACCACCGCGACGAAGACGGGATGCTGGCCCATCATCACGCGGTTGGCCAACACCGCCACAGCGCCGGCGACGAGCGCGGCACTCCAGAGCCTCGTCTGGAGGCCGTGCGGCAGATCCACACGACCGATCTTCGCGACAATGTGCCTGCGCAGCAGCTTGTACTCGATCCACGCCGCGAGCCCGGAGCCGGCCGTGAGCGCTCCCACGCCCCACCGCGCGTCCACGTTGAGCCAGTGCGGCAGCCCGAGCCCGAACAGCGCGCCAAAGAACGCGGCAAGCGTCACGCGCGCCACCGCGAACCGGAACGGCGTCCGCGTGTCGCGCAACGCAAAGGACGCGGACGCGTAGAGCCGGCCCATCGTCCCCGCGAGCAGTCCCACCGCCGACCCCGCCAGCGCGCCCCACACCCAGCGGGCATCGGCCTGCGAGAACACGCCGCTCTGGTAGAGCCCGGCTGCCAGCACGCCGCCGATGAGCACGAACGCCGTGGCGGATGGGATCACGAAGTAGGCAATGCGCTGCAGCCCGCTCACGAGCCGCGCCCGGAGCGCCTTGCTGAGCTCCGCCGGCGTCCCGCCCTGCGCCGACATCTCTGGCAGCTCGCTCGCGGACACGGACATGCCGAACAGCGATACCGGGAGCAGCGAGATGGCCTGCGAGTAATTGAGCGTGGCGAGCGCGCCCGCTCCGATCAGCGACGCGATCACCGTGTCCACGTACGCGCTGATCTGGACCACGCCGCGCGTCGCGACTGCGGGCCCGAAGTTGGCGACCACCGTCCGCACCTCGGCGTCGCTGCCGGCCGGTCGCGCCCGGGAGAGCGAGCGTTCGAGGCGGCGCACCTCGGGCAGCTGGATCAGGAACTGCGCCAACGACCCCAGCACGCTCGCCCACGCCACGGTGATCACGAGCGCGGCCATGGGCTCGCGCGGCCCGGCGATCACCAACGCAGCGATGATCGCCACGTTCCACAGCACCGGCGACGCGTACGACAGGAAGAACTTGCGGTGCGCGTTGAGGATGCCGAGGCACCACGCCGAGAGCACCAGCAATCCCAGACCCGGGAAGATGATCCGGACGAGCTGCACCGTGAGCGCGCGCGTCTCGCCCGCAAAGCCCGGCGCGACCAGCGAGACGAGCCACGGCGCCGTCATCACGCCGAGCAGCACCACGGAGGCCACCAGCGCTGCCAGCAGCATGAGCACGGTGCCCGCCACGCGCCCCGCGTCCTCCTTGCGCCCCTCCGCCAGCAGCTTGGCGTACACGGGAATGAACGACGCCGAGAGCGACCCTTCGCCAAAGAGATTCTGCAGCAGGTTTGGGATCCGGAACGCCGCCGCGAGCGCGTCGGCGACCTCGCCATTGCCGAGGTAGTGCGCGGTGGCGCGCTGGCGCACGAGCCCGAAGATGCGGCTCAGGAAGATCCCCGCGGCGACGAGCCGCGCCCCGCCCCACGTCGCGGGTGTCATCGGCCCTGCTCCTTAGCCGCCGACCAGCGAACCCGCGTGCATCGCGGCACCCGCCTTGAGCTGCGCGAGCAGCAGGTCGCCGTGCCGCGCGAGCATCGGCACCGGATTCAACCGGCGTTCCTGCTTCTGACCCTCCGGCATCAGCGCGGCGCGCACCGACGCGAGGTCGAGCGACGCTTCCGTGGCGCGGGCCCGCGCCGCGGCGCGCAGCCGGCGCTCCAGCCGGTCCACGCGATGCAGCATCTGGTGGCGCGCCCCTTCGATCACGCGCTCCGGCACCAGGTGATCGAGCGCCGCCGATTCCGCGGCCAACGCCCCGAGACGCGTGGCCAGGTCCGCGCGCACGCCGTCGATCGCCTCACGCACGGACGCCGGCATCGCGCGGTCGCCCATGCGCCGCTCGGCGTCGTGCGGCGTGCGCACATCGTCGATCACCATGCCAAGACGTCCAAGGCGCCGGTCCACCGAGGGCTCCACGATCGTTGCGCCCCAGCGCGGCACCGCGAGCGGGGCCCGCACGCCGAGCGCCTCGGACACGGCGCTCACCTGCGCGAAGTACGCGATCTCCCCCGGACCCGCTACGTAAGCGACGGTCGGGAGAATGCGCGTCTCCACCACAGGCCTTAGCAGGACGTTCGCCGAGAGCACCGAATCGGCGCGCTGTGCGACATCCGCCGCCTGCGAGATCGGCACGCGCTCCTTCACGCCGGCCACGCTCTTGAACACGAGCGAGAGCCGCGGCACGCGCGCGACCTGCGCGCGGAAGCCCGCCCGTTCGATCGCCACGTTGCGCATCGCCACCGCCTCGTCCACCGCCGCCGCGCGCCGGAGCGCTTCCACCAGCGTGGGCCGCGCCGCCGCCCGCGTCGCCGGGTGCCACGCGTCGAGCACGGCGATCCCCTGCGGCTCGAGGACTGCGCGGAGGAACCGCACGTACGCGCCGCCGATCGTCGCGTCCGCACGATACGCCGCGCGCAGGGCGTCGAGGTACGCTGCGTGCGGGGCCGACCCCGCCGCCGCCACCAACGCTTCGTACTGTTCGCCCACGTCACCCAGCGGCATCTCCGCCATGACCACTGCGTCGCTGCCGAGCTTCGGGATCGTCAGCTTGCGAACACCCCCCTCCACCGCGACCGCGGTCCACGACGCCTCAGCGAAATCCGCGTCGTCCGTGGCCGCCCAGAACACGGGCGCCGTGGGGATCCCCGTCTCGCGTTCGATCCGGTCCGCGAGCGTGAGCGCCGAGATCGCCTTGAGCAGTGTGTACGCGGGACCCCCGAAGAGCCCAGGCTGCTGCCCCGTCGTCACGACAATGCCGTTCGCCTCGGCCACGCGCTCCAGTCGCTCGAGGGCCGCCCCGCTCGGGTCGAGCGCCGGCCGCAGACCCGCGAGCCAGCGGCTCCCGGCGAAATCCGCCCGCACCTTCTCGGCGTGCGCCTTCCACGCAGCCGCGCCCACGGGTCGCGCGAGGTACCACTCCTCAGGCGCTGTGCCTTCTTGCGCCGCGCGCGAGAGCGGCGAGCCGCCGAGCGGTTCGGTGACGAGACGCGGAGCGCTCACCGCGCGCTCCGGCGCTCAGGGCGACATCGACAACCATCGGTGGGGCAGCACGTGCAAGGCATCAGGTCTCGACCCTACTTGTGATATGGTTCGCCGCGCAGGATGCTCCCGGCGCGATAGATCTGCTCGGTCAACACCAGTCGGGCGAGTTCGTGCGGCATCGTCCACGGTGCCAGCGCCAGGCGCCGGTGAGGCCTCGCCCGCACCACCTCGCCGATGCCGAACGCCCCGCCCAGCACAAAACTCACATCCCGCCCCGCCTCGCGCTCGTCCTGCAGCCACTTGGCGAATGCGGCCGAGTCCATCGTCTCGCCGCCGGGGTCACAGAGCACGAGGCGTGACGTCCCCGGGAGCTTGGCCAACAACCGCTCGCCTTCCTTCTGCATCACCTGCGCCGGCGTCGCGTGCCGTGCCGACTCTTCCTTCACTTCGACGATCTCGAGCGGCCAGTAGTGCGCCGCCCGGCCCTCGAAATCGCGAATGGCCGCCGCGAGCGCCGCGTCGCGCGGCTTTCCCACAGCGGCCACCCGAACCTTCACGCGTGCTCCGGAGACTGCCCCCGGCCCCGCGCCGGCCCCGGCAACGCCGGAGCCGTGCCGTTACGCATAGATGCCGCGGAGACGGTGCACCGTGGCCACGCGGCTGATCGCGACCATGTACGCCGCCGTC
>CAZGFE010000037.1:0-25717 GCA_964524665.1 uncultured Gemmatimonas sp.
AAGTGTCCACGAAAGTGGAGCAAGATCCGCCATCTGCACCAACCGTCGTTATGCGGGCTCTCTACATCAACGAGAACGCCAACATCGCGACGAAGAAAAGGCTAGCGATCGCCAGCGCGACCAGCAGCCACGCAACCCGAGCCTCTGCCTGACCGCCCCGCCGCTCTCGGCGGAGCCAGAGGCTGTACGCACCAATCATCGTTGCCGGGAGCGCACAGCCGACAAGGCCCGTGATCCATCCCGCTGACTTCGACGCGACATAGATCGCATCTGCGGCGACCCAGGTTGCTGCGCATGCCGCGACGCCAGCCGCCACAACTGCGAGTCCGAGGCGGTGATAGTGGGCCGAGCGTCTCTCTGAGAGCATGCACGTATCCCCGCTCCGCATAACGAGGATTATACCGCGGCTGCATAACACCGAAACTATCCTCATCCGGCGCCCGCACACCGCGCGTATCCCCACCATTCACCCCGCATCGCCGGCGCCGCAAGTCCATTTTGTGCCACCACTTGCCGCGCGCCTTCCGCATCGCAGTTCTCGTGCCGAGCAAACGAACGCCAATTGTTACCTCGCACTCACTGCTGCATAAGAAGGCGGCTCAAGACATCGCACCAGCATCGCTTTCACCCGCCGCCGCCTACCGCATCGCCCCTGCCCGCAAGATCAACGGCCAGATCACCGCCCGCTGCCCCTCCCGCCCCCACGCCTCCGTCACCTCCGCCTCGAACGCCAGCACCCGCGACTCCCCACCCGCCGCCAGAAGCTTCTGGGTGGACGACCAAGTCCGCAGGAACCCCAGGTACTGCGCCAAGCTCCACGTCTCGCAAAGCTCGAACGCCGGCGCGTCCCGCTCCTCGATCGGCATCGCCAACGTGCGATACCCAGCGTGGATCAGGTGATGCTCGGGCGCCCAGTATCCGTTGAGCGTGACGTCGTGGTAGTGACGCACCAGCCGATCGATCTCCGGCGTCACGCGGCTGTGCGCATACGCGAACGCGGCCACGATGCCGCCTGGCACGAGCACCCGACGTGCTTCGTCGAAGAACTCCTCCAGCGCGAACCAGTGCAGCGCCTGCCCCACCGTGATCAGCGCGACGCTCGCGTCCGGCAGCTGCGTCGCATAGGTCGTCTGCAGAAACTTGATCCGCGCGTGCGGCACGGCGTGCGAGAGTTGCTCGGCGCTCGGATCGGTCGCGAGCACGCGCGCGAACCGCGTGGCGAGACTCTGCGCCACCTGACCGTTGCCGGTCCCGGCATCCCACGCCAACTCTGCGCGCGGCGCGATGCTTCCCAGCCAGTCGAAGAGTGCGGCCGGATACCGCGGCCGATACACGGCGTACGCGGACGCGTGGCCCGAGAAGTGGTCCGCGAATCCGGCGGCGGCTCCGTCGGTCATCGCGCGGCTCCGTGACTCACGGCGTGGGCCCGTCCTCGGCGACGAACGCGATGCGGTCGCCATTCGGCGACACCGCGAGCCGCGAGATCCCCTTCACGCCCAGTTCCGCGAAGTCGGCGAGCACGTCCCAGCGTCCGTCGATCCACCGGTAGAGCCGCGTGCCGGACGATGCGATGCACTGCCCGTCCGCCGTCCAGAAGTGATACTCGCCGCCCGCGGGCGCTCGCATCAGCCGGCGCACAGCCTTCGTTCGGACATCCACCTCACTGAACCACGTGGTGTCGCCCGCGAGCTGCGCGAACGTGAATGCGTCGCGCCCCGGCACCCGCGCAAAGGCACGGCCGATCCGGCGGCTCAGCGTGTCCACCTTCTCGGTGCGCGGGTCGGCGAGCACGAGCGCGTTGACGCGCCCCTCCGCCGGTCCGGACGGCAGCCCGAGAATGAACGCACCGATCGCACCCTCGCCCACCCACACGTGGTATCCCACGGGCTTGAGCTCAGGCAGCACTACACTCGGCGCCGCGTTATCCCACGGGAACTTCCAGAGCCGCTGCGTAGAGTCGGCCTCCACGCGGATCACGGTGTACCCGCGCCCGTCGGGCGTGGGCGTCGCCGAGTACTCGCTCTCACTGGTGGTGGTCACACGCACCGCCGCGCCGCCCGCGAACGGCACGCGCCAGATGTCCGCCTGCGCGTCCTCGCGGATCGAGGTGAACAGGACGGACGCCCCGTCCGGCGTGAACGCGGGTTGGTTGTCGTAGCCGGCCCGCTGCGTGACGTTGCGCGGTCGACCGACGGTGATGCTCGACCCGCGCACGCTCAGCGTGGCCACGAACACATCCGTGCCGCCCTGGGCGGCGAGCGATCCGGGCGCCAAGCCAAGCGCAGCCAGAACTCCCCACGAGATGCTCCGAAAGAGACCGTTCCGCATCGTTCGCCCCGCGCTCGCGCGCGCTCGTCTTGCCGTGATCTCAGGACGCCGCCGCGACCACCGTGCCGCGGCACTCGCCAAACCCGATTCTCGCTGCTCCCGGCGCCTCGCACCAGCCCCGGAGGATCACCTCGTCGCCGTCGGCAAGGAACGCGCGCATCTCGCCGTTCGGCAACGCGACCTGCTCTGTGCCGCGCCAAGCGAGCTCCAGCAGACAACCGCGCGACTCCTTGGTCGGACCGCTGACCGTCCCGCTCGCCAGCAGATCGCCAGGACGCAGGTTGCAGCCGTTGCTCGCGTGGTGCGCGAGCATTTGGCCGAGTGTCCAGTACATCCGCGAGAAGTCGCCGTGCGTCAGACGCACGGCCTCGGCACCGGCGTCGCGCATGGCGGCCGTGCGGATCCAGACCTCGAGTGTGATCGCGAAGCCGCCGGCGGACTCGTTCGCTGCGCTCGCGAGATACGGCAGCGGCGCTGGCTCGTCGGCCGCGCGCTTGCGCGCCGGGATCCGAAATGGCGCGAGCGCCTCGAGCGTCACCACCCACGGCGAGACGGTCGTCAGGAAGTTCTTGGCGAGGAACGGTCCGAGCGGCTGGTACTCCCACGCCTGCATGTCGCGCGCGGACCAATCGTTCACGAGCACAAGGCCCGCGATGTGCGACTCGGCCTCCGCGAGCGGGATCGGCGCGCCCAGCGTGTTTCCCGCCGCCACGAACGCACCGACCTCGAGCTCGTAGTCGAGTCGCGCCGTCGCGCCGAAGGTCGGCGGACCTTCTGGCTTGGCACTGAGCTGCCCCGAGGGCCGACGCACCGATGCGCCGCTCGCGACGATGGATGACGCGCGGCCGTGATACCCGATCGGCACGTGGCGGTAGTTCGGCAGCAGCGGATTGTCCGGCCGGAACATCGACCCCACGTTCGTCGCGTGGTCGATCGATGCGTAGAAATCCGTGTAGTCGCCGATCTCGGCCGGCAGCGTCATCTCCACGTTCGCCATCGCGATCAGCAGCTCAGGGTCCTTCTGCGCGCGCGCGGCTTCAATTGTCCCAACCGTGAGGATCGCGCTCAGCCGCGCACGCAGCTCCCCTAGCGCGCGGCGTCCGGTCGCGAACAGCGGGGAGAGCGTCGGTGCGCCAAGTGCTTCGATGGCGTCTGCGCGGAGTCCGTCGAGCAGCCCGGTCGACCGCGCACGCGCGAGATCGAGGATCTGATCCCCGATCGCCACGCCGAGGCGCGGCACCGCGGTAGAGCCCGCGAGCCGGTACGCACCGAGCGGCAGGTTCTGGATCGGAAAGTCGGTCCCGGCGGCATTCGCCGAGTCCACCCAGGAACGGAGCGCGGGATCATGCGTGGCGTCGACGGTCATCGAAAGCTCGGGAGGATGTCCAGTGCGGTGAGATCGCGCACGGGTTCGTCAAAGGAACAGGAACCAAAGCTTCCCGCCAGATCGCGCCGTGCGGCGAGGATCGCTTCGACGTCCGCGGTGAAGCCGCGCCAGCGGATCGCATCGGCGGTCACGACGATCGCACTCGCGTCCCGCTCCTCGAGCAGCGGGATGAGTTCGACGGCCGCGACCTTGCCGTGCAGGAGCACCGCCGCGAGGAAGAGATTCAGGAATCCGTACATCGTGCCCTGCTCGCTGCCCGCTTCGTACGTGAGCGGATACTCCCCGCGCACCGGGTGATGCAGCCCCGCCGTGGCCTTGAACGGTACGCGCCGACTCACGCACGTCGCGATGAACTGCAGCACGTCGATCGGTGCGGGAAACGCGTCGCGCGTGATGCCACCGGTCCGGATCTTCGCTCGCATGCCGCCGGAGCCGATCGCCTCGATCAACTTCGACGCATCGCCGTGTGCCGGGATCTCCACGTAGACCACGTACCGAAGCGCAAGCGCCAACGTGAGCGCCGCCACGTCTCCGATGCTCGCGGCTTTTGCCTCCACCGTGTCGATCCGCCACCGGTCGCCGTGCGCGGCCATGAATGCGGCGAGCGTTTCGCCGTCCTGCGCGCCCGCGAGGACCGAGAGCGGCCACGGACCATCGCCGTTCGGCAGCGCGCTCGCCGCCGCGACGAACTCCTCGAGTCGCGCCGCTGGCACGACGAACCGCCCAAGCATCGCGCGCTGTGCGCCGGTGCGGTACGACGCGTAGTTCCTGACCGCGTCCGCCATGGGCAGCGCAGCAGGCGGGAACAGTCCCGCATAGTCCACGAGCTCCGTGAGCAGCGCTTCGATCGCCGAGGTGCGGAGTAAGGTCACGAGCCCGCCCGGATCGTCATCGTCCACCGCCGCGGTTCGCCCGGCACGAGCCAGGTCATCGACTGCCACTCGCCGAGTGCGCTGCTGTACGTGTCGGGCGCGCCGAGCGACGGTGAGAGCGCCAAGGCCGGAGAGCCGCTGCGGCGGCCCGTGATCCTTCGACGCGAGCCGTGGTGTGTGCCATCGCGGTCCACGAAGAACCCGCAATACGGCACGCCCGCACCATCCGTCGTCACGGTGAGTCGCACGTCGTCCTGCCAGAGCTGGATCATCGACCGTCCGCCCGCCATGTCGAGCCACGCGTGCAGCTG
This sequence comes from uncultured Gemmatimonas sp., assembly GCA_964524665.1. Lineage (GTDB taxonomy): Bacteria > Gemmatimonadota > Gemmatimonadetes > Gemmatimonadales > Gemmatimonadaceae > Pseudogemmatithrix. The sequence goes on from CAZGFE010000037.1 coordinate 4,899, forward strand.
TGTGCGCTTCGGCACCGACCACGGCGACGAGAGGTCGCGCGAGCGCCCGTCGAGCACGAGTCGCGGCCACTTGCCTTCGCCCTCCATCACTTCGCCCTTCATCGCCGCGCCGGTGAGCGACGCGATCCGCAGGCGTCCGCCGTCGGGCAGCCGCAGCCGCGTCTTGGCGGTGAGCGGCATCAACAGAAAGGCGCTCCACAGGAACGGCAGCCGATCAGTTCCTGTGGTGCGCGCCTCGTACCGGGCCTCGACCGCTCCGTCGGGCCGCACCAGCACCGTACGCGCGAGGACCCAGGGCATGCGCTCGCCGCGCCAGATGCACGTGACCTTGTGGCCCTCGTGATCCGTGTGCAGCGAGGTCTCGGGTTGCTGCAAGCGCGCCTCTCCACCCACCGGCAACGCGCGGCCACCGACGCCTTTGACCCACTCCGGCATTGCGCCGCCGCCCGCCGACGGCGCGCACTCGTCCCACCCGGCAGCACTCATCACGGGGCGGCCTGCGCGCGGCAGCGACGCGTCGTCGCCTTGGAACAGCCATTCGTGGCCGAAGAGGTGCATCGATCGCACGCGCCCGCCGAGCGCCGGCACGATCTCCACGCGGGAGTCGCCGCCTTCGAGCGCGATGTACCCCGGCGCCTCGCGCGCTGCGGCCGTCACCGGAAGCTCGGCGCGCGCACGGTCGCGCTCAGGCGACGGTGGCCAGATCCACGCCGCGCGTCATCAGCACGCGCGCCACCGCCTCTCCGATCTTGTTGTTCGGGGTGCTCGCGCCGGCGGTGATCCCCACGCGGATCGCGTCCGTTCCCGCAAGCCACGCGTCCGCTTCGACCTCCTTGGTCGAGACCGGATCACGATGCCGCACCGTGCCGCGCTCGGGATCCAGACACGCCGCGTCCTCCACGTGGTAGGTGCGCACCTTCTCGGCGCAGAGCGCGGCGAGGGAGATCGTGTTGCTCGAGTTGTACCCGCCGATCACGAGCATCACGTCCAGCGGCTCCTCCAGCAGCGCATTCACCGCGTCCTGTCGGTCCTGCGTCGCGCTGCAGATCGTGTCGAACGTGCGGAAGTGCTCGGCGCGGTGTGCCTCGCCGTGCACGCGACCCATGGCCGCACCAACGGCCTCCCCGATCGCGAGCGACTCGCGTGCCAGCATCGTGGTCTGGTTCGCCACACCCACGCGCTTGAGATGCACGTCGGGATCAAAATGGGGACTCGCCGCGTGCGCGTACTTGGCCATGAACGCTGCGCGATCGCCGCGCCCCTCGATGTACGCGATCACGTCCTCGGCTTCGGCCATGTTGCGCACCACGAGGTACGTGCCGCCCGGATACTTCTCCACCTGCGACGCCGTCGCGCGCGTCTCTTCGTGGTAGTACTTCCCGTGGATCAGCGACGTGAAGCCGTCGCGCGCGTACGCTTCCACGCGCTTCCACACGTTCAGCACCGAGCCGCAGGTGGTGTCCACCATCACGCAGCCCTTGGCGCGGAGCGTCTCGAAGTCGTGGATCGTCACGCCGAAGGCGGGCAGGATCACCACATCCGCTGGCTCGACCTCCGAATAGTCGAAACCCGTGTCGCTCGGCTTGAGGAATACCACACCCATCTCGCGCAGCTTCGCGTTCACGTGCGGGTTGTGGATGATCTCGCCGGCGAGGAAGATCCGCTTGTCCGGGAACTTCCGGCGCGTCTGGTACGCGTACTCCACCGCACGCTCCACGCCATAGCAGAAGCCGAACTCCTTGGCGAGCCGGATCGTCACGGGCCCCGCTTCGAGCGTGTGCTCACGCGCGAGGAGGAGGTCCACAAGATGGCCGTCGTAGTCCGAGGTCAGGGCGTCCTGCACCTCGGCCTTGAGGCCGAAGCCCTTTCGGACGTAGGTGGGCTCGCTGGTCATAGCCGAAAGATAAGCCAGAGCGTAAGTTGGCGGCCAATGGCCGAGCATTACGATCTCTGCGTGATCGGCAGCGGACCCGCGGGCGAGAAGGGGGCGGCACAGGCCGCGTACTTCGGGAAACGGGTCTGTCTGGTGGAACGTGCGCCCAAGCCGGGCGGTGCGGCGGTCAACACGGGCACCATCCCATCCAAGACGCTCCGCGAGACCGCGCTCTACTTGAGCGGCCTCCGCCAGCGCGGCCTCTACGGCGTGGAGTACCGCCTCAAATCCGACATCACCATCGGCGACTTCATGCATCGCGAGCGCGCGGTCGTGGAGGCGTCGTGGCAGCTGATCGAGCAGAACATCGAGCGCCACGGCATCACCAAGGTGAAGGGCGCGGCGCACTTCGTGAACGCCACGACCATCGAGGTGGAGCGATACAAGGAAGAACCGCAGCCCATCTCGGCGGACGTGTTCCTCATCGCCACCGGCTCGCGCCCGTCGCATCCGGCGGAGATCCCGTTCGACGGCCGCGTGGTGATGGACTCCGACGACGTGCTCACGCTCACGCAGATCCCGCGGCGATTGGTCGTGATCGGCGGCGGCGTGATCGGCTGCGAGTACGCGGGGATCTTCGCGGCGCTCGGCGTGCGCGTCACGTTGATCAACAGCCGCGAGCGGCTGCTGATGCAGCTCGACGCCGACCTCTCCGACGCCCTGCGCGTGGAGATGACCCGCCGGCTGGGTGTGCAGGTGATGCTCGACACCGCGGTGACGAGCGTGGGCGTCGAGGGGGACCTCGCCACGGTGCTTCTCGGCGATGGCCGCGAACTCGTGGCCGACTGCGTGCTCTACTGCGCCGGGCGTGAGGGCAACAGCGCCGAACTCGGGCTCGACAAGGCCGGCGTGCAAGTGAACGACCGCGGCTTCGTCACGGTGGACGAACAGTACCGCACGAGCGTGCCGACGATCTTCGCCGCGGGCGACATCATCGGTTTTCCGGCACTCGCGTCCACGGCCATGGAGCAGGCCCGTGTGGCGATGTGTCACGCGTTCGACCTGCGCTACAAGACGGAGATGTCGGCCGTGCTGCCCTACGGCGTGTGGACCGTGCCGGAGGTGGCGACGGTGGGGATCGGCGAGGACGAGGCGCGACGCAAAGGGATCGGCGCGGAGATCGGCAAAGCCTCATTCCGGGCGAATCAGCGCGGGCAGATCATCGGCGACACCGAGGGGTTCGTGAAGCTCATCTTCGCGACGAATGACCAGCGTCTGCTCGGCGCGAGCGTGATCGGGGAAGGCGCGTGCGAGCTCATCCATGTTCCCGCGGCCGTGCTGCAGTTCGGCGGGTCGCTCGACTACTTCATCCAGAGCGTCTTCAACTACCCGACGCTGAGCGATGTCTTCAAGTACGCCGCGTACGACGGTCTGCAGCGGCTCCAGAAGCGTGTGAGTGCGGCAATGGAGGAGCGCAGCCGGTCGGTCACGCCCGCGATCGGGGCGACCGCTATTCCGCCAGGTAGGGCCTGAGCGCGTCCTTCACGAAGTCGGGGAGCGGCCGCTTGGTGATGCTCTCCTTCTCCACGCAGACCATCGTGAGCGTCCCCGTGGCGCGGTGCGTCCGGTCGGAGGCGCGATAAGCCTCGAATCGGAGCGTGATCGAGGTCGTGCCGATCTTCGTGACGCCCACTTCGACATCCAGCAGCTCGTCCATCTTCGCCGGCGAGTGGAACTCCATGGAGACCGCCTTGCGCGGGAGCTGCACCTGCCGCTGCACCCGCATCAACTCGTACGGGAGCCCCGCCGCGCGGAACATCTCGTGCTCCGCCGCCTCGAAGTACCGCACGTACGCGCCGTAGTAGATGATCCCCAGGGGATCGCAGTCGCTCCAGCGCACGCGGTCCTGCACCTGGAACGGAAGTCTGGGCGGACGGTTGTCGGATGTGGACACTAGGGGCTCGCCTGACACAGGTTGGGGGTATCGCGGACGGACACGCGGACCCGACAAAGATATCCTGAGCGCAGGGTCCGCTCCCGGGTCCTCGACGTCCGATTCAGGAGGTGCCGATGCTCCGCACGATTCTTGTCCCTCTCGATGGCTCCCCGCTTTCCGAGCGCGCCATCCCCGTGGCGCTGGATCTCGCTCGGCGCGGCGCGGGCGCGGTGCACTTGGTGCGCGCGCACATTCCGCTCGCGATCGTCGGCGCGACGGCCGAGGGGATCCTCACGCAGGACATGATCGGCGCCGATGACGCGCTGCGGAACCGCGCGCGCACGGACCTCGAGGATCAAGCGGCGCGACTGAGTCACGAATGGAACCTCAGCGTGACCGCCCACCTGGATGACGGTTCGCCGGCGGAGGTGATCGATACGGTCGCGAATCAGGTGGGGGCGGGCCTGATCGTGATGACGACGCACGGCACCGGTGGATTCGCTCCCGGCTGGCTTGGCTCCGTCACGGACGCCGTCATTCGGCATTCGCACCGGTCGGTGCTGGTGCTGCCCGAGAACGACGTGCACAAAGGAGCCGCGTTCGTCCCACGGCGCATCATGGTGCCGCTCGATGGCAGTGCGCGCGCGGACGCGGTCATCGGCCCCGCGCGCGACCTCGCCCTCCTCTTTGGCGCCCACCTGGACTTCGTGCGCGTCGTGCCGCCGTACATCCCCGGCGACGTCGCGGACGTGCTCACCTCCGACCGGCCAGACCCGCTCGGGATCGACGCGGAGGCGTCCGCGGCCAAGGAGGCCGTGACACGGGTGGTCAAAGGCATGGAGGAGGCCGGCCTCGTCGCGCATTCCACCGTGCGCGTCGAGAGCTGGCCCACGAAGGCACTCCTGGCGCACATCAAGGAGACCGATCCAGACATGATCGCGCTGGCGACGCAGGGTCGCGGACTCACACGCCTCTTCGTCGGCTCCGTCGCGGACAAACTGATCCGCGCGAGCGGACGCCCGGTGCTCGTGCTGCGCCCGATGAAGGACTGACCCACGCGCGCGCGTCAGCGCGCGAAGAGCTCGGGCGTGAGGAACGGTGCGAGCGCGTACGTGACCAACACCTCGTACGCGCCCTGCCGATCGATGCGTCCGTCGGTGAGGATCCCCACCGCGCCCTTGCCGTGCTTGGTACCGCGCTCCTTCACGAGCGCGTCCATGGCGTGGCCGAGCTCTGCTCCGCCCCGGATCATCGCGGCCACGGCGTCCGGCAGCGGCATCGCAAGTGAGCCGCCCACCCCCTCCCGGCCGTCGCGATGCACGACCACACACCACGCACACGTGCGCATCCCGCCGGGCCCCTCCACGACGCCGCCCTCGAGACCCACGCCGAGGTCCGCATCCAGCGCCTCGCGCACCGCGCGTGCGCGTTCGCGCGCGCCCTGGATCGTCTCCTCGTCTCCGAACGGCTGATCCGCCACGCCGCTCGGCACCGCACGCGCGTCCACGCTCGCGTCGGGAGCTGCCCACGCGAGTACGGCGCGCGCGGCCGCGAGCTTCACGGGATTCGCCGAGCCCACCGCCACGGATCGGATCGTGCGTGCGTTCGCGGGAGTCATGCGCCGAATCTACGCGACACGCGCTATCTTCGCGGCATGCCTCGCACGCGCGAACGCGCCGACGCGCCTTCTCTGGTCTTCGTCGGTGGGCGACTCTGGCTCGACTTCGTGAACACCGACGACGCGCGACTCGGCGTGCGGGTGGACACCATCGCGGCGTTCGACCGGTTCGTCGCGTGGCTCAAAGCCGCGCAGGTGGTGGACGCCGAGCGCGCGGCTGCGTTGCAGCGGCGCGCGCTGGAGCAGCCGTCGGGCGCGGCAGCGGCGCTCGTCGAGGCGCGGCGAGTGCGCGCCGCACTTCGGGCGCTCGCGGAGCGCGGGCGCACCGACCAAGGCGAGCGCGCGCGTGAAGGCGCGCTGGAGGAGATCAACCGCGTGCTCGGGCGCTCGGTGGGCACGCGGCGCGTGGAGGCGCTCCCGGACGGCGGCTACGTCCGCAGCTTCGTCCCCGTCGGCGATGCGTTCAGCGGGCTCGTGATCCCGATCGTCGAATCGGCGGTGGACTCGCTCGTGCGCGGGGAGCTGGTGCGGATCCATCGGTGTGCGGACCGGCGGTGTCCGCGCGTGTTCATCGATGTGACCAAGTCGCGAACGCGACGGTGGTGCGATATGGCGACGTGCGGGAACAGGGCCAAGGCCGCGCGCGCGCGGCGGCGTTCGTAGCGCGCGAACACTCGGCGCGCGCTAGCGTCGCTTCCGCTTCTTTCCCTTGGGATACGGCGGCTTGCCCTTGGCTCGCTTGTCCGGGCGCCGATCCTTCGCGCCGCGCCCACCGCGCCCATCGCGCCCATCGCGCCCATCGCGCCCATCGCGCCCATCGCGCCCGCGGTCCAACTCATCCCGCGTGAACGGCCGCGCCAGCGCCTCCTGCACTTCGGCGAGCGAATCCCCGCGCACCGCGCCGCGCGCCCCACGGCTCACCACGAATCGCAGCGGCCGGTCCAACTCCGGCAACTCCTCCTCCACCAGCGTCCGCGCCATCTTCTCGTGCAGCTGCAGCCGCGCCACGCCGCGCGGCCCCTCCGGCGTCTCCTCCACGTCGTAGTGGATCGGTACCGCCCGGTCGCGGATCTCCGTCTCGCTGGGCAGCGCCATCCACCGCGCGCGCTCAGCCGCCGGCACGATCGCGTCAGGGTCGAACGTCAGCGGCGCCGCGCGGAATGCGGCCAACGAGTCCACTCCACCGAGCGACGCCTCGTACCACGTCGCCAACTCCGCCTGAGAGAACCGAGGCGTCGCCCCGCCGCTCCGGCGCCAGGCCTCGCGCACCTCGTCGATGAACGGCCGGTTCCGCGGCACTGCCGGGTGCCGCGCTTCGCCGCGCGCGAGCGCCTCCGCGAGCGTCCGCCGCGCCTCGGCGAGCAGCGCGGGCGGAAAGTCGTCCAGCGATTCGCGCTCGCGCTCCAGCTCGAAGCCGAAGTACGTGACCCGCCGCTCCAACGCGAGCGGCCGCTCGCGACGCCCAGCGTCGTACACGAGCTTCGGCGCGTGCTCGGTGGCGTACCGCCGCACGAGATCGCGCGGGATCTGCGTGCCCTCGATCGCCGCACGCGGCACGCCGAACCGGTCCGCGAAGTATCGCAGCGTCCCGGCAATGGGCCCCCAGCTGCCGCAGACGCTCGTCTTCGACACCCGCGCCTCATCGCCGCTCGCTGTGGCCTCGTCGATCACCAGACTGAACGGCATGATCTTCGCCAACAGCTCGATGAATCGCTTCTCGATCGCCGGCGTCGTGCGCGGCATCTCCGTCGGCAGCGGAAGCCGTACCGAGCGATAGATGCTCGCCATCGCGAGCGCGGAATCCTCGACGGCCTTCACGAGCACGCCGCGGTTCTCCGCCCACCGCTCGATGCTCTCGTCGAACAGGTGTCGCGGCAGTCCGTACACCTCGCCCACGTACCCACACTTCGAGTATGCCTCGGCGTAGGCGTTGTAGGTGGTGAGGTGGTCGCTGCCCGGCACCACGAGTCCGGTCAGGTCGCGGTCCTCACGCGTCATCCGGTGCAGTGACTCGACGCTCGCCATCACCGCCACGTACGGCAGCAGTTCGTCGTCGCAGTGCACGAGGAGCTCGGCCCACGCGCGATCCACCGGCATCGCCTCGACCGCCGCGCCGTACTTGGTGAGCTTGCCGTTCTCGACGATCCCCCGCGTCCCGAGGAACGCGAGCGCGTCGAGGTACGACCGCTTGTCGAGCGGCACCGGCAGATCGAGTTCATCCGCGCGTACTCCCAGTGCGGCGCAGGTGAGCGCCACGCGCTCGGAGTCACCGGCGAGTTGGAAGTCGGGCGCGGTGGGCTCGAGCCGGTCGAAGCGAATGTCGCGGTCGGAGAGAATGAACACGCGCCCGCCCGCCACGCGACCGTGCACGCGCCCCGCCATCTGCAGGATCTCGTTCGCGCCGAGGTGGAGCCGCGTGAGCACGTTGCGTCCCTGCTCCACCACGTTCGCGAATCGCGTGTCGTCGATCACCACCGTGTCGAGCCCCTGCACGTTGAGCGCGCTCTGCCCGGCGGCGGTCATCGCGAGGAGGAACGGCTTCTTCACTTCGCCTTCGAGGAACGGCCTTATCACGCGGATGGGTTCGCCGCCGTGGTAGAACGCGACCTCCATCCGCGGATACCGCGCGCCCACGCTCGCCGCGACCTCTTCCACGCCAGCGCGCGTCGGCAGGAACACGCCGATCCCGCGCTGCTCGCGGATGGCCTTCTGCAGGAACCGATCGTCGAGAAAACTCACCGGCTTCCGGCGCTCCACCTCGACGCGCGCGGCCTTGGCCGGATCGAACGCACTCGACTCCACCACCGACGCCGCGTGCAAGTAGCGCGCGTAGAACGACGGGTCCACCGTGGCCGAGAGCCAGATGAACCGGCATCCCGTGCGCTTGCCAAGGGCGAGACAGAGTTCGAGCTCGGCCGATGTCTGATGGATCTCGTCCACCACGAGGGTATCGTGCGGCCGAATGTCACCGTCCTGGAACCACCGTCGCGCGATGCCGGTGGTCACGATCACCACATTCCAGCTCGGCGTCTCCGGCGTCGCCTCGCGTTCGCGATTCACCACGCCGACGCGCAGCTCTTGCGTCGCAAGGATCGCGCGGGCGATGTGCTTCACGGCAAGTGTCTTGCCCGTGCCCGTGCCGGCGACGATCCCGAAGCCCTGACGCGGACGCACCGCCGACTCGGCGAGCTTCTCCGAGAGTTGCGTCAGCTCCTCACCGCGCGTGCGCCACAGCAGGGTCTCGATGTCGAGACCAAAGCCGAGTTCGATCGTTTCGCAGGCCGCGCGCGTGGGCGCGATGACGATGATCCGTCCCCGGTCACCTCCCGAGGACACGAACGCGTCGTGGTCGGGCGGGAGGTAGGGGTCGCGGACCTGGCGCAGGGGTTCGGCGGCTACGGTCGCTCCAACGCTGGACGGTCGGGGTCAGGACGGGCCGGCGCCGGACGGTCCGGTGTGCGCTTCTCCGGCGCCTTGCTCTCGGGCGCCGGCGTGTCCGGCCGGCGTGGCGCCGGTCGCGGCGGAGACGTCGGCGGCCGGCGCGCGGGGACCGGTGCCGGCGGCGGAGACTGCGTGGGCATGAGCACCGAGTCGCGCGGCGACGGACGGCTGCCGGGTGTGCCGGTCGCTGCCGTGTCGCGTCGCTCGAACCGCGAGGACTGCGGCTCCTTGGTCTGGGGCCCGAAGATCACGGTGCCGTTGGACGGCTTCTCACGCACCGCGGTCTGGCAGTCGGTCGGCGCCGGCTGCTGGGCGGGCGCGACCCCCTCGATCCAGATCCGGCACTTGCCCGCCGGCGGGCGATACTCGAGCGGAACGACCGGGTTGCCTGACAGCGCGCGTCGGCGGGCCTGGGCCTCGAGCGAGACCGGCACTGCCAGCAATACGAGAAGGGCAATTGAGATGGATCGCATCGAAACCAAGACCTGCTCGGGACTGCGATGGGGGGGCCGCTTCATACCCGACGACCGGGCGATGGGTTCGTCCCAGTGGCCACTCGCCAATCTAGTCACCGAACGCGATCCCCATCCTCCGCGCCGTCTGCACCACATCGTGCGCGGGATCCACGCGCTTCGCAACCTTGAGCGCCTCCGTGATCGGCACCGTCACGATGTTCGGGGTCTGCAGAGCCACCATGTGACCCCACTTCCCGTCGGCGACAGCCTGCGCCGCGGCGCCCCCGAATCGGGTCGCCAGGAGACGGTCGTAGCCCGTCGGCATGCCGCCGCGCTGCAGGTGCCCGAGGACGAGCGAGCGGCACTCCTTTCCCGTGCGGTCCTGAATGGCCCGCGCGATGCGCTGCGCCACGCCGCCCACGCGACGCTCCTGGCCCGGCAGCGATTCGCCGAGCAACGACGGGTCCCCGCCGTCCTCACTCGCCCCCTCGGCGACGACGACGATCGCGAACTTCCGGCCGCTCCGGTCGCGTTCCATCACGGCCTCGCACACGTTCTCGAGCTTCCACGGGATCTCGGGGATCAGGATCACGTCAGCCGTGCCCGCGATCCCCGAGTGCAACGCGATGAATCCGGCGTCGCGGCCCATCACCTCGAGGACCAGCACCCGATCGTGACTCTCGGCGGTGGTGTGCAGCTTGTCGATCGCCTCGATCGCGGTCTGTACGGCCGTGTCGAATCCGAATGTCGTCACGGTACCCGACACGTCATTGTCGATGGTCTTCGGCACGCCGACGATCCGCATGCCCTTCTCCACCAACCGCTGCGCGATCGCCAACGAGCCATCGCCGCCGATCGCGATCATCGCCTGAATACCGAGATTCTGGGAGTTGGCGATCAGCTCGTCGGAGCGGTCCTGCTCCTTCCAGGAACCGTCCGGCTGCCTCACCGGGAACGCAAAGGGATTCCCGCGGTTGGTCGTGCGGAGAATGGTCCCGCCGAGGTGGGCGATCCCGCGCACGGTCTCGGCGGTCATTGGGATCACCTCGTCCTCGCCGAGCAGCCCGGCGTAGCCGCGCTTCACACCGAGCACCGTCCACCCACGTCCGAGGGCGGAGAGGACGGCGGCACGGATGACAGCATTCAGACCCGGCGCGTCGCCGCCGCCGGTCGAGATGGCGATCCGCATTCAGGGCGTCCGTTCAGCGATCAACTGGATCACCTCGCCCGGCTGCGCGTGCCGCCCAAGCGCCTTCTTCGAGAACACGAGGGCGCCATCCACCACGACCTCGAATACGCCACCCCCCGACGAGATGAGTCCCACCTCGGCGGCTGGCCAACGATCCCTGAGCGCGGCCGCCAAACTGACGGCCCGGGGTTCGTAGTTTCAAACGGTGCAGTATTCGATCGTGATCGTCATGGGGTCCATGCGAAGGAAGGTCCGGCGGCGCGGCTGCTCCTGAAGGTGGAGGCGTGCAGGCCGTCTCGCCACCGACGAGGCAGTGGCGGACTCAGCGATACTGGACGCCCGTGGCGTTGGCCACGCGGCGAAGCACCGTGTCCTGACGCGCCATGACCGTCCGCATCGAATCGAGCGTGAACTGCAGGTCCGCGGTCCGCTGATTCAACTCGTTGAGCGCGTCGGCGAGTTCCGTCATCTGTTGGAACTGATCAAGCTGCTTCTGCGGGTCCTGAAAGCACGCGCTCAATGAAAAGGTGACCAGCGCGGCAGCAAAGAGGCGACGGATCATCGGGATTCTCCGGAGTTCGGCAACGAGGCTGTGACGTGCGCACGGCGGCACGGACGTGGTGGCGAGGGAGCGCGTGTCGGCGCGCCCGGTGGCGGCGAGATGGTGCTGCGCAGGACACGCATCAATCTAGCGTGGCCTCCGACCGCACTCCGGAGGTTCTCCATGCACATCGCCCGCCGCGGCGTCACGCTCGCCGAACTGGTCGTGGTCTGCACGTTCACCGCGCTCGTCGCCGGGATCGCCGTCCCGCGCACCCGCGCCCTGCTCGACGGGCTGCGGCTCCGTCAGGCCGCCCACGAGGTCGCCGGTGCCCTGACCCTCGCCCGCGCCGCCGCGATCAGGCGCGCCAGCTACGCGCGCGTGGTGGTGGACTCCCCGAACGCGACGATCCGCGTGGAGTCCGAGGCCGACACCCTGCTCCGCCGACCACTGGGCCGCCTGCATCGCGTCGCCCTGCGCGCCTCCCGCGACACGATCACCTACGCCCCCACCGGCATGGGCTTCGGCGTTTCCAACTCGACGATCGTCGTCAGCATCGGCCAACGCGCCGAAACGGTCACCGTGAGCCGGCTGGGAAGGATGCGGACGAGCCATTGAACCTCCCACCTCACACCTGCCACCTCACACCTGCCGTTCACGTTCCGAAGTCAAACCCCGCCACCGAGATCCTCGGGATCTCCTGCGCGATCACGCGCTCGATCGTCCGCACCATCCCGATCTCGTCCGCGCACATGAACGTGAACGCGTCGCCTTCTTTGGCCGCGCGTCCCGTGCGTCCGATCCGGTGCACATAATCCTCGGCCTGCTGCGGCACGTCGTAGTTCACCACGTGCGTGATCCCCGAGATGTCCAGCCCGCGCTGCGCGATGTCCGTCGCCACGAGCACGCGCACCTCGCCCGCCTTGAACCGCGCGAGCGCGGCCTCGCGCTGCGGCTGGCTCTTGTCGGCGTGGAGCGCGTCGGCGGCGAACCCCGCGTCCTCGATGTCACGCACCACCCGGTCCGCGCCGCTCTTGGTGCGCGTGAAGACCAGGATCGAATCCTCGGCCTCCATCTCCTTGAGCAAGTGCGTGAGCAGCTCGGTCTTCTTCTGCTTGGGCACGGGGTACACGTAATGCCGCACGGTGGTCGCGGCCTGCGAACGCCGCCCGACCTGCACCACCACTGGCTTGCGCAGATACTTCCGCGCCAGCGCCTCGACCTCGGGCGGCATGGTCGCCGAGAAGAGCAGCGTTTGGCGGTACGGATGGATGGCGGCGACGATCTTGTTGATCTGCGGCGCGAACCCCATGTCGAGCATGCGGTCGGCCTCGTCGAGCACCAATACTTCGATCTCGTCGAAGACCACGTTCTGCTTCTCGAGGTGGTCGATCAACCGCCCAGGCGTCGCGACGATCACGTCCACGCCGCCCTTGAGCGCCGTCACCTGCGTGTCGTATCCCACGCCGCCGTAGATCGACACGACCTCGAGCCCCGTGCCCACCCCGTACTTGCGGATCGCGGCCTCGACCTGCTGGCACAGCTCGCGCGTCGGCGTGAGGATCAGCGCGCGCGTCCGCTTGGGACCACCGATCAGGCGCTCGATGATGGGGATCGTGAAGGCGGCCGTCTTGCCCGTGCCCGTCTGCGCCAGGCCCATGAGGTCGCGGCCCTTGAGCGCGAGCGGCACCGCCTGGGCTTGGATGGGCGTCGGACGCGTGTACCCACTCGCCTCGAGCGACGCCAGCATGGCCGCACCGAGTCCGAGATCTGCGAACGTGATCTCGCTGGTGTTCGCCTCGGCCTGCGCGAGGGACAGCCCCGCCTCGCTCCCGTCGTCCTGCGTGGTCTGCTTCGGCGCCCGCCTGTTCGGACGCTTCTTCGTCACCGATTCTGTCATCCTTAAAGCTAGTCGAACTCGGCGGCCAGCATCGAATTCACGCGGTCAGGCACTTCTTCCATCACGACGTGCCCACCATCCTCGATCCACGTGATCCGACCGTTCGGCAGCACACTCACCAGACGCGCGGCTGGCCGCGGGCGGACCGTCCGGTCACGCGTCCCGAAGATCACGTGCGTGGGCACGTCGAGGAGCCGCAGCGTGGATTCATCCCACGGCGCCCACGCGAACTCGCGGAGCATCTGCATCTGCGCGCGCACCACGGCCGGGAACTGCGTCGGCGCCCAGTACTCGTCCACGTCGCGCTCCGTGAAGAAGCCGAGTTTGCCGTAGACCCGACGCTGCACGAACGCGACGAGCCGTCGCGGAACGAACCACGAGATCACCTCGCCCGGCACGTCGGGAAGAAAGGGCACCAGCGCCTGCGCCGGCGGGATATGGCCGAAGCCCACCGCGCCGAAGAGCACGAGCCGCGACACCCGCTCCGGCGACTCGAGCGCGAGCTGCGCGGCGAACTTTCCCGCCATGGACTGCGCCGCGATCGCCGCGCGAGGGGCGCCCACGGCGTCCATGAGTGCCGTGACATTTCGCGTGAACGCTCCGAGTGTGTACTGGCCGGCGCCGGTGGGCGCGTCGGAGAGTCCGTGCCCCGGCAGGTCCGGCGCGATCACACGGAACCCACGCGCCGCGAGCGGCAGCATGTTGTGGCGCCAGAGGTACGCCGAGATCGCGAACCCGTGCAGCAGGAGCACCGGTGGGCCATCGGCAGGGCCCGCCTCGAGCACGCGCAGCGTCAGGCCGCCGGGCAGCGTGACACGGCGCGCGTTGATGCCGGCGACTCCGGCCGGGAACCACTCGGCCGGAGGGAGCTGCCCCGTCAGATCAGGTTGATGGGGCTGCCCGAGAGCTTGGCGATCAGACCGACCCGGAAGGTCACGTCCGACCAGCGCTCGTCGCCGCCATGCGTCTGTTCCAACGGATACATCGGCCAGATGTACGGGTCGTTGCTCTTCGGCATCGCCATCCCCTTGTGGGGATGCCACACGCCGTCGCGCCCGCAGTCATCCACGAACCGGTCGAACATCTTCGACCAGTTGTCGTTGCGCCGGAGGAAGCCCAGGCGCGCCATCAACTCGAGCCACCCGAGCGCCGCCGGCACATCGGCCTCCACCGCATTGCGGTGCGGAAGCTTGTCGCCCAGCACCGCGTACGGCTGCGGGATCAGCTTCGTGCCGACCAGCTGTACCGAGTCCTGTCGGGGCAGCGGACGCGACAGGAACTCGTAGAGGAGCTCCATCGCCTCATAGTGCTCGCTCTGGAAGAGCGGCATATGCGCGATCAAGTGCAGCGCGTAGATCGACGGTGGAAAGGCGTCGGCGTCGAGCACCTGCTTGTTCCCGACGCGCATCCAAGGCTTCTCGCCGAGCGGGGAGCGCAGGAAGTCGGCGATCCGGTCGATGGTGCGGCGCGCGAGACCGCGCAGTCGCGGGTCGCCTTCGAATCCCGCGGACGCGAGTGCCGCGGCGGCGGCCTCACGGAGCAGCTGGCGCTGCTGAGCGAGAAACTCGTCCTCGACCTTCCCGCGCGTCGGGTTCAACTCGTAGAGCTGCTCGCGGTCCGAATCCTCGGCGAGAAGTCGGAACAGGTTGCGGCGCGAGTGAAAGAGCGCGGGGGCGTCCTTGCTCCAGCCGTACTCGACGAGGCGACGGAAGGCCGGGATGGTGCCGATCCCTTCGAAGTGCGTGGCACGCTGCGACGGCAGCGTGAGCATCGCGTTGTTCCAGATCCCGTTGACGGACGCCTGGACCGCGAGTTCGAGCGCGGGCGCGTAGCTGTACGGGAGATCATGCACAGCTGGAGTCAGCTCGTTGGCGAGCCCAGCTACGTCGATGATGGCGCGATACTGTATCGCCGGTGACCCGTTATCCAGAAGCCACTCCAGCGGGAAATCGACGGCCGGAGGAGGGGGCGGGGGCGGCGAAAAGATCGAGACGGGAGTGACGACTTCAGGGACGGTCAAGTGAAGATCCTTGCTAACTCGTTGTCCTGCAAACGAATACGCCAATAGGGGTGCCGACCTACATCCGGCACAAGCCGTAAAGGATACCATTCTGCGCGGAAAGCGCCAGATTGCCGAACCATGCGCGGTGAGTTCGTGGACGTTGGTTCCGGCAGGATCTACTACTACGCGGCGGGCACGCGCGGCGCGGGCGATCCGGTCGTCCTCGTCCACGGCTTCCCGATGTCGTCGCGGATGTGGCACGGCGTCGTGCGCGACTTCCCCTCTGGCCATCGGGTCGTCGTCGCGGACCTGCCGGGCTTCGGCCGCAGCGACCCGCCCCACGCGGGCGCCGCCAGCGGCACGGCGCACGCGATCGCGCTCCGAGCGCTCGTGGACGAGCTCAAGATCGAGCGCGCGGTCCTCGTAGGACACGGACTCGGTGGGGGCGTCGTTCAGGCCTTCGTGGCCCAGTGGCCCGAGCGCGTCTCCGCGTTCGCGCTCGTGAGCAGCGCGGCGTTCGGCGTGCCGCCGCGGCGACTGGCGCGCATGGCGCGCGCACTGGGACCGCTCGCGCGCGTGGCCCCGCCAGGACTCCTCGCCGGACTCACGCACGGCTCGGTCCGTCGCGGATTCGCCGACGTCGAGCGCAGTCGGCTCACGCTCGACACCTGCTTCCAGGCCTTCACCACGCACGCCGGACGTGACGCGCTCGCCGCACACGTGGCCGCGCTGGGCGAATGCCACACGTCCAAGTGGTCATTGGCACTCGGTGCGGTGCGGTGCCCGGCAGCGGTGATATGGGGCGCGGACGATCCGTTCTATCCGCCCACGCTCGGCGAACGGCTGCAGGCGGCGATCCCCGGGGCCTCGCTCGAGATCATTCCGGGGGCGCGGCACTTCGTCCCGGAAGATTCGCCAGACCAGCTGCGCCGAGCATTGCATCGGTTGTTGAGCGAGATCAGCGCTCGCTGACGCTCGCTCGGGAGCGCGGCCACGGCCACCACGCCGCCCGCGCCGCCCGCGCCGCAGCGCTCAGCGCGGGTCGCGCGACTCGTCCACCGCCTCCGCCACGCGCTGCACGTCGCGTGCGAGCGCACGCATCTCCTCGGTCAGCGGTCCCTGCTCCGAGAGCCGCGACTCCACGCCCGAGCTCCGGAGGCGCATCAGGTCGAGCTTCATCGTTCCGAGGACGAGCACGGCGTGCTCCTGCTGCTGTTGCAGCGCCGTGCGACGTTCTGCGAGATCGGTGAGCGTCGAGAGCTGACGCCGCAGCAACTCCAGCCGTCGATTCCGCTCCGGGGCGCCTTCCGGCAGCGCCTCGGCCTCGCCGATCCGCGCCTGCAGTCGGACCAGGGCGTCGGGAGAGGCATCGGTATCGAGCGCGTGCAAGGCGATCGCCAGCGTACGCACGCGTTCGGTCAGCGACTCCACGGTCGGCATGATCTCGGGCAGCAGCGCCTTCTCGGTCTGTGGCAGCCGAAGCAGCAGGCTCTTGATCTGCGCCCGCGCCTCGTAGGTCTCTCGCACGGCCACGCCGTGCGGCCCCTCGAGCACATCGCGCGGCACACTGTCGAGCACGGCCTCCGCCACCGTCTCGGCCGGGGGGCCGGGGATCTTGGGTTCAAGTCGGCGCGTCGCCATCTCCACGCTCGGGCGCGCCGCGGGCTTCGGGCGCGCGAAGACCGCCCGCACGGGAATGCCGTCGGCCCAGAGCTTGCCCAGTGAGTGGACGATCCCGAACCCGATCGCGATCGCTGGGAAGATCACCCAAGGGAAGAAGGGTGAGGTCCACATGTTGAGCATGCCGAGGAATCCGATCGTGACGACTCCTCCGGTGAGCTTGCGTCGGGCATTGAGGATCCGCTCGTCGGGCGACCGCTCCTTGAGGCGCAGCTCGTTCAGCGAGCGCGCCGCCACCTGCAGCTCGGCGCGCATGGCCCGCGGCTGCCCACGCACCTGCTCCTTCCATTTCCGCGTCTCCTCGCGCCACTGCCGGAGCGCTTCCTTCCCGTGCTCGCGAGTGGACGGGTCGAACATCCAGTTGTCGGGAAGCGGCGGGAACGGCGGGGCCGGCAGCGGCGTGCGTTGCTTGAGGTCGTCGATCGGATCCGCGGTCGGCGCCTTCGGCGGCACGGCGGGCAGCGACGCCGACGCCCGACTCCGCCGCGACTCCGCAGGCGTGAATGCATCCTCGGCCAACGCCGCACGGAAATCCGAGGCGTCCTTCCAGCGTTGCTCGCGGCCCTTCTCCAGCGCACGGTCGATCGCGTGCACGAGGTTGGCCGGCAGGTCGTCGCGCGTGTGCGCCAACGGGCGTGGCCGCTCGCTGAGATGCTTCATGAGCATCGCCGGCGTGTTGGTGGCCTGGAACGGGAGTTCGCCGGCGAGCATCTGGTAGCCCACGATCCCGAGCGCGTAGAGATCCGCGCGGCCATCGACCTCGCGCTCGCCCATCGCCTGCTCGGGACTCATATAGGCCGGCGTGCCGACGGCGATCCCCGTGGCCGTGAGCCGCTGATCGCCCTCGGCGGCGCGTGCGATCCCGAAGTCGGTGACGAGCGCGCGTCCGGTGCTGGCCTCGAGGAGGATGTTGTCGGGCTTGATGTCGCGGTGGACGACGCCCTGCGAGTGCGCGTAGCCGAGCGCGTCGGCCACTTCGCGCAGCACGCGGCGCACGAAGTCGAGCGGGGGGCGCGGATCGTGGTGCAGCCGTGAGGCCAGCGACTCGCCGTCCACGAGCCCCATCACGAAATAGACGAGCCCCTCCGTCTCGTCCACCGAATAGATCGGGACGATGTGCGGGTGGGAGAGCCGCGCGGCCATCTCGGCTTCGCGCAGAAAGCGTGTGCGCACCTCGGTGCGGTAGGCGAGTTCCGGCGGGAGCACCTTGATCGCGACACGGCGCCGGAGCCGGACATCGCGCGCCCGGTACACCACGGCCATGCCGCCGCGACCGATCTCCGTCTCGATCTCGTAGAGCCCCGCGACCGCCGCTTCGCAGCGCGCGAGCAGGGCCTCGTCAGCCACGAGGGGCTTGACGCTCCAACCGCGACATCGCGTCTCCCACGTAGACGGCGTTGTCCACCTCGCGCGCCAGCGCCATGGCCTGCTCGGCGACCGAGGTCACGTGCTGCCAGGTCTGGTTCCCGGCCTTGAGCCGCAGGACGTCGAACTTGAGGTTCTGCAGCGCGAGCGCACAGCTCTCGAGCTTGGCGCTCAGCTCGGCGCGCCGCTTTTCCATCTCGCCGGCCGAGCGACGATTCCGCTTGAGCAGCGCCAGCCGACGGACGCGCGATTCGCTCGCGGCGTGGTCGAGTGGATTCGCCTGCGCCTCGAGCGTCGCGATCTCCTTCTCCATGGCCGCCACGGAGATCGACCCCGCATCGCGTTCGAGCGTAGTGAGCGCCGTCGCGAGGCCCATCACGCTCTCGGCCAGCTGCCGCGCGGTCGGGATCACGTCGGGGATCCGCTCGCGGTCCTGCTTGCTGAGCTGCTCCACCTGACGGAGCACCTCCTCGCGGTCGAGCAGCGCGGCGCGGGCCGTGGCCGCGTGCGGACCCGAGCCCAGCGCCGCGGCATCGGCAGCGGAGAGCGCGCGCACCGGTACGCCTTCGGCGTTCACGGAGCGTCCGCCGGCACTGAGCCGCCGCTGGCGGGCGCGCTCGCGCACCTCGGCGCGCTTCTCGCGGTTGAAGATCGCGCGCGCGTCGTCGATCGTCTCGGCCGCCACGTCCACGATCATCTTGTCGCGCGGCTGCTTGAAGACATCCCGCCAGTCGTACCCGTCGCTCCAGAGCCGCGCGTACTTGTACGCCACGTTGATGCCCCAGAACGCCGAGATCCAGAGCAGGCCCGGCCCGCCGATGAGCTGAATGAAGAACAGCGCACCGGTGACGAACAGGAAGGGCGCGATCGCCTTCCGGAAGCGGACGACGTTCGGATCGTACCACCGCGCGATCTCCGCGTTGGTCGGATCCTCGGACTCCGAAGCCAGCGGCGCGGGAGACCACGTCTGCGCCGGCTGCGGATACGCCGTGCCCGCGCGGACCGGGAGGGCGGGCACGTTCCCCGTCTCGAGCGCCTCCACGAACGCCCGCGCATCGGGGAACCGGTCGTCCGGATTCTTCTCGAGGCAGAGCATCACCGCGCGCGCCAGATCCGCCGGCACGCTCACACGCCGATCGATCGGCATCGGCTTCTCGGAGAGATGCTTCACCAACAGCGCGGGCGTGCTCGTCGCGTTGAACGGCAGGTCGCCGCACAGCATCTGGTATGCCACGATGCCAAGCGCGTAGAGGTCCGTGCGTCCGTCGATGTCGCGGTCGCCCGCCGACTGCTCCGGTGACATGAACGCCGGTGTGCCGATCGCGATCCCGGTGGCGGTGAGCTTGGCCTCACCGCCTTCGCTCACCGCGCGCGCGATGCCGAAGTCCGTGACCATCGTGCGGCCGGTGGTCGAATCAAGGAGGATGTTGTCCGGCTTGATGTCGCGGTGCACGGTGTTCTGCGAGTGGGCATACGCCAGCGCGTCCCCCACCTCGCGGAGGATCCGTCGCGTCTCATCCGCCGGGATCGGTCCCTGCCGCGCGATCCGGGTGCCGAGGTTCTCGCCCTCGACCAAGGCCATCACGAAATAGACCAGCCCCTCACGCTCGTCGACCGAGTAGATCGGGACGATGTGCGGGTGACTGAGCTGCGCCGCCATCTCCGCCTCACGCAGAAAGCGCGAGCGGATCTCCGAGCGGAATGCGAGCTCAGGCGGCAGCAGCTTGATGGCGACCGGCCGCTTGAGCCGGCGATCGCGCCCCTTGTAGACGATGCCCATGCCGCCACGCCCGATCTCCTTTTCGACCTCGTACTGCGCGTCGAGCACTCGCATCACATGCGAGCGCAACTCGGCGTCAGACTGGCTCAGGCGGGATTCACTCACGTGACGGGGCGGGGACCGAGGAAGTAGCACAGTAGCACGAGCGGCGACGCATCACCAATCGGGAGACGCGTCGCCACCGTCTTGGCAGAGCACTACGTCAGGACGGCGGGAGAAAGTTGCATTCTCCGCCAGGATGTCGTAAGTCAGCACGGAACGTTCCTTGCGAGTCCGAAGGTACCTGATCGCCCACAGATCCTAACGGACCGTCCCTCGATTATGAGCACTCGCCAGACCCTTCCCGTCCTGCCCCTTCGGGGCACCGTCATCTTTCCCGGGCTCACGGCCCCCATCGCGGCCGGTCGGCCCGGCACGCTCCGGGCCATCGAGTCCGCGTTGAAGGGCGACCGGCTGGTGTTCGCGGTGGCGCAGCGCGACAACGCCGAAGAGCCCGCGCCGGAGATCCTCTACTCGATGGGCGTGGTCGCGCGGATCGGCCAGATCCAGCGCGGCTTGGGTGGGGTGCAGCTCCTGCTCCACGGCGAGCAGCGCGCCACGTCGCTCCAGTACACGACCACGGACGGCTATCTCGCCGCCGTCGTGATGCCGACCGAGGAGATGTCCGCGCTCGACGAGAACGACGCAGCCTTCTCCGCGCTCCACAAGGAGATCCGCGAGCGCGCGGCTGAGCTCGGCGAGCGCCGCGGTCTGCCCGAGGAAGTGGTGCATCAAGTCCTCGACTCGGTCACCGAGCCGGGCAAGTTCGCCGATCTCGTCGCCGGCTACATCGAGCTCTCGGTCCCCGAGAAGCAGGGGCTCCTCGAGACCCTCTCGGTCGAGGAGCGCCTGCGCAAGGTGCTCGTGCACGTGCAGCGGCAGATCTCGATGCTGGAGGCCCAGGAGGAGATCAAGTCGCAGGTGCAGGAGGAGCTCGGCGAGCGGCAGCGCGAGATGTTCCTGCGCGAGCAGATGAAGGCCATCCAGAAGGAGCTCGGCG
>CAZGFE010000038.1:0-25502 GCA_964524665.1 uncultured Gemmatimonas sp.
ACGCAGCATCAGGACCAGGAACGGACCCCGCGGTTGGGGTCCGTTCGTCGTTCCGGCATGCCGCTGCTTGAGCACTATTGACGGGTCGCTCGCCGCCCCCCATCGTCTCCGCGTCCCGAACGGCCTCCCCCACCCACCACGGAGACTTCGTGCTTCGTCACCCCGCTGGCCCGGTTCGCGCGCTCTGGCGCGGGATCGCCCTCGCACTCCTCGTCATCGCCGCTGCCTGTTCCACCGATGGACCGCTCACGACCGCCGACCGCAGTGCCTCGACGGCTGCGAACGCGCAGGGTGCCGGGCCGCTGTACGTCGCTGGTGAGGTCATCGTGAAGTACCGCGACGGCTCGAGCGAGGTCGCGCGCGGTGCCGCCAGGGCGGCGGCGGGTGCGGCGCTCTCCGAGCGGATCGTCACGGCGCGCATGCGCGCGGCAGGCAACGCCGACGGCATCAGCGTGCTCCGGACGGGCATGTCCGTGCCGGCCGCCGTCGCCGCCCTGCGCGCGAACCCGGCCGTTGAGTACGCCGAACCGAACTACATCTACCAGCACAGCGCGACCTCCAACGACACGTACTTCACCAACGGGTCGCTGTGGGGCATGTACGGTTCGTCCTCATCCCCGGCCAATCAGTACGGCTCACAGGCCGCCGCCGCGTGGGCGGCGGGCCGGACGAATTGCGGCAGCGTCTACATCGGGATCATCGACGAAGGCTACATGTATTCGCACCCGGACCTGGCGGCGAACGCCGGCACCAACCCTGGCGAAGTGCCCGGCAATGGAGTGGACGACGACGGGAACGGCTACGTCGACGACGTCTACGGCTGGGACTTCGACGGCAACAACAGCTCGGTCTTCGACGGCGCGAACGACGATCATGGCACGCACGTCGCGGGCACGATCGGCGGCGTCGGCGGCAACGGCACCGGCGTGGCGGGCGTGTGCTGGAGCGTCAAGCTCCTCAACGCCAAGTTCCTCGGGAGCCGTGGGGGCACCACCGCGAACGCGGTGAAGGCGGTGGATTACTTCACGGACCTCAAGCTGCGCCACGGGCTCAACCTCGTCGCCACGAGCAACTCGTGGGGCGGCGGCGGGTTCTCGCAGGCCCTGCAGGACGCCATCGGCCGCGCCGACGCGGCCGGGATCCTCTTCATCGCGGCCGCGGGCAACAGTTCCTACAACTGTGATACGAGCACGGCCTGCTATCCGGCGGAGTATCCGAACGCGAACGTGCTCACGGTGGCCTCCATCACGAGCAGCGGCGCGCTCAGCTCGTTCTCCAACTACGGCGCCACGACGATCGACATCGGGGCACCGGGCAGTGGCATCTGGTCCACGGTGCCGGTCAAGTCCAAGGGACAGACGCTTCCCGGCTACGCGAGCTACAGTGGGACGTCGATGGCCACGCCCCACGTCAGCGGCGCCGCCGCCCTCTACGCGGCGTACCACCCCGGCTCGACGGCCGCGCAGATCAAGTCCGCCATTTTGGGGAGCGCCACGCCCACCGCGTCGCTCGCAGGCAGAACGCTCACCGGTGGACGCCTGAACGTGAGCGGGTTCTAACGATCGGCAGCTGGATCTGAAGGACGAAGGGGCTCCCGCGACGGGGGCCCCTTCGTCATTCGGAGACCTTCCCCTGCTCCTCGTCGGAGCCAACGCAGCGCCCGCGTCCGCCGCGTTTGGCGGCGAACAGTCGCCGGTCCGCCACACTGACGAGCATCTTGGTGTTCGCGGCCTCGGAATCCACCGGCAGCGCGGCCACGCCGGCGCTGAAGTTGATCGAGAGCTGGACGCCGTTCCCCAGATCGATCGGTGCCGCCGCGACCTCTTGGCGAAGCGCCTCGATGCGCAACAGCGCCGCCTCGCGGGTGGTGGACGGCATCAGGATCAGGAACTCCTCTCCGCCGTATCGCGCCACCACGTCGGTGCGGCGCATGGATCCGGCCAGCAGCTCGGCCATCTGCCGCAGCACCTTGTCGCCCGCGGCGTGTCCGTGCGTGTCGTTGATCGACTTGAACCGGTCCACGTCCAGCAGGGCCACGGAGAGCGCCGTCCGGTCGCGCATCGCTTGCGCGAAGGCCGCCGAGAGCACGCGGTCGATGTGCCCGCGATTGAAGAGTCCGGTCAGTCGGTCGCGGGAGGCGAGGTACAGCAACCGCTGCGCGCGCCGCACGATCGTCACGGACAGCAGCGTCGAGATCCCGAGCAGGATGAGCCGCGTCCAGAGATCCACCGGAATGTACGGCCCCGCGTCCGCAACGTACGCCGGGTCGTAGAGATCATAGCGCGCGTCGGCGACAAGCCAGAGTCCGCCGTACTGCGCGATCGCCAAGAGGCCCACCACGATGCAGATCCGCGCATCGTAGCGGAGCGACGTCGCCAGGAGCGCCAGAAAGTACATCTCGAACGTGACGGTCGAGTTCAGTGCCACCATCGGCGACGCCACAAAGAAGAAGCTGGTGAGCGCGAGGCTCACCATCGACACGTCGAACGAGCTGGACGCGAAGCCTACCCACGGGCGCCAGCGCCCTCGGCGGAGCAGCATCCAGATCGCCGCCGAGGCGATGGCGGCAGCGAACGTGACCGCGAAGCCGGCCACGTGCATGGCCTCGTGTGGGTCGCTCAGGAGGTTGTAGCTCGGCGCGATCATCAGGAGCGCCATGGCCACCAGGCGCACCTGCGCCACCACGTACTCGCCCTCAATGCCCGCCGCGACGAGCGCCGGGTCGGGCCGCTCCCAGACGCGGTGGACCACGTGTTCGCGGGTGAGCGCGACGGTGAGGCGCGGTGAATGCACGAGGAAGTCTCTCACCGCCTTGGCGAGGGTCGCAAGGGTCCAGCCATCGTGCACCGGTGCGCGCGTCCATATTTACCTGCATGCATCGGCCGCACCGATGACCCACGATCCGCACCAGCCGCTCCACGACGATGTGCGCCTGCTGGGCACCCTCCTCGGCGACACGCTGCGCGCGCAGGGTGGCGAGGCCCTGTTCGCCGCGGTCGAGCGCATGCGCGCGCTGGCCAAGGCCGCGCGCCGCGGCGACGGCGATTTTGGCGCACTGCAGGAGGAACTGCGCGCGCTGTCCGTCCCCGACGCGCTCGCGGTCGCGCGCGCGTTCGCCCACTTCCTCGGGCTCGCGAACATCGCCGAGCAGCACCACCGCATCCGCCGGCGCCGCGACTACCAGCGCGATCCTGACGCCGCCCCGCAGCGCGGATCGCTGGAGGAGTCGTTCGCCCGGCTGCTCGCGGAGGGGATCACACCAACGCAGCTCGCCACGCAAGTGCGTACACTTAGCGTCGAGCTGGTGCTGACCGCGCACCCGACGGAGGTCGTGCGGCGGACCATTCGGCAGAAGCAGCGTGCGATCGCGGACCTGCTCGCCTACGGTGACCGACCCGATCTCACCGCGCCCGAGCGAGAGGAGCGCGAGCGCGCCCTCGACCGCGTGATCGCAGCGGCGTGGATGACGAACGAAGTGCGGCGGGATCCGCCGACGCCGTTCGACGAGGTGAAGTGGGGATTGGTGGCGTTCGAGCAGACGCTCTGGGACGCGCTGCCGCGCTTTCTCCGCGCGGTGGACCGACAGCTGCTTCGCTCGACGGGCGATGGGCTGCCGCTGGACGCGACCCCGGTGCGGTTCGGGTCCTGGATCGGCGGCGACCGGGACGGGAATCCGAACGTCACGCCCGAGGTCACGGCGCGCGCCTGTCTCCTGGCGCGGTGGATGGGTGCCGACCTCTACCACCGCGAGCTCGACGCGCTCCGAACCGAGCTGTCGATGCAGGACGCGAACGACGAACTCACGGCGCGGGTGCCCGGCGCGGCCGAGCCGTACCGGGCGCTGCTCAAGCCCGTGATCTCGCGGCTGCTTGCCACGCGCGAGGCCATGAAGCGCGCCCTGGACGGCCATGCGCCGGACAAGCACGCGCCAGCACCCTTCACCGATCCCGCGGAACTCGCCGAGCCGCTGCAGCTCTGCCACCGGTCGCTGGTCGCCACCGGCGGCGGGGCGGTCGCGGCGGGGCGCCTGACCGACATCCTGCGGCGCGTGCACAACTTCGGCCTGACGCTCGTACGGCTCGACCTGCGTCAGGAGGCGTCGCGCCACACCGACGTGTTCGACGCGGTGACGACGCACGCCAAGCTCGGGTCGTTCCGCGCGTGGGACGAAGCGGCCCGGCAGCGGTTCCTGCTTGACGAGCTGCAGCGCGGAGCGCCGTTCACGACCCGCGCGCTCACCCGCGGCGCCCGGCTGGACGCCTCCGTTGCTGACGTGGTCGAGACGTTTCGCGTGGCAGCGACCCTGCCGCGCGACTTCCTTGGCGCCTACGTGATCTCGATGGCCGCGCGACCGTCCGACGTGCTCGCGGTGGAGCTCCTGCAGCAGGTGCTGGGACCCCGCCCCGCGATGCGCGTCGTGCCGCTGTTCGAGACCGTCGAGTTCCTCCGAGGGGCCCGCGAGACCATGCGCGCCCTGCTCGACGTGCCGTGGTATCGGGAGCACGTGCAAGGCCGCGTCGAGGTGATGGTCGGCTACTCGGATTCCGCCAAGGACGGCGGACGCCTCGCGGCGGCATGGGAGCTCTACCGCGCACAGGAGGAACTCGTGGCGCTCTGCGCGGAACGCGGCGTACGGATGACCCTCTTTCACGGACGGGGCGGGTCGGTGGGACGCGGCGGCGGTCCCACGCATCTCGCCGTGCAGTCGCAGCCCCCGGGCTCCGTGGACGGCACGATCCGCGTCACCGAGCAGGGCGAGATGGTGGACGCGCAGTTCGGGCTGCCCGAGATCGCCGACCGGACGCTGGAGGTCTACCTCACGGCCACGCTCGAGGCGACGCTCGCACCGACCGACGCGCCCAACGACCGCTGGCGCAGCCTGATGCAGCAGCTCGCCGACCGCTCGCGCGCCGAGTTCCGCGGACTCGTCTACGAGACGCCCAAGTTCCTCGAGTATTTTCGCACGGCGACGCCCGAGACCGAGCTCGGCCGCCTGCGGATCGGGAGCCGCCCCGCGCGTCGGCGCACGGGCGGCGGCGTGACGTCACTGCGCGCGATCCCGTGGGTGTTTGCGTGGACCCAGACGCGGCTGATGCTTCCGGCCTGGCTTGGCGTGGGCGGGGCGCTTCACGACGCGATCGAACGCGGCGAGCTCGAGACGCTGCGCGCCATGTACCGGGAGTGGCCATTCTTTCACTCGACGGTCGACCTGATCGAGATGGTGCTCGCCAAGGCCTCGCCGGAGGTCGCGGCGTTCTATGACGCGCAGTTGGTGCCGGCCGAGCTGCGCCCTCTGGGCGACGAGCTGCGCACGCGGCTCCGGGAGACGATCGCCGCCGTGCTCCAGGTGACGGGGCACGAGTCTCTGCTCGAGGGGAATCGCGTGCTCCGCCGGTCGATCGACGTGCGCAACCCGTACGTGGACCCGATCAACCTCGTGCAGGTGGAGCTGCTCTCGCGGCTGCGAGCCGCAGGCGACGATCCCGCGCTGGTGGACGCGTTTCTCGTCACGGTCAATGGCGTGGCGGCGGGGATGCGGAACACGGGGTGAAGGCGCGCGGGGCCTGCCCCATGCGGCGCACGCGGCGCCGTCAGCCGCTCACGCCGTTTACGTCGCTCACGCCGCGTGCACGACCGGCAACAGGATCTCGACGGCGGTGCCGCCCGGCCGTTGACTCCGCACCGCGATCCGCCCCCCACTCTGCGTGACGATCCCGTGCACCACCGCAAGGCCAAGGCCGGTCCCCTTGCCGCGGGGCTTCGTGGTGAAGAACGGCTCGAAGACGCGCGCGAGGGTGTCGTCATCCATCCCCACGCCGGTGTCGCGGACGGCCAGTCGCACATAGCGCCCCGGAGGTGCCGTGGGAAACCGCGCGTCGCGCCCGACGTCCACCTCGACCGCCTCGGTCTCCAGGGTCACGCAGCCACCCTCAGGCATGGCGTCGTTCGCATTCACGACGAGGTTGATCAGGGTCCGCTCGATCTGATTGGGATCCACGCGGACCTCACCTGCCGCTGGATCGAGCGCGAGCGTCAGCGTCGCATGCCCGCCCAGGAATCGCCGGAGGATCGGCTCCAGCTTGCGCAGTTCTTCGTTCGGCGCGAGGACCACGGGCTTGAGCATCTGCTTGCGACCGAACGCGAGCAGCTGTCGCGTCATCTCCGACGCGCGAGACACCAGCCCGACGATCGCGTCGATGTCCGCTCGCGCGTCGCCGGGCATTGGCGCGGTGAGCGCCAGATCGCAGTGCACCTGGATCGCGCCAAGCACGTTGTTGAAGTCGTGCGCGACGCCCGCCGACAGCATGCCGAGCGCTTCGAGCTTCTGCGCTTCAGTGAGGCGCGCCTCGAGCAGCTTGAGCGGGGTGATGTCGCGCTGCGTGCCCCACACGCGCACCAGCGCCTCCGACTCCACGACGCCCACGAGATTGTTGAGGTACGCGCGCGGCGCTCCGGTGCGATCACGCTCCTCGCTCTCGGCGTTCGTCAGCCGGTATCCGCTGAGAATGAAGGACGTGAGATACTCGACGCTGGCGGCCTCGTCCTGGGGGAGGAAATCGGAGACGCGCGCACCCAGCAACTCGGCGCGGTCTGTGAAGCCGTACATCCGCGCCATGGCGTGATTGCACTCGACCAGCCGCCCCCGCTCGTAGAAGGCGGCTACCTGATCGGCGGGAGTCCACGAGCTCGGGACGGGCGGATCGACCTCGAAACACCACACACCCTCCGCACTCTGCTCCACGAAGGCCCGGTGGCGCTCGCCGCCGCTCACCTCCCCGCTGGGCACGCTCTGCTGGATACCGCACTGTTCGTCGCCGCTCGTCACCATCGTCGCCTCGCATCCCAGCAGGTCTCGAGCCCCACCCTGAAGCTCTCTACGCAGATGAGTATCGGCAGGTGTCACGTCGACTTGCCGTCGCGCCGCCGTGGCTCCCTCAGTGTCCGCCGAGCGGCCGACGCGCGCTTCGGGCGCCGATCGTCACCACATGCGAGAGCACCGCGGGATTCTCCCGCCCGGTGCCTGCGTTGGAGAGGTGATGCATGCGGTAGACCAGCGAGAACCCCGCGGCTTCGGCGCGCCCGATCCGAAGCCCCAGCTCGACCGCTGCCGTGAAGTTGAAGCTCGTCGAGGACGAGGTCGGCACGCGCTGGTTGAAGTACAGGAATCCTCCCGTCGCGCCGAGGGAGGGCGAGAGCAGTCGGTTCCGCCGGAAATACGTCGTGAATCCGAGCGGATTCACTCCGAATCCCATGGCCGCGTCGGGCGAGAGGAGCCGCACGTCGTCGCGCGGATCGGCGAAGCACGGGGCCCCGTCGGTGCACCCCACCTTCTCGCGGTCGAACGCGCTCAAGTACGGCCGCGACATCAGCGCGAGCGGCACGAGGTCCAGATGCATGAACGTTGCCCGCGAATCCCCTACGAACGCCGGCCCACGACGGAACGGACGCGCGAACCGAAAGCCGACCAGCGCGACACTCATGCCGGGCGTATCGCCGAGGATGCCCCACTGGGGCGAGTTGTTCGCGAGACCGCCCCAGACCTCGACCTGCCGCGTTGGCGGGATGGAGCGCATCTCCTGTGCGGCAACGGCGGGTGCGCTCCCGGAAAGCAGGAGTGCACCCGCCGCGGCGATCCACGCGACCGCCCGTGACGGACCTCGAGTCGCCATGTCCTTCCTACCCATGCAGTGCGCCGACCGTCACCGCTCAGGGCAGCCAGTACCGCGTGCGGTTCGGGTCGCCGAAGCGCGTGACCTCCAGGAGCGACATCGGCTGCGGCGTGACGAGCCGCATCATCGGCACCCGCTGCTTGCGCGTCATCATCATCTGCGCCTGCGCCTCGAGCTGCGTGCGCTGCTGCGGCGAGAGCGAGTTGAGGTCCGTATCGCCGAGCATGCCGCGCATGGCCTCCTCCACCGACGCGGGCTGGACCTGCAGCAGATGATCCACCCAGCCCCACGTGATGAGATTGTCGTCGGTCTCGGGCTCCATCAGGTAGGCGATGAGGTTCCCGCGCGACTGCGCAGTGCTCACGTAGTACCAGCCCACCGGGACGGCCACGCGCTCGGTCTTCTTCTCCACACCGGTCACGGACTTCAGGTAGTGGCCCTGGAAGTACTCATCGCGGCGCACCCCGAGCGCGTCGTACACCTCGAGCTCGATCGTGTCGGGCGCGGTGAAGCGATGCACCTGGATCCCGTGGTCCATGAGGAGCGGCACGATCTTGGCCATCGAGGCCGGGAGCACATACCCGCGCGCGCGCGGCACCGTGCGCGTGGTCTCGTACTTGAGCCACACGGGCACGGTCTGCAGCGCGAAGGTCTGGTTGGCGCCCTGCCCTCCACCGCCGCCCTGACCACCCTGCCCCTGCGGCATCCACACCGGCTCGGAACCGCGCGAGACCAGCTGGTACTCCACCGGCACCGCGTTCGCCGCCGATGGCATCGCGCCCGCGGCGATCGCCCGCATGCGCGACGCACTCGTGAGCGCGCGGATCTCTCCGCGCTTCTCCCGCGCGTGCGCGAGCACGGCGCGCATGCCGATCACCTGGCCGCGCACCTGATGCCGGTAGCGCTCCGGCTGCGGGATCGCTTCCACCACGCCGTTGCGGACGCGGTGCGAGCTCGACGGCGTCTCAAAGAGAATGCCAATGGAGTTCACGAGCCCCGTGTACACGTGATGCTTGCGCGGCTCCACGGAGGTCGAGCCCCAGCCGCGCACGCCGGCACGCGTCTGCGCCCCAGAGTAGTCGAAGCCGTCATAGCCTTCGGCGCGCAGCGCCGTGCGCATGCGCGGGAAGATCTTCTCGTACGGATACGCGCGGAGCGCCGCGTCTGCCGCCGGATTCAGCGTGCCCTGCCACGTGAGCGTGTACGGCGCCGAGCCGCCGTGGTGCGTGTCGATATGGATGTCCGGCGTCCACTCGTTGAGCACCTGCGTGACGAGCGCGTAGATCTCCTGCGACTCCAGCTTGAGGTAGTCGCGGTTCATGTCGAAGCCTTCTTCGTTCGTGCGCCGCCGCACCTCACCGCCGTCCGGATTGATGAGCGGGATGAACAGCACGATCGCGCTGTCGAGCACCCCGCGGAGATCGCCGAACACGAGGTCGCGGGCCACCAACTGCGACGCCTCCTTCCCAGCCGTTTCGTTCCCGTGCACCGCGTTCGCGATCAGGACGATCGTCTTGCCGCTCCGGAGCGCGTCCTGCGGCGTGGCGATCGGGTCCTTGGCGATGGTCACGAGCGTGAACTCGCGTCCGAGCAGCGTCTGCGTGAGCGGTCGGATGCTCACGAGGTCGCTCATGCGGTCGAGCTCGTACCAGAACTTCATCAGGGGCTCGAACGGCGTGGGCCCTGAGGCGAAGTTCTGTTCCTCCTGCCAGGTACGCGGAAGCTGCTGCGCGCCCGTGGGGAGCGCAGTGAGGACGGACGCGGCCAATAAAAGGGCCGCGATCAGGGTCGGGCGACGCATGCGAGGTCCGGTGTAAGGGGAAGAACGGTGGGTCGGGTCGTGCCCAAGCGCGCTCAGGCGCCCGGTCCCGTCGTGATCTCTTCGTAGGCTACGGTCAAGGACGCCCGAGGGTTGGGATTCCCGAATGCGCCGAAGCCCTCGAAGCCCTTGAGCGGCTCGCGCATCGCGAGGATCTCGTCGCGCGAGCGCCCGGCCTTCACGTGGCCGTCCACGAACTCGAGTACGGCACCCAGGTAGTCGCGGAAGTGCGCAAGCACGGTCCGGTCGCCCGTGACTGGCAGCCCCGTGTTCGCGTGCCCGAACACATAGATGGTGTCGTTGGCGTGCGCGGCGGCCGTCTGGTCCAGCACCCGCATCCAGTTGCGCATGATCGCGCCCGCTGCGCGGTCCACCACCGGGTGCCGCTGATTGAACACGAGGTCGCCCATGTGCACGACGTTCGCGCGTTCGAACGTGATGGTCGCGTCGCCGCTGGTGTGCGCGCGCCCGTAGTGACGGAGCGTGATGCGTTCGTCGCCGAGGTCGGCGCTCCACGTGTCGGTGAACGTGGTGTCGGGAAACAGCTGGTCGCCCGGCGGCTGCGCGCCGGGCGGCATCCGCATGTGCTCGGCGGCCTTGGCGTGTGCGACCACCTTCTTGGCCGCGCCGCGGAACGAGATGTTCCCCGCCGTGTGGTCGCCGTGGTGGTGCGAGTTCATCAGGAGGTCCACGCCCCGGTTCATCGAGCGCTCGTTGAGTCCGTTCAGGCAGACCGTGGCCTCCGGCGGGAACTGCGAGTCCACGACGGCCACGCCGCCGGCGTTCACGAGGTAGCCGATCGTCCCGCCGCGCATGGTGAAGTAGCCCACGTTGCGCCGGATGGGGGTGAACACAGGAGTCGGCTGCTGGCCTTGCTGCGCGAAAGCGAGGGAGCGGGCGCCGAGGGTGCCCGCAACGGCGGCAGCGGCGGTGGCGACGAAGTCGCGGCGGGTGGGTGACATGGGCTGGGCTCCGGTCTGGCCGAAAGTGAGTCGGGCGTCGAGTCCATTCTACGACGCCGCACCTTGCCTCACCAGCCGCTTGCTCCGTTCAATCCTCGATCGCCTCGATCCCCTGCGCCTTGAGCGCCGCGAGATGGTCCTTCATGGCCTGGAGCACCTCAGGGGGATGCCCGACCCAGCCCGTCACCTCCCCCACGACCCGCAACGGATCGCGGGTGCGATACGACTTGGTGGGATTCCCCGGAAACTTCTTGTCGGTGAGGTTGGGGTCGTCGTAGATCGGCCCCGTCGGCTCCACGAGGTAGATCCGGCCCGGGCCTTCGCCGATGGCCAGTTCCGCGCCCCACGTCGCCGCATCGAGCGTCGCGGTGAGATACACCCACGCGGCCGCCTTCCGCTGGCCGAAGTTCGACGCGCGCCCGGGCGTGATGAGATCCCCAGCGTTGAGGGCGGCGCGGGTGCCGTGGTAGAAGCGCTCGGCCGATCCGCGGCGATCTGCCGCGTCGCTCATCGGCGCTCCAGACGAAAGAAGAAGGGCTGAACGCCCACGAAGCACTCGGGCGCCTCTGGTCTCACGCGGTACCTCTCACCGCACATGCCGCCGGAAGAACGCCACCGTCCGCTCCCACGCCAGCTTGGCTGCGGCCTCATCATACCGCGGCGTCGTGTCGTTGTTGAATCCGTGCTGCGTGCCAGGATACAGATGCCGCTCGTACGTGGCGTTCGCCGCCTTGAGCGCCTCCTCGAACGCCGGCCAGCTGGCGTTGATCCGCGGGTCGTTCTCCGCCGACTGGATCATCAGCGGCGCGCGGATCTTGGGCACGTCCTCGATGTTCGGCGACGAACCGTAGAACGCCACGCCCGCGGAAAGATCGGTGTCGAGCCGCGTCGCGAGGTAGTTCACCATGCCGCCGCCATAGCAGAATCCGACCGCGCCGATCTTGCCGGCGCACTCGGGGCGCGCTTTCAGGAACGCGGACGCCACCACGAAATCCTCGCGCGTCTTCGGCTGCTCGAGACGGCCGAACAGCTCCCGCGCGCTGTCCTCGCTGCCCGGGTATCCGCCGAGCGGAAAGAGCGCGTCCGGAGCCAAGGCCACGAACCCGTCCACTGCGAGCCGCCGCGCAATGTCCTCGATGTGCGGATTGAGCCCGCGGTTCTCGTGGATCACGAGCACGCCGGGCGCGCGTCCGGTGGCGTTGGCGGGGCGCACGAAGTAGCCGCGCGCGGTCCCGTACCCGTTCGGCGACGGGAACTCGAGGTACTCCTGCTGGATCCGCGCGTCCTCGGGCTTGATGACCTGTGCCTCGAGGAACTTCGGGCTCAGCTGGTCGAGCAGCATCGCGGCCGTCACCCCGCCCACCGCGAACTTGGCCGCGCGATCAAGGAACGTGCGGCGATCGATGCCGCCGTGCACGTAGGCGTCGAAGAGGACCAGGAGCTCTTGGTCGAAGTCGTGGGCGGTCTTGCGGATCATCGGAAACGCTCCGGAAAGGACGGTGAGAAGAAGCGCGCGCGTGCGGCGTTCCGGACGCCGCTACGGCATGCGACCAAAGCGTACGTCGCGCGTGCGTCCGTTGGACAAGTAGACGCCGATCACGCGGCCGTTGCGGTCCCGTTCGAACGTCCACGTCACGTTTCCACTGTTGAACGTGTCCACCTTGTCCGCCGCCCGCAGTCGCGCGTCGTCCATGCGAAGGTGGCGCGCCACGAGCGAGTCGCCGCGCATCTCGAGGGTGTACATGGTCTCGAGCTCCTCGCTGAAGAAGCGGCCCGCGAACTGCGCCAGCTCGGCGCGCGTCGGGGTCCAGCGCGCCGGCGGCTCGCCCTGAAGCCGCGTCGCCCGCTGGTCGCCGTTCTGGTGCAGCGTGAGACCCGTGACGGTGCCGTTCGCCGACCGATGGAACGTGAGCGTCGCCGGCACCACCCGCAGATCGAAGGTCGAGTCCGACGTCGGGAAGATCCGGAACCTGGGCTGTCCGGTGGCCTGCGTGAAGAGCGAATCTCCGCTGCGGGTGAACGTCAGGATGAACGCTGGCGCGGCGTCGAGCGCGTAGCGGCCCACGAACCGGTCGAACGACGCTGGCACGTACCGGGCGGGGTCGAACACCGTCGCCACCGGAGCGGCCACCGGCGTCATATCGGCCGCGAAGAATGCCTCGGCCAGCCGCGCCGTGATGCTCCCGTCGAAGGACGCATCATTGCTCTGCGTGGTGATCCCGGCGTGGATGGTCGGATAGTAGTAGAGCTGCGAGCGGTGCGCGGCGTCCGCACCGCCGTGGTGGATCCGCCGGAGCCCACGGTGCGTGTCGAGGAACAGGCCGAACCCGTACCGGGTCGAATCCCCGTTGGTGAGTACGAACGACGTGGTCATCTGCTCCACGATGCGTCGCGAGCCCACGCGTGGCGCGTCGAGGTTCTGCACCCAGCGCTGCAGGTCCCCGACGGTGGTGTAGATGCTGCCGGCCCCCATCGCCGCGAACAGGTCGCGCGTCTCGAGGTACCGCGACGCCTCGCCCGGCCGATATCCCATCGACATTCCGGGCACGATGGTCTCCGGGTTGCGACGCACCACGGACTCGGACATCCCGATCGGGCCGAAGACGCGCGCCGCCATGAACGCGGGGAAGTCCATGCCGGAGACGCGCTCCACGACCGTCGCAGCCAGCGCGAAGGCCGTGTTGTTGTAGTTGAACTCCGCGCCCGGTGCGTTCTGCAGCTTGGGCTGACGCTGCACGATCGCGATCACTTCGCTGCGATCCATGTAATCGCCGTGGTCGAGTCGTCGGCCGCCGAGGGACACGTGATTGAGGTACTCGCGATACCCCGACGTATGCGTCAGCAGGTGGCGCACGGTCACCTTGGCGCCGAGGTCGGGAAGCTCGGGGATGTAGGTGCGCACGTCGGCGTCGAGGTCCACCTTCCCGTCTTCGACGAGCAGCATCACGGCGAAGGCGGTGAACTGCTTCGAGGTCGAACCGATGTTCGTCCGCGTGTCGAGGCGGAACGGGATCCCATACGCGAGATTCGCCATGCCGTATGCTTTGGCAAAGAGCACGCGACCGTCGCGGAAGACGGCGACCTCGCCGCCCGGCGTGGTCGGCCCGTAGTGCGAGAAGAGCTGATCGGCGAGACGCCGCGGATCGGTCGCGACCGGCTCCATGCGCTCGATGGTGATCGCGTACGCACCCGTCGCGTTCTCGAACCCGATCACTTGCACCTGATATGCGCCGGCGACCTTAGTCTCGAAGCGGAACGGCTCCGGTCCGCGTTCGGGGCCGTCCACGCGAACGAGCGGCGTGCCATCGGGACGCAGCACGCGCACCACGACATCCACGCTCTGCTGATCCACGACGCCCCACACGAACGTGTTCGCCGCCACCTGCACGGTGTAGCGCGCGGTGTCTCCGACGCCGAGCGAGCCACTGACCGCGGTGCCGCGCACCAGGGACGGCGATTGGCCCAGACTGGAGGTCGCACAGAGGACGGCCAGGACAACGACGAGCGAGGGGCGCACGCGGACTCCGAGTTGAGTGATGCGAAGCGGTGATGGCCCCCAGTATGCCGCCCGAGTGCCCCGTGGGCCAGCGGCGCGGCGCCGCGCCGCGCGTGCGCCCAGCCTACGGATTGGTGCGGTACGCCCCGGGATCCGTGACGTCCACGACGCCGCCGGCGGCCTCGCGCTCGGCCGCCTGCCGCTCGCGCGACGCCTGCCCTTCGCGCGTATGCACGTAGCGCTCGAAGAACTGGAACTCCGTCTCCGCCTGGAAGATCGGCCGCGGACGTCGCGCCTCGCGCAGCTTGTACGCCGCGTAACTCCCCACCGCGAGGATCAGCGTCACCACGAAGGAGATCAGGATGACGAGGGCGAGGATCGTCCCGACCGTCACAGGCGCCCCGACCGCTGCAGTTTGCCCCAGTTCATCTCAACGTTCTGCAGTTCGTCCACCGTGGCCATGAGTTTCGTGACGTCGATCAAGGGAAAATAGAAGAATCGCATGAACATGGAATAGAGCACCAGCTCCAGATCCTCGTGCTCCGCCGAGACGCAGTACATGGCCGCGATCACGTCCAGCAGGGTGAACAGCGCGAACCACCAGACGATGAACTGGCTCCACTCGCCCGTGGCCAAGGCCGTCACCACGAAGAGTCCGTTGATCAGGACGTTGGCGGCGGGCATCACGATGCCCTCGAAGATCATCATCACCAGCGAGAGCCACACCCAGAGGCTCACGGGATTGAACAGCGCGAACTTGCGCTTCTTCACCGCCTGAAGGATCCCGCGCGTCCAGCGGTAGCGCTGCTTGATCAGATCGTTGATCGTCTCCGGCGCCTCGGTCCACGCGATCGCGCGATCCTCGTACACAATATGGTAGCCCGACGAGAGGATCTTGAGTGTGAGGTCGGCGTCCTCGGCGTACGTGTCGCGGTCATAGCCGCCCACTTCCTGCAGGACGCTTCGCCGAAAGAGGCCGATGGGGCCCGGAATGATGTTCACGACGCGCACGAAGCCCTGGGCGCGGCGCGCCATGTTCAGCCCCTCGATGTACTCGAGCGCCTGGAACGAGGCGAGATGCGAGTCGCGATTGATGACCTTCACGTTGCCCGCCACGGCGGCCACGTGATCCTTGGCGAAGTGCGGCATCGCGACCCGGAGCACCTGCGGCTCCAGCTTGGAGTCGCCATCCATGCAGAGCACGAAGTCGTGGCGCGCGAGCGCGATCCCGGTGTTCAACGCGGACGCCTTGCCGCCGTTCGTCCGACTCACCAGACGCACCGTGACGTCGCCGTGCCGCCCTTCGAGCGGCGCGACCTGCTCCCGCGTGTCGTCGCTCGACCCGTCGTCCACGATCAGGATCTCATACGCGGGATAGTCGATCTGCAGCAGGCTGCGGATCGCGGGCACGATCACCTTCCCTTCGTTGTAGGCCGGCACGATGATCGTGACCGGCGGCCACGTCACCTGCCCCTTGGCGTCCCCGCGCGAGGTCTGCTCGACCTGATGCAGGTAGCCGAGCCACATGAAGGACAGGTAGCGCACCACCAACCCCATGAGCACGAAGATGCTCATGATGAAGGTGCCGACGTACATCAGGTTGTCGGTCTGCCCGAGGATGTTCCACGCCGTGTAGATCCCGCCGACCACTGCGGTCGCGAGCGTCGCGAGGCCCAGCGCCAACCGCACCGCGTCCTTGAAGCTGGCTCCGCTCATCGGGTCATCCGCGCGCGGACGCCAGCAAAGCCGGCCGAGTACGTGCCGGCGCGGTCCTGCCCGAACCCGGCGAACGCGCCCACCTCCCACCCCGGACGCCGCCACGTCGCGTCGCCCGAGAGCGTAGCCTGCACCGCGGACTGTGTGCCGACGGGCCGACCCGGCGCGGTCTCGCGCGACCACGCGATCGACGGCGCCAACCGGGCACCGAAGGACCACCCCTCGCGCTGATCGCGCCGCGCATCCACACCGACGCCCTGGGTCACGTACACACTCGGCGACCAATAATCGACCGTGCCCTCGCCGAAGCCGGCCGCACTGGCCGTGTACAGAAGTGAGAAGGTGGGCGTCAGTGCACGACGCACGGCGCCCGCGATCACACTCCGCGAGTTGCCGTCGCCGAGCGCGGTGTGGTCGGCCTGCACATACACGTCCGTGCGCGCGCTCAGCTGCGCGGCCGCGCTGCCGAGCAACGTGGTCGCGCTCATCACGTCGTCACGCGCGAGCACGGCGGCCGCGCGGAGCGACTCGTAGGCCGGCTGCCGGCCCAGCGAGGCGCGGAGGGAGCGCGTCGGCGACCGACGGGTCAACTCGAGCAGCGCCGTGATGGTCGGTGCCCCGCCGTCGAACGTCAGCAGGCCGGCGCGCGCAAGGAGGTTCGCGCGGCCGAGAGGGCGCGCAAAGCCGGCATCCGCTCCGAATCCGGTCAGCGGCGTGCCGAGCGACCCGGTAGCCTGGCGGACCTCTCCAGCCACGATCACGACCGTCTCGTCCACGAGGGGATCCCATCCCCGCTGCGCGCGCACACTGAACGACGAGAATCCGTCGGAATCGCCAAGTCCGGTCGAGGTGGCGGACGATCCGAACTCCGGCTCGAACGCGAGGGCCTCGCGTCGCTGGACCGCGAGGAGGCGGCGACCTTCGATCACCCGCGGGTCGTCGAAGGCCAGCAACAGGGCGCGTTCGTACGCCTGACGCGAGAGCTCACGTTCCTGGCGCCACCGGTGGATGTCGGCCTGCATGAGCGCCGCATCCACCGACGGTTCGCGTGCCTCAGCGGCTGCGGCGTCGGCGAGCGCGCCCACCAGGTTCCCCTGCGCGGACCGCAGCCGCGCCCGGGCAAGCAGCAGCGTTGCGCTGGGCGCACGCGTGAGCAGCGTGTCGTACTGCGCCTCGGCGGCGGGCAGCGCCTGCGTGCGCTCGAGGTCCTGCGCGTAGCGGAGGCGCAGCGCGTCGTCGGTGGGGCGGAATGCGACAAGCCGTCCCAGGAGCGGCAGCGTCAACTCGGTGTCGTTCACTTCGAAGAGGACACCGCGCGCCTCCTCGAATCGCGCTTCGTCCGGGTTGAGCGCCATCAGGCGCTCGAACGACCGTACCGCACCGGCGTTGTCGCCGAGCCGCGCGCGCACGCGGGCGTAGGCGAGCAGCGCGCGCTCACGGTTCGGCTCGCGCGCGAGGATGTCCTCGAGCAGTCCACTCGCGATGTCAGCGCTGCCCGCGGCCACCGCCACGTCGGCGGCCTCCTCGCGCAACGCGAGCGACGTGTCCACGGTGAACGCGGCGAGATAGTGCTGGAGCGCCGGCCCCGGCTGACCACCCTTCGAGAGCGCGCGCGCCAGCACGAGCCGGTAGAGCGTCTCTTCCGGGTACTCGGACACCCAGCGCGTGGCGGTCGCGATGTTCGGGTTCTGCGCGCGGCGCACCATCAAGCGCAACGCATCCACCTCGGGATCCGAGTGCGGCGGGATCGGCGTGAGCAGCGTATCCGCGCCCACGGGATCCCCGGCCTCGGCCGTCGCGCGCGCGAGCCCCACGCGCACGGTGAAGATCTCGTCGTCCACGCGCAGCAGGGTGGCGAGCGCACGCCGCGACTCTGCGGGCGGCATCTCCGTGAGGATCCGATTCACCGCTTCACGCAGGACCAGACGATCGTCCCCGTCGAAGAGGTAGCGGCGGTAATGGAAGACGCCGCGATCGCGGCGCAGGGCCTCGAACGACAGGCGTGCGCCCTCGAGGCGCAGCGGGCGATCGTCGGGAAACTCCGTCAGCCACCGCTCGAGCACCGCCAGCGCGTCGAGCAGCCGCCCCTCGGTGCGGAAGAGGAACAGCGTGTCGAGGAGCGCCACCTCGGGCGCTGGCTGCCACGGCGGCGTGGTGTCCACCGGCGGCTTAGGTGGCTCCCTGCGCCGTTCGGCCGCCTCTGATGCGCTTCGCCGTACTTCGCTGCCGGTGACCTGCCAGAACGCGGTGGTCGCCGCGAGCGAGAGGGCCAACAAGCCTACCGCAAAGAGGATCCCGTAGACGGCCGGCTTCTTGCGGCGCACTCAGCCCACCGCGAGCCCAAGCAGCGCGTTCAGCCGCTCGGCATCCGTGGGATACCCGAGCGTCTCGGAGAGCAGCGGCGGGCCGTTCTGCTCCGCCCACTGCGTGTCGATCCGCTCGAGCAGTCCGGTGAGGTCCGCCGGCCGCGCCCCTTCGAGGTATGCGATCACGCCGTCGCCAAAGAGACCGGCAAAGTCGCCGCTGTCCACGCGCAGGATCTTGATGATCAACGCCGCCAGCGCGGTCGCATCGCCGCCGGGCGAACTGACGCGCAGCACCGCAAAGAACGGATCGCGCACGGCGGTCATCACCGCCTGCACCGTGGACGCGAACCCCGTCTCATCGAACAGCTGGTAGTGCCCCTGATCGTCCATAGGCTGCAGGACCGTCGGGATCCCCTGGTCGCGCGAGGCAAGCGCCTTGGACCGCCCGCGCCGCACGATCCCGCGCAGGCGCTCGATAAACTCGGGCTCGGCGATCTTCGCGCTGAGGAAGTCGTCCGCGCCCGCCCGCAGCGCGCGCGTGCGGTCGCTCGCACGCAAGCTGAACGGGGTGAGCAAGAGGACCGGCGTGCGAATGTCGGCCGCGCGGAGGTTGCGCACGGTCTGCAGCGCGTCGTCCAACGTGTCGCGCTGTACGCAGAGCAGCAGCGCGCCAATGCCGTCGCGCATGGACTCGGCAAAGGCCGGCGGCACCGACGAGCGGACGGTGACCGTGAACTTCTGCTCCAGCGCCCCGAGCAGCGCGTCCGGGAACGGCGCTCCGAGGCGGACCACGAGGAGCCGCCGACGCATCTCCTCGATCAGCGTCTCTTCCTTGACGTTCGGTTCACCGTCCTGCGCATAGCCGAACCCCGCGTCGATCTTGTAGCGCACGGGCGCCACGGACCTCGCCTCGTGGCGCAGCTTGCGGATCATGAGATTGCCGCGGCGCCGGCCGTGCTCGGACTGCGACAGATGAAAGACACCGCCCGCGCGCTGCAGCAGCGGTTCGAGCCGCTGATCGTACAGCCCGGCCAGATCTCCCGGGTACGTGATGAGCGCCGTGGCGGCCACCGCGTCCAAGAAGTCCACGAGCGCGAAGATCGACTGCGATCCGGCGCCACCACCCTCGAGGAACGGGACGATCGAGTCGATGCTGATGCGCTGCACGGGCTCGTCGCCAATATGCCGGAGCAACTCCTCGAACGCGTGCATCGGCGTGGGTGCCCGCATGAAGCGCCGCACGAAGTCGAGCTGGAACGTGACCACGCGCACGCGGTCGGTGAGCAGCGACTCGCCGAGATCGATGCCCAGGAACTCCGCCGAGTCCAGCAGGTCGGAGGGGTCATCGTGCGTGAGGATGAGTCCGCGCTCACCGTGCTTGACGCCCGCGTCGATGAACTCGAGGCAGGCGCAACTCTTCCCCGAGCCCGGGTTCCCCGAGATCAAGTAGGGACGGCCAGCCACGAATCCGCCGATCTGTCGATCGAGGGGAGCGATACCGCTTGAAACGAACCGATTCATCGAGCTCGCAAGGCGGTCCAGAC
The DNA here is from genome assembly GCA_964524665.1 of uncultured Gemmatimonas sp. Lineage (GTDB taxonomy): Bacteria > Gemmatimonadota > Gemmatimonadetes > Gemmatimonadales > Gemmatimonadaceae > Pseudogemmatithrix. Next base: position 19,514 of record CAZGFE010000038.1, read on the forward strand.
CGCCGGGTCTTCAAGGCCAAGGCGCCAGAGCGCCAGGCGCCGCACACCGAGTGCGCGCGCATCGCGTGCAATTTGGTCAATGAGCACGCCATCGGCGAGCCACACCTCACCGCCCGCGCCCAACTGGAGTCGGAGCGACCCCGACGCGGAGTCCCGCGCCACCGGCGACCCGGCGGAACGAGCGAGTCGCTGGGCATCGGCCCAACCGATCACGTCCGTCGGCATCCCGGCCCGCCAGTGGTAGCCGTAGCCGGGCAGCGCCGCGACCACGCGATCCGCGCCCGCCGACCGCACCCAGCTGGCGAGCGCTGTGCGCGCCCAGTCCCGCGCGGCCACCGGACCGGGATCAGAGCCGCTCCAGTGCTGGTCGTAAAGCATCACGAGGAGCCGGTCGACGTGCGGGAGCAGGAGACGCGCGGCGTAGGCCAGCGTGTCGTACGCCGGCACGGCGATCGCGACCTCGCGAGCCCCGCCCCGCCGCGCGGCGCTGCCGAGTGCGCCGACGACCGTGACCAGCGCTGACGTGTCGGCGGGTTCGAGCGCCTCGAGATCGAGCACGACCCCCGTGTACCCCTCGGCCCGCACGAGCGACTCCAGCATCACGCCCGCACGCTCTCGGGCCGTTGCATCCGCCGCCAGGTGACGGACCGTCTCGGGGTGAAAGCGGTCGCCGTGGTAGCTCGTCACGAGCGCGAACCGCCGTTCGCGCGGCAGCGAGTCGGTGAACAGTGCCGCTGGCGACCCGGCGACCGAGTCGAGACCGATCCATCCCGAGACGATGGTCGCGCGCGGCGCGACGCCGGCGGCCAGCAGCGAATCACTCCGCGCGTCCCACGGCGCCGTGAACACCCACACGCTCGGCCGCGAGGCGCAACCGAGAGAGCCGAGCAACACCAGCGTTGTGAGACCCAGGGAACGCCGCACTACCCTAGGGGGCACGTGCGGCAGCTGGAGTTCCGGACACGCCCGGCGGCACACTCACGTTCTCGCCATTGAGCTTGCGGAGGATGAGTGCCTGGCGCCGGCGCATCTCGGCCGGCTCGTGATTCGGCGTGGAGGTGAGCGGCGTGGCGAGCGTCGCGATGAGGGCGGTGGCCTGCGCACGATTCAACTGCTTGGCGGAGACGCCGAAATACGCCTGCGACGCGGCTTCGATGCCGTACAGTCCCGGGCCGAAGTACGCCACATTCAGGTAGAGCTCGATCAGCCGATCCTTCGTGAGATTCCGGCCGAGCCGACGACTGACGCGGATCTCCCGCATCTTCCGGAACAGCCCGTTGTCTGCCGGGAACCAGAGCTGCTGCGCCAGGTGCTGTGTCAGTGAGCCGGAGCGGCCGACGGCATCCATGTTCTTGAGCAGGCCTGGCATCACCGAGAACATGTCGGAGCGGTCCACGCCGTTCGTCCACTCGAACGCGTCGCGCGGATATCCGGCGGCTCGGCGCATGGCCACCCAGTCGGGGCCAGTGCGCACGTTGAACATCGAATCCTCGGAGACGATCAGCGCCTCCACCGCCACCGGGGCAATGTCGGCAAGCGGCACGGTCACCTGCTTGCGGCAGGCAGGCAGATCGCCGCGGATCCCCTCGCAACTCCCGTCGGCTCCTGGTGCGGTGCCCCGACGCACGGCAGCCTCCGCCTCTTCCTGCTGCGCGAGCATCTGCGCCGTGAGCCCGGGCACGGCCTCCTTGAGCGCGCCAACCCGCGGGAAGTAGAGGAACCAGATCATGGCGAACGCCGCGAGGATCGTGAGGATCCCCGGCAACCGGAACCGCCTCGTGGTGGCGATCTGCTCCTTGGGGCGCAGGAGCGTGCGCGGCCACGCCTGCTGAGGCGCCGATGTCATCGTGCCCGGAGCGCTTGGGACCGGCGTGATGGGGCTCGGCGGCGTCGGCAACCCGAGCGACGTCCGGCTGTTGCGCGCCACGGGCTGCAGCCCTGTCGTGCCGACGGCGACCTCGCGCGAACTGGGCCGTACCGCTGGACGTGCCGGCGTGGAGCTCGAAACGCGCGGGATCGGCGTGCGTGGCGTGTGGATCCTCTGCACCGCGTCGTCTGCGGAGGTTCCCGTGGCGAAGGCCCGGAGCAGCTGCCGGAACTCCTCCTCTTCGCCCGTCGACGCATCGCGGAAGAGCTGCGCGACCTCCTCCATGGAGGCGAACCGATCTTCCGGGGCCTTCTCGAGCATGCGCGCCACCGCGGCGACGATCCCGCCCGGCGTGTCGGGCCGCAGGCTCTGGACCGGCGGCGGCGGCTCGGCGTTGTGCTGGAAGATCAGCGCGATCACCGAGTCGGCCACGAACGGCGGTTGCCCCGTGAGCATTTCGAACGCGACGCAGCCGAGTGAGTACTGGTCCGACGCGCCCGAGGTCTCCTTGGACCCCGTGCTCTGCTCCGGACTCATGTAGGTCGGCGTGCCGATCGTCGAGCCGGTCGCGGTGAGCAAGGACTTGTCGTTCACCTTGGCGATGCCAAGGTCGGTGAGGATGACCCACCCTTCCTTGTCCAGCATGATGTTGCCGGGCTTGATGTCCCGGTGCACGATGCCGTTGCGATGCGCGTACGCGAGCGCGTCGGCCACCTGCGCGATCACCCGCGCCACGAGCGGGATGGGGAGCGGTCCCGACTTGCGGATGACGTCGTCGAGCGGCTTGCCGTCGATGAACTTCATCACGAAGTAGATGAGTTCCTTCGACTGGCGGACCGCGTACACCGGAATGATGTGCGGATGGTTCAGCCGCGCACCGGTCCGCGCTTCGCGCAGGAATCGGTCGACGAGCACATCGCCGGCGGAGAAGAGATCCGCGCCCATCACTTTGATCGCGACCTTGCGATCGAGGTTGACGTCGTGCGCGAGATAGACCGTCGCCATGCCGCCGCGGCCGAGTTCACGCTCGACGCGGTAGTCGCCCGCCGTGGCCTCAGCGAGCTTGGCCATCACCGGATCGACCTTGGCCGAGTCGCGGGAGATCAGCTGAGTCTTGTCCTCAGGGGGTGTGGCACCCGGCTGAGATGAGGGCGAGGAGTCGTCGAGCATGTCGAGAGTGGAACCTACTGGCACACACGGATTTACGCTGGGGGGAGAATGAACGCTCCGGAGCGGGAGGGCGCAAGAGTGACCGATCTCGATCCCCACTTGCGCAATTCTGCGCACCGCGTCCCGGCGTCAGCTTGTGACGGCGAAACTTGGAGTGGAGCGCTGTCGACTTATTGTAGAGTGTCGCCGATGATGACGGCAGTTGACGCACGACGCGTGCCGACGGACGACGATCACTCAGCCGTGACAGCCGCATGACCACCGAACCGAACGCCAAACCGATCCAGTCGAGACCGCGAGGAGTGCACGTCCACCTCCGTGACGGGGACATCGTGGACGGCGGCATCTATCTGACGAATGGTCAGGCGCTCGCCCCGTACCTCGCCTCGCGCAAGAGCGGGTGGCTCAACATGGTCGATGCCGTCTGGCTGCGGGAAGGCGAGTTGCATTCGCACGCGGTGCTGCAGACCGACCGCGTGCAGATCGCCTGGTCGTCCAACCGGGATTTTCCGGTGATCCCCGCCGTCCAGAACGTGGTGCCGCGGCCCGTGGACATCCTGCTCGAGGACGGCATGCGGATCCGCGGCAACTTGCAGATCGGTGAGAAGCAGCGAATGAGCGATTACCTCGCGGGATGCGGGTCGTTCTTCGCGCTCCTCGACGCCTCGCGCGTGCAGGACGGCGATCCGCTGGGCGATATCGCGGTGAACAGCGACTGCGTGAAGGCGGTGCGCGACGCCAAGGTGGTCGTTCCGGCCGCGCCGGCCGCGGTCGACCGATCGCGCGAGGGGTGGACGGACGCACGCCGCACACCCCCGATCGGGAGCGACGTGCTGCCGCAGTCGAGTGTGCAGCGCGTCAGGCTGGGCGGCGGCGAAGTGGATGTCGTGACACCGCGATACCCGAATGATCGGCGCGGGAGCGGCAGCCGGAGCCTCTGATCGGCGACCGCATCACGAACGCGCTCATCGACGCGGTATTCCCGGCCGACGACCCCGAGGGTTCGTGCGCGCTGGAGATCTCGCGAGGAGCGCTCGTGGAATGACCCCGTCGAGGACCGCGGGGCGAGATTTGGATCCACGGAGAGAAGTACCTCCCGACAGGCGCGGAGCTCGCGGCTCCCTGTTGTGAGCTGGCGGCGGGGCTGCGCCCAATGCTCCGTGGAATGGCGGCGCGGCGCGGAAGCCGTAGGTTTGGGGATCGCCCCATCCAGCCCCGGGACCCGCCTGACCCTGTTCGTTCGCCGCCGCTTCGCCCCCGTCGTGGGAGTCGCTGGCCTGCTCGGCCTGAGCCTCCTCTCATGCGGTCGCGAGATCACCGGTCCCGGTGACGGGCTGGCGGGCGCGCGGCGGACCGCGGCCTTCGCGCTCGCGCCGAAGTTCATCGGACCGGCGGAGGGCGCGGACCTCGTCAGCGACCTCGTGCCGTTCGAACTCGTGCGCGTCGTGCTGCGGCGCCTCGATGGGTCGGTGGCCAAGGACACGCTGGTCCCCTTCCCTTCGAACGCGGAGACGATCTCCCTCACGCTCGTCGTCCCCATTCCCCAGAACTCGCGGTCGCCGAACCTCGAGTTCTCGCTGACGATGAAGTACATCAACGCCGCGGGCGACACGGTGTTCAGCGGCGGACCCATTGCGGTCCAGGGTGTTGTGACCGGAAGCGGCCCGCCGACCGCGGTCGAGATCCCGGTGACCTACAGCGGCACCGGCGCGGCGGCCACGTCGGTGGTCGTCTCGCCAGACACCGGCACGGTCCTCGCGGGCGCCACCACGCAGTTCTCGGCGATCGCGCGCGATCAGGCGAACGCGGTCATCCCGAACACGCCGGTCCTCTTCACGACGCCTGATCCGAGCCGAGTCACCGTCACGGCGGCAGGTCTCGCCACGTGGCTGCCCGTGCGCGGCCCGGCGCGGGTGATCGGAACCCTGCTCACGAACCAGGCCGCAGACACGGTCACGCTGAACGTCACGCTGCCGCCGACGCAGCTGCTTCTCGTGAGCGGTGGCGGCCAGACGGCGACGATCGGTCAGGCGCTGACGGATTCGCTGGTGCTGCGTGTGGCCGCCTCAGACAGCGTCGGCGTGAGCGGCCGCGAGGTCACGTTCGCGGTCACCGCCGGCGGCGGCGCGCTCACGACCACCGTGGACACCTCGGACGCGAACGGACTCGTCTCGACCAAGTGGACGCTGGGCTCGCTCGTCGGCGCGCAGTCCGTGACCGCCACGGCCACCGGGATCGCAGGAGCCACCCGCATCATCACCGCGACGGGAACGACTCCCGTCCCGGTGCGCACGGTCTTCACAAGCGCGCCAGTCTCCGTGGTGGCGGGCGCCACGGTTCCGCCGGTGACGGTCGAGGTGCGCGATGCGCTCGGCGCGGTGACTCCGCTCTTCACTGGGCCGGTGACCGTCTCGCTCGACGCGGGCGCCACGGGCGCGACGCTCGGCGGGACCACGACGGTCAACGCGGTGGCCGGCGTCGCGACGTTCAGCACGTTGGCCATCACGAAGGCCGCCAGCGGCCTCCGCCTCGTCGCGAGCGGTGCCGGCCTCGCGCCCGACACCAGCGCTGCCTTCGTCGTCACGCCAGCCGCGGCGACGGCGCTGACCTTCGTGGCGGGCGCCGGGCAGACCGGCACCGTGGCGCAGCCGCTCGCGGATTCCGTCGCCGCGCTCGTCACGGACGCCTTCGCGAATCCGGTGCCAGGTCTGACGGTGAACTTCTCGGTCACCAATGGCGGCGGTTCCGTGAGCCCTGCGTCGGGCGTGACCGGTGCCGACGGGATCGCGCGCACGCGATGGACGCTTGGACCCACGGTGACGCTGCAGGAAGTGCGGGCGGAACTGAACGGCTTCCCGCTCATCTTCCAACAGATGACGGCGACGGCGGTGGCGGGTACGGTCTCGGCGTTGTCGGTCGTCACGCAGCCGGTGGGCGGCATTGTTGGTGCGT
>CAZGFE010000039.1:0-25405 GCA_964524665.1 uncultured Gemmatimonas sp.
CAGCGAGGACGACAAGAAGATCGTCGGCCGCGCGCGCCGTATTCAGCGCTTCATGTCGCAGCCGTTCTCCGTGGCCGAGCAGTTCACGGGCCGTCCCGGCAAGTTCGTCAAGCTCGAAGAGACGATCTCGTCGTTCGAGCGGCTCGTTGCCGGCGAGTTCGATCATCTCCCCGAGCAGGCCTTCTTCATGGCCGGAGCGATCGAGGACGTGGTCGAGAACGCCAAGGCGCTGCAGGCGTGAGCGGCGCCCTGAAGGTCTCGGTGATCTCCCCCGAGGCCACACTCTTCGAAGGCGAGGCGTCGTCGGTCGTGGCGCCCGCCTTCGACGGCGAGGTGGGGATCCTGCCGGCGCACGCGCCGATGGTCACCACGCTCGGCAAGGGCGTGCTGCGCGTGGGTGACGCGGGTACGAGCTTCCAGGTGGAAGGTGGGTTCCTGCAGGTCGTCGACAACGTCGTGCGCGTGGTGACGGAGAAGGCAGCCAAGCTCTAGCTCCGGTCTTGGAACTGCTTCACCACGAAGGCACGAAGTCACGAAGGGCTCCTTGCCGCTACCGAGGTGCCGGAGGTCCCAATGAGTTCGATCTACTTGGGAACGACCGTAAGCCCCGGCCGGTATGGGAGCCCTTCGTGACTTCGCGCCTTCGTGGTAGAGAAGTAGCTGTGACCTGAAGCACGACCCTCGCTCGGCACGGGAACCGAAACGCCCCCGCCGGTTTACGCGTCCTTCGTATGTCCATCCGGCGCCGTCGCATCCGACGTGACGCCACGAACCTCAGACAGAGTCTCTACTATGAAGCGTTCTCTTGTCGCGCTCGGCGCGCTCGTTGTGCTTTCTGCTCCGCTCGCACCGGCGCTGGCCCAGGCGGGGCCATACCCGGCGCTCCAGCCCACGCAGGTCGCGAGCCGGGAGTACAATTTCGCCCTCGGCGATTTCAGTGGCGGTACCGCGCTCGTCTTCCAGTGGCGCGAGAAGATGGGGGACCCGCGCATGCAGTTCACGGCGGACCTCGGGATCGCCGACGGGATGTCTTCCTCGGGACTGATCATCGGCGGGAGCCTGCACTACCAGCTCACGCGCGCCAACGCGGACCTTCCCTTCGACATGGTCCTTGGCGGCGGCCTCGGCCTCACGGCCTTCGACGAGGTCAACGTGTTTCGGATCCCCGTGGGCATCGCCATCGGGCACCGCTTTCCGCTCGAAGGCGGCTACGCGGTCTCGCCGTTCGTGCACCCGCGGCTTTCGATCGACCGGGCCTCGGCGAACGGGAACTCCAACACCGAGAGCAACCTCGACATCGACATCGGGGCAAGCTTCGAGCTGAACGCGCGCATGCAGATCCGCATGGCGGCGACGCTCGGCAACAGCGACGCGGTCGGGCTGTCGTTCGCGTGGCTGCCGCGCGGATTGCGCTAAGCGCCTCGGTCGGCGCTCAGGCCGAGTAGGCGCTCGACGAGGATCGTCGAGCGATCGGCCGCACCGAGTCCAGAGTCCACCACACGCCGCGCGGCCTCTCCGGCCGCGCGGCGTGTGTCGTTCTCCGCCAGCGGGATCGTGAGTGCCGCAGCGAGAGAAGGCACGTCGTGCGCGCTCGCGGCCGCGCGGGCCGCGAGCAGGAGCTGCGCGTCGCGGCTGTTCGAACAGCGCGGACCGAAGATGACCGGCGCGCCGAAGGCCGCCGGCTCGAGCACGGAGTGCAGCCCCGCGGCGTGGAATCCGCCGCCGACGTAGGCCGCATCAGCGAGCGCGTACAGATCGCCGAGTACGCCCATGCGATCGACGAGCACGACGTCGGCCTCGCTCGCGTCCGGCGTGCCGAGTGCACCCAGCGAGAGACCGGAGAGCGCGGCCCAGTCGCGAATGGCTTCGAGGTGGTCCGGCGTGACCTCATGCGGCGCGATGATCAATCGCGCGGCGGGCACCTCGTGGAGCACCTTGAGCCACGCGTGGAACAGCACCGCGTCGTCCGCGGGCCAGGTGGATCCCGCCACGAGCGTCGGGCGCTCGAACCGGAGGGGCGCGAGGAGCGGTCCGTTGCGGTCGGCCAGCGCGGCGCGCGCGGCGACCTGATCGTAGCGCGTGTCGCCCGTGACGGTCGCGCGGCCCTCGTGCACACCCGCCGCGACGAGCCGTGCGGCGTCCTCCGCGTCCACCGCGCCGACCGCATCGAGTGCCGCGAACGCGTCGCGCGACAGTGCCCGTGCGACCGGACCGAGCCGACTGGACCCTGCCCCGAGTGTGGCCGAGATGAGGCCGAGTCGCACGCCGCGCGCCGAGGCCTCGGCCGTCAGCTGCGGCCAGAGATCGAGCTTGGCGCAGACGAGCGCCGTGGGACGCAGCGCGTCGAGCACGCGCCGCATGCCACGTGCGGAATCGAAGGGCAGATAGTCGGCGTGATCGACGGCGAGCGAAGCCGCAAAGCGCTCGGCGCTCGGAGAGAAGTGCGTGTAGACGATCTGCACCGACGGGTGCTGCGCGCGGATCCGCTCGAGCACGGGGCGCGCCTGCAGGCCTTCTCCGACCGAGGGAGCGTGCATCCAGAGGAGCGGCCGGGCGTCGTCGCGGTGCGCGTGGGCCCACGCTTCGAAGCGCTCGACGACTCCGCGGCGCGCGCGCAGCGCGCGGACCACTTTTCCGTCGCCGTAGAGCGGGAGTTCGGCCGTGGCGCGGACCGCGCCGATCAGTGCCGCGTAGGGCAGACGAAGGAGCGGATGCATCGCGCCGAGTGAGGCCTACTGCGGCGAGGGACGGCGCGCGAGGGCCGCGTCGATCGCCGCAGCGAATGCCTCGTACGGCTGCGCGCCGATCAATGGCGTGCCGCCGATCAGGAAGGACGGGGTGGACCCCACGCCGATGCGAACGCTGCGGTCATAGTCGGAGCGGATCAGCGCCCGGGTCTGTCCGCCGGTCAGGCACGCGCGCAGGCGAGGCTGGTCCAGCGGGAGTGCGGCGGCGAGTGCGTCGAAGAACGGCGTCGGATCGAGCAGGCTCTTCCACTCGTTCTGCGTGGCGAAGAGCCGGTCCGCGACCGGCCAGAAGCGGTCCTGTTCTGCGGCGCACATGGCGAGTTCATGTGCGGGCTGCGCGTTGCGGTGGGTATTGATGGGAAAGTTCAGGTAGGCGATCCGCGCCTTGCCGGTGCGGACGTAGTTTCGCTCAAGGGCCGGGGCGGTCTCCTCGTGCCAGCGCTTGCAAAAGGGGCACTGAAAGTCGGAGATGACGACGATCCAGACCGGGGCCGAGGCCTGACCGCGGACGCGGCCGAGGTCGGCCCGGGTGAGGAGGGCGTTGCGCGCGGAGTCGGCGTCGGGCTGCTGGGCGACGGCGGCACGGGGGCCGAAAAGAGCGGCCGCAGCGAGGGCTAGGCCGGCCAGAAGTCTTGGGATGGCGATGTACATATCTATAGAAAGGATAGTCTCGGGACTCCCGGTCTGGAACGCAGGGCGGAAAATGGAAGCCGCCGAGATTGTGACGCGGCCCGGTGGGGGTCGGGTAGGGGGAGGTGGAGCAGTAGGCCTCTCGTGACGTTTCGCACCCCCAGAACGGACCTGGATCACAGTGGTCCGGCCGGTGGGGGTCACGGGGCTGAGGTGACGCAAGGGTTGCGGACCTCTTTCCGTGGCGTTACAATCGGGGGCCTTCGGTTCCCCCCTCTCTCGGGAGGGGATTGTGGTGTTGTGCCCGCTCTTCGCCGACGGCGAGTTGCGGTCCGTCGGTAGAAGGCGGCGCGTTCTATGGAAGACGTGTCCGTCGGTCGGAAAACCCCTTCACGAGGTATGCACATGCTGGAACGAGTCGGGACACGGAGGTTTGTCGCCTCCACTCTCGCGCTGCTCCTCTCGTTCGCATCGGCCGAGATCGCCACCGCGCAGAGCGCGGCGACGATCAATGGTACGGTGACGAGCGAGGCCGGCCAGCCGCTGTTTGGCGCTGGTGTGGACATTGAGGCGCTCGCGATCCGTGTCGGCACTGGCGAGGATGGCCGGTACACGATCACGGTCCCCGGAGCCCGCGTCCGCGGGCAGCAGGTGGTCCTTCGCGCGCGGCTCTTCGGTTATGCGCCGCAGACGCGTTCGATCACGCTTTCGGAAGGGTCACAGACCCAGGACTTCTCCCTCCGCGCTGACATCAACCGCCTGAGCCAGGTCGTCGTGACCGGCGTGGCGGAAGGCACGGAGCGCACGAAGATCCCGTTCACCGTGGCTCAGGTGAGCGCCGCTGACATGCCGGTGCCGGGCGCGAATGCGTTCTCGCAGCTCCAGGGCAAGGTCGCGGGCATGCAGATCACGTCCTCCACGGGACGCCCGGGCGCGGATCCGCAGATCCTTCTGCGCGCCCCGCTCTCGATCAACGCCAGCGGCCGCGGTCAGCAGCCGCTCGTCATCGTTGACGGCATCATCTTCAACGGCGGCATCTCCGACGTGAACCCGCAGGACATCGAGACGGTCGAGGTCGTGAAGGGTGCGGCCGCCGCCTCGCTGTACGGGTCGCGCGCCGGCAACGGCGTCATCAACATCACCACGAAGAGCGGCAAGGGCCAGACGAACGACGGCATCCGCTTCAACGTGAGCACCGAGTACGGCCAGAGCGACATCGAGCGCGATCCGGGCCTCGCCCGCGCGTCGCCACTCACCATGACCGAGGACTACTCGCGTTACTGCGTGCAGGTCGTCGGCACGGCCGGTCAGCCCGCCTGCACCTGGTCAACGTCCATGGAGCAGGAGCTCCGCCGCGTGAACGACATCGTGGCGCCGCTCACGCTCGCGACGCGCACGTTCCTCGGCGACGTCGGCATCTCGTCGGCCCCGTCGGCGACCATGCTCCGTCACAACTACCAGGTGAACCCCTGGGTCCGGACCTATGAGCCGGTCAAGCAGTTGACCACCAGCGGTGGGTTCCTCAACACGAACGTGTCGATGTCTGGCCGCATTGGCGGCACGAACGTCTTCGCGTCGGTGAGCAACCTTTCGCAGAATGGCTCCGTGATCTTCCTGGATGGCTACGACCGCAACGGCTTCCGCTTGAACGCGGACCAGCAGGTCGGTGAGAACTGGACGATCTCCGGGACCTCCTTCTACAGCATCAGCGTGCAGGACGGCGCGAACTTCGTCGGCAACAACAACCGCGTCTGGTTCGGCCTCTCGCGTACGCCCGCCTTCGCCAACATCCTGGCGCGCGACTCGCAGGGCCGGTATCACCCGCGGCACAACCCGCTCGTCCAGGGGAACCAGAACTACAACCCGGTCGTCGAGCTCCTCGGCGCCAAGCAGGACAACGAGAACACCCGTTACCTCGGAAGCATCGCGGTCAAGTACCGTCCGTTCACATGGGCGGACGCCGAGTGGAACTTCGGCTACGACTACACGAGCTCCTGGGGTCAGTTCCAGCGCGACAAGGGGTTCCGCACCTCGGTGCAGAACACCACCCAGCCGACCGGGTTCATCTCGCGCGCGAACGCCTTCGACCAGTCCTTCAACACCGCGCTCAACGTGACGATGCGTCGTCAGTTGACCTCGGACCTCAACGGCTCGATCTCGCTGCGCTATCTGTACGAGCAGCAGGACGCGCTCAGCGACGGACTCAGCGGCTCCGACCTTGCGGTGGCGGGTCTCACGACCCTCAACGCCGCGACGACGGGCTTCAGCATCGGGTCCAGCTCCAACCGTGTGTCGCAGATCGGTCTCTTCGCCACTGGCCGTCTTGACTACCAGGGCAAGGTGATCTTCGACGGCCTGGTGCGTCGTGACGGCGCCTCGGTCTTCGGCACGGACAACCGTTGGCAGACCTACGGCCGCGCCTCGATCCTCTACCGTCCGTCGGAAGAGTCGTGGTGGCCCGCGAAGGACATCGTGAACGAGTTCAAGCTCCGTGCCGCGTATGGTACGGCCGGCAACCGTCCGATCTTCAGCGCGCAGTACCAGACGTTCTCGATCGGCTCGGGCGGCACGCTCACCCCGAGCACGCTGGGCAACCCGCTCCTCGGACCGGAAGTGGTCCGTGAGACGGACATCGGCTTCGACGCCGAGCTCTTCAACCGCTACGGCGTGGAGTTCTCGGTCATCAAGGCAGTCTCGGACGACCAGATCCTGCTCGTTCCGATCTCGGCCTCGGCCGGATTCAGCAATCAGTGGCGGAATGCTGGCACGCTGACCAACGACATCGTTGAAGGCGCGCTCAACATCCCGATCCTCGAAGGGTTCCGTGGCGTTTCGTGGAGCACCCGCTTCGCGTTCGACACGCCGAAGAGCCAGATCACGCAGCTCGACGTGCTGCCGTACTTCACGTCGGCCGCGGGTGCCCAGGGCACCGGCTCGATGTTCTACATCGGCGAAGGCCAGCCCTTTGGTCAGATCAACGGCCGTGCGCTTGTGACGAGCTGCCGGCAGTTCCCCGCCGCGTATCAGGCGCGTTGCGGCGAGGGCAAGGAATGGCAGAAGAATGACGACGGCTGGATCGTCTGGACCGGCGCGGGCAACACCTGGAAGGAAGGCGTCACCAAGAACCTTTGGAACGCGATCAATCCGGCCAGCGACAGCCCGTGGGGCCAGCTCTCCGCGTCGCGCGTGAACTACTGGGGCATGCCGATCCGCGTCCGCGACTCGACCGGTGCTGGCGTTGCCACGAACAACAACGGCTCGGCCCTTCCGTCGCTTCGCTGGTCGATGGGCCACACCGTCAGCTGGAACAAGTTCACCGGCTACATGCTGTTCGACGCGATCCAGGGGCGGTCGGTCTTCAACCTCTCGCGTCACTGGAACTACGGTGACTTCATGAACCAGGACATCGACCAGAACGGGAAGTCGGTCGAGACGGCCAAGCCGATCGGGTACTACTGGCGCGCTGGGTCGGGCGACGGGATCGGCATCGATGGACTGTATGACGCGCTCGGACCGGGCAACCAGACGGTCGAGGACGCTTCGTTCGTGAAGCTCCGCGAGCTCTCGGTCGGCTACCGCATCGGCCGTCTTGGCCGCTACGGCGACTGGTCGGTGAACCTGATCGGACGCAACCTGCTCACGTGGACGGACTACACCGGGATGGATCCGGAGACCGGACTCAACGGCGGGTCGAACGGCTCGGGCATCTTGAACGCTGCTGACGGCTTCAACTTCCCGAACCTCCGTACGCTCACCCTGCAGTTCAACGTCGGCTTCTAAGACAGCGTCTGTCGGGGCGCCCGGCACATCGGGCGCCCCCGTCGGACTCCCACATTTCCCGAGGTATTTCTCTGATGCGAACCAAGAAGCTGTTGCTCGGGGTGGTCGCGCTCGCTGTCGCAGGACTGACGGCGTGCTCCGAAAACCTCATCACGAGCAACGAAAACAACCCTGACCTGGATCGAGTCTATTCGAACCCGGCAGATATCGAGGGCGTGGTCGCCACGCTCTACTTCACGTATCACCAGTCCACCCAGGGCGCGGCCGAGGGGCTCAACTCGCAGTCCAAGGCCATGTCGCTGGAGAGCTATGGACAGGTGGCCAACTTCGGCATGAACCTGCGCGGCCTCGTGCCGCGTGTGCCGATCGGCAACGAGCTGGGCAATCAGGTGGCGACGGGGAACAACAACAACTGGAGCTCCCTCTCCCGCCTGATGCGTACGTCGTCGGTGGCCGTGCAGGCCGTCGATCGCATGCTGACGAACGGCGGCACGATGGGCAGCGCCGCGCAGAACCAGCGGGCACGCGCCTTCGGGTTCTTCGTGAACGGCGTTGCGATGGGCACGCTCGCGCTCGGATATGACTCCGTGCACGTCGTGACCCCGAAGACGTCGCAGTCGGACATCCCGCAGCTGAGCTCGTACGCGGTGGCGATGGATTCCGCGCTGCGCATGCTCGACTCCGCGATCGCGATCGCGGCGGGTGGTCAGCAGATCCCGGCCATCTGGATCAGCGGTGGCTTCGCGGACATGTCGATCACGCAGTTCCAGCAGCTGGCGCGCAGCTATCAGGCGCGGTTCCGTGCGAACGTCGCCCGTACGCCGACTGAGCGTGCCGCGGTGAACTGGACGCAGGTGATCGCCGACGCGACTGGCGGCATCACGAGCAACCACAGCGTCACGCTGTCGAACGCCGCCGGCGGATGGTCGTCCTCGCTCGACGCGGGCACGTTCATGACGTCGTCGTCTTGGCACCAGGTCTCGCTGATGTACATCGGCATGGCGGACACCTCCGGTGCCTATCAGGCATTTGCGACGGCAACGCCCTACACGGCGAAGATCGGCATGAACGTCGTCGTGCAGACGCCGGACCTCCGGTGGCCGCGCGGCAACGATCGCCCGACGCAGAACACGAACTCCCCCAGCCCGCTTCCGGCTGGTCAGTACATCTCGAACCGCAACCCGGGCGGTGACCAGCCCGACAACGCGAATCCGTTCGGGACCTCGCAGTACGATCACCGTCGCTGGTGGTCCATCAACCAGGCCAACGGCAACGGAACGATGGTGTTCATGCCCAAGGTCGAGATGGACATGCTCGCGGCCGAAGGCTACATCCGGACCGGCGCTGCAGCCTCGGCGCTTCCGCTCGTGAACGCGTCGCGCGCGGCGGCTGGTCTGCCGCCCTACGCGGCGGCCACGGACCTTGCGCCGGGTGGCGCTGGGTGCGTTCCGCGCCTTCCGAACGGCACCTGCGCCACGCTGTTGGAGGCGATGAAGTACGAGAAGCGGATGGAGACGCAACTGATCGGCTACATGCAGTGGTTCAACGACTCGCGCGGTTGGGGTGACCTGATCGGCGGGACGGCGCTGCACTGGCCGGTGCCCTATCAGGAGATGCAGACGCGCAACCAGGCGTTCTACAACATGCCCGCCGCCGGTACCCTCGGCGTCGCCGCTGTCGGAACGTACGGGTTCTAAGAGACCATGCGACGCTCGACGACCTTCGTTGCCTCGCGGGCTGACCGGATGATCCCTGGGATCATCCGGCGGCTCCGCGGCGTGGCGCTGGTCGTCGCCGCGTTCGCACTCTCCGCGTGCTACAGGTCGGCCCCTCAGCCGGACACCGCCTCGCTGGTCGAGCGGCGCGCCGAGTTCCTCATTTCTGACGAGGGACGCGTCACGTTGCGGAATCAGTTGGGTGCGGGCGCTGGCAAGATCGAGGGCAAGGTCGTCCGCCAGGACGATCAGGGCTGGACGGTCCGCGTGTATCGTCTCTCCACGATCAGTGGCGAGTCGTTCGCGTGGGCCGGAGAAGCTGTGGAGTTGCCGAAGCGTGCGGTCTACGCGGTGGCGACTCGGGACTTCGACCGTCAGGCCACGGTGTTGCTGGCGGCGGGAGTCACTGGCGCTGTAGCGGCATTCATCTGGTCCCGCGGCTTGTTCGGTGGTGGCTTCAGCACGGAGCCACCGGAGTGCACCGGCAGCTGCACAGGCACATCTCTTCGACGTTGACCCCACCGGGTCGCTTGCGACCCGTCCTTCCGTACCTCTTGGAGCTCTAAATGCGACTCCTTCGTTTGATCCCTCTGGCTGCGCTCTTCTTCGTCGGTGCGTGTGACGAAGCCGGCGCGGTGAAGTCCGCCTCTCTGCCGCCTCTGGCATACGTGCGTTATGTGAACGCCGTGCCGGACGTGGCGACCCTCGATTTCAAGTTCATCGACGGGATCGAGTTCTCGCCTTCGTACGCGAACTCGCCCTACCGGACCGTCGGCATCTATCAGGGCGCCCGCGCGGGCTCCCGGCAGGTGCGCGTCTTCCGGAACTCCACCGACATCGCGACGACACAGATCGTGATCGGGAACGCGACGCTGAACCTGGTCGCGGGCAACTACTACACGATCCTGCACTCTGGCTACACCAACACGGCCAACGGTCCCGCCGCAACGATCACGTTGCTCGACGACACGCGTCCGGCCCAGAGCACGACGCAGATCCACGTGAGCGCCGTGAACACCACGCAGCTTGGAACGCGTGACTTCCACGCCACGGCCACGACGACCACGACCCTTGTGGGCTCGACGCCGTTCGCGTCGGCGGTTGCGGCGGGTGCACGCTCGGCGTATGTCGCGCGCGCCACCGGTGCCTTTGCGGTGCAGGGTGCCGCAGCGGCGAGCACGACGTCGCTGGCGGCGGCGGCTCCGATCGCCGGCAGTGCCGGCACGGCGCTGGTCGACCCGGTGGCTGGCCACTCGCAGGCTGGCACGCAGTTCTCGGCGTTCTTCTTCGCGCCGTCGATCGCGGGTTCCGGCGCTCCGACGTTCGCGTCTAGCGGGATCACGATCGTGGCTGATCGCCAGCCGCCGCGCACGGTTCCGGATTGATCTGATGGACATGGCTCGCAGCTCGAGCCAGGTGACCGCGCGGGTGCCCGTTCCTGGGTGCCCGCGCGGTCGCGCATCAGGGCGGTCGCTCCTCGCGACGACCGCCCTGATGGTCGTGGCAGTTTTGGCTACGACCGCATCGCCGCTCGAGGCGCAGCGCCTCCTCCGCGGCCGCATCATCTCCTCGGAGACGCGCACCCCGATGGCCGAGGCCACCGTGGAGGCGCTGGACAGCACGCGGACGGTCATTCGCTCGGCACGGACCGACTCAGCCGGGCGTTTTGACCTGGTCTTCGGCACGGATCCTGGCGGTTTTCAGATCCGGGTGCGTCGCATCGGCATCACGCCGACACTGACCGATCCGCTCCGGTTCGACCGTGACACGGTCGACGTGGACCTCTTGGTGGATGAGCGCCCGGCGGTGCTGGACGCGGTGGAGGTCGCCGCGGAAGCATCCTCACCGCTCAATGCGCAGCGCCTGAAGGACGCCTACGCGCGCGGGTGGCGCGTGGTGCCTCCTGAGCGCGTGGCCGCCGCCCGTCAGCGCGCCACGCACCTCGACGAGTTGATCCGTTCGGTGGCGCTGGGGAATGTGATGGTCACGCCGGACTGCTTCCGCAGCATGGTCACCATGGGATGCCTCACCGTCTTCATCGATGACGTGTACTTCGGACAGCGCGGGTTCAATGCGATCAACGCGCGTGACATCGATTTCATTGCGGTGATCGGGCCCACGGAAGCGCTCACGCGGTACGGGAACCGGGCGCAATACGGGGTGCTGATGCTCTACACCCGCCGGGAAGAGCGCCGCCCCTAGCTACGCGCCGCGCGGTGCGCCCAAGGCGCAGCCGCCATGGTCTCAGTTGGCCGCGTCGGGAAGCACGTAGGTGAGCGGATCCACGGGCTTGCCGTTCACGTGGATCTCATAGTGCAGGTGCGGCGCGGTCGAGAGTCCCGTCGAGCCCACGGCCGCGATCAGCTGATTGCGCGTCACCAACTGCCCGGTCCGCACGGCGAGCCGCGAGCAATGCGCGAAGCGCGTGCGGATCCCGTTGCCGTGGTCGATCTCCACGGTCAACCCGAATCCCTTGTCGCTGCCAGCGAACACGACGCGCCCCGCGGCCGGCGCGACGATCGGCGTGCCCGTGGGCGCCGTGACGTCGATGCCCTCGTGCGGACGGTTCTCGTGCAGGATCGGGTGGAACCGGCTCCGCGAGAACTGGCTCGAGAGCCACCCCGCGGTGGGCATGATGCTCGGCGTGTTGGCAAAGCGCGAGAAGTTGCGCTCCAAGGTGTCCGAGACGTCGCGGAAGCCGTTGGCGAGCACGCTGGCCCGCGTGATGAGGCCATCAATGTCCGGACGGGCGCTCCAGCCCAGCCGACCCACGAAGGGTCGGCGACGGCTCGCCGGGCCGGCCTCGGCGACCATCGCGGCCTCGCCCGTCACCAGCTCGGTTGAATCGGCGAGCGGGCGGCTCGCGCCCACCGGAAGGCCGGCGAGCATTCGCATCTGATCCTCGCGCCGAGCGATCGCCCGCAGCGTGTCGTCGAGCTCACGGAAGCGCTCCTCGATCAGCGCGATATCGCTCTGGAGCGCTGCGTTCTGCGCCGCGACAAGCCGCGAGCCGGGGGTGCCCACACCCGTGAACAGCACGACGAGCGCCCAGACGACGAGCAAGGCGCTGGCCCCGCCGGTCCACGCGAGCGCCCGAAAACCCCACCCGGGGAGCTTGAGCTCCCTGGCGGGCTCGTTCCGGGGAGGAACGAGGAGGACGGTCCAGCGGCGGTCGGACATCCCCGGAATCTAAGAGATCTGAGGGCTCGCGATACTCCGGAGCACCGAAAATGCTCCGAACCTCAGGCTCGGGCCGAGCGTCAGGCCGGCGCGGGCTTCGGCGGCTCGGGCCGGGGAAAGAGGCCGTCACCTTTGGCGACCTGCCAGGAGGCGCAGTCCAGGGAGTCAGCATCCGCGAAGCGCATCTCAGAGACCTCTCCCGGGCCTCCCAGGGCGTCCCAGAGGGCTTGGGCCTTGGCGGGCATGATCGGGGCCAGATACACGGCCTGACGCGCCAGCTGGCGCGCCAAGGCCGCCAGCACCCGTTCGAGTTCGGGCCGCTGCGTCTCGTCCTTGGCCAGCACCCACGGCTTGGCGGTCTGGATCGCGGCGTTCGCGCGCACGACGGTGCGCGAGACCGCCTCGACGGCCTCGTGGATCAGGAATCCGCGGCTGCCGTCGAGGGCCGCCCGGGCTGCGGCATAGTCCGCGCGGTCCTCGAGATCGGTCGCTCCGAAGGCGCCGGAGGGCACGACGCCCGCGCAGTACTTCTCGATCATCGCGATGGTGCGGCTTGCGAGATTGCCGAGCCCGTTGGCCAGTTCCGAGGTGTACACCGCCTCGAACCGCTCCCAGGAGAAGGAGCCGTCGCCATCGAACGGGATCTCGCGCAGGAGATAGTACCGGAAGGCATCGGCGCCGAAGCGGTCCACGGCCTCGCCGAGCTCGAGCTTGACGCCCGCACTCTTGGAGAACCGCTCCCCGCCGAGCGTGACGAACCCGTGCGCCCACACGCGCTCCGGCAGCGGAAGCTTGGCGGCCATCAGCATGGCGGGCCAGATGACCGCGTGGAAGCGCGTGATGTCCTTGCCGATGACATGCACGCTCGCCGGCCAACTGGCCTTGGAGTTCGGAAAGAACTGCGCGGTCCAGTAGTTCGGGAGCGCGTCGAACCACACGTAGGTCGTCTGCGTCTCCCCCGTCGAGAGCGGGCGGGGAAACGGCACGCCCCACGCAAAGCGCGACCGGCTGGCCGAGATGTCGTCGAGTCCCTGATCGAGCAGCGCGAGGATCTCGTTGCGGCGCGAGGCCGGCTGCACGAACTCCGGGTGCTTCTCGATATGCGCCTTGAGCGGCTCGGTGTACGCCGAGAGGCGGAAGAACCAGTTGCGTTCGGTGACGTCCTCGAGCGTGCGCGTGGGGTGCAGTGCGCAGCGGCCGTCGGTGATGTCGGCGGGCTGCTTGAAGCTCTCGCAGCCAACGCAGTACTTGCCCGTGTAGCTCCGCTGGTAGAAGTCGTCGGGGCTCTCGGCGAAGATCTTCTCCAGCAGCGTCTTGACCGCCGCGTGATGTTCGGCGGCCGAGGTGCGCATGAACTGGTCGTGCGAGATCCCGAGGCGCGTCCACATCGCGCGGAATCGCTCCGCGACGCCATCCACGAACGGCTGCGGAGCGAGCCCGGCCTGCTCGGCCGTCTGCGCGACCTTCTGCCCATGCTCGTCCATGCCGATCAGGAAACAGACGTCGTCTCCCATCTGGCGCCGAAATCGGCAGATGGCGTCGGCGCCGATCTTCTCGAAAGCGTGCCCGAGGTGCGGATCGCCATTCGCGTAGTCGATGGCGGTCGTGAGATAGAAGCGTGGCATCGTGGTCAGGCGGAGGACGGCGACGGAGGCGCGCCGCCCGATCCGCCGCCGCTGGAGCCGTCGGAGCCGTCGGAGCCGTCGGAGCCGCCAGAGCCACCGGGTCCACCGGGTCCACGCCGTCCGCCGCGCCGGCCCCGGCGGCGGCGTCCACGGCGCGGCTTCGGTTGGGTCTCCTGCTCGCCGGCCATGACAGCTCCCGGCTCGTTCGGCCGATGTTCCGCACCATCGGACGCGGCCTCCTCGATCTCGTCCGAGTCCTCGCCGTCTTCCCCGTCGCGATCCCCGTGCGGTGGCACGGCCTTGCGCGTCGGCGCGCTCTCGGCGCGCGGCGCGCGCGCGATCGACACCATCGGTCCAGCCTGCGATGCGCTGGCGAGCTCCGCGCTCGAGGCATCGTCCGTGGCGACTGCGCTGTCGCCCAGCTCGCGGCGCAGCTGGGCGAGCGGGATCACGCGCTCCTCACCCGTTGGGGTCCGCAGCGTGACCTGATCTCGGAAGATGTCGTTGTGTGTGACCTTCTCCTCGCCGAGCGAGGTGACGACGATCTTCCCCTCCTTGGGGAAGCGCTTGCGGGCCTGCACGTAGAACTCGTGCTCGTGGCGGAGGCAGCACATCAGGCGGCCGCAGGTGCCCGAGATCTGCGCCGGATTGAGCGTGGAGAGCCGCTGGTCCTTGGCCGAGCTCGACTTCACCGGCCGGAGTTCGGGCAGCCAGGAGCTCGAGCAGAACTGGCGTCCGCAGCGGCCAATGCCGTCCAAGCGCCGCGCCTCGTCGCGCACGCCGATGTGCCACATATGCACGCGCGTGGAGAACGTGCGCTCGAGGCGGCGGACCAACTCACGGAAATCCACACGCTCCTCTGCCGTGAAGTAGCAGGTGAGCTTGCGGCGATCCCACTGCCACTCGGTGTCGGAGACCTTGAGGTCGAGCTTGAGCTCGCGCGCGATCTCGATGGCGGCCTTGCGCACCGCGTGCTCGTCCACGCGCAGGCGCACGGCGCGGTCGATCTCGTTGGGCGTGGCGAGCCGGACGACCTTCGGCAGCTCGCTCGGCGATGCTTTGCCGTGGGTGGTGCCCGCGTGCCGCTTCTCCGCGAGCTCGCCCGTGCTGTGGATGCGCGCGAGGTCCTCGCCGCGGTCGACCGTGACGATCACCGCCGCCTTGAGCGGCGGCGGCGTCTCACCGGTCCAGGAGTAGAAGGCGCGTCGGTTGCCTTTGAACTCGACCTCGACCAGATGCGTGGCGACCGCGGTGGCCGTCACTCCTCGAACGCGCCCATCTTGAGATACTTCTCGCGGCGGCGGCGGACGAGCTTGTCGGGCTTCACGCCGCGGAGCTCGTCCACGTGGCGGACGAGGGCGTCGTGCAACGTCTGGGACACGGCCTCATGGTCGGCGTGCGCCCCACCCGGCGGCTCTGGGAGGATCTCGTCGATGATGCCCAGCTGGAGCAGGTCGGGCGCCGTGATCTTGAGCGACGCGGCGGCCTTCTCGCGCATCTCCGGGCTCTTGCCGTCCTTCCAGAGGATCGCCGCGCATCCCTCCACGGTGATCACCGAGTACACGGAGTGCTCCAGCATCAGGATCCGGTCGGCCACGCCGAGCGCGAGCGCGCCGCCGGAGCCGCCCTCGCCGATGACCGTGGCGATGATCGGCACGGTGAGCTGGCTCATCTCGAACAGATTCCGCGCGATCGCCTCCGACTGCCCGCGCTCCTCGGCGCCGAGCCCCGCCCAGGCGCCCGGTGTGTCGATGAAGGTCAGCACCGGCACGTGGAAGCGCTCGGCGAGCTTCATCAGACGGAGCGCCTTGCGATAGCCCTCGGGGTGGGGCATCCCGAAGTTCCGGTGCAGGTTCTCCTTGGTGTCTCGGCCGCGCTGGTGACCGATCACCATCACGGTCTCGCCGTCGAGTCGCGCCCAGCCACCAACGATCGACGGATCGTCGCGGAACGCGCGGTCGCCGTGCAACTCGATGAAGTCGGACAGCGCGAGACGCAGGTAGTCCAGCGTGAACGGACGGCGCGCGGAGCGGGCCACCTGCACACGCTGCAGGGGGGTGAGCTTGGCGTAGATGTCGCGGCGCATCTCACCGAGCTTGGCCTCGAGCGGCGCGATCTGCGGACCCACTTCGAGCTTATGCTGCTCCGCCGACCGACGGATCTCGTCGATCTGCTTCTCCAGTTCGACCAGCGGTTTCTCGAACTCCAGGGCCGAGGTGCCCATGGTCAACTCCCGCGCACAAGACGCACCCGCTCGGCCCCGAGCAGGGAGCGGAGCTCCAAGAGGGCCGGGCCGGCAGTGGACAGTTTGAGAGAGTTCGAGCGCAGGCGCGCCGGACTCCCGTCAGCACCCCTCCAACGTAGCTCCAGCGGCGCCGATCCGGGATGGGCGTCCGCGACCGCGCGGATGTCCCGCATGACGTCCGCCGGCAGCCCGGCGGCGGCGTCGAGCTCGAGGCTCACGGCGAACTGGCCGGAGGCCCGAAGCTCGGCGAGGCGGGTGAGGCTCTCCACGATGAACGTGGGGTTGTCGGCCTCCTGGTCCCGCCGGGAATAGGCGCCCTTGATGAGCACCGGCACGTCGGTCTCCACCCGATGCCCGATCGCCGCCCAAGCCTCGGGGAAGACGAGCAGCTCCGCCGAGCCGGCGAAGTCCTCGACCGTGAGACGCGCGAACTCGGCGCCGCTCTTCTTGCTGATCTGCCGCTTGATCCCCGTCACCACGCCGGCAAGCGACATCGGCTCCGCGCTCCACGTGCCAAGCTGCGCGACCGTGTGCGTGGCCAGCAGCTCGCACTCGGCGCGGAACGGCTCGAGCGGATGGCCCGAGATGTAGAACCCGAGGATCGCCTTCTCCTGCGTGAGCCGGGCGCTCTCGGAGAGCGGCGGGATGTTCGGCAGTGTCGGTGCGATATGCGACTCGCCCGACTCGTCCGTGGCGCTGTCGCCAAAGAGCGAACCCTGGCCCGTGGCGAGCTCGGCCTGTGCGAGCGACGCCGACTGCATGGCGCCGTCGAGCGCGGCGACGAACTGCGCGCGGTGCCCGCCGAGGCCGTCGAGCGCGCCCGCGTGGATCAATGCTTCGAAGACCCGCTTGTTGCAGACCCGCAGGTCCACGCGTTCGCAGAGATCATACAGCGAGGTGAAGGGCTTCTCCGTGCGCGCCGCAATGATGGACTGCGCCGCCGAGTGCCCCACGTTGCGGATCGCGCCGAGTCCGAAGCGGATGCGGGTATCGCCGACGACGGTGAACTTCCAGCCGGACTCGTTCACGTCAGGCGGGAGGATCTCGAGCCCGAGGTCGCGGGCCTCAGAGATGTACTTGACCACCGCATCCGTGTCCCCGATCCCCGCCGAGAGGAGCGCGGCGAGGAACTCCGGCGCGAAGTGCGTCTTGAGATAGGCCGTGTGATACGAGAGGATCGAGTACGCGACCGAGTGTGACTTGTTGAAGCCATAGCGGCCGAACGTCTCGATCTGTGCGGACATCTCGGCGATCACGTGCTTGTCGAAGCCGCGCGCGATGGCCTTCTCGCGGAACTTGTCGAGTTCGCGGCGAATGAGGTCGGCGTCCTTCTTGCCGACGGCTTTGCGCAGGACGTCGGCTTCTGCGAGCGAGATGCCCGCGAGCCGCTGCGCAATGCGCATCACCTGTTCCTGATAGGTGATGACGCCGTACGTGGGCGCGAGGATCTCCTCGAGCTCGGGGAGTGCGTAGGAGACGGGCTCCTCACCCTTCTTGCGCCGCTGGTAGACCTTGTGCATCCCGGCGTCGAGGGGGCCGGGGCGCATCAGTGCGTTCGAAGCGACGAGATCGTCGAACCGGTCGGCGCGCATGGCGCGGACCATGTCGGTCGCGAGCGGGGACTCGAACTGGAAGACGCCTGCGGTGCGTCCGGCGCGGAGCTGCTGGTACGTCTTGGCGTCGTCGAGGGGGAGCGCGTCGAGGTCGAGCTCGATCCCGCGGCGCGCCTTGATGGACTTGAGCGTGTCGTCGATGATCGTGAGCGTCGTCAGCCCGAGGAAGTCCATCTTGAGCATCCCCGACTGCTCGAGCGCGACCATGTCGAACTGCGTGACCACGACGCGCTCGTCGTCGCCGTTGCCGGAGCCCGAGCCCTTGGAGTCCTGCGTGCAGATCGGGACGTACTCGTCGAGCGGACCCGGCGCGATCACGATGCCCGCCGCGTGCACGCCGGCGTGGCGCGAGAGGCCTTCGAGCGAGATCGCGAAGTCGAACAGCTGCGCGTGGCGCTCGTCCTGCTCGTAGAGCTTTCGCACCTCGGGCACCTTCTCGATGGCCTCGGCGACGGTGAGCGAGAAGTTCGGCTGGTTCGGGATCAGCTTGGCGATCGCGTCCGTCTCGGCGGGCGAGAAGCCGAGCACGCGGCCCACGTCCTTGATGCACGCGCGGGACTTGAGCGTCCCGAACGTGATGATCTGCCCGACCGACTCGCGCCCGTACTTCTCGCGCACGTAGTCGATGACCTCGCCGCGCCGCTCTTCGCAGAAATCCACGTCGATGTCGGGCATCGAAACGCGTTCCGGATTCAGGAAGCGCTCGAAGAGCAGGTCGAACGTGAGCGGGCAGACGTTCGTGATGCCCAGCGCATAAGCGACGAGGGAGCCCGCGGCCGATCCGCGGCCGGGTCCGACCGGGATCCCCTTGTCGCGCGCGGCCTGAATGAAGTCCGCCGTGATGAGGAAGTAGCCCGCGTAGCCCGTGCGCGTGATGACGTCGAGCTCGAAGCGCAGGCGCTCCTCGACGTCCTTCCGTAGGGGCGTGCCGTAGCGCTTGGCTGCGCCCTTCTCCGCGAGCGTGACGAGCAGGGCGTTCTCGCTCTTGATCCCCTTGGGCAGCGGGAACGAGGGGAGGTGGTACTTCTTCTCGAACTTGAGGTCCACCGCATCGGCGATCGCGAGCGTGTTCTCGAGCACGTCGGCGCGGCCGGGGAAGTACGCGGCAATCTCTGGCGCGCTCTTGAAGTAGAGCCCGCGGTCGTACCGCATGCGGTCGGCGTCGAGGCGGTCCTTCTTGAGGCCGATGCACAGCAACACGTCGTGCGCGTCGTGGTCGTCGCTCTTGAGGAAGTGCGCGTCGTTCGTCGCGACCACGGGGAGCGAGAGATCCTTGGCGAGGCGGAAGATCTGCTCGTTGAGCTTCTTCTGCTCGCCGGCGTCGTGCGCCTGGACCTCGAGGTGGTAGCGGTCCTTGAAGACATCCGCGTACCACGAGGCCGCGGCCTTGGCCTCCTCATAGCGGTCGGCGAGCAGGTGCTGCGCGACCTCGCCCGCCATGCACGCGCTGGAGACGATCAGGCCCTCGTTGTACTTGGCCAGCAGCTCGCGGTCCACACGCGGCTTGGCGTAGAAGCCCTCGGTGTAACTCAGCGACGTGAGCTTCACGAGGTTGCGGTAGCCCTGCAGGTCACGCGCGAGGAGGACCAGGTGGTAGTAGTTCTTTTCGCCGGTGCTGGAGCGGCCCTTCAGGCGGCGGTCGCCGGGGGCCACATACGCCTCCATCCCGATGATCGGCTTCACGCCGGCCTTGCGCGCCTTCTCCTGGAACTGCCAGGCCGCGTGGAGGTTGCCGTGGTCCGTGATCGCCAGCGCGGGCTGTTCGAACTCCTTGGCCCGTTCGATCAGGTCGTCGATCCGGTTCGCGCCGTCGAGGAGCGAGTACTCGGAGTGGCAGTGGAGGTGGACGAAGGACACATCCAAGGATAGCCACGCGTGGGGACGGGTGCATCTTTCCTGCGTGCGCGCCAGACGGGGAGGACCCTTGACAGGGAGACATGGGGTGCGAGGACTCAGGCGACGGCTGGGCGGCGTGGGGATGGTGCTCCTCGGCCTCGCGGCGGGCGTGGTCGTGCTCACCGTCGTGACGCCGCTCGGGCGCTACCTCGTGCGCGCCGGCTGGGAGGAGATGAAGATCCTCAAGGCCCGGCGTCCGATCGCCGCGCTGGTCGCGGACTCGACCGTCGCGCCCGAGGTGCGGGCCAAGCTGGCGCTCGTGCTCGAGGCGCGCGCGTACGCCGAGGACTCGCTTGGTCTGCCGGCGGAGGAATCCTTCACCAAGTACACTCAGCTCGAGCGCGACACGCTGGTGCTCGTGCTCTCCGGCGCCGCGCGCGACGCGCTCCGGCCGGTCACGTGGTGGTTCCCGGTCGTGGGGCGGGTCCCGTACAAGGGGTTCTTCAAGGAAGCGGACGCGATCGCCGCCGCGCGAAAGCTCGCCGCTGACGGATTCGACACCTATCTCCGCCCGGCCTCCGCCTTCAGCACGCTTGGCTGGTTCAACGATCC
Source organism: uncultured Gemmatimonas sp. (assembly GCA_964524665.1). Lineage (GTDB taxonomy): Bacteria > Gemmatimonadota > Gemmatimonadetes > Gemmatimonadales > Gemmatimonadaceae > Pseudogemmatithrix. Next base: position 19,984 of record CAZGFE010000039.1, read on the forward strand.
GCTGCTGTCGACGACGCTCGCCGCCGACTCCGTGGACCTGGTGAACACGGTGATCCACGAGCTCACCCACAACCGCTACTTCGCCAAGGGCGATGCGGTGTTCAATGAGAGCTTCGCGAACTTCGTGGGCGCGCGCGGGGCGGAGCGCTTCTTCCTCTCGCGCGGCGACTCGGTGAGCGCGGAACGAGCGGTTGCGCGCTGGGACGACGACCGCCTGCTCGCCGCGTATTGGGCATCGCTCTACAGCGGGCTCGACTCGGTGTTCAAGGCGCACCCTGGGGACTCGCTTCGCGCCGCCCGGTTGCAGCTCCGCGATTCCGTGTACGCCGCGGCGCGTCGTACGCTCGTGGACTCCGTGGCGCCGCAGTTCCGTGTGGTGGATCCGCGCTACGCCGAGCGCGTACTGCTCGACAACGCCGCGCTGCTGGCGCGGCGGATCTACCTGACGGATCTCGAGGACTTCGAGCGGGCGTTCGAGGCGAACGGTCGGGATCTGACGCGAACGATCGATCGCGTCATCGCGGAGCATCGGGCGCGGTAGCGGGGAGACTTCTTCACCACGAAGGCACGAAGGGCTCCGATGCGTGGGAAGGGTACGGTCGTAAAAACCGAGTTCGAATTCTTTGGATCAACGGCAGCTTCCAGGCTCTTGCGACGAGCCCTTCGTGCCTTCGTGGTGAACGCCTTTCTGGACCGTGCTGGTCTCTAGGGCCGCCTGAGCGCCCCCGCGAACACACTCCGCCGCTCCCGCACGATCGCGCGCGCGAGGAGGTCCACGCCGCGGTTGTTCAGGTGGCAGCAGAGGTCACGGTAGAGGGTCTCGGAGTTCTCGCGGAACAGCTGGCGCAGGTCGAGCGTGTGGCGCACCGCGGTTCCCTGGAACTGCAGCGCGGAATAGAGCGTCTCGATCGGCAGGCGATACGGATACGTCGAGTCGCCGACCGCCACGCGTAGCTCCTCGGGGGTGAGGGGCTTGGATCCGCTCAGGTACTGGTTGGGCTGCAGGACGTGCAGGTACGCGAACCCGCGCGCGCGGGCGAGGAGCTCGATCTCTTCCGACGAGCGGCGCCAGATCTTCACCAACTCGTCCGTGTCGAACGCGGGGCCTACGGCTGCTTCTGCACGACCGCCGGCCGCGTGTTGGATCAGGTCCACCGCGCGAATGCACGAGCGGATCCGCACCGCGCCCACCAGCTCGACCACTGGCCACCGACTGAACGAGCTCGCGAGCCGGTTGCTCGTCGCGATGCACGAGGCATCGCGACCTGCGGCGCGGATGAGCGCTGGGTAGGCCCGCGGCTGGATCGCCGGCGTGCCGAACGGGAGGTTCTCGCTGAGCGGCAGCGCGATCTCGTTGAACCCGTCGAGGTTGATCACGACGTCGAAGCGTTCACCGAGGAGCTGCAGGTACGTGAGCTTGAAGAGCTGTTGTGGTTGCTTGCCGCCGCCCATGGCCGCGTTGAAGACCACGAACCGCCCCGCGCCGAACTCCGCATCGAGCGCTTGCTGGAGGATCCCCTCGGGACCCACCGTGCGGCCGTCGCTCGGCATCGGCGGCTGCTCGTCGTTGCTCGAGAGATGCTTGGCGAGGGAGCCGCCGAGCACGAGGACGCGCGCCGCGCCGGCGGGGACCGTCTCGGGACGTGAGGCATAGAGCGGCTCGTTCCCCGCGAGTGCGCCTCCGGTGCCCACGTCTCCCGCCTCTGCGGCACCCACGTACGGATGCGGCGTGAAGAGCGCGCGTTCGGAGCGGATGAAGTCCGCCTTCCGTTCGAGGACCGCGGCCTCCGAGAACGGCCAGAGGCCCATGCCCACCCGGAGCACGACGGCCGCGCCGAGGTTGATCACGACCACGGGGATCGCCAAGAGCACGACGGAGAAGAGGAGTCGCTTACGCCAGTCCACGCGTCGTCCGGGTCAGAAGATCGTGTAGATGAAGGGCGCCAACGCGGAGCCCTGTGCGAACACGAGGAGCGCACCGAGCGCGAGCATCGCGACGATGATCGGCAGCAGCCAGTACTTCTTGCGCGCCCGCAGGAACAGCCAGAGTTCGCGGACCAATCCCGTGGATGCCACCGACCGTGCTCCTAGAACTGACGTGAGAGATCGCTGCGTCGCTTGCCTTCAGGCCGGAGCACCCAGGTGCCGCCTGGCGCGAGCCCCGGGTCTCCGGGACGCCGGCGGAGCGCGTTGTGGCCGAAGGCGCGCCGCAAGAGCCCGATCGGCGTGATCACCAGAAAGTAGAGGATCGCGAGCAAGATGGGCGAGGTCAGTCGCGAAAGCAGCAGGCCGAACCCCATCCACAGGCGCTCCACCGGACCAAGCCGCGTGGGGGCGACGAGGGCGGCGAGCAGCAGCACGCCGCTGACCGCCGCGACGATCAACACACCCACGGACGGACCGCGCAGCACGCGCAGCAGGCTCGCCAGCACGAGAAAGGCCGCGCCGAGCGTGACGCCGAACTTTCGGCCCGCCGCCGCCGTCAGTCGAGCGCGAACTCGCTCTTCCATGCGTCCTCCGCGGCAGGGGTGGGCTGGTCGGACTTCGTGAGCAGGAAGGAGCCCATCACGAGCAGGTCGAGATCCGTGCGCATGAAGCAGCGGTACGCGTCCTCCGGCGTGCAGACGATCGGCTCGCCACGCACGTTGAAGGAGGTGTTCACGAGCACCGGGCAGCCGGTGAGCGCGTCGAAGGCGCGGAGCAGGTCGTAATAGTCCGCGTTCGTCTCACCATCCACGGTCTGCACGCGCGCCGAATGGTCGATATGCGTCACCGCCGGGATCACCGAGCGGATCTCGTTGAGCCGGTCGATCCCCCAGCGCGCGCCGCCGCCGGCAGGGGCTGGCGAGCGCTTGGAGGCCGCCACGGGAGCCACAAGCAGCATGTACGGCGACTCGGTCTGGAGATCGAAGTACTCGCCCGCGCGTTCCCGAACCACGCTCGGCGCGAACGGTCGGAATCCCTCGCGGAACTTGATCTTGAGATTCATCTGCGCCTGCATGCGAGGGTTCCGCGGGTCGCCGAGGATGCTGCGCGCGCCCAGCGCGCGCGGGCCGAACTCCATCCGGCCGTTGAACCACCCGACGACCTGGCCGTTCGCGAGCGCGCTCGCGGTCTCCGAGACCCGCACGGCGCGGTCGAGCTCCCGGTAGGGAATCGCGCGCGCGTCGAGAAACGCGCGGATGTCCGCGTCCGCGAAGGCCGGGCCGAGGTAGGCTCCCCGCATCGCGTCTCGGGCCTCGTGCGCGGGTGAGCTCACCGACATCGCCGGCGGTGCCTGACGCGGCGGTCGTGGCCCATGCATCGCCCGATGCCACGCGAGCTGCGCCGCCCCGAGCGCGCCGCCCGCGTCCCCGGAAGCGGGCTGGATCCAGAGGCGCTTGAACGGCCCCTCGCGCAGGATCCGTCCGTTGCCCACGCAGTTGAGCGCCACGCCGCCCGCGAGGCAGAGCGCGTCGAGTCCGGTCACGCGATGTGCGGTGCGCGACATGCGGAGCATCACGTCCTCGCAGACGACCTGGATGGAACGCGCGAGGTCCATCTCCTTCTGTGTGAGCGGGCTCTCCGGCGTGCGCGGCGGGCCCTCGAAGAGCTCGTCAAAGGCGGCGCTCGTCATCGTAAGGCCGCCGAGGTAGTTGAAATAGCGCTGGTCGAGGGTGAACGAGCCGTCGTCGTGGAGGTCGAGCACGTGCTCACGGATGCGCGCCTCGAAGCGCGGCTCGCCGTACGGCGCGAGCCCCATGACCTTGTACTCCCCTGAGTTGACCTTGAAGCCCATGTAGTAGGTGAAGGCCGAGTAGAGGAGTCCAAGCGAGTCCGGCCAGTGGAGCTCCTGCACGAGCTCGAGGTCCGCGCCTCGTCCGATCCCGATGGACGCTGTGGCCCACTCGCCGACGCCATCGATCGTGAGCACCGCGGCCTCGTCGAAGGGCGACGGATAGAACGCGCTGGCCGCGTGGGACTCGTGGTGTTCGGAGTAGAGCAGGTCCCCATTGAACCCCGCGAGTTGCGCGCGGAGCGTCCGGTCGGTGAAGAGCTTCTCCTTCATCCACAGCGGTCCCGACTTGAGGAACGAGCGGAACCCGCGCGGCGCGATCGCCACGTACGTCTCGAGGATCCGCTCGAATTTGAGGAGCGGTTTGTCGTAGAACGCGACCGTCTCTACCTCACCGAGCGTGGCCCCTGCCTCGCGCAGGCAGTACGCGAGCGCCTGGGTCGGGAAGGCGTCGTCGCCCTTCTTGCGCGTGAAGCGTTCCTCGGAGGCGGCCGCGACGATCTCGCCGTCCCGCAGCAGACAGGCCGCGCTGTCGTGATAGAACGCCGAGATGCCGACGACGAGCCGTGGGGTCGCGTTCACGCGGGGGAGCGGAGGGTCAGGAGGCGGACTTTGGCGTCGAGAAGCGCTCGCGGAGCGCGGCGCGCAGATCGACGGTGGAGTGTACACGCCCTGCCTCCGCATCCGCCAGCGACTCGTCCGCGACCGTTTCGAGCACCACCGACTGGAACGCCTTGCGCACGCCGCGGTCGAGGAAGCGGCTCGTCTGCGCGAGATTGTAGTCCGCCCCGCGCCGCGTCTCGTAGACGTTCACCGGGTGACTCACCGCGAGATGATCCCGCGCGCGGGTCATCGCGACGTACATCAGGCGGCGCTCCTCCTCGATATCCTCGTCCGAGCCCAGGGCGCGCGACATCGGGAACCAGCCGTCCACTGCCCAGATGAGGAACACCGCGTCCCACTCGCGGCCTTTGGAGCTGTGCGCGGTGGAGAGCACGAGCGTGTCGTCCTCCAACTCGCTGCCAAAGCCCAGGTCGGTGCTCGACGCCGGCGGGTCGAGCGCGAGGACGGAGAGGAAGGCCGAGCGATCCGGGTAGCCGCCGGCGATCGCCTGCAAGCGGTCCAGGTCCGAGAGGCGCGGGTCCACGCGGTCGTAGCGCTCGCGCAGGATGTCGTCGTAGAGCCCACGGATCCGGACGATCTCTCGCGCGACGGCGCCTTCTTCCTTGGACGCGCCGGCCCGCAGCTCGGCGAGCAGATGCACCAGTGCGCCGTGCGCTTCGCGGGCGCGGGGCGGGGGCGTGAAGCGCCCGAAGGCCTCGTGCGACCACGCCGCATCGATCATCGCCTGCACCGCGTTGCGCGCAGTGGTCTCGCCGATGCCGGGCATCAGCAGCAGGAGCCGGTACCAGCTCACCTCGTCGCGCGGGTTCTCCAGCACGCGCAGGAAGGCGAGCACGTCCTTCACGTGCGCCGTTTCGAGGAACTTGATCCCGCCCCACTTTTCGAACGGCACGTTCCGCGCCGTGAGTTCGATCTCGAGCTCGGCGCTCATGTAGCCGGCGCGGAAGAGCACGGCCATCTCGCGCAGTGGCGTGCCCTCCTCGTGCAGCTCGAGGATCCGGTCCACCACGAACCGCGTCTGCT
>CAZGFE010000040.1:0-2877 GCA_964524665.1 uncultured Gemmatimonas sp.
CCCCTCGAGCGTCTTGTCGAGTCCCGTCTTGAGCGAGACCAGGCCGCCGTGCGCGAAGACGAGCACACGCTTCTGTCCGGAGGCGCGAATGCTGTCGAGGATCGCCTGCACGTACGCCGCGCGCGCGGCCGAGTCGAGTCGCGCCTTGCCGCGCGCCGTGGAGTCTGGCAGCGGGGCGAGCGCCCGTCCGCTCGCGGTGATGAACACCGCCTGACGCGTATAACTTCGGTCGCCCGCGGGAAACGTGAAGCAAGCCGTGAGTGGCAGTACGAGCGTTCCCAGTGCGACGAGTCGTCGGCCGAACATCGCGGCTCCTGTTGTGACGGGTGTAAGCGGCGTGCTATTGTGTCCCGGCGGCCGTCGTCGCGCCAGATTTCCCGCTCACCGCCCGCCCACGTCGCGCCGCATGATCCTCGTCATCGACAACTACGACTCGTTCACGTACAACCTCGTCCAGTACCTGGGCGAGCTCGGCGCCGACCTCGAGGTCGTGCGGAACGACGCCGTGACCATCGACGATGTCGCGCGGCTCGCGCCGTCTGCGATCGTGCTCGGTCCTGGCCCCGGAACCCCCGCGGAGGCAGGCATCACGATCCCCGTGATCCGCCGGTTCGGGGCGGAAACACCCATCCTCGGCGTCTGCCTCGGCCATCAGGCCATTGGCGAGGCCTACGGCGGCCGGGTGATCCGCGCGCCGCGCGGCGTGATGCACGGCAAGACCTCGCGCGTGGCACACGACGGCACTGGCCTGTTCGAGGGGGTGCCGAGCCCGATCGAGGTCATGCGGTACCACTCGCTCGTGGTGGAGCACGCCTCGGTCCCGGCAGCGCTCCGGATCACGGCGACGGCCGCGGATGACCCCACGGAGATCCACGCCTTGGAGCACGCGGAGCATCCGGTCTACGGGGTGCAGTTCCACCCCGAGTCGATCGGCACGCCGGACGGGATGCGGCTGCTCAAGAACTTCCTGGCCAAGGCCGGAGCGCTGCGACCCGCCTGACGGACGCGTCGGTGTGCGGAAATCTCGCCCCGACAACGATTTGTGACTGTACCTTGTCCGTCGGAGCCCCGCCCATAGATTGCTCTGGCGTGGATATTGCATCCGCACCCAACCGCCGGAGCGTGCCTCGATGAGCACCCTGGCCGTCATCCCCGCTCGCCTCGGGGCCACCAGACTCCCCCGCAAGCCACTCCGCCTCCTCGGTGGGCAGCCGCTCGTTGTCAGGGTCCTGCAGCGCGTGGAGTCCCTCGGGCTCGCCGACCGCGTGGTCGTCGCGACTGAGACGGAAGAAGTGGCCGAGGTGATCCAGAAGGCCGGGGGCGAGGCGCTCATCACCTCGGTGTCACATCCCTCCGGGACCGACCGAGTGGCCGAGGTGGCCGCACACCCCGCCTTCTCCGGCTACGACATCGTGGTGAATGTGCAGGGGGACGAGCCCTTCATGCGCGGGGACGCCATGGCCGGCGCGATCGCGATGGTCCGCGATCGCGGGTTCCAGCTTGGCACCGCAGCGGGGCGGCGCGGACCGGAGATCCTGAGCGATCCGAATGCCGTGAAGGTCGTGCGCGCCGACGACGGTCGCGCCCTGTACTTCTCGCGCGCCGCCATTCCGCACCTGCGAGACGAAGCGGATGCCTCGCTGCGCGACAGCGTGATCCTCCAGCACATGGGCATCTACGCCGCGCGCCGCGACGCGCTCGCCAAATGGGTGGCGCTCCCGCAGCACCCGCTGGAGCAGATCGAGAAGCTCGAACAACTCCGTGCCCTCGCCGGCGGTCTCTCGATGGGAGTTGCCATCGTGGAGGCACCGAGCTGGGGCGAAGTGAATACCGAGGACGATCTCGTCCGCGCCAACTCGCATTGGTCCGCCCTCACCGCCGGATGACCTGATGAACCCGACCACTCCGCACTCCAGTCCCAAGTACATCTTCGTCACCGGCGGCGTGGTCTCGTCGCTGGGGAAGGGGATCGCGGCCGCCTCGCTCGGCCGACTACTCGTCGAACGCGGTCTCCGCGTGACGATGATGAAGCTGGACCCGTATCTGAACGTGGATCCGGGGACGATGTCCCCCTTCCAGCACGGCGAGGTCTTCGTCACGGACGACGGCGCCGAGACGGATCTGGACCTGGGGCATTACGAACGCTTCCTCGACCGGTCCCTCACGCAGGCCAACAACATCACGACCGGGCGGATCTACTCGAACGTCATCACCAAGGAGCGTCGCGGCGAGTACCTCGGCTCCACCGTGCAGGTGATCCCGCACATCACGGACGAGATCAAGAGCGCGGTGCGCCGCGTGGCACCCGAGAACGACGTGGTGCTCGTCGAAGTGGGCGGCACCGTGGGCGACATCGAGTCGCTACCGTTCCTCGAAGCCATCCGCCAGTTCCGGCATGATGTCGGGCGCGAGAACACGCTCTTCGTGCATCTCACGCTGGTTCCGTACATCGCCGCCGCCGGCGAAGTGAAGACCAAGCCCACGCAGCACTCGGTGCGCGACCTGATGGAGATCGGTATTCAGCCGGACGTGTTGATCTGTCGCACGGAGCGCCCGCTGGCTGAGGACGTGAAGCGCAAGATCGCGCTGTTCTGCAACGTGGAGTTCGGCGCGGTGATCGAGAGCCGCGACGTGTCGACGATCTACCAGATCCCGCTCGCCTTCCGCGAGCAGGGACTCGACGACCTCGTGTGCCGCAAGCTGCAGTTGGAGACGCCGGCGCCCGACCTCTCCAAGTGGACGGCGATGGTGCAGCGCGTGGTCGCGCCGCCGCGGAAGGTGCGGATCGCGGTGGTCGGCAAGTACACCGACTATGCGGACTCCTACAAGAGCGTGCAGGAGGCGCTGATCCACGGCGGCATCGCGAATGACGTCGGC
>CAZGFE010000040.1:2887-25271 GCA_964524665.1 uncultured Gemmatimonas sp.
TGGAGATCGCCTGGACCTCCAGCGACCTCTTCACCGACGCCACGCGGGCGCGGCAGCTGATCGAGGGCTGCGACGGCCTCCTGGTGCCCGGTGGGTTCGGCGTGCGCGGTGTGGAAGGCATGGTGGACGCCATCCGGGCGGCGCGCGAGACCAAGACGCCGTTCTTCGGCATCTGCCTCGGCATGCAGGTAGCGATGATCGAATTCGCCCGCAACGTGATCAAGCTGGATGATTCGAACTCCAGCGAGTTCGCGCCGGAGTGCGGCAATCCCGTGATCTCGCTGCTGGAGTCGCAGCAGAACGTGAAGGACATGGGCGGTACCATGCGGCTCGGGTCCTATGCGTGCCGCCTCAAGCCTGGCTCGCGCGCGGCGGAGATCTACGGTCAGCCCGAGATCAGCGAACGGCACCGGCACCGGTACGAGGTCTCGAACCAGTACCGCGAACAGTTCCAGCAGCACGGCATGCGGCTCTCGGGACTCTCACCCGACGGCTCGCTCGTGGAGATGATCGAGCTCGGCGAGCACCCGCACTTCGTGGCCTGCCAGTTCCATCCGGAGCTCAAGTCACGGCCGACGCGCCCGCACCCGCTCTTTTCGGCGTTCGTCGCCGCCGCCGACCGGCACGCCACCACCTCGCCCACGCGCTCGCGCGGACGCGCCGAACTCGCCGAGGCCACCTGATGCATCGGGCGACCTTTCCGACCGATCGGCTGTTCCTGATCGCCGGACCCTGCGTGGTGGAGTCGGATGAGCTGCTGTTCCGCGTGGCCGACCACCTCGCGCGCCTGGCACCCAAGGTGCCGGGCGGGATCATCTTCAAGGCGTCGTACGACAAGGCCAACCGCTCCAACGCGGGTGCGGCGCGCGGTCCCGGCATGGAGGAAGGGCTCCGCGCGCTGGAGCGCGTGCGCGAACGGTCGGGGCTGCCGGTCCTCACGGATGTGCACCTCCCCGCGCAGTGCGCTCCGGCCGCGCAGGTGGTGGATGTGCTCCAGATCCCGGCGTTCCTCTGCCGGCAGACCGATCTGCTTCTCGCGGCTGGCGCGGCGGGGCAGCCAGTGAACGTGAAGAAGGGCCAGTGGATGCACCCCGAGGGACTGGTCGGCGCCGTGGAGAAGGTGCGGAGCGCGTTCCCCAGCGACATGAAGCTCGCCGAAGGCCGCGCGGACGTGGCCGTGACCGAGCGCGGCACGTTCTTCGGCTACGGCGACCTCGTGGTGGACATGCGGAGCTTCACGCGGATGCGCGCGGCTTGCGATGCGCCGGTGATCTTCGACGCCACGCATTCCGTGCAGCAGCCCGGCCGCGGCGAGGGCGGGACCTCTGGCGGCGCGCGCGAGTTCGTGCCGACGCTCGCCAAGGCCGCCTGTGCGGCCGGCGCCGACGGCCTGTTCATCGAAACGCATCCCGACCCGAACAACGCGCCGAGCGACGGCGCGAACATGCTCTACCTCAAGGACCTCGACGCGCTCATCGAGCGCTGCGTGGATCTCTGGGCCTTGGCCCGCAAATGATCCTCGGCGCCACTCCGGTGATCGACGCGGACCTGGCCGCGCGCATCAGGCTCGTCTGCTTCGACGTGGACGGGGTGCTCACGGACGGTGGGATCATCCTGGGCGACAACGCGGGGACCCGCGTGGAGCTCAAGCGGTACGACATCCAGGACGGCCTCGGCATCCGCATGCTCCAACAGGCGGGGCTGCTCACGGCCATCATCACCGGTCGTGAGTCGGAGAGTGTGGCCCTGCGGGCCAAGGAGCTCGAGGTGGACGAGGTCGTGCAGGACCGCCAGGCGCGAAAGGTGTCGGCGCTCACCGCCATGCTGGCGCGGCGGAAGATCAACATCGAAGACGTGGCCTTCGTCGGGGACGACCTGCCCGATCTGGGCGTGATGCGCCTGGTGGGATTGCCGGTGTGCGTGGCCAACGCCGCGCCCGAAGCCCGGCGCGCAGCGTCCGTACAGCTCACGCGGCCCGGCGGCGCTGGGGCCGTGCGCGAGTTCTGCGAGCTCCTGCTGCGCGCGCGCGGCGACTGGGATGCCCAAGTGGAGCGTTACGTGTCGAGCCGCGCGGGGGCCCCGTGACGGATTCCGCCCGGATCGTCGGTCGCGGCCGCCGCGTGCTGGAACTTGAACGGGACGCCGTCGGCGAGGCCGCCAAGCGGCTCGGCGACGAGTTCGCCAAGGCCGTCACCCTGATCAAGAACTCCACCGGCCGCGTGATCGTGGCGGGGATCGGCAAGTCGGGGCTCATCGCGCGGAAGATCGCGGCGACCATGACGAGCACCGGCACGCCGGCTTTCTTTCTGCACCCCACCGAGAGCGTCCACGGCGACCTCGGCATCGTCACCGACCACGACGTGGCGATCCTGCTCTCCAAGAGCGGCGAGACGCAGGAGTTGCTGCCGCTGCTTGGCCAGCTGACGCGGCTCGGCGTGCCGTGCATTGCCATCACGGGCGAGAAGGACTCCACGCTCGCCAAGAACTCCACCGTGGCGCTCGACGGCTGGGTCAAGGAAGAGGCCTGCCCGCACGACCTCGCGCCCACCACGAGCACGACGCTCGCGCTGGCGCTCGGCGACGCGCTGGCCGTGGCGCTGCTCGAGGAGAAGGGCTTCAAGCGCGAGGACTTCGCGCGCTTTCATCCCGGCGGATCGTTGGGCCGCAAGCTGCTGCTCCGGGTACGTGATGTGATGCTGACCGACGAGCTGCCGATCCTCGGGCCCGACGCGACCATGAAGGAGGCGATCGTGCAGCTCGCCAAGCGCCGCGGGATCTGTCTCGTGCAGCGCGCCGACGCCACGCTGCTGGGCGTGGTCACCACCGGCGACCTCACCCGCCTGATGCAAGCGCAGGGCGACGTGATGGGCGTGAAGGTGTCGGACGTGATGTCCAAAACGCCGCGCACCGTGCACGCCGAGGAGCTGGGGAGCGCGGCCGTGCACCTCATGGAGACGAACGGCATCATTGCGCTGCCCGTGCTCGATGCGACGGAGAAGGTGGTGGGCGTGGTCCACCTGCACGACCTGATGCGCGCGGGGGCCGCATGAGTCGGATCTCGCTCGCACTGCTTGCGGCGGTCGTGATCGGCGGCAGCGCCTGTTCCGACAAGCCGGACCAGGACGGCGCGACCTTCGCGCCTGGGTCGCTGCTCGACTCGGCGGATCAGGTCGCGTTCGGATCCCGCACGCTCGTGACCGACGCGGGGCTGCTGCGCGCGGAGATCTTCGCGGACACCACGCTCTTTCTCGAGCAGAATGCTCGCATCTCCATGCGCAACGTGAAAGGCGACTTCTTCAACGCCCAGGGGAGCAAGGACGCGGCCATGACCGCGCGCCGCGCGAACTACGATTCGCGCAACGGCATGCTCGAGGCGTGGGGGAATGTCATCGTCACGTCGGTGGACGGACGCATCCTCAAGTCGCCGATGCTCCGGTACAATCAGACGCAGAACCAGATTCTCTCCGACTCGGCGTTCGTCCTCACCGAACCCGACGGCAAGGAGGTCCGCGGGATCGGCTTCCGGGCGGATCCCAATCTCGACGTCATCACCGTCATCAGGCTCGACCGGGGACGGGGCGGCTCGGTGGACCTTGGTCGCCCATGAGTGTCCCGCGCCACGTCCTGCGTGCGACCGGACTGGTCGCCGCTCTCGCGACGCTCGCGGTGGGCGACGCACGCTCCGCGCAGGCGCAGGGCCGGCCCTGTGAGATCGTGATCACGGGCGTCGCGCGAGGCGCGGACACCACGCGCGTGCAGTCGGTGACCACCCCGACGGGCGGGCGGAACATGTACATCGGCGGGATCGTGGACGCGACGTGTGCGGGGCAGGGCAACCGGCTGCTCGCCGACAGTGCCGAGCACTTCACAGAACGTGGGCTCCTGATCCTCTACCACAACGTCCGCTACACCGAGCCGCGGATGACGATGACCTCGGACCGGATGTTCTACTACACGAACGAGGAACGGATCGTCGCGGAAGGCAACGTGCAAGGGCGATCGGCGTCGGGCACGCGCTTCGCGGGTCCCCAGATCGAGTACTTCCGCGCCAAGCCTGGCGTGCGCGTGGAATCCTCGTGGATCGCCACCGGGCGCCCGTTCGTGCGGATGAGCCCGACCGAGACCGGCGGCGCGCGGAGCGCGGTGTCGAGCGCCTCCGATTCCACGGACCTCACCGCGAATCGCGTGCTCTCGCGCAATGACTCGCTCGTGTGGGCGTCGGGCGCAGTGGAGATCGACCGGCACGACATGCGCGCCACCTCCGACTCGGCATTCTTGGACAACGGCACGGAGTTCGCACGGCTGCTTCGCGACCCCAAGGTCGTCGGCAAGGGGGAGGATCCGTTCACGCTCACGGGAATCGTGATCGACACCTGGTCACGAGAGCGCCAGTTGCAGCGCGTGGTGGCCGGCGGCAGTGCGCGTGCTGTGAGTGACTCGCTGACGCTCACGTCCGACACGCTCGACCTTCGGTTCGCGGACCAGCAGATCGAGCGCATCCACTCGTGGGGCGGCCGTGCTGTGGCCAACGGGGCCGCGCAGCGGATCGAGTCCGACTCGATGGACATCCTGATGCCCCAGCAGACCCTGAGCGAACTGCGCGCCGTCGGCCGCGCCGAAGCACGCTCCCGCGTGGACACCTCGCGCGTGATCACGGACGAAATGGACTGGATCGCGGGCGATACGGTGCACGCGCGCTTCGAACGCGTCACGGACTCCGCGGGCGTCGAGGGGTCGCGCATGAAGGAGGTGCGGGCGCTTGGCAATGCGCGGTCGTTCTACCAGGTGCCTCCGGCCGGCGGCGTGCGCGGGGCGCCGAACCTGAGCTACAGCCGCGGACGGATCATCACCGTGCTGTTCGAGTCGGGGGAGATGTCCACCGTGAACGTGATCGACAAGGCGAGCGGGATCTATCTCGAGTCGCTCACGCCCCCGGCCCCCCGGGCGGACTCCACGCCCCCGGCCCCCCGGGCGGACTCCACGCGCCCGGCGTCCACGCGCCCGCCCGCCACACCAGCACCGGCGCGCCGCCCATGACCGAGCCGATGAACCCGGACACGCCCATGGACGAGTCCATGGAGGCCGCGATCAGCCGCGTCACGGGCGGCGATCGCTCCACCGCGCTCGCCCTCCTGGCCATCACCGAACACGCCGACGCCGAGGGGGCCGCACCCTTTGCCGAGACGGCGGTGGCGTACCGCACGCACCACGTACTCGCGCTGCAGTCGGATGGCCGGCTCACCGAGAGCGACGCCGGGCGGATCAGCCTCGACGAGGTGCGCGAGCATCTCCGCAAGGTCGTGCTCCCGCGTCTCGCCGCCAACGGGGCGCTGGCGCCGTTGCCGAGTCCGCTCGACGGCGCCGCGACCGTCGCACTCGCCGGAGCCGTGCTCGCGGCGCACCGCGCGAACGGCGGCCAGCTGCAGGCGCTGCTGCGCGCCACGGGTGAACACACCTCGCACCCGAAGCGCACCGGGCCGATCGAAGGCGGCAGCGTGCTCGGCGCCCAGGGGCTCGTGAAAACGTACAAGAAGCGGAACGTCGTGAACGATGTGCACATCGAGCTGCGCCAGGGCGAGATCGTCGGGCTGCTCGGACCGAACGGCGCCGGCAAGACGACCACGTTCTACATGCTCGCGGGGTTGATCCCGCCCGCCGCAGGCCAGATCACGCTCGACGGACAGAACATCACGCGCATGCCGATGTACCAGCGTGCCCGGCGCGGCATCGGGTATCTGTCGCAGGAACCGTCGATCTTCCGAAAGCTCTCCGTCGAGGAGAATATCCTTGCGATCCTCGAGACGCTGCCGCTCAGCCGCGCCGAACGGAACGAGCGCTTGGAGCGCCTGCTCGACGAGCTCTCCATCAAGCACCTGCGCGCGAGCAAGGCCTTTGCGCTCTCGGGCGGCGAACGGCGCCGGCTGGAGATCACACGGGCCCTGGTGACCGAGCCCAAGTTCATGATGCTCGACGAGCCGTTCGCCGGCGTGGACCCGATCGCGGTGCACGACATCCAGGGGATCGTCGCGTCGCTCAAGGACCGCGGCATCGGCGTGTTGATCTCGGACCACAACGTGGAGCAGACGCTCGACATCGTGGACCGCGCGTACATCATGTTCGACGGTCAGGTGAAGGTCTCCGGCCCGGTGCGCGACCTGATCTTCGACGATACGGTGGCCACGATCTACTTCGGGCCCACGCTCACGGCGCGCCTCCGGGCGCGCTTCACGGCCGAACGCGAATGAAAGGCGGCCTGCAGCAGTCCGTCCGTCTCGGGCAGGAGCTGCGGGCCAATCCACGCCTGTACCAGGCGATGGACATGTTGTACATGCCGCTGCTCGATCTGCAGCAGCACCTCAAGCAGGAGCTGCTGCAGAATCCGTTCCTCGAGCTGGTCGAGGAGATGGACGACGAGATCGCGATCGAGGAAGGCGCGAGCGCGGAAGCGGAGACCATCCAAGAGGATCCGGCGACCGCCGGCGACGAGCCGAGCGGGGACACCGACGACGAGACGCAGTGGGAGAATCTCCTCCTCAACGGGCTCGACGCCGAGGGCAGCGGGGTCCGCGAGCTCCGCGACGACCGCGAACACTACGAGCGCCCCACCGTGGAGGCGCGCGGACTCGACGACCATCTGCGCGACCAGATCCGCATGCTGGACCTCTCGGAGCGCGACGAGCTGCTCGCCGAGGAGTTTCTCGGCAACCTGAACGAGGAAGGCTACCTCAGCGCTACGCTCGAAGAGATCCTCCAGGGCATCAACGAGGTGGTGGTGCAGGCCGCGGAGGCAGCTGACGAGGAGCGCGAGGTGCCGCTCTTCGGCATGGCCGACGCCCTGCGCATGCTCGAGGTGATCCAAGGGCTCGAGCCCGCCGGCGTCGGCGCGCGCAACCTGCAGGAGTGCCTCACGCTGCAGCTCAAGGATGCGAATCTGATCGGCACACTCGCCGAGTCGCTCGTGCGGGAGCACTTCAATGATCTCGTCGCGCACCGATGGGCGGACATCGCGCGGAAGGTCGGGTGCACGCCCGCAGAGGTGCAGGCCGCGGCGGACGAGGTCGCCAAGCTCACGCCCAAGCCCGGACGTGCGTACTCCGAGACGGCCGACAACTACGTGGTGCCCGATCTGATCGTCGAGAAGATCGACGGCGAGTATCTCGTGTTCATCAACGACGCCAACCTTCCGCGGCTCAAGCTCAGCCGCTCGTATCAGGACATCGCCAAGGATAAGAAGCGGTTCGACGCCGAGCACAAGGAGTTCATCACCAGCCGGCTCAGCGCTGCGCAGTGGCTGATCCAGGCCATCGAGCAGCGGCGGCAGACGATGCTCAAGGTGATGCACTTCATCGTGGACCGGCAGCGCGACTTCTTCGAGAAGGGCGTGCAGGGACTCAAGCCGCTCACCCTCCGCGAAGTGGCGGACGCGATCGGCATGCACGAGTCCACGATCTCGCGCGTGACCAACGAGAAGTTCGCGCAGACGCCGCGCGGCGTGCTCGCCCTCAAGTTCTTCTTCTCGTCCGGCCTCAAGAGCACCGAGGGTGAAGATGTCTCGGCGCGCGGCATCAAGGACACGGTCGCGAAGCTGGTCGCCGCCGAGGATCCGCGCGCCCCGCTCACGGACTCCGCGATCGTGGACGCCCTCGCCAAGGACGGCGTCGAGATCGCGCGCCGCACGGTGGCCAAGTACCGCGACCAGCTCGGGATCCTGCCGGCCCGCATGCGCAAACGCCTCTAGGACGCCTTCCGCCCATCCGATGAACTCTCCAGTCACTTCGCCGCGCGCCCAGGTCTCGGTCCTCGTCCCAGCCAAGGACGAGGCAGAGAACCTCCCCGAGTTCCTGGCCCAGTGCGACGCGATCATCCGGCAGGCCGTGGTGCCGTACGAAGTGATCGTCGTGGACGATGGCTCCGCGGACCACACGCCGGACGTGCTCGGCACGCTCGCGGCCAAGTACCCGTGGCTGCGGACCGTCCGCCACCGCGCGCAGCGGGGGATCGCCGACGCGCTCCGCACCGGCTACTTCGCCTCGCAGGGTGAGATCCTCGTGTTCTATCCCGCCGACCTGCAGTTCAAGCCCGAGGACATTCCGCGGCTCGTCGCACCGATCCTCGCCGGCGAGAGCGACATGGTCACCGGCTTCAAGCAGGGGCAGTACGACAAGGCGTTCGTCTCGGGGATCTACAACGGACTCTCGCGCGCGCTCTTCCGCGTGCCGGTGCGCGACCTCAACAACGTGAAGGCGTACCGGCGTGAGATCATGGACGACCAGCCGGCGCGGCCGGACTGGCATCGCTACATGATCGTGCTCGCGCACGCGCGCGGGTACACGGTCTCGGAGATCCCGGTGCCGCTCTACCCGCGCTTCGCGGGCAAGTCCAAGTTCGGCCTCGGACGCATTCCCGTGGGCGTGCTCGACATGCTGGCGGTGTGGTTCGAGCTGCGCTTCGGCCAGAAGCCGCTGCTCGCCTTCGGCATGCTGGGCGCCGGACTGTTCGCGCTGGGTGTGCTTTCGGGCATTGGCGCGCTGATCGTTCTGCTCTCGACGGGCGTCGGCCTGCGGTGGGTGTGGACGGTCATCCAGACGTGCCTTCTTCTCGGCTCCATCTTCTTCGCCACCGGACTCCTCGGCGAACAGATCGCGGTGACGCGGGCCGAGCAGCGCGAGCTCCGACGCCTGCTCGACGAGTCGAACCGACGCGGATCGGCGTGAGCGGCGACAGCGCGCTGCGCGTCCTCTTCGTCACGCACGCGTACCCGCGCTTCGCCTCGGACGCGGCGGGCAGTTTTCTGCATCGACTGGCGGTTGCGCTGCGCGCGGGCGGCACGGAGGTGCGCGTGCTCGCGCCGTCCGCGCCAGGGCTCGCGCCTGACGAGGAGATCGACGGCATTGCCATCCGCCGGTACCGCTACGCGCCGCGGGGCATGGAGTCGCTCGCCTACACGGGGACCATGGCGGAGCAGGTGCTGGGGTCATTGCGCGGCAAAGGCGCACTCGCCGGCCTGCTCGCGGCAGGGAGCGTGGCCGTGCGGCGCGAAGTGGACGAGTTCAACCCTGACGTGCTGCATGCCCACTGGTGGTTCCCGAACGGCGTGCTTGCGCTCGCCGCCAGTGACGACGTGCCGCTGATGACCACCTTGCACGGCTCTGACGTGCGCCTCGCACGCAAGGTGAAGCTCGTGCATCCGCTCCTGCGGCGCGTGCTCAAGCGCTCCAGTGCCGTGACCGCCGTGTCCAGCTGGCTGGCGGGCGAGGCGCGCGCCATGGCGCCCAAGGCCGAGATCTCCGTGGCGCCGATGCCGGCCGACACGACGCTGTTCACCGCGGCAGCCGCCACGAGGATCCCCGGGCGCATGCTCTTCGTGGGCCGGCTCAACGCGCAGAAGGGCGTGAGCGACCTGCTCGAGGCGCTGAGCTGGACGCCGCGCACCGTCACGCTCGACGTCGTCGGCGACGGCGAGGACGCCGCCAAGCTTCGCGAACGCGCCAAGACGCTCGCGCTCGGCGACCGCGTGCACTGGCTCGGCTCTGTGGAACGCGACGAGCTGCCGGCACTCTACCGCCGCGCGGCGGCCGTGGTGATCCCGTCGCGCAACGAAGGGCTTGGTCTCGTGGCCGTCGAAGCGCAGCTCTGCAAGACGCCGGTGGTCGCGTATCGCTCGGGCGGTCTGCCAGATGTCGTACGACCGGAAGCCGGAGGCGTGCTCGTGCCCCCGGGAGACACCCGCGCGCTCGCGGACGCCCTGACACAGATCGTGCGCGATCCGGCGACGGCCGAGGGGCACGGGGCGAGCGCGCGCGCGACGATGCTCGACCGGTTCTCGCCGAGCAAGGTCGCGGCCGGCTACCGCGCGATGTATCAGGACCTGATCTCCGCTCAGGACTAAGCGTGGCACTCGGCGCGTTCTGGCGCGGCGCCACCGACGGATCCACGGCGCGCGGCCGCACCGCCATGCTGATGAGCGCCACGGCCGCCGGGCAGCTGATCGCCCTCGCCGTCTCGCCGCTGCTCACCCGACTGCTGGGCCCTGCGGCATTTGGCGTCTTCGGCGTGTACCTCGCGGTGCTCGGCTCCCTCGGCGCGGCGGCCTCGTGGCGACTCGGGCTCGCGGTGCCGGTCCCCGCGGATGACCGCGAAGGCAGTGCGGTGGTCGTCGCGGGCGTGTTCGCGACCACGCTTTCCACCGCGCTCGTCGTGTTGGTGGTGGCCGCCGGGGGCGAGTGGATCGCCACCGAGCTGCTGCGCGCGCCCGAGGTCGCACCGTTCCTCTGGTTCGTCCCGCTGAGCATCCTCGGCGTAGGGCTCACCGACGTGCTCTCCGGCTGGTGCCTGCGTCACCGCGAGTTCCCCGTGATGGTGCGTCAGCGCATGGTGCGCTCGATCGGCACCAGTGGCTGGCAGGTCGCCCACGCGCTCGTCACGCGCACGTCGGCCGTGGCGCTTGTGCTCGGCGATGCCGTCGGACGCCTCTGGAGCGTGGTCGCGATGGCGCGACTCATCTGGCGCGCCGAGGGCGAGCGCAGTGCCGGCATGCGCTGGGCGGAGGTGCGCGCCGCCCTCCGGGCGCACCGCGCGTTCGTGCTGGTGACCACGCCGTCCACGCTGGTGAACGCCGTGGGGCAGTGGGCGCCCGTCATCCTGTTGACGCTGTGGTGGGGACCGGTGGCGTCTGGGCTGTACGTGATCGGGCAGCGGGTGATCGGCGTGCCGATCGGCCTCTTGGGCGACTCGGCGGGGCAGGTGTACATCGCGGAGCTGGCGGCGCGCGCACGGTCCGAGCCCGACGCCATGCCGCGGCTGTTCGCGCGCACGGCGGGCGGGCTCGCCAAGCTCGCCGCGCTCATGGCCGCCGGCCTCCTTGTGCTCGCGCCGGCGGCCTTCGACCTGGCGTTCGGTGCAGAGTGGCGGGACGCCGGAGTGATGGTGCGCTGGCAGAGCGTCGCCCTCGCCATCCAGATCGTCGCGATCCCCATGGCACACACGCTCGTGGTACTGAGATTCCAGACGCGGCAGCTCGGGTGGGACATCGCGCGACTCGTTGCGACCGCGCTGACCTTCGTGGCGGCCACACGACTCGAGTGGTCCGCGGTGGATGCCGTCGCGCTGCACGGGGTCACGACGGCCGTGCTGTATCTCGCCTTGATCGTCCTGAGTTGGCGCGCGGTGGCTGACCGCAGCCGCGCCGGCGCGGTGCCCCCCGCCAACACCGACGATTCCCCCGACGGATTACGTTTCTGACCATGCCACAGACCCTCCGCCGCTGGCTGACGCACCCCGGATTCCTCTTTGCGCTCGCGTGGGCCGTGTTCCTCGCGATCCTCTTTGCGCCCCTGCTGGCCGGGGGCGTGATCATGAACCCCATGAGCGACGGCAAGGACGGCTACGTCACCCGGCATTTTGCCGCGGAGATGATCCGCGCCTGGGGCGAGGTGCCGCGCTGGAATCCCTACATCTTTGGCGGCATGCCGTTCCTGGGCGCGATGCACGGCGACCAGGTGTACCCGATCTCCGTGGCGCTGCGTGCGGTGTTCGCGCCGGCCCTCGCGATCGGACTCGGCATGGTCGTGCACGTGTGGCTGGGCGCGACGGGCCTCTTGGCGTTCCTGCGGAAGCAGGGCCTCACGTGGAGCGCGGCGATCGCTGGCGCGACCGCCTTTGGCGTGAGCGGCCCGCTGCTCTCGCTGTTCTTCCCGGGACACGACGGCAAGATCTACGTGCTGGGGCTGACGCCGTGGGCGCTGCTCGCGGTGCACGAGGCCTGCCGCACGCGGAAGCCCGTGTACTTCGCGCTGTGGGGACTGCTGGTGGGGCTGATGCTGCTCTCGCCGCACTTCCAGATGACGTACTACTCGTCGCTGCTGATGGGTGCGTACTTGTTCTTCTGCCTGTTCACCGAGACGCCGCGCGACCGTCGACTGCACGTCCTCGCGGGGATCGGGCTCGCGAGCGTACTCGCGTTGGCCACCGCGGCGGCGCAGTTGATGCCGTTCGCCGAGTACCTGCCGTTCAGTCCGCGCAGTGCGAGCGGGTCGTCGTCCACGGGCTGGGAGTACGCGACGAGCTGGGCGATGCCTGCGCTCGAGTTGATCGGCACCATGTGGGGCGGCTTCAACGGCTGGCTCGGCACCTACTGGGGCACGAACACCTTCAAGCTCCACTCCGACTATCTCGGCCTGCTCGTGGGCGTGCTCGCGCTCACCGCGATCCTCCGCACCCCAGCGGGCGCGGCGCGCAAGCGCGTCTGGTTCTGGAGCGGGGCCGTGGTCTTCGGCGTGCTCTGGGTGCTCGCAGGGCAGACGCCCTTCTATAGGATCCCATACCATCTGTTCCCGATGATCAGCAAGACGCGCGCGGCCTCGATGATGTGGGGCCACGTGGCGATCTGCGTGAGCATCCTTGCGGCGCTCGGCTACTCGCAGATCGAGGCCATGTCGGCTGACGTGCGCGCGCAGTGGGCCAAGCGCGTGGCGATCGTCACGGCCGTGGCGGCGGTGTTCTTCGCCGTCGCGGCGGGTGGGCTCATCACGAGTCTCGCCGTGCCCGGCCGCGGCGACGCCGCCTACGCCGCCATCCCCGGCGCGCAGCTCGGCCTCCTGCTCGGCGCCGGCACGGTGGTGATCTTCGCCGTGACCGCGTGGAAGGCGCCCAAGTACCTCGTGGTGGCTGCCGTCGTGCTGCTGCTGGCGGACCTTGGCGTGCAGGCGCGCCGGTTCATCGTGATCGACGACCGTGGCGCGCAGGCCTTTGCGCCCGACGAGGCGGTGCAGGCGATCCTCGCCGACGCCGGGAACACGACGCAGCCGTGGCGCGTGCTGCCGCTCGGGCGCGTGTACATGGACGACTATCTGATGGAGCACCGCGTGCGCTCCGTCCTCGGCTATCACGGCAACGAGATCCACGACTTCGACGAGACGTTCGGCGGCAAGAACGTCTGGACCCATCTCTCGTCACCGCAGTCGTGGCGGCTGCTGGCGGTGCGGTATCTGTTGATGGACGGCGAGGTGAACGATCTGCCCCCCGGCTTCGTGGTGATCGCGCGCGGCGCACGCACGTGGCTCGGCGAGACCGCCACCGTCGTCCGCGTACCCGATCCCGCGCCGTGGGCCGTGATCTCACCGCTCGCGTTCAAAGTGCCGAGCAGTGAGCAGCTCCGCGCCACGGTGATCAACCCGCAGTTCGACCCCACGCGCATCACGCTCGTGGACACGAGCGCGGCGTTCGGCAGTACGACGCCGATCACCGCGTTGCCTGCGCCGATCCAGCCCGCGCCGCGCATCACGGTCGCGGAGGGCCCGCCGGGCGAGTACCGGCTCACGATCGACTCGCTGCGGCAGGACGGGGTGCTCGTCGTGAGCGAGAACTGGCTCCCCATGTGGTCGGCGACGGTGGACGGCCGCGAGGTCCCCACCGCCCGGGCGAACGGGACGTTCATTGGCGTGCCGGTTCCTGCGGGCGCGCGCGAGGTCGTGCTCTCATTGACCTCGCCGGCGGACCGCCGCGGCCTGCGCACGTCATTTGCTGGCCTGGCCGGCCTCGGGATCTTTGCGCTGAGCGGTCTCCTCGTGCGTCGCCGCGAAGGTGATGCCAGCTGATGTCTGACGTTCGCATCGTTCCGTACGAGGCCGGCAAGCATCTCGAGCCGATCCTCGAGTTGATGCGGAAGTGGAGTCCCGATCATCCCGAGTTGGCCGAGCGGTCGCTCTACGAGTGGCAGCGGTGCCGGCGGTTCGTCGCGCTGCACGAGGACCGCGTGGTCGGGCAGATCTGCCAGATCGCGCACGAGTACCGCTACGGCGACGCGCGGCCTGCGGCGCAGATCGGATGGGGCATCACGCTCGTGCTCGACATGTCGGATGATGCGATCCGCAAAGCGGCAGGCCGGCAGCTGCTCGCGGCCTGCGAGAACTCGGAGGGGCTCCACTACGCGGCCGTGGGCGTAGTCCCTGCCATCGAACCCGCGTACCTCCGCCGCGGGCATCAGCTGCACCGCGACACGTCGGCGTACTTCGCGCGCTTCTTCAGGCCGGAGAAGGCACTCGCGTACTGGGGACGCTCCAAGTGGCTCGCGCCCGCCATGCACCTGGCGAATCTGTACCTGCGTCCCAACGCCAAGGTGCGGCACGGCACGCTCGAGCGGATCTCCCGTTTCGACCCGGCGTGGGACGCCACGTGGGATGCGATCCTGCGGGCGCGCTACGAGCTCGCGGGCGTGCGCACGGCCGAGTACCTCAACTACAAGCTGTCGCAGCCGAACCGCGCGTACTTCGCGTATCTGCATCGGAGCGCGGCGGGCGTGATCGACGGCTACGTCGTGTTCCGTCGTGCCAAGCATCGCGCGCGCGATCTCGACATCCTCAAGATCTGCGACTTCGTCGCTGCGGACGACGCGCTGGACGATCTCCTCGCCGTGGCGATGGCACACGCGTATGCCGCCGAGTCACGGGGCACGTACGGGATCGTCGGGCTGAGCGGTGTCGAGGACACCGCCGCGTTCCGCCGCGCGGGGCTCTGGGTGGCGCGGCCGTATCCTGTGGTGGTCGCCGCGCCGGTCCCGGGCCGGATCCGCGTGTCCTTCTTCGATTCGGATCTTGACGACCTCTGGTGAATCTCGCGTCGTCCCGATCGTGATCGGCTGCGACACGGACCCCGACCGCGCGGGGTTCGTGCGCGAGCTGCCCAAGCGCGGCCTCTCGTGGCGCGGCATGCTCGAGGGGATCCCGGCCCTCAAGCGGCAGGTGCGGGACCTCAGGGACGACGCGGGGCGCGCGCCGGTGTTCACGTGGCACCTCCGGGCCGACGCGCAGATCCGAGCGCTCGAAGGCAGTTACGCCTGGGTCGTCGAGAGCAACGGCGAGTTCATCGGCGAGCTGCGGGACAGCGGCGACGAGATCGGTTGGCATCCGCACTTCTGGCGGCACGATGCCGCACTCGACCGCTGGTATCAGGAGGTCCTGGACGAGGCGTGGCAGCTCACCATGCTGCGTGAAGCGTACGCCGCGCTTGGCGTGGCGGGCTTCCGGCCCAGAAGCGTCCGCATGGGCTGGGACTTCCACACCGCCGAGACCCTCGCCCAGCTCGCCGCGCTCGGCGTGCGCACCGACCTCTCGGCGCTGCCGGGCATGCGCACCATCCACGGCGTACCGCCGCGTCGGAGCGAGAACCTCTATGACTGGTTCGATGCGCCGGAGCGGCCCTACCGCCCGTCGGCCGCCAACCACCAGCGGCGCGCACGGGGCGGGGAAGCCACGCTGCCGATCCTCGAGTTGCCGATCTTCGTGGCGCACGACCGGTTCTGGGGGCTGGCCGCCGGCGCACAGCTGGCTCGCAAGACCAGGCGCGGCACACCGCTCTTGGATGCGCTGCGCCGACCGAGTTACT
Source organism: uncultured Gemmatimonas sp. (assembly GCA_964524665.1). Taxonomy (GTDB): domain Bacteria; phylum Gemmatimonadota; class Gemmatimonadetes; order Gemmatimonadales; family Gemmatimonadaceae; genus Pseudogemmatithrix. Next base: position 18,269 of record CAZGFE010000040.1, read on the forward strand.
TCATCAACGTCACCGCGCGCCCGGATCTGTTTCGCCCCATGGTCCGCGCGCTGCGGCGCTCGCTCCGCCGCGGGGAACGGATGCCCCCCGTGTTCGCTACATACTTTCATCCCGACGAACTGCTCCCGGACCAACGCACGCTCTACGCGGCTGGCCACGTCACGGAGAATCTGCGCGCGCTGCTCGCAGCCATTCGTGACGAGCGAGCAGTACCACTCTTCATGACGTCCGACGAGGCCGCCGCACGCTGGGTCGATCCTCACGTCGGTGCCACCACTTCGCTTGCCGATGCCCGCTGACCGCGCTCTCGTGATCGTCCCGACCTACAATGAAGGGCACAACATTCGTGCCCTCATTTCGGCCGTGCTCGCGGCAGATCCCCGGATCGACATCCTCGTCGTGGATGACAACTCCCCGGACGGGACCGGTGGGATCGTCGAGGAGATCGCCAAAGGTGAGCCCCGCGTCCACGTGCTGCGGCGTCCTGGCAAGCTGGGGCTCGGCACGGCCTACGTGGACGGATTCCGCTGGGCGCTCAAGCGCCCGTACGAGTGGATCTTCGAGATGGACGCCGACTTCAGCCACAGCCCGTCGCACTTGCCAGAGTTCCTGGCGGCCGCGGAGAAGGCGGACTTCGTGCTCGGGTCGCGGTACCTGGACGGGAAGGTGACCATCGTGAACTGGCCCATCACGCGGCTGCTGCTCAGCTACGGGGCCAACATCTACGCCCGGATGGTCACGGGCCTGCGGCTCTGGGACGCCACCGGCGGGTTCAAGTGCTTTCACCGACGCGTGCTCGAGGGCATTGATCTGGATGCCGTGCGCTCCAACGGCTACGCCTTCCAGATCGAGATGTCGTACCGGGCGGTCAAGCGGGGCTTCAAGCCTGTTGAGATCCCCATCGTGTTCACGGACCGCACGGTCGGCGAGAGTAAGATGTCAGGGCATATCATCAGGGAGGCCGTCCTCATGGTCTGGCGGCTCCGTTGGTGGTCCATCACCGGTCGACTCTGAGCGCCGCATGAAATTCTGGAAGATGTCGGGCTCCGGAAACGACTTCGTCTTCCTCGACGGGATCGAGGATCAGGTCACCGGGCGCCGCGCGGCCGCTCCGGAGATGGTCCGCCAGCTCTGCGCACTCCACACCGGCATCGGTGCGGACGGCATCGCCATCATCCAACGCTCTGCACAGCAACACTTTAAGCTGGATTACCTCAACCGAGATGGGAGCGTTGGCGAGCTCTGCGGCAACGCCTCGCTGTGCGCGGTGCGCCTCGGAGTCGAACTGGGCTACGCCGAGCCGGATGACGTGCAGTTCGAGACCGGGGCCGGGGTGGTCAGCGGGCGGATCATCGACGGACGGCCCGAGATCGACCTGCAGCCCATTCAAGGGCTGCGTCCGGATGCCGGGATCCCTCGGATCGCCAACGAGGCTGCCATGGGATTCGCCGACTCCGGCGTGCCTCACCTGGTGATCGAGACCCCGAACGTAGAAGCCATCGCTCTCGACAGCCGCGGCGCCGAGCTGCGGTCACATCCCAGTCTGCGCTTCGGGGCCAATGTGAACTGGGTCGCCGACGACAAGGCAGGCCGATTCATCATGCGGACGTTCGAGCGCGGCGTGGAGGGGGAGACCTTGGCCTGCGGCACCGGAGCCGTTGCCTGTGCGGCGCTGCTGCGGGCCTGGGGCCGCTCCGGCGACGAGACCGAGCTGATCACCCGTTCGGGTCGGGTGCTGTCGGTGCTGCTGCGCCCGACCGCCCGTGGGCTCGAGCCCACCCTGAGGGGCGAGGGGCGGATCGTCTTTGAGGGAACGCTCCGGGAGCTCTGAGCTGGCCGTGGACGCGCCGGCTGGCCGCGGCGCCTGGGACCTTAGGGGAGGGCCAACCGGTTCCTGATGTGGTGAATCCCGTGGATAACCGGATAGTAGGTTGACATAATACATATTATGCGTAGTTACCCAGTCGCGAGGGAGATCGCGCCAAAACGTCAGGCGTCGAGCCACCAACACGCCACCCTCCCCACCGTCCAGCGACAACAAAACGGGCTCGGCGATCACTCGCCGAGCCCGCTCATATCAAGTGCTGTATGAGATACTACGTCCTAAGTGTAAGCTCTCCAAGGCGAAGACGCGCTTCTGCAGCGTTCGACGAGTCCTCGCGCTTGGCGATCTCCGTATAGATGGCCCGCGCGGCCTCTATCTGGCCGGCCAGCACGTGCTGGCGCGCCGCATCCATCCGGAACTGGTCGGCCTCCTGGCCGAACTGGGCCGCCCCGGCCGCCGCCAGATAGGCTTCCGCCGCCTCCATGTGCTTCGCGGCCAGCGCGTGCCCCGCCGCCTGGTGGGCCAGCACTCCGGCCTTCAGGTGCTTGGGCGTCTTCTTGAGCGCCGCGTCCAGAACGGACATCGCCGAATCGAGCTGCCCGGCCTCGAAGTACAGCTGGGCCGACATCAGGGCCGCCTGGGTCCCGGCCGAGGTCCCGGCGTACCGGGTGGCCACCCGAGTGAACTCGGTCTGGGCCACCGCCATCGCGCCGGTCGTGTAGGCGGTCTCCCCGACCCCGAGGGCCGCTGAGGCGCGCGATTCACGGATCTGGGCCGACCGCCGCATCATCCACCCGCCCGAAACGACCAGGGCGAGCACGATCACGCCGATCGTGAGGGGACGCTTGTAGCGGTCCAGCACCTCGAGGATGCTCTCTTCGTCCTTCAGATCGAGGCTCGGCTTAGCGGCCTCTCCGGTCTTCGTCATGATCGCGGATGCTCAAGAGTGGTACGGAAACAACAGGAAGCCAGAAACCTAATGGTTGTCTGGCCTCCAGTGCACCCGCGCCCCTCCCACGACCCTGCCTTGCAGTGCCCCCGGGCGGACTCGAACCGCCGGCCTGCGGTTTAGGAAACCGTCGCTCTATCCACCTGAGCTACGGGGGCAGTCGCACCTTCCGTCCTCCGTCTTTCTTCTTACATCCGCCCCTAATCTATAACGCACTCCCCCGAACGATTCGCCCACTCCATACGTAACTCCTGCACCCAACTCCAGCTTCTTGATCAGCACTCTGTCCGCGCCATCCATGCACGTCCGGTTCAATACCTCGCGCCACCTGCTCCTCACGCTCCTGCTCGCCGCCGGCACGCTCACCGCGTGCGGCGCCGAGCCGGCTGCGGCCAACGGCAGCACGCCCGCCAGCAGCGCCCCGGCTCAGCAGAGCAACCAGAACCGTCAGGGCGGCGGCGGGCCCTTCGGCAACTTTGGCGGAGGCGGTGGTGGTGGTGGCCCCAGCCCCGTCGAGATCGCCGTGGTGCAAGTGGCCTCGATCGCCCGCACGAGCGTGGTCGCCGGTCAGTTGGCCCCGCTCCGCTCTGTGGTCGTGACCTCGCAGACGCCCGGCGCGCTCACGCGCGTGCTCGTGGAAGAAGGCACCGAGGTGCGCGCCGGGCAGTTGATCGCCGAACTCGATGGCCGCGAGCTGCGCGCGCAGCTGCGCGCCGCCGAGGCGAGCCGCGACTTTGCCAAGGCCACGTCGGAGCGCTCGACCAAGATGTTCGAGCAGAAGATCGTCACCGCACAGGAGTACGAGCGCGATCGCTCGGCCCTCGCGTCCGCCGAAGCCACGCTCGCGCAGCTCGAGACGCGCGTGGGCTTCACGCGCATCACCGCACCCATCAGCGGCGTGGTGATGCAGCGCCTGGTGCAGACCGGCGACATCGTCGGCGGTCAGACGCGGCTCTTCACCATCTCGGACGTCGGCACGCTCGTGACGCAGCTGCCGGTCTCGGAGCTCGAAGTGCCGCGGCTCGAGATCGGGGCGCAGGTGCCCGTGCGCGTGGACGCGCTGGGGCGCGAGGTCACGGGAACGATCCGTCGGATCTTCCCCGCCGCCGACAGCGTGAGCCGTCTGGTGCCGGTCGAGGTCGCGGTGCCCGGCGGCGCGGCCTCCGGGCTCCGCCCCGGCTACACCGTGCGCGTGACGCTGCGGCTCGACGAGCGGCAGGGCGCGCTCGTGATCCCCTCGCGCGCCGTGATGGGCGCGGCGGGCGCGCAGTACGTGTTCGTGCTCAATGACTCGCGCGCCGAGCGCCGCCGTGTGCGGATCGGCAACGATATGGACGGCCGCACGGAGGTCGTCGAAGGTCTGGTCGCTGGCGACACGATCGTCACCACGGGCAACGCCCTGCTCCGCGACGGCGCCGCCGTGCGCGTGGTGCAGCCGCTGTCGCCTGAGGCGCCCACGGTCCCCCGCACCGTCCCACCGGGTGCATCGCCCGCCGCTGCGCCATCCACCACGCCGCCCACCACGGGGGCACGTCCATGACCAAGCCACGTCGCGGCATCTCCAGCTGGGCCATCTCGCGCCCGGTGGGCACGGTGATGCTCACGAGCACGCTCCTCGTGCTCGGCATGTTCTATGTGGGCCGCCTGCCGGTGGACCTGCTGCCGCGCATCGTCTACCCGCAGATCCGCGTGAACATCCAGAACCCGGGCGTCGAGCCCGTGGTGCTGGAAGAGACGATCGCGAAGCCGCTCGAGGCCGCGCTCGCCACGGTGGACAATCTCGAACGGCTGAACACGACCGTGAACGAAGGCAGCGTGAGCATCACGCTCGACTTCGCGTACGGCACCAACGTGGACTTCGCGCTGCAGAACGCCGCGACCAACGTGGAGCGCGTCCGCTCGCGCCTGCCGGTCGAAGCCTCACCGCCGGTGCTCAGCAAGTCGGATCCGTCGCAGATGCAGATCTATCAGGTCGCGTTCTCGTCCGAGACGCGCGACCTCGTCTCGCTCCGCCAGTGGCTCGACCAGCGGCTCCGGCCGCAGCTGCTCTCCGTGCAGGGCGTCGCCTCCATCGATATCTCGGGCGGCCTCGTCCGCGAGATCCAGGTGGAGCTCGACCCGGAGCGCCTCCGCGGATTCGGACTCTCCGTGCAGGACGTGCTCGGCGGGCTCGCGGGCGAGAACCAGAACATCGCGGGCGGCCGGGTGATCGCACCGGACCGTGAACTGGTGAGCCGCACCTCCGGGCGCTTCACGCGCGTGGACGACATCCGCGGCGTACTGATGACGGGCTCCACGGGCGCACGCGTGCCGCTGCGCGACGTGGCCACGGTGCGCGACACGGCGCAGGACCAGCGCTTCTGGGCGCGCCTCAACGGCGTGCCGGCGGTGCGCATTGGCATCCAGAAACAGCCCGAGGCCAATACCGTGCAGGTGGTGGACGCGGTGAAGGCCAAGATGGACCAGCTCGCGTTCTCGTCGTACATCCCGCGCGACATCAACTATCAGGTCACGTTCGACCAGTCCGGCTTCATTCGTGACGCACTCACGTCGGTCCGCAACTCGGCGCTCCTCGGCGCCCTGCTTGCGGCCATCGTCGTGCTGATCTTCCTGCGCTCCATCCGGAAGACATTCATCATTGCGGTCTCGATCCCGCTCGCGATCCTCGCGACGTTCGTGATGATGGGCTTCAGCGGGCTCACGCTCAACATCATGTCGCTCGGCGGACTCGCGCTTGGCACGGGGCTCTTGCTGGACAACGCGATCGTGATGCTCGAGAACATCTACCGACGGCGAGAGCTGGACGGCCTCGACGCCACGGAAGGCGCGCATGTGGGCGCCGCCGAGGTCACGAGCGCAGTGGTAGCCTCGACGACGACCAATCTCGCGTCGGTCGCGCCGTTCCTGCTGATCGTCGGCTTGGCCGCGCTGATCTTCCGCGAGCTGATCCTCACGATCTCCTTCGCGATCCTGGCTTCGCTGCCGATCGCGCTCACGCTCGTGCCCATGCTGGCCGCGCAGTTCGGCAAGATCCGGTTCAAGAGCGGGCTCGGCGAGAACCGCGCGCTCCTCTGGTTCGACGACTGGTTCTCGCGCACCACGGATCGTTACCGGAACGGCGCGGCGTGGACGGTCAAGCACAAGTTCATCGTTCTCGGCGGCGTGGCGCTCGTTGCCGGCGCACTGTTCAGCCAGATCAGCAAGATCCCCAACGAGTTCCTGCCGCAGGTGGACGACGGCTCGGTGGGCGCGTTCATCCGCTTGCCGCCCGGCGCCACGCCGCACCAGACTGATCGCCTGACGCGTGAGGTCGAAGCCATGGTGCGCGGCATGCCGCACGTGCAGGCCACGTTTGCCACCGCCGGCGGATTCCTCTTTGGCGGCTTCTCGGCGTCGAACGCCGGCCGCGGCAACCTGGACATCCTGCTCGAGCCGGTGTCCCAGCGCTCGATGAGCGCCGACCAGTGGGTGCGCACGCTGCAGGACAGCATCAACAAGCGCGGCTTCGCGGGCGCACGGATCGGCGTGCGTCCGCCGCGCATCCGCGGTCTGCGCACGTCCAGCAGCGGTGAGGACGTCTCGATCGCCATCATCGGCGACGACATCAACATCCTCAACGAGATCAGCATCGACCTCGTGCGCCGGCTGAACGGGATCCCGGGGCTGAACAACTTCCAGAACCCGCAGGACGAGGGCAGTCCCCTGCTCTCGATCGAGCTCGACCGCGAACGCGCGCGCGCCCGCGGCCTGAATGTGGCGCAGGTGGGCCAGACGGTCCGCACCGCGCTCGACGGCTCGATCGCCACGCGGTACGCCGAAGGCAACTTCGAGTACGACGTGCGCGTGTTCTTCCCGCGCGACCGCTACAACAGCGTGGCGGACCTCAACGACATTCCGCTCTTCTCCGGTCGCAGCGCCACGCCGGTGCGGCTGGGTGACGTGGCCAACGTGCGCATGGCGCTCGGTCCCACGGGCATCAACCGCGTCAATCAGAACCGGCAGGTGCAGCTCAACGGCGACGTGATCCCCGAGATCGCGAGCGTGGGCGCGGTGACGGACTCCATCCGCCAGCGGCTCTCCGGCGTGGAGCTGCCGGACGGGTACGGCGTGATCATCGGCGGTGAGCAGGAGGCCATTGACGAGAGCAACCGGCAGATGGCGCTCGTGATCGCGTTGGCGATCTTCCTCGTGTTCGTGGTGCTCGCGGTGCAGTACGAGAGCCTCACGAA
>CAZGFE010000041.1:0-23652 GCA_964524665.1 uncultured Gemmatimonas sp.
GCGCGCGGTGGGACTCGAGCTGATGGCACAGCGCGTCCGCGTGCGCGACGTGATGGGGGGCGGCACCCCGCAGCGACCGGAGCACATGCCGAGTGTGCGCGCCCTGGTCGACGCATCAGCGCCGCTCCGCGGCGGCGTGATCCTGAGGGCCGAGCTCACGCACCTCGGGTCGCAGTACTGCGTGAATCCCGAGACGTCCAGCGAGGTGTCGCTCGCCGCCCAGTCGATCGCGGGTGCTTCGGTCCAGCGGAGCTGGGCCGTGTCGAACGCACCGGGGTTTCGCTGGCTCCGGACGGTGCTCTCGATCGAGAATCTGCTGGACGCGGCCGTGTATGAGCAGTGCGGCCTGCCCCGCGCAGGGCGGACACTGCGGATCGGCGTGGAGCTTCGCTGAGCGGTAAGTTGGAAACTCGGCTGGACGCCCGCCCGTAGAGAGGGGGCGCCTCGCGTTCGGCGCCCTCCCACCCCCAGAGGCCTCCTGTGCCCCACCAGTCTCAGACGTCTGTCTCGCCGCCCGGTCCAGCGGCCGTCTCGCCGCCGGTCGCTCCTGCTCCCATTCCTGGGCAGGCCGCACCCGCCACGGCGGCGGAGATGTACGAGGCGATGCGGGCGCAGAAGGACGTGCTGACCGATCAGCTGCAGGACCAGCAACGGCTGCGCGACAACATCGCGAGCCGTCTCAGGACCGAGGATCTGCAGGCAGCGGACCGCGCCGGGCTGGAGGGGCGACTCGTGCAGGTGGACGCACGGATCCTGCAGCTCGACGCACAACTGCACACGGCCGACGCGCAGCTGGCCCTCGCCGCAGCGCAGCCCGGGGCGATCATCGAACGGCCGCCGGATCATACGGACGACATCATCGAACTGACGGCGGTCTTCAGCTTCATGTTCCTGTTCGTGGTGATGATGCCGCTGAGCATTGCGTGGGCGCGGCGGATCTGGAAGAAGAACGCGGTGACCATCAACATGCCCGCCGAACTCACGGCGCGGCTCGACCAGATCGAGCGGAGCGTGGACGCGACGGCGCTCGAGGTCGAACGGATCGGCGAAGGACAGCGCTTCGTCACGCAGCTGCTCGCGGCGAATGAGCGCCCCCAGCCGGTCGCGCTTCCCCGGGAACCTGGCGCGCCTCCCAGCTGAGCCGGCGGCGCGGACGAGATGGTGCGGCGTGTGCGCTGAACGCGCCGCGGCTCGCGAGCGTAAGGCGGATGTCGTATTCTCGGGGAGTTCACGACTCCATCACCCCAGTCCGCCACCGATGCGCCATCTGACCCGCCTGTTCGCCGCGCTCGCGGTCGCTGCCACGGCGACCTCGCTCCACGCGCTCTCCCTGCCCATCGCCAATCTCCAGCAACGTGCCGCGCTCATTGGCGTGCGCGTGGATGCCGACCGCAACAAGCTGTTCCTCGAGATCCCCGCCGCGCAGCTCGATCGCGACCTCCTCCACCAGAGCGTGCTCGCCACGGGGGCTGGCGTCTCCGCACTTGGACTCGACCGTGGGCAGACCGGCGGCAGCGCGGTCGTGCGCTTCGAGCGGCAGGGGAAGCGGGTGATGCTGGTGCGCGAGAACTGGAGCGTGCGTGCGGAGGGGGCCGATGCGGCGGGCCAGCGCGCGGCGCGCGAAGCGTTCCCGCGGTCGGTGCTCGCGGCCTTCACCATCGAGAGCGAGACGGATGGTGTGCTCACGGTGGATGCCACGGCGTTCTTCCTCAGCGACACCTACGGCATCACCGAGACGCTGCGCCGTTCTCAGCAGGGGACCCCGCGCGTGGATGCGGCGCGGAGTTGGTTCGATGCGGCGCGCACCAAGGCGTTCCCGATGAACACCGAGATCCACGCCGTGCTCACCTTCAACGTGGACAACGCCGGATTCGCGCTGCGTCGCACCACGCCGGAACCGGGGTCGCCCGTCTTCGAGATCCATCACTCGATCGTCGAACTCCCCTCGCGCGACGGCTTCCGCCCACGCGCCAGTGACCCGCGGTCCGGGTTCTTCGGTACCGGATTCTTCAACTTCGCCGAAGGCTTCGACGGCGACTACCGCGATGGCTACGCCAACCGGTGGCGGCTCGTGCCGCGCGACCCGGCGGCGTACCGCCGCGGCCAGCTCACCGAACCGGTGACGCCGATCATCTACTACCTCGACCCGGCGATCCCGGCGCCCTACCGCGAAGCCTTCCGCGAGGGCGGCATGTGGTGGAACAAGGTCTTCGAGGCGGCGGGCTTCCGGAACGCGTTCCAGGTGCGCGACCTGCCGGCGGGCGCCGACATGATGGACGCCCGCTACAACATGATCTACTGGGTGCACCGCAACGGTCCCGGGCCATCCGTCGGGCCGTCGTTCGCGGATCCGCGCACGGGCGAGATCATTCGCACGGTGGTCCGGATGGATTCGTGGCGTTCGCTGATCGATTACAACATCTACGCGGGTCTCGTGCCGGCGGCGGGGCCGAATGGCCTGAACATGACGGCCGAGGCGTTCGCGATGGCGCGGCGCCGGCAGCACACGGCACACGAGATCGGCCACACGATCGGGCTCGCGCACAACTTCATTGCCGCCACGCAGGACCGCGCGTCGGTGATGGACTACCCGGTGCCGCTGATCACCGTGGATGCGCAGGGCCGGCTCGACCTCTCGCGGGCGTATGCGCCGATGGCGGGCGGCTGGGACTCGCTCGCGATCCGGTATGGCTACACGTGGTATCCGGACGCGCGCGCTGAGGAGCAAGGGCTCGCGCAGATCGTGAATGAAGGCCTGCGCCGGGGGCTGCGCTTCGTGGGCGACCAGCACGCGGGCGCCGAGGGCTCGATCCCGGCTGCGACGCGCTGGGTCGAGGGGCGCACGATGTTCGACGCCGTGGAGCGCACGACCGCCGTGCGCCGCGTGGCGATCGAGAAGTTCGACGAGCGCGCGATCCAGCCCGGTGAGCCGATGTACTTGCTCAACATGCGATTCGCGCACGTCTATCTGCACCATCGCTACTCGCTGGAAGGCCTGGTGAAGTACGTCGGCGGGATGGACTTCCGGTACGCCATGCGCGGCGACGGTCAGACGCCGACCACGATCGTTCCCGCCGCCGAGCAGCGGCGTGCGCTCACCATGGCGCTCGATGCGCTGCAGCCGGCAGCGCTCGCGGTGCCGGAACGGGTGATGGCGCTCATTCCGCCGGCTCCGCCGGGCGGTGACGGATCGCTCGAATGGATCGGGTCCGCTGGCGGCACGTCGTTCGACCAGATCTCGCTCGCGGGCGGCCTCGCCACGGAAGTGATCGAAGGCCTGATGGACCGCGAGCGTCTCGCGCGCGTGGTGATGCTCCACGCGCGGGACCCGCAGCTTCCGACGCTCGCCGACGTACTCGGCGGGATCCTCGAGCGCACGTGGTACACGCCGGTGCCGACCTCGCCGAACGAGCAAGCGATCCGCCGGGCCGTGCAGCGTGTGGTCCTCAACACCTTCCTGGACCGAGCCGGAGACACCCGCGCGCTCGCCGATGTCCGCCAGGTGACGGCCATGCATCTCACCATGCTGTCGGAACGGCTGAGCACGATGACCGACGGTCCGCCGGCCGACCGCGCGCTGCGCGCTGCCGCTCGCCGAGAGATCGACGCGTTTCTTGACGGTGCCGACGACCCGTCGAGGCGGTCGCGATTCCCGGTCATCCCGCTGCCGTGGCCATAGTCTCAGATTAGAAGTCGATTAAGGGGGGTGCGCCGCCGCACGGAGAGTGACACTCTGTGCGGCGGCGCAACCTTTTCATGGAGCGCCGTGTCTGAATCCGGTGTGCGTCACGACGCCTGCGGCCGGTTCCGCGGGCGCCACCCCTGCCGTTGAGGACCGAATGCGCCTTCCCCGTTCCCGCCGGACGTTGATCATCCTTGGTGCGCTCGTCGTCGGCGCGCCCGCAGCGTGGGTGATCGCGCGCCCTGCGTCCGACGAAGCGGCCGCGTTGGTCGCTACGGTCAAGCGCGGCGACTTCGTGGTCACCGTGACGACCTCCGGCGAACTGCGCGCGCGCTCCTTCGTCCAGATCCAGGGACCGCAGGGCATGCAGCAGGCCAACGCCTTCAACGTGAAGATCCAGAGTCTCGTGCCCGAGGGCACGCTGGTGCGCGAGGGCGACGTCGTCGCCGAGCTGGACCGCTCGACGCTCGCGCAGCGCATCTCGGACGTGTCACTGGCCCTGCAGAAGGCGACGGCGGTCTATGAGCAGGCCATGCTCGACTCGGCCCTCAGCCTCTCAAAGGCGCGCGAGGACATCCGGAACATGGAAGCGGCGCTCGAGGAGAAGTCGATCGCCAAGCAGCAGGCCATCTACGAGGCGCCGACGATCCGCCGGCAGGCGGAGCTCGAGTTCGAGAAGGCGCAGCGGACGCTCACGCAGGGGCGGCTCGATCTCGTGACCAAGGTCGAGCAGGCCAAGGCCAAGATGAGCGAAGTGGGGGCCGACGTGCAGCGACAGCGCAACCTGCTCGACATCGTGCAGCGCGTGATGCAGGGCTTCACCATCACCGCACCGTCCGAGGGGATGGTGATCTACGTGAAGGAGTGGAACGGCAAGAAGAAGACGGCTGGATCGCAGATCAATCCGTGGGAACCGACCGTCGCCACCCTGCCGGACCTGTCAAAGATGGAGAGCATCACGTACGTGAACGAGATCGACGTCCGGAAGATCGCGGTCGGGCAGCCGGTGACGATCTCACTCGACTCCGATCCGACGAAGCGGCTGACCGGCACGGTGGCTGCGGTGGCGAATGTCGGGGAGCAGCGGCCGAACTCGGACGCGAAGGTGTTCGAGGTGAAGGTGACCGTGACGCTCGCCGACACGACGCTCCGTCCTGGCATGACCACGGGGAACGCGATCCAGACCGCCAAACTCCCGGACGCGCTGTCCGTGCCGCTCGAGGCGGTCCGCTCGGTGGATGACGTGCCGTATGTCTACCTGCGGTCCGGGGTGCGCGTCGTGATGCAGGAGGTCGAGACCGGGGTCATGAACGAGAACGAGGTCGTGATCCTCAAGGGCCTCTCGGAGGGGGATCAGGTCCTGCTCGTCCCGCCGCCGAACGCGGACCGGTTGACGCCGGTCCGGTTGCCGGGCTCGACGCGCGGCACGAAGGCGGCCGGCGGCGACAGTGCCACCCCGGCGCGCGCGGTCCCCTAAGTGGCACTCGATCGCGCGCGGCTCGCGCGCTGGCGCGCGACGCTCTACGCGGATGTGATCTTCGCCTCGCGCACCGCGCTCGAGGCGGTGGCTCACAACCGCCTGCGCGCCGGCCTGACCTCCCTCGGCATTCTCTTCGGCGTGGCCTCCGTGATCGCGATGCTCGCGATCGGCCGCGGAGCGGAAGCCGAGATCCTCGAGCAGATGCGGCTCCTGGGATCGAACAACATCCTCGTCGCGCCGTATGTGGAGCAGGAGGAGGGCGCCGCCGAGGAGGCTGACAGCAAGCAGCCGAAGCGGTTCTCGCCCGGCCTCACGTATCTCGATGCGCTCTCTTTCGCCGAGCAGATCCCGGGCGTGGAAGCCGTGAGCGCGGAGATCGTGATGAATACGACGATCACGCGTGAGGGCCGCCGGCGGTCCGGGAAGGTGGTGGGCGTGGACAGCACGTACTTCCGGCTGCTCAACATGCCGCTCGCGTCGGGTGCGCACTTCACGGCCGAGCAGATGGAGCAGGGGCGACCCGTGGCGATCATCGGCCACGGCGTACGCTCGCGATTCTTCACCACGGAGGACCCGATCGGCCGCCCGATCAAGATCGGCGATACGTGGCTGACGGTGGTGGGCGTGCTCGCGGACCGGCAGGTCGCCGGCGAGAACACCGAGCGGCTCGGACTCCGCGACGTGGGCATGGATGTGTTCGTGCCGCTGCACACCATGCTCCTGCGGTTCCGCAATCGCGCGCAGGTGACGCAAGCGCAGATCGAGGCCGCCGCGCGGCCGGCCGGTGTGCCGACCCCGGAGGAGGAGCAGCCGAGCGAGGAGGTCAAGGCCGAACGCTCCAACTACCACCAGCTCGACCGCATCGTGGTGCGCGTCGAGGAGTCGCGCATGGTGCCGCAGGTGGCCGATGTCGTGCGGCGGATGCTCACCCGCCGCCACAACAACGTGGTGGACTTCGAGGTCACCGTGCCTGAACTGCTGCTCAAGCAGGAGCAGCGGGCCAAGACGATCTTCAACGTGGTCCTGGGCGCGATCGCGTCCATCTCGCTGATCGTCGGCGGGATCGGGATCATGAACATCATGCTCGCGTCGATCCTCGAACGGATCCGCGAGATCGGCGTGCGCCGCGCGATGGGTGCCACGCAGAAGGACATCCTGGCGCAGTTCCTCGCCGAAGCCGTGCTGATCAGCGTCGCCGGCGGCGTCGCGGGGATCCTCGTCGGTGCTGGACTGAGCCTGGGCATCGAGAAGTTCGCCGGGATCCGGACCATGGTCTCGGCGGCTTCGGTCGTCGTGGCGTTCGGCGTCTCGCTCAGCGTGGGACTCGTCTTCGGCATCGTGCCTGCGTGGCGTGCGGCCAAGCAGGATCCCGTCGTCTGCCTCCGCTATGAATAGGATGACCTACTCCATGTGTCGTACCCGAGTTGCGCTGGGCGTCGTTGCGCTGGGCGTCGTTGCGCTGGCGCTTGGGGCTGTGCCGAGCTGGGCGCAGACCCCGGACCGCTTCACGCTGCGCGAGGCGATCGCGCGCGCGCAGGCGGAAGGCAACACCGCCCGTGCGGCGCGCGCGACACGCGACGCCGCCCGGCAGCGCGACCGCGCCTTCGGGGCGAATCTGCTGCCGCAACTCGCGCTCACGGGCACCGTGCCGAGCTACAATCGGTCGATCATCGGCGTGGTCGATCCCGGCACGGGCCAGACCGTGTACACGGAGCAGCAGCAGAACGAGTCGGCGCTCAATGTGTCCATGACGCAGCGCATTCCGTTCATTGGCGGCGATCTGTTCGTGAACTCGGCGCTCTCGCGGCTCGATCGGCCGGGGGCCGTGAACGACCGCATCTGGAACTCGACCCCGATGACGCTGGGGATCCGGCAGGACATCCTGCGCCCCAACCGACTGCGCTGGGACACGCGCGTCCAGTCCCTCACGGCCGACGTGGCCGAGCGCGCGTACCGCGAGTCCCTCGAAGACGTGGCGATCCAGACGGCGAACGCCTTCTTCGATTATTACACGGCCAAGCTGAACCTCGAGAACGCCGCCACCAACGCCGCGGTGAATGACACGCTGTACACGCTCAACAAGGGGCGCTTCGAGGTCGGCAAGATCGGAGAGAACGATCTGCTGCAGAGCGAGCTCGCGCTGCTTCGTGCCCAAGTGGCGATCGACGGCGCACGGCTCGAGCACGACCGCACGCTCGCGGCCCTGCGGCTGGCGCTCAACCTGCCCGTCGGCGCGCCGCTGGAGATCGAGGTGCCGATCGACGTGCCCGAGGTCGTCGTGGATACGGCGGTCGCCGTCGCGCAGGCCCTGCGGAACCGCGCCTCGATGAAGGACGTCGAGCTGCAGGCGGTGCAGGCGGATCGGCGCGTGGCCGAGGCGCGCTTTGGGACCGGCATCGGCGCCTCGCTGCAGGCGTCGATGGGATACAACCAGACGTCCTTCACCACGGTTGGCGATGCGTACCGCGACCTCGGTGAGGCGCAGCGCGTGAGTCTCGCGATCTCGATGCCGCTCGTGCAGTGGGGCGGACGCAGCGCGAACATCCAGGCCGCACGGCTGGATGAGCAGCGCGCCGAGCACACCGGACGCCAGACGCGGGAGCAGACGGTGCAGGAGGCGCACTTCGCCGCGCTGCAGCTCGGGATCGCGCGACGGCAACTGACGATCGCGGCCAAGGCGGATACCGTAGGCGCCAAGCGCTTTGATGTCACGAAGAACCGCTACATCATCGGGCGGATCGGGATGGACAATCTGTATCAGGCGCAGAACGAGAAGGACGCGGCGCTGGTGGGCTACCTGCAGGCACTGCGTGGGTACTGGGTGGCGTACTACCGCCTCCGGCGCGTGACGATGTACGACTTCGCCGTCCAGGCGCCCATTCGGTAGTTTCGGCCGCGCCCGCCGCGTCTCTAGATTCCCGCCATGCGAATCCTCCGCGCGCTTCCGTGGGTGCTGTTGTTCGTGTCCTTCGTCTTCGCCGTGGCGACCTGGACGTCGCTCCCGGACACCATCCCGATGCGGATCAATGCCCGCGGTGAGGCCTCACGCATGGTGGCGAGATCCTTCTGGCCGTGGTTCGGACTGCCGATCGTGGCCCTGGTCACGCACTGGCTGATGTACGGGATCGGATTGCTCCTGCCCAACCGTCCGGAACTGTTCAATCACCCGGAAAAGGAGCGCTTCCTCAAGATCCCGCGCGCCTTTCACGGGCCGGTGCTGGCGGAGATGCGCGCGTTGCTCGATGTGGCGAGCGCGAGCGTCGTGCTGACGATCCTGCTCGTGCAGTGGATCCTCTGGCGGGTCGCGATCGGCACGCCGATGCCGGGTGCCACGGCGCTCGTGCTGGTGGCTGCCGCGCTGATGGGTCCGGTGATCCTGCTCTTCCTGCCGCGGATCTCGAGTGCCGTGGATCGGGCCGAACGTGCCTGGCGCGACGCCGGGAGTCCCGCCGAGCGCTAGCCGCACCGCGCAGGGCGGCATAAACTGGGGGCATCCCCCCGCCGCTCACTCTTTCTGAGGCGCCACCAGATGCCACTGCGTTCCCGTTCCCTCGCCGCGCTCATTGCGCTGGCGCTCGTCGCACCGCTGCTCGGCGCTCAGGCGCCCACCACCGGATGGCGCGCCGAGTTCATCACCGTCCTCAACGGCGCGGAGCAGAAGTATGTGGCGCTCGCCGAGGCGATGCCTGCCGCCAAGATGACCTGGCGTCCGGGTGAAGGCGTCCGTTCCGTGTCGGAGGTGTTCCTCCACGTGGCCGGCGCCAACTACGGTCTCGCGGCGCGCCTCGGGGCCGCCGCCCCTGCGGGCGTGGACCTCCGGAACCTCGAGAAGAGCACGACCGACAAGGCGGAGATCGTGCGGCATCTGCGCGCGGCCTTTGCGCATTTCCGAAACGCGGTGATCGCCTTTCCGGAGAACGAGCCGGAGCGGATGATGCCGTTCTTTGGCGGTCAGCAGGTGACGACGCGCTACTTCCTGTACTTCAACGCCGACCACAACGGCGAGCATCTCGGGCAGCTGATCGCCTACGCGCGCACCAATGGCGTGACGCCCCCGTGGTCGGGCGGCGACAACTAGTCGAAGGTCAGCTGGACGCCGGTCGTGAACAACCTGTCGGTGGTGCTGAATCCAGGCTCCGGCAGGTTGTCATACCGGATCACGTACGAGAGCTTGATCCCGATCCGCGCGGAGATCGGCGCGACGAGGGACGACTCCGTGTTCAGGAAATAGTCGTCGGTGTCCTTGAGGTTCGGCGCGAACTCGACGTTCTGCTGAAAGTAGGACGCCTCCGTGAAGGAGTGCCGCCAGGCCGCCGCCGCGCGCGCGGAGACGAAGTTCGCCTGTGCGCCGCCCACTGCGGTCTGCTGCGTGATGGAGGCACCGCCCTCGAGCCGCAGCGTGTCGGTGGCGTTGCCCACCGCCCGCACCTGCACACCCAACTGCTCGGCGAATCGCCGCTCGATGCCGGCAAAGACGTTCCGGTCGTACGCGCCGCCCGCGAACAGCGCGAACTTGCCGATGATCCGGTAGTCGGCGCGGAGACCGGTGCGCAGGTTGTTCGTGATGACCGTGCCCTGCTGCTCGCCATAGACGAGTGAGAAGTTCTGCTCGAGCGTCAGGCGGCCGCGGGAGCGCGTGAGCTTCTCACCGATGCTCATCGTCGTCACTTCCGTGTTTCCGCTCGTGGCCACGTAGCCGAAGTCGCTGGTGAGCTTGGTCGTCGTGACGAGCACGGAATCTTGCGCGCCGGCGGTGCGGGGCACGAGCGCCAGTGCACCGACGGTCGCGAGGCAGAGGGGGAGGGCGGAGACTCTCATGACGGGCGGCAGGGGTGAAGTGAGCCCACAATATAATTCGACGTTCCCCTTCGGGACCGCGTGGTGAGCGTGACTACCAGCGGAAATCGCGGAAGAGGTCGAGACCGAACTGATAGATCTGCGTCCACGTGCCGACGCGATTGCAGGGCGCCCCACCCGGCGTGAGGGAGAGCTCGGCCGAGAGCTTTTCGCGCGGACGGTACTCCGCCGTGATGCCCATCCACGCCGGCAAGGACTGCGCGGCCCGGTTCTCGCCGCGACACACGCCGCCGGAGACGCGCAGGTAGCTGTCCGTCCCGATCTGCGTGCCGGCCGTGAGCGCGAAGCTGTTCAGCAGCCCCTCGAACGAGTTGAGCGTGAAGTCGCGGGGCGAATCGCCGGCCACGGTGGTCACTTGCAGCTCACTGAGGAAGGGGATCCGGGCGCCCAGCGCGCGTTCGGCCGCGCCGCCCAGCGACGGCACCAGCGCGGCCGTCGCGAGCCGCACCGCGGACGCACTTTCGCCGTCCAGCACAAAGCTCGGTGCGCCGAAGAGCAGGTACGAGATGATCTCCGTCTCACTCGTCGTCGTGCCAAGGTCGCCGCTGGAGAGCTGCAGGCGCGGCTGCTCGACGGTGCCGGTCAGGCGCGCACCGATCCGGACATCGTCACGCTCCGCCTGCCGTACCGTGTACGCCGTGTGGATGTCGAGCGTGGCCGGCACACTGAGCGGCCCGTTCATGCGCACCCGGCCGCTGTCCACTTGGAAGGTGCGCTGCAGCAGCCCGAGGTCGAGCCGGTACGTGCCGCGTGTGGCGAGGATCTCGCCGCGCACGTCCGGCGCGCCGACCGTTCCGGTCACGTCCACCGCGCCGGTGAGCTGCACGTTCGCCTCGGGGGACCGCAGTCGCACCTCATTCCCCAGCCGCACGCTCAGCGCTTCGATCCGAGGCGCGTAGCGCAGGACCTCCTCGTTCACCGGCTCCTCTTCCTCGAGCGCCAGAATGCGACGCTGCTGCTGGCCGATATAGACGTTGGCGTTGGGCAGCAGCACGTCGCCGCTCAGCGCGAGCGAATCGAGTGGCCCGCGGAGGTGGAGCGTCCACGAGACGTCGGCCTCGGCGACGCGCGGGTCATCGATGATCCGCAACCGCCGCGCGATCGTCCGCACGTCCGCGCGCCACGTGGTGCCTTCGCGTACGACCGCGCCGTCCACGGAGACCGAATCGTTGATCGACCGCTCGTCGGAGAGCCGCGCCCGGTGCAGGATGATGGAATCTGGAGCGAATGAGAGGTCGAGCAGCCCCTCGCGGAAGCCGGTACCCAGGGCGGGAACCGAGAACGCCGCGTCGCGCGCGATCAGCAGGCCGCGCGGCTCGAGGTCGCGCCACGTGCCGGCGAGCTGCACGTCCGCGTCGAAGCCGCCGCCGAGATCGCGCACGCTCGGCATCAGTGCCGCCAAGCCGCTCAGCGGCGCGCCATCCGCCACGAGCCGGACGTAGAGCGGCTCCTCGATCAATCGCTCGTCGAGCGACTTGCTGTCGAAGGCCAGATCCACCGGCAGCTCGCCTGCGAGCACGAACGCGGGGCGACCGCGGTACGCGGCGCGGACGTCCATGATGACCTTGCGATCGATGTAGCTCCCCTCGGCGTCGAGGGTCGGCGCCTCTTGTCCGTCGACGTAGACGGAGTCAAGGGCCGCGCGGAACGCGACCTGCGGCGCGGTGCTCGTCCCGGTCATCGTGGCGTTGACGCTGGCCAGGGCTCCCACGCGCGGAAACACCAGGCCGGCGAACTGGGCATGCGCGAGCGGAACGCGCGCGATGTCGGTGGTCAGATGCAGCGTACCGTTCGCGAGGGCGGTCGCGTCCAGCACGATCCGCGCGCCATCGCGACTGCGAATGTCGAGACCCTCGACCGTCCGGCGATCAGGACCGGAGAAGAGCGTGGCGGGCCGAGTCAGCGCCCAGTGCGCCTCGCGCGAGATCGCGTCCAGCGAATCGAGCCGGACGGACAGACTGTCGCCCATCCAGTGGATGTCGGCGCGGAGCGACGCGCGCAGCGTGTCTCCGGCGACCAGTCGGAGCGACGCATCGGCCCAGGCGGCCTCACGCACCGTCGCCTCGCCCTCCAGCCGCGCGATCGGGATCCCGCTCACCAACACGTCCTGTGCCCGCAGCGTCGCGAGTCCTCGCGTCGCCTTGGGGAAGCCGTCGAGCAGCAGGTCGGCGGTGAGGGTGCGAACACCGTGGCTGCCAGCGGATACACTGTCCACGGTGAGTGCCGCCCGAAGATCGAGCGTGTCGAGCGAGCCCAGCGCGAGCCCGTCGAGCCGCACGCGTCCGCTCAGCGAATCGAGCCATGCGGCGGCCAGGCTGTCGGGCAGCAGTCCGCGCAGCTCGGCGACATCCGCGACGGCGAGCGCAAAGCGCAGGGTATCGCGCAAGGCCGGATCACGGGCGAGACGCCCGCGGGCGCGCGCCGTGCCGACCGGCCCGGACATCGCCAAGGTGTCCACGCGCAATCCTCCGGGCTCGAGCGCGATGGACGCCATGGCCCCGCGCACCGCGAAGCCGCCGATCTCGCTGCCGTCGGCGAGCGAGAGTTCGATCGGGCCGGCGGGCGCTTCCCAAGGACTGTCGAGTCCGAGCTTCGCGCGGCCCGTGAGATAATGGCTGGGAAGGCCGGACGCCGGCAGGAACCGGCGCGCGTCCAGGCCAGCGAAGGTCAGATCGCCCTTGGCAACGAGCCGCGCCGTGTCCAGCGTGGTCGCGCCCACGAAGTGCAGTTCCGCGCCCTCGCCATCGAGCGTCAGGTCGAGTGCCACGGAGTCGCCGCGCGCACTGGTCGTCAACGTGCCAGCCACGACGCCGGCGAGTGCCTCTGTAGTGAAGGCACGGCCAAAGGCCGCCACGCTGATCCGCTCCAGATCGAGCTCGGCCTCCAGCCACGTGCGCGAGGTGTCCTCGGCGTAGCGTCCGGAGCCCGAAACGCGCGAGACCGGCAACGCGCCGTCGTGATGGGCGAGTTGGAGATCACTGAATCGGATGTCGTCCGCCGGTCCCTCGAGTCGCACGCGCCCCGCGACGTAGCCGTGCAGCGAGTCGGCGATATCCACCACCGCCCCGAGCGTACGGACATCGAGGCTGTCGATCCGCACGTGCAGCGGCTGCAGCACCGTCTCCGCCGCCAGGAGGTCCAACCGCCCTCCAACGCGGAAGCGTGACCGCGCACCGCCGACCCGCCGGTCCTCGTAGCTGAGCAGGGCGGAGTCGAGCTGCCAGTCGTTGAGTGCGCCGCCGGCGGCGTAAATGCGGCCGCGGATCGCACCGTCCAGCGGCGGCGGGGGCGTCGAGTCGCCAAAGAGCTCACGCACGAGCCGCAGGTCGAGCGGGGCGAGTTCAGCCGCCAGATCGCGGATCTCGATGTCATCGGACGCGGGACCGACCTCGGCCGCAAAGCGCGCGGTGAAGCGCGACTGCTGCGATTCGGCTGCGAGATCGCTCACCGCGAACCGCATCCAGCCGCGCCGGCCATTCGTGATGCGTACCGTCGCGCGACCGCCGCCGGTGGACGGCATCAGGTCGGAGATCCACGCGATGTCGGCGAAGGCGAACCGATCGGCGCGCAGATTCAGGACCACGCGCGGTTCGGCGCCGCTGTCCGGGAGGATCACGCTCCCGCGCAGCGAGCCGCGCGACGCCGGCAGGGCCCAGCGGGTGAGTTCCACGCGCACCGTGTCGCCGGCGAGCTCCAGCGCGCCGGAGGCAGCGTGCAGCGCCATCGGCGGATCGCTGCTCTCCAGCGCGAGGTGGCGGAGCGCGATCGACGCCGTGCTGCGCGAGGGCACGAAGTCCGAGGCGCCCAGATGAAGCGCGAGGCCGCGCACCTCTTGGCGCCGGGGCGGAAGGGTCGGCAGCGAATCGGGTCGGGTGAGCGTGATCTGCGCGTCGGTGAGCGCGAGGGAGTCCACGTGCACCCGCCACGTGCGTGCGCTCCCAGCGCCCGCGCCATCGCTTGCAGGTGACGCGAGCAACCGTTGCAGGTCCCAGCCGCCGGCCGCGTCCGCCGTCGCGTCCAGGCGGAGCGCCGCGATCTCCACGTGGCGGAGCAGGAGTTCGGCATCGATCAGCGGTCCGAACTCGAACCGGAGCGTGACGCGGCCCGACTGGACCAGCGCGCGCCCGGCGCTGTCGCGCAGCGCCACGGAATCGAGCGAGAGCGTGCCGATGGGGTAGAGCCGCAAGCCGTGCAGGTCGAGCGACGCGTGTGCGGCCAGCGCGGCGCGCGCCTCGCGTTCGACCTGCGTGCGCACCCACGTCTGCCCGGTCTCGGTCCGCAGGAGCGCCGTCGCCGCGCCGCCGACGATCAGCACGACCGTCGCGAACATGCCGAGTGCCGTGAGGATCAGGATGCGCAGGCGGAGCGGCACCTAGAACGCCTCGCCGATGCTGAAGTGGAACGTCAGGCGTGGCCAGAGTCCGCGTGCGCGCGTCGGACGGAACGACGTCGGGCAGGCCACCGGACCGAGCGCGTCGGCGGCGACCGGGTCGAGCGGCTCGGTCGATCCCGGGGAGACGCAGATCGCGCGACCGGGCTGTCCGGCGGTGGCGCTCTGCAAGTAGAACGCGGGCCCCGCTTCGAGGTCGAACGGATTGTAGCCCACATCCACCCGGAAGGGGCCGAGCGGCGTCACCAACCGCACGCCCAGTCCGGGGGTCGCGCGAAGTCCGGTGACGGCGTAGTTCCCGGAGTTGTTCCACACGCGTCCGGCGTCGAGGAACGCGACCCAGCGCAGTTGATCGATCGGCCACCCGTTCCGCGTGCGGAGCTCGATGTTCACGAGCGCGTTCGCGGTGCCGCCGGCGGGCGCCACGCGGCTGAATCCGTCCGCGGCATCGGCCAGGCCGACGTCCTCGCCGCCCACGACCACGGTGTCGGAGATCGCGTTGACGATGTAGACCGTCGGGCCGAGCTGCCCCTGATTGTAGCCGCGCACGGTGTTCTGACCGCCGGAGTAGAACCGCTCCTGCGGCGGCACGAGGGGTTCGAGCTCCTTGCGCGTGGCCACCACGCCGCCGGAGACGCGGATCGCGCCGATGAGTCCGGCGGTCAGCGGGCGGTAGATGGCGTACTCGAGCTGCGTGCGGTTGAAGTTCACCGTGCGTGCCGGATCGCCCACGTGCACGGTGCCCAGGCGCGACTCGATCGCCCACCGCCCGTCGTTGATCGGGAAGCTGCTGATCGCGGGCGCAGACCGAGACAGCGTGACGCCCGCGGCGTGCGTCACGCTGGGAGAGAGGAGCAGAGCCCGATCGTTGAAGCGGCAGAGACCGAACGTGGCGCAGGCGACCGCTTGGTCCGAGTACGTGCGCCCTGCGTCGAACCGGTACGTGAACGTAGTGTTCACGCGCGGCACGAGCGGGCGGTCGAACGAGGCCAATCCGCCGATGGTCGTCTCACGCGTGTAGCTCTGGAACTCGGTGCGGCGCTCGCTGTAGAGCGTGGCCTGTGGGTGCCACTGGTCGCCGAGGGGTCCCCGCAGGACCACCGACGTGCCCACGTAGTAGTTCAGCCTGGTGCTGAAGGAGTCCTCGCGGACCCGCGGGGCACACGCACTCGAAAAGCCATCGAGGGGCTCACCCACGCCGATCTTGGAGAGTCGTGCGTCGAGCTGGAAGCGGTGGCCGCGCCCGAGGAAGTTCTGCTTCACATAGCGCGTCTGGGTGCGGAAGCAGTCGATCGTGCCCCATCCGCCACCCGTGCGCAACCACGAGTGCCGTCCCTCCGTGAGCCGGACGCGCACGGGGATCGTATCGCCGCGCGCGCGCAGCGACAGCGTATCGATCGCGACCGTGCGGTACAGGTCATACGAGAAGAGCAGCTGTTGGCTGGCGCTGATGGCGCGTGGGTCGTACACGTCGCCGGTCTTGAAGCGCAGCAGGTCCGTGATCGAGCGCGCGTTCAACGCCGGGTCCGCCGGGTCGTTGGCCGTGAGCGCGACCTCGATCGCGCCGATCCGCATCTGGGCGCCGGGGTGGAACTCGAGCGTGACGCGCGCGCGGCGCGCGACGCTGTCCACCCGCGTGGTCCGTGTCGGCGGCGCGGCGCGGGCGTATCCGGCGCCGCGCAGCAGCTGTTGCACCGAGTCGGCGGCCGCGACCAGGATCGAGTCGTCGAGGGGCGCGCCGCGCAGCGCGGCCATCAACCGGCGCTGATCCACCACGCGGGGCGGCAGTCCGACGAGGTACAGCGAATCGATCCGCACGGGCGGCGCCTCACGCACGACGAAGCGCACGTGGGCGGTGCGCTCGCTCGTAGCGCGGTAGGAGGCGGTCGCCTGGGTGCCCGGGTATCCGCGCAGCGCGTACCACGTGGTGATGCGCCGCGCGTCGCGCGTCAGTTCGAGAGAGTCCATGCAGGCCGCCTGCCCCACGTTCCAGCCGAACCAGCGGCGCAGCCGCCCCGCACGCTCCGTGAATATGATCGACTTGAGGTCGGCGTCGGTGATCGACTCGTTGCCGTCGATCACCAGTTTCTCGACGCGTGGCCGACGCGCCGTGCAGACCACTTCGCGGCGGGGCAGGATGCTCTGCGCCTGCACCGCCTGCGGACCCGCAGCGATCGCACTCAGCGCGCCGGTCGCCGCGGCCACGCTGGTCCACGCCGTCGCCACGCGCACCCTCAGGAGGATCTCGGATGTGCGACGGGCGAGGAGAACGCGCAGGGGCATCGCATAATTCTATATTGGTGGCGTCCGACACAGCCACGTGACGCCGTCAGGCGTCGCCCGATCGGAGGTCTCGATGTTTCGTCGCCCGCCCGCCGCCTCGCCCCGCCGCCTCGGTGCGCTCCTCGTGCTCGCTCTGGTCGCCGCGTGCACCGCCGAGCAACGCGTCCCGCCCGTGGCGGACGCCGCGTGCTTCGGCACCCGCGTCCTGTCGTTCGCGGATCTCCGCGCCGAGGTGTTCATTCCGGCCGCCGAACCGTGCGACCGCGGCTCCTTCTCCGTGATCTTCACGCGCGGGCACGACACGGTGGCCACGCTCGCGGAGGCGCGCGAGGGCACCGTCGGATTCATCGGGATCGCGGATCTCGACGCCGACGGGCGCGGCGAGTTCTTCGTCGCCACGCACGGCGCGGACAGCGCGGCCCGGGGCCAGCTCTTCGCCTACACCGACCGTGCCGGGACCATCGAGCGGCTCACGATCGCGCCGCTCGACTCGGCGCAGCTCGTCGGGTACGCCGGCCACGACCGCTTTGGCTTTGGCGGCGCCGACCAGTTGATCCGCGCCTTCCCGCGGAATGGCGCGGACACGGCGTGGTTCGCGTACGATGCTGGCCAGAACCGCTGGCGGGCCGTCGCACGTCCAACGTGGCTGCGGTGAATCGCTGACGTCGGTGGGCGCGAGCGTCTGACCCACGGACCGCCGCAGGTCGTCGCGAGCGCTACGTGCCGCGCGGCTTCACGCGGCGCGTCGCGGGTGCGGCGAGCGGATCATCCGGCCACGGGTGCCGCGGATAGCGGCCCTTCAGGTCCTTGCGCACCTCGAAGTACGTGGTGCGCCAGAAGTTCGCGAGATCTCGCGTGACCTGCACCGGACGGCGCGCCGGTGAGAGCAGGTGCAGCATCAGCGGCACCCGTCCCTCCGCGACTCGCGGCGTCTCGCGGAGGCCGAAGAGCTCTTGTAATCGGACCGCGAGGACCGGCGGCTCCTCAGCGTAGTCCACGGGAACTCGCGAACCGCTGGGGACCTCGATGTGGGTTGGCGCCCAGCGGTCGAGTTCGGCGCGCGCTCGCCACTCGAGGCGCTGAAGCAGCGCCTCTCCCAGCGGGCGGTTCGTCAGCTCGTCCCACGAGCGCACGCCGGCAATGGCGGGACGCAGCCACGCATCGAGTGACGACGCGAGCGCGTCGTCGCTCACGTCAGGGAATCGCTCCGGCGCGTGCCGGTGTGCAAAGGTCAGGCGTGCGCGGAGCGCCGCGTCCCGCGCAGACCACGGCAGCGCCGACACGCCCCGGGCACGGACGGCGGCGAGCAGCGCCTCCTCGCGCTCCTCACTGCGCAGGTTCCGCAGCGGGCGCTCCCGCAGCAGGATGGCGCCCAACGTCTCGCGCTCCACGGCTTGCAGCGCGCCCGACCCGTCATCCCAGGCCACGATCCGCGAGACCTGGATCGCGTCGGCGGCGGCACTCCGCAGCTCCGCCGCGTCGAGCGGCGCGGCCAGATAGATCCGGCTCTCTCCGGCGTCGCCATCGAGATCCGCGATCGCGAGAAACTCGGACCGCGCGATCGCCGTGCTGGCGACCTCGAGTCGCGCCCCGCGCCCGTTGCGGAGCAGAAAGCGCGGCCCATCGCCGCTCCGGCGCTGGGCCACGCGGTCAGGGAACGCGAGTGCGACGATCAGGCCGGCGGCTTCGATATCGTCGTGCGCGTCGCTCGCGCCGGACGGCAGCGCCCGCCGCAGCGCCCGCGCCTCCTGCCGCACGCGCTCGAGTCGCCCGCGGTCCACGTCGGTGGACCTTCCGCGCTCGCGCAGCGCCAGCAGTCGCGTGCGGAGGTCGGCGTCGAGCACCGCCGCCTCGCGGTGCAGGATGTCGCGCTCGGCCAGCAGGGCCGCGATCTCGCAGGCGAGGGTTGCAAGGCCTCGCTCGCCGCCGACGAGCGCCGCGTGCGCAAGCCGCGGTGCCACACCGAGTGCCGCCATCGCGCGGCCGTGCGGTGTTGCGCCGCCGCTGGCGTCGACCGCACCCAGCTCCTGCAGGAGCCCGCGAGCCTGCGCGAGCGCACCAGCGGGCGGTGCGTCCGACCAGCGGAGCGTGGAGACGTCGCGCACTCCGGCGCAGGCCAGCTCCAGCGCGAGCGGCGCGAGGTCCGCCTCGAGGATCTCGGGCACGGCGCGGGCGGCGAGCGAGGCCTCCGCAGCTTCGTCCCAGAGTCGAACGCAGCGGCCGGGCGCCTGGCGCCCTGCGCGGCCGCGGCGCTGGTCGGCTGCGGCGCGCGAGACGCGCACGGTCTCAAGTCGGGTCATCGCGCCGCGCGGATCGAAGCGCGGCACGCGCGCGAGCCCCGCGTCCACCACACTCCGGACGCCGTCCAAGGTGATGGACGACTCCGCGATGGCCGTGGCGAGCACGATCCGACGCGAGGTCCCGCCGCCGCTGCGGATCGCGTCCTGCTCGGCGAGGGAGAGCCCGCCGTGCAGCAGCAGCACCTCAGGCATCGCCGGATCGGCGCTCTCCCCGAGGGCGGCGCGCACGCGGTGCAGCTCGCCGATCCCGGGCAGAAAGACGAGCACATCGCCGTCCGACTCCGCCGCCTCCCGACGCACGGCGTTCGCCACGCCGAGTGCCCAGGGCATCCCGGTGCGGATCGGGCGCCACTCCGTCGTGACCGGATGCGCCGTCCCCGCGCTCTCGATCACTGGTGCGCCGCCGAGCAGTCGCGCCACCGGCGCGGCCTCCAGCGTCGCGGACATCACCAGCACGCGCAGTGCCGGCCGGAGGACCGCCTGCGTCTCCAAGGTCAGCGCCAAGCCGAGATCGGTCGTGAGATGCCGCTCGTGGAACTCGTCGAAGATCACGGCCGCAACGCCGTCGAGTGCGGGATCCGACTGGATCATCCGCGTGAGGATGCCTTCGGTCACCACCTCGACCCGCGTGCGGGCGCTGACGCGCGACTCGAGTCGCACGCGGTATCCCACCCGGTCTCCCACCGCGTCCCCGAGGAGCCGCGCCATCTGTTGCGCGGCACTGCGCGCGGCGAGCCGACGCGGTTCCAAGAGCAGGATCCGCCCGTCGCCGCGCCATGGCGCGTCGAGCAGCGCGAGCGGGATCCGCGTCGTCTTGCCGGCGCCCGGCGCGGCGACGACCACGGCCGCCGAGGCCGTCTCGAGCGCCGCCAGGAGGTCGGGAAGGACCGCGTCGATCGGCAGCGGCGGCGCGTCGCGGAAGCTGCGGGGCGTCAGCGGGACGAAACGTGAGAGGGCCGGCCAGCGTATCGAGAGAGGTGCACGAGCGATAAATTAGGGTTCCGACCCTTCCTGCGCCTTCACGCTCCTCTTCACTGATGCCAGACTCGACGCCTGCGAACCTTGCCACGCCCGCTGACGGATCACCGTCGCGCGCTCGCGACCGGATCTTCTGGTCCGTGATCCTGACGGTGGTCCTCGCTGACGTGGTGACCAAGCGCTGGGCGGAACGCGCGCTCGAGCTGCACCTGCCCGAAGAGGTCGTCGGGCATTTCCTGCGCTGGACGCTCACGTACAACACCGGCGCCGCGATGAATCTCTCGGTCGGCGATGCCTCTCGGGTGGTGTTCAGCGTGATCGCGGTCGTGATGATCGGCTATCTGATCTTTTTGTATCGGCAGTCGGCGCCGTCCGAGCGGGCGACTCCCGCCGCGCTCGGCCTGATCGTCGCGGGCGCGTTCGGCAACCTGATCGATCGGTTGCGTCACACCAAGGGCGTGGTGGATTTCATCGATGTTGGGACAGCAGAATGGCGGTTCTGGACGTTCAACGTGGCAGATATGGGTGTGACCGTAGGCGCAGTCCTGCTGGCCCTCCTGATGTGGCGCGACGAACGCGCCAGCGCGGCCGCTGCCGCGTCGCCATCCACCGACCAGAGCCCCGTCTCATGACCCAGCGCCGCGACTTCCTCCGTCAAGCGTCACTCATTGCCGCAGGGTCCGTCGCGGCCGCTCCACTCCTCGCGCAGGGCAGCGGCGCGGCGCCGCAGGCGCAGGGCGCCTGGGACATGTCGTGGACCGCGCGCGTGACGGGCAAGCACCGCATGTGCTTCGACGCGCACGCCATCTCCGATGGGGTCTGCCTGCATCAGGCGCGCTCGTTCCTGCAGGGCTACAAGGACATCTACAGCCTGACCGACGCCGATCTCTCGGCAGTGCTGGTCATCCGGCACGCGGCGGTGCCAATGGTCTTCAACGATACGCTCTGGGCCGATGGCAAGCTCAACGAGGGCGACAAACTGCTCGACCCGGCCACCGGCGAGCCGGCGCGGCGAAATCCGTTCATCAACATCGCACCGAACAGCCGGCACGCGCTCACGTGGCCGGACGGCGCGCTCGACACGCTCATCGCGCGCGGCGTGATCGTGCTCGCCTGCGACCTCGCCACGCGCAACTTTGCGGGGCGCATCGCGAACTGGCGGGGGATCCCGCGGCAGGATGCGCTGGACCTCGTGTACGCGAACATGATCCCCGGCATCTATCGCATGCCCACCGGGATCTTCGCGACGTCGCACGCGCAGTCGCTTGGCTGCGGCGTCCTGAACGCGGTGTGACCAAGCGCTACGACCGCGCCTACTTCGAGCAGTG
Source organism: uncultured Gemmatimonas sp. (assembly GCA_964524665.1). GTDB lineage: Bacteria > Gemmatimonadota > Gemmatimonadetes > Gemmatimonadales > Gemmatimonadaceae > Pseudogemmatithrix. Next base: position 21,299 of record CAZGFE010000041.1, read on the forward strand.
GTACCACGACCCCGCACAGCGTGTGATCACGCCCGCGGCGGTCGGGCGGAAGGCGCGGCTCGTCCTCGGCATCGCCGAGGCGCTGCTCGACCGCCCGGTGCGCACCGTGCTCGACATCGGCTGCGGCGAGGGCGCGTGGCGCGAACATCTGCGCCGCGAACGACCGGGCATCCGGTACACGGGCGTCGAGTCCAGCGAGTACGCCGTCGAGCGCTACGGCAAAGCGCGGAACATTCGGCGCGGGCGCTTTGGCGCGCTGGCTGAGCTCGGTCTCGACGGGCCGTTCGATCTCATCGTCGTATGCGACGTGCTGCAGTACGTGCCGGACCCGGAGCTGACCCCCGGGCTCGCGGAGGTGTCGCGGCTCTTGGGCGGCGTGGTCTTCCTCGAAGCGTACGCGGCAGAGGATTCGATCGAAGGCGATCGCAAGGCGTGGCACGTGCGCCGTGCTGCCGAGTATCTGGGCCACTTCGGCCGCGCGGGGTTCCGCGGCGTGGGGATGCACTGCTACGTGGGCGACGCACTCGCCGACACGCCGGCGGCCCTGGAGCGCCGGGACTAGTCCGCCGCCCTTGACCCGGGCGGAGAAATAAGCAACCTTTCATCCGGATATACGGATGAAACGACTTCCTCTCTTCGACCGCCTCTCGGCGCTCACCGACCCCATCCGGGCCCGGCTCCTGCTGCTCCTCGAGCGGCACGAGCTCACCGTCACGGAGTTGCGGGCGGTCCTGCAGCTGCCGCAGTCGACCGTGAGCCGACACCTCAAGGTGCTCGTCGCGGCCGGCTGGATCGCGCAGCGCGGGGACGGCACGTCGAATCGGTACCGCTTCGATGTGAAGGCGATCGACGCCAGTGTGCGCCGGCTGTGGAGCGCGGTGCGCGATGAGGCCGAGGGTCTGCCCGCGGCGGTCCGTGACGCGCAGCGGGTCAAGAGCGTGCTCGCCGATCGGCACACGCGCTCCCAGGCGTTCTTCGCTTCCTCCGCGGCCCAGTGGGACCGCGTGCGGGCCGAGCTCTTCGGCGCGCGCACCGAGCTGTTCGCGTTGGCGGGGCTGCTCGACGACACGCAGGTCGTGGGGGATCTGGGCTGTGGCACCGGGCAACTGTCGGAGGTGCTCGCGCCCTTCGTGAAGCAGGTGATCGCGGTGGACGAATCCGCCGCCATGCTGCGCGCGGCCAAGGCGCGGCTCGCGCCGCTCAAGAACGTCGCGCTGCGCGAGGGCTCCGTGGAGTCCCTCCCCATCGACGACGGCGCGCTCGACGTTGCCGTGATGTCCTTGGTGCTCCACTACGTCACCGAGCCGGCCGCCGTGCTGGCCGAGGCGCGTCGCACGCTCTCCGCCTGCGGCCGTCTGCTGATCGTCGACATGGCCCCTCACGACCGCGCTGAGTATCGTCAGACCATGGGCCACGTCTGGCTCGGCTTCGATACCGCACAGATCGACGAGTGGGCCAAGAGCGCCGGCTTCAGCTCCACCCGCTACCACCCGCTCCCCGCATCGCCGTCGTCCAAAGGCCCAACGCTGTTCAGTGCAGTCTTGCAGGTCTGACCCCAGACACCTGCCACCAGCCACCTGCCGTTGCCTCTTCGTCTTTCATCTCACATCTCTCATCCCAAGATCATGACCTCCACCCAGATCGCCCCGCACCCCTTCGACGCCGTGAAGTCCACCGGCCGTCCGCCCTTCAAGGTCAAGGACATCGCCCTGGCCGACTGGGGTCGTCAGGAGATCCGCCTCGCCGAGTACGAGATGCCCGGCCTGATGGCGCTCCGCGCCGAGTACAAGGGCAAGAAGCCGCTCGCTGGCGCCCGCATCATGGGCTCGCTGCACATGACCATCCAGACCGCCGTGCTGATCGAGACGCTCGTCGAGCTCGGCGCGGACGTGCGCTGGGTGTCGTGCAACATCTTCTCCACGCAGGATCACGCCGCCGCCGCGATCGCGGTGGGCAAGGACGGCTCCGTGCAGCAGCCGCGCGGCGTCCCCGTGTTCGCGTGGAAGGGTGAGACGCTCGAGGAATACTGGTGGTGCACGGAGCAGGCGCTGATGTGGCCCGATGGCGCCGGCCCGAACCTCATTCTCGATGACGGCGGCGACGCGACGATGCTCGTCATCAAGGGCGCGGAATATGAGAAGGCGGGGAAGATCCCGGCCTTCGACGCCGCGAACGAGCCCGAGGAGTGGGGCGTGATCCTCGATCTGCTGCGGAAGACCATCAAGGAGGATCCGAAGCGCTGGACGAATGTTGCGAAGGCGATCCGCGGCGTCTCCGAGGAGACGACCACCGGTGTGCACCGCCTTTATGAGATGATGGCGGCGGGCACGCTGCCGTTCCCGGCCATCAACGTC
>CAZGFE010000042.1:0-23476 GCA_964524665.1 uncultured Gemmatimonas sp.
GGCGGCCTTCGGTGGCGGCGTAGAAGGCGGTGTCGATGCCCTCCTGCACGTCACCACGGGTCTCGGCGAGCGGCTTGCCCATCTCGCGCGTCATGAGATCGGCGAGCTCTTCCTTGCGCGCAGTGAGGATCTCGCCCACGCGGCGGAGCACGTCGCCGCGCGCCGGCGCGGGAGTGCGGCGCCAGCGCTCGAATCCTGTGCGGGCCGCCTTCACGGCGGCGTCCACGTCGGCGGCGCCGGAAAGCGGGAAGCGGCCAATGACGTCAGTGGTGTCGGCCGGGTTGCGGTTCTCGGCCCAAGAGGCGGTCGTGGGGTCGACCCACGCACCGTTGATGTAGTTCTGGAAGGTCTTCATCCCTGCAATCTAGTCGGTCAGCTGCAGCTCCAACCCGCGGGGTGCGCGTCGGTGGGGATCGCGTACCCCGTGCGCGGGAGAATGTCGATCCCGGCGAGGACGAGTCCCCAGAGCACGATGAGGAGCGAGAGGAAGTGTGCGCGCGCCGCGCGATGTCTCCACGTCCAGACGGCCGACCACGCTCCGCTGATGATCACGGTGGCAACAGCGCCCAAGTACCCCATGAGGGGCACGCCGCAGCGCGCGGCGTAGGGCCAGAAGATGATGCCGACGCCGACGGCGACCGCGAGCGTGAGCCGCGCGTAGACGCCGAATCCCGTGGTCGCGGGCGCAAGACCGATCGGTGCGGCGCTCGCGCTGGAGCGCGCCACCGGGGCCGCGCCGGCGGGCGCAGGAGGCGGCGCCGGCTTCTTCGCGGCGCGCGCCATCTGCTCGTCGATCTTGCGCATCTCAGCATCCCAGTCGCGCTCGCTCATCCCTGCTCCCGCGCCAGGCCGTGGCGCTCGATCTTCTTGTAGAGGTTGGACCGCGGCATCTCGATCGCGCGGGCGGTCTCCGCGACGTTCCACTCGAACTCGCGCAGCTTGGCGAGCAGGTAGGCCCGCTCGGACGCGAGCTTGAACTCCTCGTAGGTGCCGAACGCCTGCAGCTCGCCGATCACCACGCCCGCGTCGCCCGCGCGCACGCCGACCAGTCGTTCCACATCGGCGGCAACGATCTTCGGCCCCGCCGCGAGGATGTGCAGCCGCTCGATCGTGTTGCGCAGCTCACGCACGTTGCCGGGCCAGTCGAGCGCCTTGAGACGGTCGAGCGCGGCGGCGTCCAGCACGCGCCGCGGCAGGCCGCTCTCGCGCGCCACCAGCTGCGCGAAGTGCTCCACCAGCATGGGAATGTCCTCGCGCCGCTCGCGCAGCGCGGGAACCGCGATCGGCACGACGTTGAGCCGGTAGTAGAGGTCCTCGCGGAAGCGACCCGCGGCGATCTCGGTCTCGAGCTTCTTGTTGGTCGCCGCCACCACACGCACATCCACCTTGCGCACCTTGGAGCCGCCGATGCGCGTCACCTCGCCCTCCTGCAGCACGCGCAGGACCTTGGCCTGTGCGGCGAGCGACATGTCGCCGATCTCGTCGAGGAAGAGCGTGCCGCCGTCCGCCTGCTCGAACTTCCCGGCGCGGTCCTGCACCGCGCCGGTGAAGGAGCCCTTCATGTGCCCGAAGAGTTCGCTCTCGATTAGTTCGCTGGGGATCGCGGCGCAGTTCACTTCGATGAACGGTCCTTTGGCACGCGGCGACTGCGCGTGGAGCGCGCGCGCGACCAACTCCTTGCCGGTGCCATTCTCTCCGGAGATCAGCACCCGCGCAGGCGTGGCCGCCACGCGCTTCACCTGATCCACGAGCGCGCGCACGGGCGCCGAGTCGCCGACGATCTCGCCGTGGCGCTGCACCGTAGCACGCAGTCGCGCATTCTCCTCGACGAGGTCCACGTGGCCGACCGCGTTCCGCAGCGTGACGAGGATGCGGTCCGTGTCGAGCGGCTTCTCGAGAATGTCGTACGCGCCCGACTGCGTGGCCTCCACGGCGTCCTTGATCGTCGCATGGCCGGAGATCATCACGACGATCGCGGCCGGGTCGAGCGCGCGCAGCCGCTTGAGCGTCTCGAGGCCGTCGATCCCCGCCATCTTCACGTCGAGAAAGACCAGCTGCGGGCGCCACTCCTCGTACAGCGCGAGCGCTTCCTTGCCGCTCGCGACGGAGCGGGCCTCGTAGCCCTCGTACTCCAGGAGCTGCGCGAGCGCCGCGCGGATGCCTGCTTCGTCGTCGACGATCAGGACGCGACGGCTCACAGCGCGCTCGTGTGGTAGACCGCCGCGATGGGGCGCTGCCCCACCTTTACGCCCGTCTCGGACGAGATGAACTCCTTGACCTTGGGCACCCACTTGTCGCGGAAGTGCCACCCGATGGCGCCGAGAATGAGCAAACACACCGCGACCACCAGCCGCCCGATGCAGCCGAACATCAGGCGGCTCCCGGGACGCCCGCGAGCACATTGAGCCCGCCGGAGCGATATCCGCGCGGATCGAGCTCCACCACCGCGTAGCCCGCGTGGCGCACGGCAGCCTCGAGCGCTGCGCGCTTCTCCGGCGCGCTCCAGAGCGCGAGCTCAGCGCCGGCAAGTTCCACGCGGGCGCGTTCGCCGAAGTGCCGCACGCGCAGGTCACCTGTGATGCCGAGGGCGCGCAACGCCGCCTCGGCGCGCTCGATGAGCGCGAGCCGTTCGGCCGTGACCGCCGTGCCGTACGGCAGACGCGACGCCAGGCACGGCGACGAGGGCTGGTCCCACGTGGGAATGCCGCGCGCGCGAGAGAGCGCGCGAATGTCGTCCTTGGTGAAGCCGAGCGCCGCCAGCGGCGACGCCACGCCGCGCTCCTTGCCCGCGCGCGCGCCGGGGCGGTGCCCGCCGAGATCGTCTGCGTTGGTCCCGTCCACCACCACCGCGAGGCCGAGCTGCTTCGCCATGGGCGTGAGCAGCGACCAGAGTTCGCTCTTGCAGAAGTAGCAGCGGTCTGTGGGGTTCGCGGCGTAGCGCGGGTCGTTGAGCTCGTCCGTGTCGATCTCGAGCACGGGCACGCCGTACGCCGCCGCCACCTCGCGTGCGCGCGCCCACTGCGAGGCGGGATACGACGCACTGCGTCCGATCACCGCGCGCACCGCCTCGGCGCCCAACGTCTCGCGCGCGACGCACGCGAGGTAGGCCGAGTCCACGCCGCCCGAGAATCCCACGAGGACCGACCCGCGCGCGCGGAGCCACGCGACGAGCGACGCTTCGCGCGCGCGCTGGTCCGGCGACGGGGAGACCGAGGGAGAGGCGGAGGCTGAACGCATGATGAGGGGTAAGCTAGCCTCACGCCCTACGCACGTCAGGGCGCGTTGTTCCGCGCCCCCGGGCCGCGGATCGCGCGACCGGGCTTGGCACCCGTGTGCGCGCCGTGCTTCCAGACCGCCACGCCGTTCACATAGGTGGCCACCACGCCCTCGCTCACCTGATGCGGCGCCTCGAACGTGGCGCGGTCGCGGATGGCCGTGGGATCGAACACCACGAGGTCCGCGTGCATCCCGACCGCGACGAGTCCGCGATCGGTGATGCCGAGCCGCCGGGCCGTCGCGGAGGTCATCTTCCGGACGGCATCCTCGAGCGTGATCACGCCCTCGTCGCGCACGTACCGGCCGAGGATGCGCGGAAAGGTGCCATAGGCGCGTGGATGCACGAGCCCCTGCCCCGCGATCAGCGGGTTGGGGCCGCCCGCGTCGGTGCCGATCTTCATCCACGGCTGCTGCAGGTTGAGCGCGACGTTCTCCTCGCTCATCAGGAAGTACATGGTCTCCACCCGGTTCCGCTCCGCGCGGATCAGCATCATCGCCGTCTCGATCCAGTCCGTGCCGCGCGCGGCCGCGATCTCGGAGAGGCGCATCCCGGAGTAGCGCTGCAGCGAATCGGAGTTGAGGCGCGCGATGAGCACTCCGGAGGGCCCCGCGAGTTCGCAGAGGTTCTCCCACGCACTCGTCGGACGCTCGACCTCGGCGCGGATCCTGGCGCGCTCGGCCGCGTCGTCGAGCCGCGCGAAGAGGCGGTTGTCCTCCTGCGCGGCCGGCGGCAGGCACGAGGTGAGGCCCGTGCCGCCCGCTGGATACGGATACATGTTGGCCTGCACGTCGATCCCCGCGGCGCGCGCCGCGTTGATGCGCGCGATCGACTCCGGTCCCTTGGACCAGTTGCGGGTGCCGGCGGCCTTGAGGTGGAAGATCTCCACCGGCACGCCGCTCTCCCGGCCGATCGCGATGGCTTCATCCACGGCCTCGAGCAGCTGGTCGCCTTCGGAACGGATGTGTGTGATGTAGAGTCCGCCGTAGGGCCGCATGGCGCGCACGATCTCGGTGAGTTCGTCCGTGTCGGCGAACACGCCGGGCGGATAGATGAGCGCGGTCGCGAGGCCGAAGGCGCCTTCTTCCATGGCACGGGTGAGCGCGCCCTTCATGTCGGCCATCGCCTCGGGACCGGCACGCCCGGATCGCTGCGCCATGCCGTACGCGCGCAGCGTGGACCCGCCCACGAACGATCCCACGTTGATCGAGATCCCGCGCGTCTCCATGGCGTTCAGCCATGTCGCAAAGCCGTTCGGTTCTGCAAAGGAGCGCGTGAGCGCGTCCGCGTTGCGCCCGAGCGACCGCGTGGGATGCAGCGGCGCGGGCGTGTTGCCTTCGCCGAGGATCTCCGTGGTCACGCCCTGCGATACCTTGGCGATGACGCGCGAGTCGCCGCTCAGCAGATAGAAGCCGCTGTGGCCCTGGATGTCGATGAAGCCCGGCGCGACGACGAGGCCCGTGGCGTCCATGGTGTCGCGCGCCGTGAGGGCGGCGAGCGCACCGCGCGGCGCGACCGCGTGGATGCGCCCATCGCGGACGGCCACATCGCCGTAGAACCACGCGGCGCCGCTGCCGTCCACCACGCGGCCGCCGAGGATGAGCAGGTCGACCGTGTTGGCCGCGCGGGGCGCTGGCGCAGCAGCGCCGGGGGCGGTGGCGCGGCCCTGCGCGAGCAGCGATGGTGCCAGCGCGAGCAGCGCGACGAAGAGCGCGGCAAGCGCACGCACGAACAAGAGGCTTCGGTTCTGCATCCGCATGAACTCCAGTGAAAGGCGACCGGTGCGGAGCAGAAGCTATGCCGTCACCCAGGCGGCGGCGACTCGCTCGGCCGGAACAGCAGCGCCTCGGCGACCGCCGCCGCCTCCACGCGGTCGCTCCCAGCGAGATCGGCGACCGTACGCGCCACGCGCAACGCGCGATGGTAGCTGCGCGCCGAGAGCCGGAGGCGCTCGGCGGCGGTCCCGAGCAGTTCCCGCGCTTCGTCCGTCAGCGCGCCGTGCGACTGCAGCCAGCGCCCCGGTGCCTCGGCGTTGAGGCGCACACCGGGCAGTACGCGATACCGATCCCGCTGGCGTGCGCGCGCCTCGGTCACGCGCGCGCGGATCGTGTCACTCGTCTCCTCGCGCGCCATCTGGCCCAGCGACGCGAGCGCCACCGCGCCCACCCGCACGTGGAGATCGATCCGGTCAGCGAGCGGGCCGGACAGCCGGGAGCGGTAGCGCAGAATGTCCGCCGCCGAGCACCGGCAGCGGCCACCCGGCTCGCCATCGAGTCCGCAGGGGCAGGGGTTGGCGGCGCCGACCAGAAGGAAGCGCGCCGGGAATTCCACCGACTGCGCGGCACGCACGATCACGACGCGCGCGTCCTCCAGCGGCTGGCGCATGGCGTCGAGGACGTAGCGCGGGAGTTCGAGGAGTTCGTCGAGAAAGAGCACGCCGCGGTGTGCGAGCGACACCTCGCCTGGGCGCGGTCCCGGCCCGCCGCCGATCAACCCGGGGAGCGAGATGGTGTGATGCGGCGCGCGGAACGGCGGCGTGCGCCCGGGCGTACGCCCTGCGGGCAGCACGCCGCCCACGGAGTGCACCGCAACCACGTCGAGCAGCGCATCGTCGTCGAGCGGCGGCAGGATGGACGGCAGGCGGCGCGCGAGCATGGTCTTGCCGGCACCGGGCGGGCCCACGAGAAAAAGGTTGTGACCGCCCGCGGCCGCGAGTTCGAGCGCGCGCTTGGCCACCGGCTGCCCCACGACCTCACTGAAGCACGCGCTCGGCGCCTCAGGTGCGGCGGGCAGCGTTGCGGGCGGCGCTGGCAGCTGGCCCGTGCGCAGTGCGGCAACGAGCGCCTCGAGCGAGTCCGCAGGGGCGAGGCGCACATCGCGCAGCAGCGACGCCTCCGGCACGTTCGCGGATGGGAGCACGAGGGCACGCGCGCCCTGATCCCGCGCGGCGCGGGCCAACGGCAGCGCGCCCCGAATGGGGCGGATGCTTCCGTCGAGTCCAAGTTCGCCCGCACAGAGCAGCCCCTCGACCGCGTCCGCTGCGAGCTGGCCGCTGGCGACGAGCACGCCGAGGGCCACTGGGAGGTCGAACGCCGTGCCCTCCTTCCGAACATCGGCGGGCGAGAGATTGATGGTCCAGCGCCGCGGCGGCAGGACGAAGCCCGCGTTCACCAGAGCCGCGCCGACCCGTTCGCGCGCTTCCTTGACGCTCCCCGACGGCAGGCCGACCATGGTCCAGCCCGGGAGCCCGGGCGCGGCGTCGACCTCGACGGTAACCGTGAAGGCCTCGATCCCGAGGACGGCGGCAGAGCGAATAGCAGCGAGCACACGTGAGCATGATCCGCCGACGCGCCGAGCTCGGCATCGGATCGCCGCCGCCGACGTCGCGACACGCCGGTCCGCGCGCGAAGCGGGTGCACGGTCCGCGACCGAACCCGCGCCGGCCGTGGACCGTCCGTGAGCCGGCGCGTAGCTTCCGGTATGCTCCCCACGTACCGCCGACGCGCGAAGGTCGCGTGCCTGCTGATCGCTTGCGCCGCCAGCGTGCCGCTCGGCGCGCAGGAGCGACCGTCGCCGGAGCGACCTGCGCCCGACCGGACGGCCAGCGAGCGCCCGCAGCAGTCCCGGCAGCGCGAGGCGCCTACCCTGCCGGTCGGCACGTTCCTCGCGTCGCTGATCGACCGCGAGGCGCTGCCGGTGACCGACCGTGTGGTGGACGAGGACGGCACACTCTACTTGATCGAGTTCGATCGCCTCGTGCTCACGCTCCGGCCAGACTTCACGTTTCGCGCGTCGGTGCGCTATCGACGGACGCTGTTCGCGGTGGACCCGCGCGGCCGCGGACGCACCGCGCCCCTGCAGACCATGACCGTGACCGGCCGCTGGGACGTTGCCAACACGCAGATCCGGTTCGTCCCGGACGCGAGCGCCGATTCCAAGGGACTCAAGATGCTCGCCGGCACCGTGGCGTCGATGCGCGAGCTGACCGTGCCCTTCCACTACCGCAACGGGACGCAGCAACGCGAGCGAACGCTCGTGCTCCGCCGTCGCGACGACATTCTCTGATGCCCATGCCTGCTCACCCGGTCGGTCGCCGCACACTCCAGCATGCACTCCGCCGCGCCTCCCGCGGCGCCGCCGCGGGCATCGCGCTCGCGGCGCTCGCCTGCGCGCGGCCGCCCGCCGCCGAGCGTCCAGCACCCGAGCCAACGGCGGTTCCCTATGTCGCGGGATTCACGCCGGACTCGCTCGTCATCCGCCTCGTGACGAGTCAGGGCGAGATCGATGTTCTGCTGCGCGCGGCGTGGGCGCCCCACGGCGTGCAGCGCGCGTACGAGGCGTTCGCCTCCGGCTACTACGACGGCGCGCGATTCTTCCGCACCATCCGCGCCTTCGTCGCACAGTTCGGGATCGCGGCCGACTCCGCGCGCTCCGCCGCCTGGCGCTCGCGCTCGATCCCCGACGACACCGTGCGCCAGACGAACCGGCGCGGCACGCTCGTCTACGCGGCGGGAGGACCGAACACCCGCACGGTCCAGCTCTTCTTCAACCTGCGCGACAACCCACGGCTCGACGCGTTCGGCTTTGCCCCCATCGGCGAGATCATCCGCGGGTGGGACGCGCTCGACGCGCTCTACACGGGGTACGGCGACGGCGCGACCGCGCCGCGGCAGGACCGGCTCACACTCGAAGGTGAGGCGTATCTGGCGGCGGAGTTCCCGCTGCTCGACCGTATTCACTCCGCGCGAGTGATCCGCACGTGGCCGGCGGCCCCCGCGGCGCAGGCGATGGCACCGGGCATGCCCGCAGGCACGCCGCCCGCCACCCCGCCCGCGCGGCCTTGAGCGTGGAGCAGCACGCCGCCGAGTTCGTCCATCGCTGGGAACCGCGTGAGGGCAGCGCCCACACCCTGCTCCTCCTGCACGGCACCGGAGGCGACGAGCACGACCTGATCCCGCTCGGCGACACGCTCGACCCGACGGCGAACTTGCTCAGCCCGCGCGGGCAGGTGCTCGAGCACGGCATGCCGCGCTTCTTCAAGCGCCTTGCCGCAGGGGTGTTCGACCTCGAGGATCTGACGGCGCGCGCGCACCAGCTCGCGGACTTCGTGGAGCACTCGGCGGCGCGCTACGGGTTTGCACCGGACGGCGTGACCGCAGTGGGGTTCTCCAATGGCGCGAACATCGCGGCGGCAATGCTGCTGTTGCGCCCCGGTGTGGTGCGCCGAGCGATCCTGCTGCGCGCCATGTCGCCACTCACGCCGGCCTCGGCGCCAGATCTGCGTGGGACCCGCGTGTTCCTCGCCGCGGGGCGGCACGACCAGATGATCCCGCCCGCGGGAAGCGAAGCGCTGGCGGCGCAGCTCCGCGCGGCCGGTGCTGCGGTCTCACTCCGCTGGGAGGAGACCGGGCATCAACTCACGCGCGCTGACGTTGACGCGGCGCGCGACTGGCTTCGGGGCGCGCCGACTTCTTGATGCGCTTCTGCATCTCGGCCAGCGGTTCCATGATCGACCCACGGCACTCGGCCGCCCCGCAGAGGCAGCGATAGAGCTCCTCGTCGGCCTCGGTCTCGTCGCCGCTCCGCTGGTACGCGTAGTCGTAGCAGAGCTCCTCCCCCGCCGCGATGTCGCGGAGCGCATAGATGAACACGCGGCCGCGCTCGATCTCGGCCTCGCAGTTCGGCGCGCAGGAGTGATTGATGAACCGCGCCTCGTTCCCGCCGTGTGAGGCGTCGATCACCGTGCGGCTCGAGACGGTGAAGAGGAACGTGTGATGCACGTCCATGGACTCGTCGTCATAGCGGCGGTCCGCCTCCTCGTGCGTGATCCGCTCTCCCACGTACTCGATGATGCGCTCGCGCGCGGCGATGGCGCGCGTGGCGAATGCTCCCTTGCCCGCCACGGCGGACTCCCTGATCTCGAACGACAGTGCAGTGCTCATGCGCGGAATCTAATCGGCGCGTCGGGCCGATTCAGCGAATGATCGGCGCGTCCAGTTCGAGTCCGACATACCAGTTGCGGCGCGGTGCGGGCTCGAGCACGCGCCCTCCGAATCCGTTCAGCGTCACCGAGCCGATGTACGCGTGGTCGAGCGCGTTCTGCACGGCGGCAAATGGCTCCACGCGCCACCCACGCCAATCGCCGGTCCAGGCGGCGCGCAGGTTGAGCTGCCCCACGCCCCATCCGTCCACCTTCACTTGGTTGCGGTCGTCGCCGAACACGTCCGTCTGCACCGTATGGTCCACGTCGAGCGACGTGGCGCCGAGTCGGAACCGCGCACCGGTCCGCACGGCGTGGCGCGGGACCCCGGCGAGCCGGTTCCCATCCAGCGTGTCCACGGTGGTGCCGCTCGTGATGCGGTACTCGGTGAAGCGGTAGTCCGCGACGGTCCACGCCGCGCGGAGGTCCACCCACCTCACGGGCGCGAACGTGGCAGCGAGTTCGATGCCGCGGCTGCGCGTCTCGCCGGCGTTGCGGAAGTACGCGCGCCCATCGGTCTCGAGGAACTGGACGATCGCATCGCGGGCGTCGGACTGGAACAGCGCGGCTTCGAACGCGCCCCGGGCGCCAAGTTGCCCGCGAACGCCGAGTTCCACTGTGCGGATCCGCTGCGGACCGAGGTCGGGATTGAACCCGCCGCTGCCGTCGGGGCGCGCATTCAGCTCGGTGGTCGTCGGCGTCTCGAACGCGGTGGACACGTTGGCGTACGGCGCCAGCCGGTCGGTGGCGCGCCAGACAGCACCGACGTGCCCGCTCGCCGCGGTCATGCGGCGCTCGCCGGAGTCGTCGTCGCCGTCCCCAAAGAACTGGTCGTCCACGCGGAACCGGATCTGGTCCCACCGACCTCCGGCGCTGGCCGTCACGCGCGGATGGGGATCCCACTGCACCTGCGCGAACGGTCCGACGCTCACGACCTCCTCACGCTGATCGAGCAGCAGCGTGTCCTCGGGTGCGCTGGGGCGCCCCGCCGTGCTCCGCTGATTGCGGCGCACGTCGAAGGAGCGCTGCAGATCCAGTCCAGCGGAGATCCGGGCGCTCCACGCGCCGGCAAACGTGCGTGAAGCGTCAAGCCGCGCACCGGTGACGCGCCGGTCGATGGTGTTGAACACCCCGTTCGTGGGTCCCGCGGGCGCGGGCGGTGCCACGGCAAGCGCGTTGTCCACGAAGCGCCGCTGCCCGTAGAGGGCACCGCTCCATTCCAGCGCGCCACGCGTCTGGCGCAGCCGCACGGAGGCGTAGCGCTGGTCCACCTCGCGACTCGCGCCGCGCCGCACGCTGGAGAGCGATGCCGTGTCCGGGTTGGCGGCGTAGTCGGCCGCCGTGAGCGCCCCAGGATTGAGCGCCTTGGGCGTCTCGGCCGTGCCGGCGCGCACCGAGAGCACGGTGTGCGCGCCGAAGGCGTGGTCCACCGCCGTGATCAGCTGACGGGTCTCCGCTGCGCTGTACTGCCGGAATCCGTCCACTGCCGTGCGGCTCACCGAGAACATGCCTAACGAGTTCCCCACGCGTCCGCTCGCGCGCAGTTGCGTCTTCTGGAGCCCGGCGGAGCCCGAGACCTGCCGCACCATCGCGCTCAGCGGATGGGGCGCGGAGAGATCTGTGGTAAATGCGATCACGCCCCCCGAGCCATTGCCGTAGAGCGACGACGCGGAGCCGCGCAGCACTTCCACGCGGCTGATCGCGGCGAGGTCCACGTTGGTCAACTGGCTCTGTCCGTCCGGCAGCGACTGCGGGATCCCGTCGAACAGCACCTTCACGCCACGCATGCCGAAGTTGGCTCGGCTGCCCGCGCCCCGGATCGACACGCGCGAGTCCAGGGCGTAGTTGTGGCGATTGGCGACCACCACGCCCGGAATGTTCGCGAGGGCCTCGTCGAGCCCCACCGTGCCCTGCCCGCGGCGAATCTGTTCCGTCCGCTGCGCACTCACCGCCCAAGGCAGGCGGTCCGAGGTCGTCTCGGTGCGCGTGACCTCCACCCGATGCTCGGCAAGCCGAGCCACCCGCGCTGAATCTGCCCTCGCCGAGTCGGGGCGCAGGGTATCCACCGCCGGGCGCGAGACCCCCGGCACAGGCGTCTGCGCGCGTGCCGAAGCGGTGGCAGCTCCGAGCAACAAGAGCACCGCGACGCAAGGATTCCGAGCGCCGACCGATATACAAGGATGTGCGAGCACGTCGTAGGATATCACTGGTTCAACGCCGGGTGGTAGAAGTGACGTACGAGTAATGGGATCTGGCACAAAACACTACGCTTCATTGACGACGATCCCGCACCGGTCTAACGTCCCAACCCCTCCGTGACCCCAACGCACCCGCACCCGCCCTCCTCGGACCCCGAGGAGAATGGCCCCGCCCTGACGAGGGGGATCCAGCGCTCGCGCCGGCTGCTCCTCGCGGCGGTGACGGTGATCGCGCTCGTGGCGGTCGGCGGGTTCGCGGCCGAGCGCTCGTCGGCCGATCTGGTGCGTCAGAGCTCGTCGATCCTCCGCCAGGGGACGCGGGCGCAGCGTCTGCTCTGGGATGCGGAGAGCGGGGTCCGTACGTACCTGCTGGCGCGCGACTCGAGCGGCCCCGCGCGGACGAACGCGGCCGCCACAACGCTCACCAGTACCGTCGCGCGCCTCCGCGTCCTGCTGGCCGACTCGCCGGAGCGCCTAGCGCGACTCGACGAGTTCGAGCGCGCGTACGCCACGTGGGACTCCACCTTTGCGCGCCCGACCTTCGGCGACGGCGCGCTCACGCGCGAGCTCGCGTTGGCCGGGACCGTCGCGTTCGACCGCGCCATGGAGATCCTCGACGACCTCGTCGAATCAGAATCGGAACGTCGATTCCAGCGGCTCGACCAGCAGGCGCTGATCGCGTGGACGACGATCCTGGTGCTCCTCGTCGCGCTCGGGATCGCCACCTTGATGGCCCGGCGGATCACCAACGCGCTCCAGGCCGAGGCGCTGCTCGCGGAGGAGCGGCAACATCGGATCGAGGACCAGGCCGCCGAGCTCGAACAACAGGCCTCGCAGCTGGAGGAGCAGACCGCCCTGCTCGAGGACCAGGCGACCGAGTTGCGCGCCCGCGTGCTGGAGCGGGACGAGACGAATCGGCTGCTCACGCAGACGGCGACGTTCCTCGACTCCGCACTCGAGAGCGCCCCGTTCGGGATCGCGTTCTACGATCGCGGCCTGCGGTTTCAGCGGGTGAACGACACGCTGGCGCGGATCAACGGTCTGAGCGCCGAGGAGCATCTGGGACGACGCCTCGAGGAGGTCATCCCGGGTCTGGCGCCCACCATTCGCCCGATCGTCGAGCGTGTGCTCGCCACCGCACGAGCCGAGACCAACGTCATCATCGAAGGCGAGACGCCCGCGTTGCCCGGCGAACGGCGCCGGTGGGTGGTCACGTACTACCCGATCCTGCGACCCGGATCAACCCCGGTCGGCGTCGGCGCCATGGTGGTGGATGTCACGGATCAGCATCGCCTCGAACAACAGCTGCGTCAGGCGCAGAAGCTCGAGGCGGTCGGCCGGCTCGCCGGCGGTGTCGCACACGACTTCAACAACGTGCTGACGGTCATCCAGAGTTACGCCGAGGTGCTGGCCTTCGAGCTCGAGGACACCGGCCGCGGGCGCGAGGAACTGGAGGCGATCCGCGGCGCGGCGGACCGCGCGGCGGCGCTCGCGCGGCAACTCCTCGCCTTCAGCCGCCGCGATGTGATCATTCCGCGCGACCTCGACGTGAACGACGTGATCCGTGGGCTCGACCTGATGCTCCGGCGTCTCGTCAAGCAGGGCGTCGAGCTGCGCATCGAGTTGGCCGCACATCCGCTGATCGTTCGATTGGATGCCGGCCAGTTCGAGCAGGTGGTGATGAACCTCGTGATCAACGCCGTGGACGCGATGCCGGAGGGCGGCACGCTGACGCTGCGCACGGACGCGGTGCCGGGGGAGAACGGCGATCGCGGGATGGCGCGCGTCACGGTCAAGGATCAGGGCACCGGCATGTCCAGTGAGATCCTCGAGCGGCTGTTCGAGCCGTTCTTCACCACCAAGCCCGCCGGCAAGGGCACGGGGCTGGGCCTCGCGACCGCGTACGCGATCGTCCACGAGGCCGGCGGCGAGATCCTCGTGGAATCGCAGGAGGGCGCGGGCAGCCGTTTCGACGTCACCCTGCCCTTCTCGATCACCGCCGACGTTGCCGACGCGCGTCGGCTCAGCCCCGCCCGGGGGACCGCCGTGGCCCGCGACGGCGAGGTCGTGCTGCTCGTCGAGGACGAGCCTGCCATTCGGACCGCACTGGGTCGCATGCTCTCCTCCAGCGGCTACCGCGTGCTCGAGGCCTCCAACGGTGGCGAGGCGCTCCGACTGGCCGAGGAAGAGTCGGGCGAGATCCACCTGTTGCTCACCGACGTGATGATGCCGGGGATCGGCGGCAAGGAGCTCGTGCAGCGGCTCCTCAAGCGGCGTCCCTCGACGCGGGTGATCCTGATGTCGGGCTTCACGGACGACATGGCCCTCCGCGAAGAACTCGGGTCCGCGAGATTCCTGTTCCTCCAGAAACCCTTCGCCGCGCGGCGGGTCCTCAGCGCGGTGCGGGAGGTCCTGGACGCCGGATAGGACCGCGGCCGCCAAAGAGCGCGCCCAGCCGCCGCAGCAGACGCCACCAGGCACTCGTCGCCCGCCGTTCCTCGCGGAGCACACGGCGCACGACCACCCGCCACCCGGCTCGCATCTCCTCGGCATCCCGAAAGCGCTGCGCGGGGTCCGCCGCGAGCGCCCGGCGCAGCCAGCGCACCAGATCGTCGTCGAGCTCCGCGAGATCCGCGCGCCCCGCGAGCTGGGCCGCGAGGATCGCCCGCCCATCCTCTCCGGCGAACGGTACGCGGCCCTGCAGCGCGAAGACGATGATCGCCGCCACCGCGAAGAGATCGGTGCCCACGCCCTGCTCCTCGCCCAGCAGCTGCTCCGGCGCCGCAAAGGCCGGCGTGCCTGACGCGCCCGCCACCTGCGCGCCGAGTGCGTTCGCAATGCCGAAGTCGGCGATCCGCCACCGCCGATACCGGTCAATGAGAATGTTCTCCGGCTTGAGATCGCGGTGGATGATGCCGGCCGCATGGGCGACGGCGAGCCCGTCCAGCACGGCGTCCACCTGCGGCGCGATCTCGGCAAAGGGGCGCGGGCCGTCCCGCTTGACGAGGTCCGCGACGGAGCCTTCTTCCTCGAGCTCCATCAGGTACCAGTTCACGTCCCCCTTCTGGTCCCACGCGAAGATCGGAACGATCGCGGGGTGCTGCAGCTGCGCAGCCAGCTGCGCCTCGCGCCGGAACCGCGCCACGGCCGTTGCGTTCCGCGCAACGGCGGGATGCAACATCTTGAGCGCCACCTCGCGTTCGAGCGAGAGGTCGCGCACGCGCCAGACCGAGCCGTAGTTGCCCACGCCGAGGAGCGCGAGCACTTCGAAGTCGTCACCGGTGGCCCAGCGGAGACGGTCCTCCTCGCTCACCGCCACGTGCTCGCCGCTCGCCTGTTCGGTGCCGGGGAACGCCAGCGACGAGGTGCCCGAAATTCGCTCGATGCGCCGCAACATCCCGGCCACGCTCGCAAAGCGATCCTGGGGACGCGGCGCGAGCATGCGATCCACGAGCTCCGCCACCGTCGCGGGCGTCTCCGCCCGCACGAGCCGGATCGGCGGGATCTCGTCGCCACTCGGCACCTCGCCAGTCAGCAGCCCATAGGCGAGCGCACCCAGCTGCCACTGATCCGACGCCGCGTTCGGCGTCCACTGCCCGCGCCACTCCGGCGGTTGAGGGCACCACGCCGGGTCGGGCGCAACGCCTTCGGGTCGCTCACTCGCTGGCACCGCCCACTGCCAGCCGAGCAGCCAGATCCGGCCCGTGGGCGTGAAGTACGTGGTCTCGGTGGAGAGCGCGCCGTGCGTCGCACCCGAATCGTGCAGATACGCGAGCGTGCTCCCGATCGCGCGCAGCATGCGGAGCACAAAGGGCACGGTCTCCTCTCCACTCCGCTTGAGCCGCTCCCCGACGGTTTCGCCGGTGATCCAACGGCGGAGGTACCCGGGGCCGCGCCGGCTCCCGACGTGCTGCTGCCAGAAGTGATACGTGGTCGGAATGCTCGGATGATTGCGCTGCGCGAGGTGCCGCGCCTCCGAGAACAGCCACCCGGTATGCGCGGGGTCCGGCGCGGTGACGAGCGCCAGCGAGCGGCCGAGCGAGTCGATGACCTCGTGCGCGTGCCGGTACGGCGTCGCCACGCCGGAGGCGCCCCACCGCCAGTCGGGCGGAAGCTGCCACCCGTCCAGATGTGCGGGGATCCCAGTGGTGATGCGGTTCGGCGCGACGGATTCGGCGGGGCTGGTCACGCCCGAAAGTTAGTCGTCCACCGGGGCCGCACCCAATCGGATCCGGAACAGCGCGCCCTGCCCCGCCGCCGACTCCACCCGGATGCTGCCGCCCCAACTCGCGATCAGGCGCCGACTGATGGCGAGTCCGAGTCCGCTGCCGCTGGTCCGCGTGGAGAACTGCGGGTCGAAGATGTGCGGCAGCGATTCGGGCCCGATCCCAACACCGTCGTCGCGCACCCGGACCTCGGCGCCGCCGCCGAGGAGGGGCTCGACCTCGACCGCCACGCGGCGGGCGTGCGCGAGCCGGGCATTCTCGAGCAGATTGAGCAGCACTTCGCGCAGCTCGCGGTCGCGGGCGGCCACGAGGACGGCATGGTCCGGAATCACGGCCTCCCACGCGATCTCCGCCTCTCCCATGCGCTCGAGGTCCACGACGTCGCGCGCGATGACCGCCAGGTCCACGGCGATCGCGGGCTCTTCCGCCTCGGGGGCAGCGCCATACCGACTGAACGCGCGCGCGATCTCGTCCAAGCGGTCGATCTCCGCAAGCATGCGCGCCGTGTTCTCCTCGAGCACTCGGTCGAAGTCCACCCGCCCGTCCTTGCGCGCGCGACGCAGATGCTGGAGTCCCAGCCGCATGGGTGTGAGCGGATTCTTGATCTCGTGCGCGACTTGCCGCGCCATCTCGCCCCACGCGATCACGCGCTCGGCCCGCGTCACCTCCGTCACGTCGTCCACGGTGAGCACCGAACGGCGCGCGCCGCTGGCCAGGCGCGCAAGCCGCACGTTCAGCCGGCGGCCGTCCTGCTCCACTTCGAGCGCCGCTTCATCCGCCGTGCCGTCGAGGAACTGGGTCAGCGCCGCGCGCAATGCGCCCGGCAGCACCTCCGGCACGGGGGCGCCAGCAGGGATCGTGACGCCGAGGATCGTCTCGGCGCGCGGATTCGTGAACGTGACCATGCCCGCGTCGTCCACGGCGATCACACCGCTGGCCACGTTGCGCAGCGTGGCGGCCAGTCGCCGCTCGGCGGCCTCCAGCGCCGCGCGGCTCTCCGTGAGGTCCTCCGTCATTCGACCAAAGGCGCGAAAGACCGGGGCGAACTCCAGCGGCGGATCCTTGCGCAGCGGCGCCGTGCGCTCGCCGCGCGCGAGCGCCAGCGCCGAGTCGCGCAGCGAGCGGATCGGCCGCGAGAGCTGCCGCGACGCTGCGCCGCTCGCCCACAGCGCCGCCAGCGCTCCAATGGAGAGCGCGAAGAGCAGGAAGATCGCCAGGTCGTTCCGCCGCCGGTCCAGCGAGCGCTCGTCGAGCCGCGCCGGGGCCGCGAGCACCCAACGCCTGCCGACCGAGTCGGTGGCTGCCCGGTAGCCCAGCCGCACCGCCGATGGCCCGATCTCCTCGGCGCGGCCCGTGGTCATCTCGTCTCCCTCGGCGAGAATGCGCATCACGCTCGGCGGGAGCAGGCGGCCCGTGGGGGCGATGGCCTCGAGCAGTGGATCGCTCGTCCCGACGAGCAGGCCGTCCGCGTACAGGAAGAGCGGCGTCTCGAAGCGCGCGGCCGCCTCCGCGAGCTCCGTATACGTGGCCACACCGCGCAGCGTCTCCCGCACCAGCAGGTCGCGCGCGCGCCGGTCGTCGTCCTGCAGGCGCTGGAAGGACCACAGGCCGAAGAGCAGCGAGGGCACGAGGAAGCAGGCGAAGAGCGCGACCGAGAGGCGCGTGCGATAGCTCGTGAGGATCTCATTGCGTCGGCGCCGCCACCAGCGCGGCAGGGCGCCATCCGCCGTGACGATCAGGAACCAGATGCTGCCGAGGACGAGCAGGTCCACGAACACGAGCAGCGCGCCGCGCGCGATCAGCGCGTCGAAGGAGCGCAGCTCGACGACCGCGTGCAGCTGGCGGCTGAGTCCGCCGGCGCCGGCGAGGTACCAGTCGCCGTGCAGCTCGTTGCCCGACCGTGTCCACGCGCCGCGGAAGGTGAGCGCCGACGGAAGGTCTGCCGAGTAGTCGCCGAGGCGCAGCACGTATGGCGGCTCGGGCGCCGGAGGCGGTGAGAACCCGAGGAAGGCACCGAACGGGTCCGCGCCGACGAGCCGCGAGCGCGGCGCCACGACGACGGTCGTCGCGGAGCCGTCCGTGTGCGGCACGCTCAGCACGAGGTGCACGCCCGGGTCGCCGTCCACCTCGGTGATCGACGGCTGACGCGTCCGCTGCGCCTCCGCCGCGAACAGGTTCACCCCGTACGTGGAGCCCGGGCCGCGACCCACGATGAGTTCCGCCATGCGCGCACCGTCGGGCGCCCACGTGGTGAGCTCCGTGGGGAACTCCGCGCCCGCCAGGTCGGAGAGTGCGAATCGCGAGAGCAGTTCGACCCGCGACCGCGCCGCGCGAGCGGGATCGAGCACGAGCGCAAAGCGCTCCAGCAGGATCGCCGCCGAACGATCGGGGGCGTGCAGCGCGTGCACGTCACGCACGGCCAGGGCGACGCGCTCGCGCACGACCGAGAACCAGACGAGCGAGACGGCGCCGCACGCGGCGACCAGCGCC
Source organism: uncultured Gemmatimonas sp. (assembly GCA_964524665.1). Lineage (GTDB taxonomy): Bacteria > Gemmatimonadota > Gemmatimonadetes > Gemmatimonadales > Gemmatimonadaceae > Pseudogemmatithrix. The sequence goes on from CAZGFE010000042.1 coordinate 18,169, forward strand.
ACGGGCAGCACCACGGACCGCGCCTGACGCGTGAACGCGAGCGCGCCGATCGCGAGCACCCAGAGGGCGGTGTACGCCGGCGGAAACACACCGGGGGCCTCGAGGATCAGCGGCGCGGCGAGCGCCGCGAGCACCGCAAGGCCGGGCGCCACCCAGGGCGGCAAGCCGCGCACGCGGCCCAGCGCACCCTGCCCGACGGTGATGCCGAGCAGGAGCACCGTCACCGAGGCCAGGAAGATCGTCACCTGCCACGCCACCCAGAGCGTGGTGGAGACGCCGGGACCCGGCACCTGGACGCCGCGCGCGAGCTCCCGCAGCAGGAACGGCGCGGCGCCGGCCACCACGATCACCCCGGCCACGGCGGCGAGCCGCGACCGGAGCCGCACGCGCGCGCGGCGCAGCGAGAGCAGCGCCAGCAGCAGGAGCGCGGAGGAGATCGCCAGTGCGCCGGCATTGGCCGTGAATCGCCAGCCCGAGCGGACCAGGAACCGCGTGGGGTCAAAGAGCGTGCTCACATTGGAGAGCGCACTCAGCGGGACGATCGCGACCACCGCAAAGGCGACCGTGAGCGCAAAGAGCCGCGGCCCGAGCCCCGCGTCGCGCCGCCACGCGATCGCGATCAGCAGAAGCAGCATGACGGCGATCAGCAGGGCGACCCGGGGGAGCGCCGCCGCCCACGCCTCCAGTTCGAGCACCTCCGCCGGCGCCACCGCCGCACGCGCCGCGAGCACCGGCGCGCCGCGCAGCTCCAGCACCACCGCCGAGGCCACGCCGCGCGCCGCCGCAGGGTCTGCGTACAGGAATCCCTGCAGACCCTGGGCGCGCGCGATCCGCGCATCGAGGGCCTCCGTCAGTCCATCCGCCGGTGGATCGGCGTGCAGCAGCAGCGTGGCGATCGCGAGATCCGAGCCCCGCGCGGCCGTCACGTACGCCACGAGATAGAACGGCGTGGCGATGATGCCCGACGGTGCGCGCAGGGAGTCGAGCGCGACCAGCAGCCGACCGCTCCACGCCACCGGTCGGCCAGCGCGGACGAGGAGGACCGCGTGATCGCTGCCGACCGGCGCGAGGAGTTCGAGGGTGGAGAAGGCGGCGCGGGGCTCGGACGGCGCGTCGAGCGCCGAGGCCGCCACCCGCTGCAGGGCATCCATCCGCGCGTCGAACGCGTCTTGCAGAGCGCGTGCGCCCTGCGCCGCCCGTGCATCGCGCACCACCTCGGGCGCGGTCTCGAGGGCCCGCTGCTGTTGGTGCCACCGCCCCTGCGCCGCGAGGACCAGGCCACCCGCCGCGACGAAGAACACCCGACGCCACGAGGCGGCGTCGCGTGAGCGCCAGGTCACGAGACCCAACACGAGCAGGACGCTGCCAAGGGCGACCACCAGCCAGAGTTCCGGGGTCTGCGTCCACCGTGCCGTGAGGAGCACGGCGACCGCGGCGACGATCATCCACGGCTCGCGCAGCCGGCGAAGCGCGTTGGCCGACGGCCGGAGACGGAGTCGTGAGGAGTCGGTCACGCGGGGAGTATACCCGCGGCGGGCGGCGCTTGCCGCTCGACCGAGTAGATTCGACCCATGAACCGGCTCCGCGCTCTGCTCGCGGCCGGGATCGGCGTGGCCCTGAGCCTCACGCCGCTCCGCGGCCAGGTGACCATCATCGACGAAGGCAGCTTCACGCTGTCGGTCGCCGGCGAACGCGTCGGGCGCGAGGACTTCAGCATTCGCTCCACGCGGAGCGGTGCGGGCGTCTCGTTCGTCGCGCAGGGCACGGTGCTCCGGGGCGATGTGCGGCTCACGGTGGTCCTGAACTTCGACTCCACCGGCACGCCGCTCCGCCTGCAGACCGAGCGGCGCGACGGACCCGAGCTCCGGGACAGCTATTTCGGCCGACGCGAGCGCGGGGTCTGGTCCGGGCGCGCGGTACGCGCGGACGGCGAGTCCGCGCGCGAACTCCCCTTCCCGGGCACCGCGCTGGCGATCGACAACGAGATCGTGCATCACCTGTGGCTGGTGATGCGGTTCGCGCGCTCCCGCGAGACGCTCTTGATCGCCCCGCGCTCCCTCTCCCAGCGCGTCGCGCGGGTGGAGGAGGTCGGCACGGAGAGCGTGGCGCTCGGGCTCCGCGAGCTGCCGGCGCGTCATTGGGTCGTGCGGGATCAGGCGGCCGGGACCCTCCTCTGGGAGATCTGGACGGACACCGCCGGACGGCTCCTGCGGATCCTGAATCCGGCCAACTCCCTCGAAGCGCTTCGGGACGAGCCCCCCGCATGAAACACTTTGTCCACACCATCCGTAGAGTCGACGTACCAGCCCACCCAACCGGATCGACATTGATGAGACTTGCTCTTGCCTGCGCGGGCCTGCTCGCGCTCACGACTCTTGCTGCGCCCGCGCGCGCACAGGACGCGCCACCGCGCACGACGCTCTCGCTCGCCGAGGCCTTGGAGATCGCCGCCAAGAACAATCCGCAGTATCTGCAGGCGATCACGGGGCAGTCGCGGGCGCGCGCGGGCCTGCGTTCCGCCTATGGCAATTTCCTGCCGAGCGCTGACGCCAGCATTGGTGGCAACTACCGCGAGGGCCGTCCGCAGTTCTTCGGCGGTGTGGCGTTCGGCGCCACGAACGACATCGTCTCGTCGTCGTGGAATCTCTCCATGAGCGCCCGTTACAACTACGGCACCTTCGCCAGCCTCAAGCGGGCCAACGCGCAACTCGATGCGGCCGACGCGGACCTCGAAGCGGCGGGCTACACGCTGCGGAGCTCCGTGTCCGCGCAGTTCCTGCTCGCCCTGCAGACACAGGCACGCGCCGCCTTGCAGGACACGCTCGTGGTGCAGCAGCGGCTGCAGCTGGAGCTCGCCCGCGCACGCGCGGGCGTTGGCGCGGGGACGTCGCTCGACGTGATGCGCGCCGAGGTCGGACTCGGCCAGCAGGAAGTGGCGGCCCTGCGCGCCCAGAACACGGCTGAGGTGACCCGGCTGCAGCTGTTCCAGCAGCTCGGGGTGCCGATGCCCGAGGGCGTGACGCTGACCGCCGATCTCACTGTGGTCGCGCCGAATCATCAGCTCGGCGACCTGCTCAAGATGGCCCGACGCGGCAACCCCGCGCTCCTGGCCATGATGGCGCGCGAGCGCGTGTCCGAGGCAGGCCTGGCGGCCGCGCGCGGCGAGTACACCCCCACGCTGTCATTCAGCGCATCGGTGGGCGGCAACGCGCAGGCGATCGTGGACAGCACGGAGCTCTCGCCCTACGTACGGCAGCCGTACAGCCTGCAGGCGTCGCTCTCGATCCCGCTGTTCGACGGGTTCGGTCGTGAGCAGCGTCTGCAGGAGGCCAACGCAAGCCGCGCGGACGCGCGATACAGCGTGCGTCGGCAGGAGCTGCAGCTGACCGCCGATGTCACGTCGGCGCTGGTCACCCTCCAGGCGGCGCACCGCACGGTGGATCTGCAGACGCGGAACGCGACGACGGCCCGGCAGGCCCTCCAGCTGGCCGAAGAGCGGTACCGCGTGGGGGCCAACACGTTCGTGGATCTCACGACGGCGCGCGCGGAATACGAGCGGGCAGAGACGGACCGGATCGACGCAGTCTATGAATTCCATCGGGCGTACGCGGCGCTGGAAAGCGCAGTCGGCCGCTCCCTTCGCTGACCTGAGGAACTGATGACCAAGAAGATGAAGTTGGGGATCGCGGCCGTGGTGGTCGTAGGACTGATCGCTGCGGTGGCGGTCTCTGCAGCCAAGAACAAGGCCAAGGGCACGCTGGTGCGGATCGAGGGGATCGAATCCCGCGATCTCGTCGCCTCCGTGACCGCCAGCGGCCAGGTGATCCCCACGACCAAGGTGGACCTCTCCGCCGACATCACGGGACGCATCACGCGCCTCGCGGTGCGCGACGGCGACCTCGTGCGGCAGGGCCAGTTCCTGCTGCAGATCGACCCGCAGCAGTACGAGGCGCAGGTCCTGCGGGCCGAGGCCGCGCTGGCCAACGCGCGCGCAGGGCTGGCGCAGCAGCGCGCCAACCTGCTGCAGGCGCAGCGCAACTTCGAGCGCCAGCGCGACATCGCCAAGGGCAACCCCGCGCTGGTCTCCGCGCAGGAGCTGGAGCAGCTCGAGACACAGTTCGAGGTGAACCAGGCGCTCGTGACGGCCGCCGAGGAGAACGTGAAGCAGAGCGAGGCCTCGCTGACGGACGCCAAGTGGCAGCTCTCCCGGACCACGATCTACGCCCCGATGAGCGGCCGGATCACGCGGCTCAACGTGGAAGTCGGCGAGACGGCGATCATGGGCACGCTCAACCGCGACGCGGCGACGCTGCTCACGATCTCGGACATGAGCGTGCTCGAGACCAAGGTGAAGGTGGACGAGACGGACGTCTCGCGCATCGCCGTCGGCGACTCGGCCGTGGTGCAGATCGACGCCTTCCCCGACACGACCTTCCTCGGCCGCGTGGTCGAGATCTCCAACAGCTCCGTGCGCGGCGCGACCGCCGGCACCACTGACCAGGCGATCGACTACGAAGTGACCGTGCGGATCCTGAATCCGCCGGCCGACACGCGGCCGGACTTCTCGTCCACGGCCAAGATCATCACCGACACCCGCACGCAGGTGCTCTCGATCCCGATCATCGCCCTGACGGTGCGGGAGAATGAGGCGATCAAGACGACCGACGCGCCGCCAGGCGCCACGACCCCCGCGGTCGAGGTCGGCAAGCGCGACGTGGAGGGCGTGTTCGTCGTAGGCGAGGACAACAAAGTGACGTTCCGGCCCGTAAGAGTAGGCATCGCTGGCGAGAAGTATTTCGAGGTGATCTCCGGGCTGGAGCCGGGGGAGCGCATCGTGGCCGGCACGTACCAGGCGATCCGCGAACTGAAGGACGGCCAGCTGATCCGCGAGCAGCCGGCCACCACGACCGCCACCACCCCAGGAAAGACCCCGTGAGCCAGACTGACGAAGAGATCCCCCTCTCGACGACCGCCGAACGCGCGGTCGTCGTCGAGGCGGCCGGCAACGCCCCCGGCAAGGAGTGGGTGATCGTGACGCGCGGCCTCAAGCGCGAATACGACATGGGCGGTGAGATCGTGCGCGCGCTCCGCGGGCTCGACCTCGCGGTCCGCCGCAACGAGTACGTGGCCATCATGGGACCCTCGGGCTCCGGCAAGTCGACGCTGATGAACATCATCGGCTGCCTCGACACGCCGAACGCCGGCGAGTACTGGCTCAACGGCCAGCTCGTCTCGACGATGAAGGACGACGAACTCGCCCGCGTGCGGAACAAGGAGATCGGGTTCGTCTTCCAGACCTTCAACCTCC
>CAZGFE010000043.1:0-23014 GCA_964524665.1 uncultured Gemmatimonas sp.
AGGGCATCCGTCCCACGGATCCGGCGCGCACGCCCGACAGCGTGTCCAAGTACCTGTCGCCCGAGCAGCTCAAGCTCTACACGCTCATCTGGCAGCGCTTCATGGCGTCACAGATGGCGCCGGCCGTGTTCGACACGACCACCGTGGACTTCGACCTCGGGCGCTACTTGTTCCGCGCCACGGGCTCCGTGGTGAAGTTCAACGGATTCCTCGTGCTCTACCGCGAGGCGCGCGAGGAAGGGGAGCACAAGACGCTCGAGGACGAGCAGGCGCTGCCAGCGATCGAGCCGGGCGAGCACGCCCCGGTGCGGTCGGTGGATCCCACGCAGCACTTCACCGAGCCGCCGCCGCGATACTCCGAAGCGTCGCTCGTGAAGGAGCTCGAAAAGCGCGGCATCGGCCGGCCGTCCACGTATGCGTCGATCATCTCGACGCTCACCGAGCGGCACTACGCCGAGCTGCAGCAGCGCCGATTCTTCCCCACGCCCCTCGGCGAGTCGGTCGAGAAGGTGATGGTGAAGCAGTTCCCGCGGGAGTTCGATATCGGCTTCACGGCGCAGATGGAGGCCGAGCTCGACAAGGTCGAGGACGGCCAGATGGGGTGGCGCGACGTGCTCTCGGAGTTCTGGTCGCCGTTCGCGCACGCGCTCGAATCCGTGGACGCCGAGGCGCTCATTCGCGAGGCGCACGACCTGTCGGCGCTCGAGACCGAGCGGTGCCCGGACTGCGGGGGGAAGCTCCTGCCGAAGGGCGGGTTCTTCGGGCCGTTCGTGGCGTGCGAGAACCATCCCAAGACGTGCAAGTTCACGCGTCCGCTCAAGGGCAAGAAGGAACCGCCGGTCCTCACCAAGTACGACTGCCCCATCTGCGGCAACAAGATGGTGATCCGGCGTTCGCGCTCCGGCGAGTTCCTTGGCTGCTCCACGTTCCCCAAGTGCAAGGGCACGCGGTCGATGCCCACGGGTGTGCTGTGCCCGAAGGACGGCGGCGATATCGCGGCGCGGCGCTCCAAGAAGCGCGGCAAGGCGTTCTACGGGTGCGAGAACTATCCCAAGTGCGACTTCGTGTGCTGGGACAAGCCGGTGCTGGAGAAGTGCCCGGAGTGCGGATTCGACGGCGCCGAGGCCAAGAGCACCAAGACGCGCGGCCACTTCCGCCGGTGTCTCAAGTGCCAGAACGAGTGGGACGTGCAGGTCTCTGAATCGGCGGAGGCCGAGGCGACTCCCGCGTGACGCCGCGTCCCATCCAGGTGGTCGGAGGCGGCCTCGCGGGAAGCGAGGCCGCCTTTCAGTTGGCGGAACGCGGACACCGCGTGCGGCTGCACGAGATGCGCGGCGTGCGTGAGACCCCCGCGCACCGCACGGACCGGCTCGCAGAGCTGGTCTGTTCCAACACGTTCAAGAGCACCGAGGTCACCAACGCGCACGGCCTCTTGAAGGCGGAGATGCGCGCGCTGGGATCGCTCATCCTCGAGTGCGCGGACGCCGCCCGCATCCCCGCTGGCTCTGCCCTCGCCGTGGACCGCGTGATCTTTGCGGACCTGGTGCACGAGCGCGTGCACGCGCACCCGAACATCGAGGTCGTGCGCGACGAGGTGACGACGCTTCCCGAGGTGGGGATCATCGCCACCGGACCGCTCACGAGCGACGCGCTCGCGTCAGGCATTGCCGACGCGGTGGGCGCCGCCTCGCTGGCGTTCTACGACGCCATCGCCCCCGTGATCGCCGACGAGTCGATCGACCGCTCGATCGCGTTCCGCGCGGCCCGGTGGAACAAGGAGACGATGGCCGAGGCCGGACCCGAAGGCGCGTATCTCAACTGCCCGATGAACCGTGAGGAGTACGACGCGTTCATCGCGGCGCTCGTCGCGGCCGATCTCTACCACTCGCACGACTTCGAGGAGATCCCGTACTTCGAAGGTTGCATGCCGATCGAGGAGATGGCGCGGCGCGGGGCGGAGACGCTCCGGCACGGGCCGATGCGGCCCGTGGGGCTGCAGGATCCGCGCACGGGCAAGCGTCCGTGGGCGGTGCTGCAGCTGCGCCAGGAGGACCGCGCGGGACGGATGTGGAATCTCGTCGGGTGCCAGACGCGGATGCGGTATCCCGAGCAGAAGGCCGTCTTTCAAGGCGTGCCGGGGTTGGCGCACGCGGAGTTCCTCCGCTTTGGGAGCATTCACCGCAACTCGTACCTGAATGCGCCCGCGGTGCTGGCGCCGCATCTCGCGCTCAAGGACCGCCCCACCACGCTCTTCGCGGGGCAGCTCACGGGCGTCGAGGGCTACACAGAGAGCACGGCCACGGGCCTGCTCGCGGCGATCAACCTCGACCGTCTGCTGCGAAGCGAGGCACCGGTCCTTCCGCCCCCCACGACGATGCTCGGCGCACTCTACCGGTATCTGCGCGAAGGGGACCCCAAACACTTTCAGCCCATGAACGCGAACTTCGGGCTGCTCGAAGAGCTGACCGACCCCCCGCGCGACAAGGACGTGAAGCGCGCGCAGTACGCCGCGCGCGCGTTACAGGCGCTGGAGTCGTGGCGTCTGGAGTATGGCATCGTGTCCACCGTGTCCGCCCCCGTTTCGTCGGAGTGAACCGTGAAGTTCCTCAAGCGTCTGTTGATCCTCGTGCTCGTGCTGGCTGCGGGCGTGTACCTGTACGGCCGCTCGATCCCACGCGAACACGTGGCGTCGAGCACCGTGACCCTCGTCGCGCCCGCGGACTCGGTGTACAGGGTCCTTCGCAACTTCTCGGCGCACTCCACGTGGTGGAGCGACGTGAAGAGCTCCACGCGCCTTCAGGGCAAGCCGCGGGAGTCGTGGGAAGAGGACATGGGGCCGGGTGGGCTGATCCAGATGGAGGTCACGCGCGAGGTCGTGGGGCGGCAGCTCGTCGTGACGATCCTGAACGACACGCAGCAGGACTGGGGCGGCACCTGGACGTACGACGTGGTGACCACCGGCGCAGGCACCGAAGTGACGATCACCGAGGCTGGCTGGGTGGAGTCGCCGTTCTTCCGCGTGGTCTCGAAGATGATGGGGAAGTACCGGACCATCGACGGACTCCTGCGCTCGCTCGCGAACCACTTTGGCGAGGTGGCGACGCCGCGGCATGGTTGAGCGGCGCGCGGACGACTCCGTCGGCGCCTTTCTCACGCACCTCGAGAAGGAGCGCGACGTCTCGCCGCACACGGTGGCGGCGTACCGGCGGGACCTGACGGATCTGGCCGGCTTTCTCGCGACGCATCTGGGCGTAGAGGCGGTGGACTGGGCCGCGATCGATCGGCTTGCCATGCGGTCGTGGCTCGCGCACCTCGCGCGCCGCGGGCTCTCCAAGCGCTCCAGCGCCCGCGCGCTCTCGGCGGCGCGCTCGTTCTTCCGGTTCATGCACCGGAGCGATCTGGTCGAGGCCAACCCTGCGCGCGCCGTGGGGTCGCCCAAGCTCGAGAAGCACCTGCCCGGGCATCTGGACCGCGCACAGGTGGAGACCATGCTCGCGGCGGCGGCCACGCGCGCGCAGGAAGGGCGATTCACCGACGTGCGAGATCTCGCGATCCTCGAACTCTTCTACTCCACCGGACTGCGCATCTCGGAGCTGCGCGGCATCGACGGGCGCGATATCGATCTCCTCGCGGGCTCGGTGAAAGTGCGCGGCAAGGGCCGCAAGGAGCGGATCGTTCCGATCGGGGGACCCGCCCAACGGGCCCTGCGCGAGTACGAGCGCGCCCGCGACGCCCTCCGCGCCAAGGTGGGTCCCGCGGCCGACCGCAGCGCCTTCTTCCTGAGTCAGCGCGGCGCGCGCATGAGCCCCAAGACCCTGCACAACGCGGTGACCGCGCGGCTCTCGGGCGTGGATGAAGGCGCCGGCCTGAGCACGCACGCGCTGCGGCACACGTTCGCGACGCATCTGCTCGATGGCGGCGCGGATCTGCGCGCGGTGCAGGAGCTGCTGGGCCACGCGAGCGTCTCCACCACGCAGATCTACACGCACACGTCGGTGGAGCGGCTCAAGAAGGTCTACAAGGAGTCGCACCCGAGGGCGTAGCGCGGCTGGCACCGCCCAGCGGCGCGTACCGCGCCGAGGCGTAGGTATTCTCTCGCCACTGTATATTTCTCGGATGCCGCTCCCCGTATTCCACGCCACCACCATCCTCGCGGTCCGCCGAGACGGAAAGGTCGCCATCGCCGGCGACGGCCAGGTCTCCGTGGGCGAGACGGTGATGAAGTCCACGGCGGTGAAGGTCCGCGCGCTCAAGGGCGGCCGTGTGCTCGCCGGCTTTGCCGGAGCCGCTGCCGACGCCTTCACGCTCTTCGAGAAGTTCGAGGAGAAGCTCGAACGCCACCCGGGCAACCTCTCGCGCGCCGCGGTGGAGCTTGCCAAGGAATGGCGCTCCGACCGCGTGCTGCGCCGGCTGGAGGCGCTGCTGATCGTGGTGGACAAGGACCACGGCTTCGTCCTGTCCGGCAATGGTGAACTGATCGAGCCCGACGACGGGATCCTCGCGATCGGGTCCGGGGGCGCGTACGCGCTCGCGGCCGCGCGCGCCCTCGTGCGCGAGACCTCGCTTCCGGCGGCGGAGATCGTGCGTCGGGCGCTCACCATTGCCGGAGAGATCTGCATCTTCACCAACACGCAGATCACCGTCGTGGAGCCCTCCGCGTAGGATGGCGAGTCCTCGCACGGAGCAGGCGCTCGCGCGTCTCGCCGACCTCACGCCGCGCCGCATCGTCGCCGAACTCGACCGCTATATCGTCGGGCAGGACGAGGCCAAGAAGTCGGTGGCGATCGCGCTCCGGAACCGCTGGCGCCGTCAGCGCACGCCCGAAGGGATCCGCAACGAGATCTCGCCCAACAACATCATCCTCATCGGCCCCACCGGCGTGGGGAAGACGGAGATCGCGCGCCGACTCGCCAAGCTCGCCGGCGCGCCGTTCATCAAGGTCGAGGCCTCCAAGTTCACCGAGGTCGGCTACGTCGGCCGCGACGTGGAAGGGATGGTCCGCGACCTCGTCGAGAACGCGATCGAGATGGTGCGCTCAGAGCGCGAACAGGAGGTGGAGGACCTCGCCAACGACCGGGTGGACGAGCGGCTCCTCGATCTCCTGCTCCCGCCGCTCGCGGACACGCCGGCCTCCGCCGGCTCGCCGAACGATCCGCAGCGCGTGTTCGTCGCGTCATCCGAAGGCAGCGTCACGCAGGACCAGGCGATCGCCAAGGAACGGCACCAGCGCACGCGCGAGAAGCTCAAGCAGCTCCTCCGCGACGGTCAGCTCGAGCAGCGCGAAGTGGAGGTCACGGTCTCGCAGCAGGCGCCGGTGATGGACGCGCTCGGCCAGCAGGGCGCGCCGGAAGGGATGAACAACTTCGCCGAGATGCTCTCGGAACTGCTCCCCAAGCGCACCAAGAAGCGCACGGTGGCGGTCTCGGAAGCGCGGCGGATCCTGCTCGACCAGGAGTTCGAGAAGCTCATCAATCTCGACGACGTGGTCGCCGATGCGCTGGAGCGCGTGGAGACGCTCGGGATCATCTTTCTGGACGAGATCGACAAGATCGCAGGCACCAAGGGAGATTTCGGCGGCCCCGACATCTCCCGCGAGGGTGTGCAGCGCGATCTGTTGCCGGTGGTCGAAGGCTCGAACGTGCAGACCAAGTACGGCATGGTGAAGACGGACCACGTGCTGTTCGTGGCCGCCGGCGCCTTTCACGTGTCCAAGCCGAGTGACCTGATCCCGGAGCTGCAGGGCCGCTTCCCGATCCGGGTGGAGCTCAAGCCATTGACCGAGGCGGACTTCGTGCGGATCATGACGGAGCCGGAGAACGCGCTCACCAAGCAGTACGCCGCGTTGGTGGCGGCCGAGGGCGCGGCGCTCACGTTCACCGCCGACGGGATCGCGGAGATCGCGCGGATCGCGGCGCAGGTCAATGCCCGGATGGAGAACATCGGGGCGCGCCGCCTCCACACGGTGATGACGACGCTGCTCGAGGAGCTGCTGTACGAGCTTCCGGACCGTGGGACGGCGCCGGAAGAGGTGAACGGGGCGGGGGTGCGGAAGCGCCTCTCCGCGATCGCCGAGGACGAAGATCTGCGCAAGTACATTCTGTGAGGAGCCCTCCGCCCATGCCGCGATCCCGCTTTGCATTCGTCGTGCTCTCCCTCCTGCTCGTCGCCTGCGGCGAACGGCGCGATACCGCCGACGTGGCGGCGGGCGTGGGGCCGTTCAACGAACTCCGTGGCATCAACATCGCGCAGCTGCGGGTGGGCGAAGTGCGCGCGTTCCGGAGCGGCGCGGAGCCGGCGCCGTACGAGGGCCTGCGCGAACCGATCGGTGCGTGGGACGTGCTCTTCGACGTGCCCAACTTCACCGGCAAGGACGCGCTCTGGCCTGCGGAGGATGTGCAGGTCCGCGGGATCGAGGCCACGCGCGAATGGCCGAATGACTCGAGCGCGCGCGCCGCGTTCGACACCTCGGTGAACGAGATCCGCGCGGTCACCGGCGCGACGCCCTCGTGCCTCGAGATCTCCGGCCCCGGCTTCATGCTCCGCGTGGTCGAGTTCGACCGCGGAGGCGGGTGGACGATCGCGGCGAAGCTTGCGCCCGAGACCACGCTCACCAACCGCACCCGACTCTCGGCGCGGCACAGTCTGCTCGTGCGCCGCAGTTCCTTCACCACACGGTATCCCGAAGCGGGGGCGCCGAACCCGGACGCAGACCCCACCTGGACGCGCGTGGACTGTGCCGCCCAGTAGCTCGCACATGAGGCCGCACCGCGACCTGCTCGCGCTCACGGATCTCTCGGCGCCGGAACTCCGCCGGCTCTTCGCGCTCGCGGATCGCATGCGCAAAGGCGAGTACCACGGCCGGCCGCTCGCCGGCCAGGCGCTCGCCATGATCTTCACCAAGAGCTCGACGCGCACGCGGGTGTCGTTCGAGGTGGGCGCGGCGCAGCTTGGCGCGCAGGCGCTCTTTCTCTCGCCGCGCGATGTGCAGCTCGGGCGGGGCGAAGCCATAGAGGACACGGCGCGCGTCCTCGACCGCATGGTGCAGGGCATCATGATCCGGACGTTCGCGCACAGCGACGCCGAGGAACTGGCGCGGGCCGCGCAGGTGCCGGTCATCAACGGCCTCACCGACCTGCAGCATCCCTGTCAGATCCTCGCCGACCTGCTCACGGTGCAGCAGCACTTGGGAAGCTTCGACGGCAAGCGCATCGCCTGGATCGGCGACGGGAACAACATGGCCAACAGTTGGTGCGACGCCGCGGGCCTCCTCGGCCTCGAACTCGTGCTGGCGGTGCCCGAGGGCTACGACCCCGACCCCGCGATCCTCAAGCGCGCACAGAAGAACGCCAAGGTCACGCTCGTGCGCGACGCGGCGGCCGCAGCGGAGGGAGCGCACGTCGTCACGACCGATGTGTGGGCGTCGATGGGGCAGGAGGAGGAACAGGCGGTGCGCGAGAAGGCCTTCGCTGCGTTCCAGGTGAATGCCGCGCTGATGAAACGCGCGCGCCAGGACGCGATCTTCCTGCACTGCCTCCCGGCGCACCGCGGCGAGGAGGTCACCGCCGACGTGATCGACGGGGCGCAGAGCCGCGTGTGGGACGAAGCGGAGAACCGGCTCCACGTGCAGAAGGCAGTGATGGCGGCATTGATGGGCGGCGAACCTCTCTCCTGAGCGATCCGTGTACGCGGTGATCGGCGCCGGACCGATGGGCCTGGCGACCGCGCGTGCGCTGCAGAAGCACGGCGTCCCGTTCACTGGCTTCGAGCTGCACTCAGATGTCGGCGGCCTGTGGGACATCGCGAACCCGCAGAGCACGGTCTACGAGAGCGCGCATCTCATCTCCTCCAAGGGGATGACCGAGTTCGCGGAGTTCCCAATGCGCGACGAGGTCGCGCCGTATCCGCATCATCCGGAGCTCCGGCGCTACTTCCGCGACTACGCCGACCACTTTGCGCTCCGCGCACACTACGAGTTCTCCACGCGCGTGACGCGCGTCGAACGCGACGCCGCTGGCGGATGGCGTGTGACGACCGAGCACGGCGGTGCCGCGCGCACTCGGCACTTCGCCGGCGTGTTGATCGCCACGGGCACGCTGCACCATCCGCATCGCCCCAAGCTCCCCGGCGAGTTCTCCGGCCGCGTGATGCACTCGGCCGAGTACAAGTCGCCCGAGATCTTCCGCGGGCAGCGCGTGCTGGTGGTCGGCTGCGGGAACTCGGGCGCGGATATCGCCGTGGACGCCGTGCGGCACGCCAAGCGCGTGGATCTGTCGGTTCGTCGCGGCTACTGGTTCCTGCCCAAGTTCCTGATGGGCAAGCCGATCGACACCTTTGGCGGGCTCGTGCAGCTTCCGCGGCGGCTCAAGCAGATGGTGGACGGGCTGCTGATCCGCGCCGTGGCCGGGCGGCCGTCGCAGTTCGGGCTGCCGGACCCCGACCACCGGCTCTACGAGTCGCACCCCGTGATGAACTCGCTGGTCCTGCACCATCTCGCGCACGGCGACATCACCGCGCGGGGCGATGTGCGCGCGGTCGCGGAGGACCGTGTGACCTTCGCGGACGGCGGCACCGGCGCGTACGACCTGATCCTCCAGGCCACGGGCTACGAGCTGCACTATCCGTTCATCGCGCGCGACGCGCTGCACTGGAGCTCCGGCGCCGCGCCGCAGCTGCATCTCAACGTGTTCCATCCCACCGACGACTCGCTCTTTCTCATGGGGATGATCGAAGCGAGCGGACTCGGATGGCAGGGGCGGTTCGAGCAGGCGGAGCTCGTGGCCCTCTACCTCAAGGGACTCGCGGCGCGGCATCCGGCGGCGCTCAGGCTGCAGCGCGAGAAACAGGTGCGCTGGGCGCAGCGTGTGGACGGCGGGTTTGCATATCTCGCGCTCGACCGCATGGCCTACTACGTGCACAAGGCGTCCTACCTGAAGGAGATCCGCCGCCACATCCGCGCCTTGAGCCGCTAGTGGACGCCGCCGACATCGTGCAGCTCGGCACCCTCCAGCTCGTCACGCTCAACCTCGTGATCGCGGCCATGATGTACGGCGTGTCGCTCACGCTCACGCTGGAGGACTTCTCCCGCGTGGTGCGCGATCCGCGTCCGTTCTTGGCCGGCATGGGGGCGCAGTTCGTGCTCCTCCCCGCCGCGACCGCGCTCGGCACCTGGGCGCTCGACGTGGAGGCGCAGCTCGCCCTCGGGATGATCCTCGTAGCCGCGTGCCCGGGCGGCGCGTTCTCCAACATCATGACGTGGCGCGCGCGCGGCGACGTGGCGCTCTCGGTGAGCATGACCGCGGTCTCGAGCGTCGTCGCCACCGTGCTCACGCCGTTCAACTTCGCGTTCTGGGGCGCGGTGAATCCCGCGACCCGGGCGATCCTCCAGAGCATCGAGATCCCCACCGGTGGCGTGCTCGGGCTGGTGGCGCTCGTGCTGGCGCTGCCGCTCGCGCTCGGCATGCTCACTGGTCGGCACGCGCCGGGCTTCGCCGCGCGCAGTGAGCGGCCGTTTCGCGCCTTCTCGCTGGTGGCACTGCTGGGGGTGGTGGCGTTCGCCTTCGCGCAGAACTTCGGACTCTTCCTCCGGCGATTCGACGTGTTCTTCTGGCTGGTGGTCGTGCAGAACGGGGCCGCGCTTGCGCTCGGCGCTGGCATCGCCTGGGCCGCACGGCTCGCTCCCGCGGCGCGCCGCGCTGTGACCCTCGAGGTCGGGATCCAGAACTCCGGGCTCGGATTGCTGATCATCCTCAACTTCTTTCCGACCGCGGGTGGCATGCTGCTGATCACCGCGTTCTGGGGCGTGTGGCACCTGGTGTCCGGATTGCTGCTCTCGGGCTGGTGGGGACGCCGGCCGATCGCGACGGCGGCGCCGTGAGCGAGCGCCGCGTCCTCATCACCGGCGCGGCGGGGTACGTGGGCGCGCTCCTCGGCCGCCGACTCGTCGCCGAGGGCGTGTCGGTGCTCGGCACCGACGTTCGGGCGGGTACCGACCTGCCGTTCGAAGTGCTCGCGCTGGACATCCGCAGTCAGCGCCTCAAGCCGCTGATGCGGGAGCGCGGCATCACGCACGTCGTGCACCTCGCGTCGGTACTCGAGAGCCGCGGCGACCGTGTGGCCGAGTACGACATCGCGGTGAACGGCACCAAGAACGTGGTCGAGGCCGCACTCGCGGCGCGCGTGCGGCACTTGACCGTCTCGAGCTCGGGCGCGGCGTACGGGTACCATGCGGACAATCCGCGCTGGATCACGGAGTCCCATCCACTGCGTGCCGCGCCTGGATTCGCCTACGCATACCACAAGCGACTCGTCGAAGAGATGCTCGCGACCTACCGCACCACGCGCCCAGCGCTCGGGCAGCTCGTGTTTCGGATCAGCACCGTGCTGGGCGCCGCGACCAGGAACCAGATCACGGCGCTGTTCGAGCGCGAGCGGATCCTGGTGGTGCGGGGGAGTGACTCGCCGTTCGTCTTCATCTGGGACGAGGACGTGGTGGCGGCGATGCTCTTCGGCGTGATCGAGAACCGGACCGGCGTCTTCAACCTTGCGGGCGACGGCGCGCTGACGATCCACCAGATCGCGGCCCGATTGGGGAAGCCCACGCGGGAGCTTCCGGCGTGGCTGCTCAAGGCAGCCCTGTGGGCGGGGCGCCGGCTCCGGGTGACCCGATATGGCCCCGAGCAGCTCGACTTTCTGCGTTTCCGTCCCGTGCTCGCCAATCTTCGCCTCAAAGAGGAGCTCGGGTTCACCCCCGAGAAGACGTCCGCCGAGGCATTCGAGGTCTGGGCACGCGCTCACGGCGGCTGAACTCCGCCCGGCGGACGGCCCGGCCCCCCCGCACCGGACCACTCGGGCAAACTCGGGTCCTCCGCAGTACGTTCACTCCGTGACCGACGACTTCTCCGCCCGCCTGCAGGCCGCCCTCGGCGGCGCGTATGTCCTCGAGCGCGAGCTCGTGGCGGGTGGCCAGAGTCGGCTCTTCCTCGCCAGCGACGCGTTCCTCCCGCGCCACGTCGTGATCAAGCTGCTGCCGCCAGAGCTGGCTGGTGAGGTGGCGCTCAAGCGCTTCAAGCGCGAGATCGCGGTGATGGTGAAGCTCCAGCATCCGCACATCGTGCCGATCATCGGCATGGGAGCCGCGAACGACCTGCTCTGGTACGTGATGCCGTTCATCGATGGCGAGTCGCTCGAGGATCGGCTCAAACGCGGACCGCTGCCGCTGCGGGACGCGATGCAGACGGTCTTCCAGCTCGCCGACGCGTTGGCGCACGCGCACGAGATCCACGTCGTGCATCGCGACCTCAAGCCCGCGAACGTGCTGTATCAGTCCGGGCACGCCATGCTGGCCGACTTCGGCGTGGCGCACGCGCGGCTCGAGAGCATTCGGTCGAGCACCGGGGTCTCGCTGAGCGAGGCGCGGAAGAGTCTTGCGACAACGGGCGGACGACTCACCGACAAGGGCTTCGCCGTCGGAACGCCGGCCTACATGGCCCCGGAGCAGTTCGTCGGCGAGGAGCCGGCCGATGCGCGCGCGGACGTCTACGCCCTCGCCATGGTCGCGTATGAGACCCTGACGGGAAAGGCACCGTTCTCGGAGTACAAGGGCGCACGGAAGATGGTCGCGCACTTCACCGAGATGCCGCCACCCGCGCATTCACTCCGGCCCGAGATCGGGCCCGAGATCTCGACGATCCTCGAGCGCGGCATGGCCAAGGATCCGGACCATCGCTTCCCGACGGCGGCGGAGTTCCGCGACGCGCTGCCCGCGCGCTGGTAGGCGTCAGCTCGCGGCCGCCGCGAGCGACTGGCCGAACAACACGTGCGTTTCCTCGGCTCGCAGCGGATGCGAGAGCAGGAACCCCTGCACGTGACCGCACCCCATCTCGCGAAGCTGCTGGAGCTGTGCGTCCTGCTCCACGCCTTCGGCCACCACGTCCATCGACAGGCTCTTCGCCAGCGCCACCACCGAGCGCACGATCTCCAGACACTCGGCGCTCACATCCATACGGCCCACGAAGTAGCGGTCGATCTTGATCGTCGCGATCGGCAGGCGGTGCAGATAGCTGAGTGACGCGTGGCCCGTGCCGAAGTCGTCCATCAGGATCCGCACGCCGCGCTCCTTCAGCGCCTGCAGCGTCTCGCGCGCGACCTTCTCGTCCGAGAGGATCGTGTTCTCCGTGACCTCGAGCCGCAGCCGACCGGCGTCGATCCCCGAGTCGTGGAGCGCGCGGTCCACGACCGTGAGCAGTCCGGCGTCCGCCAACTGGCGCGCGGCGATGTTCACGCTCACCCACGGCGCGCCGTCGCCGTTCGGCGCGAGCTCGCGCATATGGCGGCACGCTTCGCCGATCGCCCAGGTGCCGAGCGGGACGATCATCCCGGTCTCCTCCGCCACCGGAACGAACTCGGCCGGGCCAATGAGTCCGCGGGTGGGGTGGTTCCAGCGCAGCAGCGCTTCGAACCCTACCAGCTTCTCCGGCGCGAAGCGGGTCGAGAACACCGGCTGGTACCAGACCATCAGCTCGCCGCGCGCGATCGCGCCGCGCAGGTCTTGTTCGAGTGACACGCGATGCCGCACGCCCTCGCGCATCGTGGGGTCGTAGACCGCGTACTTGCCGCCGCCCAGCGCCCGCGCGGCCTGCAGCGCGAGTTCCGCGTCACGCACGTAGTCCAGCGGCGCTTCGGTGGTGGGCACGTGCAGCACGATCCCGAGGCTCGCGCTCACGCCCACGTCGTGCGAGAAGATGTCGAGCGGCTCCGTGAGGACGAGCCGCACGCGGTCGGCGATCCGCTCGGTCTCGCTCCACTCGCTCACCGCATCGAGGATGATCAGGAACTTGTCGCCCCCCACGCGCGCGAGCACGTCGCCGGGGCGGACGGCGGTCGCGAGGCGCCGCGCCACGCCGCGCAGGATCTCGTCGCCGGCACCGTTGCCGAGCGAGTCGTTCAGCAGTGTGAAGCGGTCGATGTTGGCGAGCATCACCGCAAAGCGGCGCTCGCCCTGGCGCCGCGTACGCGCGATCGCGCGCCGCAGGAGGTCGAGCGCGAGCGCGCGGTTGGGGAGGCCGGTGAGCGTGTCGTAGAACGCCTCGCGCCGCGTCTGCTCCTCCACACTGCGCTGCGCCGTGGCGTCGCGCGCCGAACCCGCGACGCGGATCGCGCGGCCCGTGGCGTCGCGGACGATCACGCCCGTCCACTGCATCGTCAGCCACTGCCCGCTCTGATGTCGGATGCGGTGCTCGCTCGCGAATCGCACGCTGCGGCCCGCGGTCTGCGCGGCGGTGTCCACCTCCACCTGGGCGCGGTCCGCCGGATGCACGCGGCCCAACCACTCTTCCGAGGACGCGATCACCTCCTCGGCCTTCATGCCGACCATCTCCCGCCACCGGGAGGAGAAGCGGATCCTGTCGGCGACGAGATCCCAGTCCCAGAGCGCGTCCTGCGCGCCGCGCACCGGCAGCGCGAGCCACTCCGCGCTGGTCGCCATGGCGTTCGGCGATCCCTCCACTGACGGAGCTGGCGCCGCACGGAGCGCGGCCATCTCTCGCCGAAGCACGCGCATCCGCAGCCAGAGCAACAGCATCGCGCCGAGAGCGATCAACGTCGTCGCGGCGAGGAGCAGAGTGGCGATCATTCGGGGGTGGTGGGACGGCGAGGCGGCGCGCGCGCCGCGTGTGGCATCTATGAACGGATGAATGCTACCGCAGATAGGACGCGGTGCCAGCCGTCACGTTTCAAGTCGGGTTGTGGAGATGCTGCAACACCGACAAGAAAGTGCTCGCTCCGATTCGCGCATCTGGTGGTGCTAGCGAACCACGATGCGTCCCGTCATCCCGCCGTGCAGGATGCAGATGTACTCGTAGGTGCCCGCAGCGTTGAACGTGCGCTGGAGCGTGCCGCCGGTTTGAATGGGACCGCTCGGGAACGACGGGACGCCCGTGGACTCCACGCTGTGCGACACACCGCCGAAGGTCCAGGTGATGGTGCCGCCGACGGCGATCGTATCGATCGCGGGGTTCATCGTCAGGTTCAGCACGCTGCGGAAGAAGAAGTTGTCCACCGTCACACTTGCGGTGAGCGGCACCGACGCTTGGCCGCTCACGGTGATCTGCGCGGAGTCCGTGCGCGTACCCGCGGACGCGATCAGGTACGTGGAGCCGTTGCCGACCGCGGTCACCGTGGTGGACGCGCCCGTCGCCGGTGCGCGAGAGGCGATGGACGTCGAGCGCGTGAGCCACGTGGTCGCCAGCGTCACGTCCGCGCTGTCGCGCGCATCCATGGTGAACAGCTGCGAGCCGCCGTTCGTCGTGATCGTCGCGCTCGGCGGGGCCAGCGTGAAGATGTTGGCAAAGCGCTGCACGTGGAGCGCGCGCTGGCCGAACACGCTCCCGATCGTCGCGCGCACGTTGGTGGTCCCGTCGGAGATCGCGGTCGCGACGCCGCCAGAAACGCTCGCCACGCTCGGGTCGGTGCTGCTCCAGGCCACGCCGCCGGACGACATCGCATTCGACTGCGAGTCTGCGACCGCCGCGGTGTACGTGCGCGTGCTGCCTGTCGTGCGCAGCGTGTCGCCGCCCGTGGTCGAGACGACGATCGTCGCAGCCACCTGCGTGACGGTGATCGGCGCCTTTGCGCTCCGGGCGCCGATCGTCGCCTGCGCTGTGTCCGAGTTGCCCACAGCGATCGCGGTCACAAGGCCGCTTGCCGACACGGTCGCGGTCGCGCCGCTGCCGAGTCGGGCCCACGTCACCGTGGGCGTGCCGGGGATCGGGGCGCCGCTGGAGTCCGCGCTCGACGCCGCGAGCTGCCGCGTGGAGCCCAGCGCGCCGAACGCGACCGTCGCCGGCGTGATGGCAACCGCATCCGCCACCTGCGCCACCGTCACGGTGCGGGCCAGCGACTCAATGCCGCTCGAGGACGCGCGGATCTCCGCGCTGCCGTTGGCGACCGCGGTGACGAGCCCAGTGCCACTCACGCTCGCCACACCCGGGTTGTTCGAACTCCAGCCGATGGTCGCCGCGGCGATGGGCTCGTTGTTGCTCCGCCGGGCCTCGGCGGCGAACTGCACCGTGCGGCCGAGCGTCTGGAAGGACGGCGAGCCCGCAGGCGACGTGATCACGACGCTCGCCACGGTGTTGGAGGGTCCCCCGCCGTCGGCCGCACAGCCGGCGGCCGCGATGGCGGCCGCAAGGAGCAACGTGTGTCCAAGGCGCGATGCACGGGGTGCGACGGCCAACGGGCGCGGGGGGAGCGGGCGCATCAACTGATCCTTGTGAGCGGTGGGGTCCGGGCAGAATTCACCACGAAGCCCTACCCGCCCGCAACCGGTCACGTCACTGCTCCAGTAGACCGCCCTCTGCCGTTTCGGCATATTGCGTGCAGCGCGCACTGGTGCGCCGCACCGGACCCCTCTTACTCACCGACTGCCGTCTCATGGCCGACACCGCCCTCAAGCGCACTCCCTTCTACGACATCCACGTCGCCGCCGGCGCCAAGATGGTGTCGTTCGCCGGCTTCGAGATGCCCATTCAGTATCCCGCCGGGATCACCGCCGAGCACAACGCCGTGCGCAGTGCCTGCGGCGTGTTCGACGTGAGCCACATGGGAGAGTTCCTCGTGCGCGGGAAGCAGGCCGTGGACTTCGTGAACTACGTGACGTCCAACGACGTGGCCGCGCTCGCCGTCGGCCAGGTCCACTACTCGGGCATCCTCACCGAGCAGGGCACGTTCGTGGACGACTGCCTCGTCTACCGATACGCCGACCACCTGATGATGGTCGTGAACGGCTCGAACAAGGACAAAGATCTCGCGCACATCAAGCAATACCTCGGCAAGTTCGACGCCACGCTCGAGGACGTGAGCGACGACATCGGGCTGCTCGCGGTGCAGGGCCCCAAGGCGCAGGAGATCCTCTCGCGCCTCACGCCCTCCAACCTGGACGACATCAAGTACTACTGGTTCACCGAGACCACCGTCGCGGGCATCAAGATGACGCTCTCGCGCACCGGCTACACCGGCGAGGACGGCTTCGAGCTCTATCACAACGCCAAGGACTCCGCGAAGCTCTGGGAGTCGCTGATGAACACCAAGGCCATCAGCCCGGTCGCACTCGGTTGCCGCGACTCATTGCGTCTCGAGATGGGCATGGCGCTCTACGGCAACGACATTGACGAGAACTACACGCCGCTCGAAGCCGGACTCGGATGGCTCGTGAAGATGAAGAAGGGCGATTTCGTGGGCCGCGCAGCACTCGAAGCGCAGAAGGCCGCCGGCATCCCGCGCAAACTCGTCGGCTTCACGTTCACCGAGAAGGCGATCCCGCGGCACGGCTACCCGGTGTTCGTGAACGGCGAGCCCAGCGGCCAGGTGATGAGCGGCATCATGAGCCCGTCCGTCGGCGTGGGACTCGGCACCGCCTACGTGCCCACCGCGCACGCCAAGGAAGGCAACACGCTCGAGGTGGAGATCCGCGGCAAGCGCGTCGTCGGGACCATCACGCCATTCCCCTTCTGGAAGAAGGGGACGGTCAAGCGCTGACATGAGCGTTCTCATCACGCTGGCGGACGTGGAACCCGCGGTGCGCCTCAACGCGCTCCTCGAGGCCGACGACATCAAGACGCACGTCGTCTCGCCGATGGACGACCTGCGGCGCGAGTTCGAGCGCGCCAAGCCGGACGTCATCGTGTTCACCGGAAGTCTGCTCGACCCGCAGACGCTCTCGCTGGTGCGCGAGCAGCTCTGGGGCGGCGCGTCGGTGATCGGGCTTTCGGACGTTGGCGACCCAGCGCTCGAGCAGCGCCTCCGCAACCTCGGTTTCGCGGACGTGCTCGCCAAGCCCGTCACGCCCGAAGCGCTGCGCCAGACGGTGGTCGAGCTCCTCGACCGTCAGCGCATCACGCGCGAGACCGGCCTCTGGGGTGAGAGCGAAGGCGTGCGCGAAGTACTCGTGGCCGTGGAGCAGATGGCGCCCGTGTCGAGCACCGTCTTGCTCGAAGGCGAGAGCGGCACCGGCAAGGAGCTCGTAGCGCGTGCCATCCACAAGTTGAGCCCGCGACGGTCCAAGCCGTTCATCGCCGTGAACGTGGGCGCGTTGCCGGAGACGCTGCTCGAGAGCGAGCTTTTCGGCCACGAGAAGGGCGCGTTCACCGGCGCCGCCGAGCGGCGGATCGGGCGGTTCGAGCTCGCGAGCGGCGGGACGCTGTTCCTGGACGAGATCGGCGACATCCCGCCGGCCACGCAGGTCAAGCTGCTGCGCGTGCTGGAGGAGCGAGAGGTCACGCGCGTGGGCGGGACGCAGACCATCCCGGTGGATGTTCGTGTGGTGACCGCGACCAACCGGCCACTCCGCGAGTCCGTGCAGCGCGGCGAGTTCCGCGCGGATCTCTACTATCGCCTGAACGTCCTCCGCATCTACCTGCCGCCGCTGCGCGAGCGCCGCGGCGACATTCCGCTCCTGGTGCGGCGGTTCGTGCAGGAGTTCGCGCAGGAGCATTCGCGCGAGTTCCACGGCATCTCGCCCGAGGCGCTGCAGGCGCTGATCAACTACTCGTGGCCTGGGAACGTGCGCGAGCTCCGGAACCTCATCGAGAGCATGGTGGTGCTGGCGACCGGCCGGGAGATCGGGATCGCGGACATTCCGCCGGCCATCCGGGAGGGCGGTGCCGACCGCCTGTTGCCCGTGCACATGGGACCGATCCACCGGGAGGAGAGCCGCGCCGAGGGGAGGGAGCTGGAGTTCATCGTCCGGAGTCTCGTGGAGGTGAAGCTCCAACTGGAGGAGCTGCGGCGCCGGGTGGACGAGGACCGGGCGCTTCGGGAGTCGGGCGCGGCCGCACCGGGCGGCGGAGGCGCCGCGGTCGGGGCAGGGGCCTACTCCGCAGCCGGCGCGCTCGGCGCGGGCATCGCCCCGCCGGCGGAGGCTGTTACGTCTGCCCTCCCGATCAAGTCTGGGATGACCATGGCCGAGATCGAACGGACGGCCATTGTGAATGCGTTGCGAGAGACGAGAGGGAATCGTCGTAAGGCTGCCGAGCTCTTGGACATCGGAGAGCGGACGTTGTACCGGAAGTTGAAAGAGTATCAAGTTCCTGAACAGTCGGACGACGAATAGCGGGTCCGGCCGGGCTGGGGGCTACCGAAGTGACGAGAAACGCGACAATTTCACGTCGGCGCTCGCCGTTTCGTGGTCGTCCGCGGTCCGGAGTGTTCAGAAATCGAGCAGGACCAATCCCACCAGTAACCTTGGGCTGCCGTGACGCCGCAACTGCCATCGAGCGCCGACAAGTCGTCCATCGCAGGAAGTGTGTTGCCGTTGCAGCGCGCTGAGGAGTTGATCTCGTCGCTGACGGGAGTCGTCTCCACGCGGATCACGGCCACGGAATCCGGATCGGTGGATGCGATCCACGTGCTGGTGACGGGTGAGACGCCGGCGAAGCAGGTGGTGCGGAACATCGAGAGCGCATTGATGGCGCACCTGGGGCTGCGGGTGGATCATCGCAAGATCTCGGTGGCCGCGACCTCGCAGCAGAAGCCGACGCCGACGGAGACGCGGGCGCAGGAGTCTGTGGGAGTCGCGCTCTCGAAGGCGGCGCGTCCGGTCTACTTCGAGGACGTGGAAGTGCGCGGGTCGCGGGCACGTGGGGTGACGTGCAAGGTGACGCTGCGGATCGGCGCCGAGCAGTTCGCGGGCGAGGCGGAAGAGACGATGCAGAGCGACAAGAGCCGCGTGGATGTGGCGGCTCGGGCGGCGTTGATGGCGCTGAGTCTGGCGGGTCCGTCCGGCGGGATCTTCTCGCTGGAGGGGGCCAAGGTGATCAACGTGTTCGAGCGCGAGTTCGTGTTCGTGGCGGTAATGGCGCGGACGGGGCGGGAGCAGGTGTTGCTGACCGGGAGCGCCGAGGTTCGGGACAGTGCGGAGACGGCGGCGGTGTTGGCCGTGTTGGACGCGACGAACCGGTGGATGGTGGCGTTGGCGGCGGGAGGGAGTGTGGCGGTGGAGGAGCGCAGGAGCCGCTGACTTCTGGGATGTGAGCTGGACGGGGTGGCAGGTGGCAGGTGTCTGGAGTCAGGTGGGGGTCAGGGGATCAATGGCGCGCCTGCGGGCGCGTTTGGTGTCTTGTGGGTGAAGTGGCAGGGAAGAGCAGCTGAGCGGTGGTGCTTTCGAGTGAAGGTAGAGCGGACCTGAACCGAGCGAGGACCAAAGGAGCCCCCCGTTCTCTCCGAGCGGAGAGAACACCAGCAGGACAGCGTCTAACAGGAGACGCGAGAGCGGAGCCGACCGAGGGACAACGCCCGGATGTTACGGGCGATTTTGGTCACCGGGAGGTGAGACTCGATGACGTATATCGCTAGCCTGATCACTGCGCTTTGCGCTGTAGTGATGGGAGATTCGGCAAACTGGACCTGATGAATGGGGACGGGGGGTCCTCCGGTAACTGAAGATGACGTCCAAGCGCGTACCTCGAATCGTCGAGACGGTCGCCGTCGGTGCTTTGATTGCGCTGGCGGCGTTCGTCGCGCTCGGTGATGTGCCCACACAGGAACATTGGCGAGCTGCGGCCTTCTTTGCGGCTTTCGGCGTTCTCGCGGCGGCTCTGAAGTATCAGACTTCCCAGTCCACTCACGGTACGATCGGCTTTCTTCCGTTTCTCAGCGTTGCGCTGATCGCACCCAACGCTGCCGCACTGGTTTCGGTGGTCGTTAGCGTCACCTTGGGCGAAGTTTTCCTCCGGCGACCGCCACTCAAATTGGTCTTCAATGTTGCACAGCACACGTTTGCCGTCGCGTGTGGAATTCTGGTTTATAGGGTACTTGGAGGGGAGTCCGCCCTAGTGACGACTCCGGGCTTCGTTCCTCTAGTCGCCCTCGTCGCGACGTACTTCGCGTTGAACAAGCTCGCCGTCAGCACGGTCATTGCCTTCTCGCAGGGCAGTTCTACCGGCACACACTGGCTGAAGAGCATTCGCGGATCGGCGGTATATGACGTGCTGTCTTTTCCGCTGATCTTGTTCTTTGCAGTCCTGTACGCTCGTCTTGGCCCGGCGTGGTCTGCGATTCTTGCCTTGCCGACTCTGGGCATTCGTCAGCTTTATCAGACCGTTTTCGCGCTCCAGAAGATCAATGAGGAGTTGTTGCAACTAATGGTGGCCTCAATCGAGGCGCGAGATCCGTACACATCCGGTCATTCGCAGCGCGTCGCGACCTATGCGCGCGCGATTGCGACCGCTGCTGGGCTTAGCGAGAAAGCCGTTGAGCGTACCGCGACGGCGGCGTTGCTCCACGACGTGGGCAAGATTCACGAAGAGTTTGCAGTAATTCTCCGAAAGCCGGGTGCGTTGACTGATGAAGAGTTCAACGTTATGAAAACTCATCCCGCGCGCAGTGCGGAGTTGGTGCGAAAGGTGTCGCAGTTCGCTGACCTCGTTCCATCCGTGTTGGCGCATCACGAAGCGTGGGATGGGCGCGGCTATCCTGACCAGAAGGTCGGTCCGGAAATTCCGATGGGCGCCCGTGTCATTGCGTTGGCTGACACAATTGACGCAATGACCACCTCGAGGCCGTATCGTCGAGGCATGAGCATCGATGAGGTGCGCGCCGAGATTGTGAAGGAGAGGGGTCGCCAGTTTGATCCTGCCGTGTGCGATCGACTTCTAGCTCCGCGCGTGTGGTCCGACTTCGTTCGATTGGTTGAGACGTCGACCGCCGCCTACCCGTCAGTGGTCGAGACGGCTGAGTTTGCGATTGTCGGCCGGACTGGCGAGTTCAGCGTCAAGCTCGGCGTCTAGCCGCCCGAGCTCCGCGCGGAGCGCGTAGCAGTAGGGGGCGAGAAGGTGACGCATGGCTGCGGGCCTGCGAAGGAGGTGCTCCCGAAGCAGGATGTTGGCGCCCCCTGCCTCTCCCAATTGAGCAAGTGTTTCGGCAAGCATCTCGACGGGGAAATCACCGAGCTGATAGCCGAGCATCTGCTGGCATCCCTCGCGCGCGACCTTCAGCACCTCGGAGAGGCGACGCGTCTCGTTCGCTCGCGCCATGGTTGCAGCGAGTAGCGACAACTCGACGGTCCTGCTCGTTACTACTGGACTCGCCAGGTGTGAATCGAGGTCAGGAAGTCTTCGTGCCAGGACGTCAGCAAAGTTCTCCTTCTGGTAGTCCAGGCGGTCCAGCGCGTGCTCGAGCGCTGTCGCACGCTGCGCATAGCCAGGTCGTGCATCAAGTGCGAGACCGCGTCTTATCCAGGTCTCTGCCTCGTCAAGACGCTCCTCGTCGAGAAAAGCGAAAACGAGAAACTCTGCCGCGATAAATGCGTCATCGGGTAGGGAGCCGGTGAGCGCGAGATCAAACGACCGTGTACAAAGTGAAATGCTCTCGTCGACTCGCCTCGCTAGCCGAAGGGCTCGCGCGAGAGTACGTAGCAAGAGGCACCTTTCGCTGGTCGGTAGATCGTCCGCGTCGGCAATCATGGCCGATTCAATCGCTCGCGTCAGGTCGCTCAGCGGGCCGTGTTCCGCATGGAAGACGAGCGCAACAAAGTGACCTGCCGTCGACGGGCCGTGAGAATCAGCAATTGACTTAGAAATGGAGAAGAATTGCTCCTGCCGCTCGCCGTCGAGCGCGCCAGCTGCGAGGCGAATACCAGTGGCGCAGA
This sequence comes from uncultured Gemmatimonas sp., assembly GCA_964524665.1. Lineage (GTDB taxonomy): Bacteria > Gemmatimonadota > Gemmatimonadetes > Gemmatimonadales > Gemmatimonadaceae > Pseudogemmatithrix. The sequence continues at coordinate 21,641 of CAZGFE010000043.1, forward strand.
GCCGCTGTCGCATTTCGAACGGCAGCAGGGCGTCTGCAGCGAAGAGGGCCAGATTGGTCAGTTCACGCGCGTTCGGCCGCTGTAGTTTCCAGAGTGCCTCAGCACGAGCAGCTAACGTTCGTCCAAGCTCCTGACGCTCTTCGCGACGGCTCATGACGGACCGCTGCTCTAAGCTTGCCGTGATTTCGGCACACCCTTCAGGGTCCCCCGCAGCCATGAGAGCCCTCGCAAGTCGCGATATTAGTAGGGACCGGAGTTGAGGTGAGTTCGCGAGAGCTTGCGCCTGACGCAGTACCTCAACAGCAGAGTGCGAGAGTCCAGAGAAGAGCAGCTCGTCAGCCGCGGATACGTAGAGTCTGATAGCACTCGACGATTCGCCCGCTTCCCGAAAGAGATCGGCGGCTCGCCACTTCCTGCTTGGCGTCACCTGGTCCGTCTGGTCCACGAGCGCTGTTGCGCACTCAAGAGCGAGTGCGGCGCGCGTGGCCCCAATCAACGTCTCAAGTACGGCGCGCTGCCAGCACTCGTGTAGCACTAGTCGCCCGACTTCAGACTTCGAGACGACTCCTTCGAGCTCGAGCGCCTCGACTCCGTGGGTGAACTCAGATCCCTCGATTCCAGCAACACGCCTGAGAAGGGACACTGACGATTCGCTTCCTAGGAGCGCCACTATCCGGAGTAGCCTTAGGTGTGCCTCCGGAAACCGTGACAACCGATCTTCAATCAGGCGTTGAAGGCCCTCTGGGACTGCGACGCGACCGGGTTGTGTCGCTCTCGCGACGCTAAGCTCTCTCGCAAACAATGGATTCCCGCCCGCGGCGTGCGCGACGGATGCGATTGCGTTATCGGACATCGGCAGTTGATGCGCTTCCGCCGTCATCCTAATCAGAGTGACAGCCTCGGGGGTCGAAAGTCCGCTCACGTGCAGAACGCCAGCGGCCGTTTCGAGTGCGGCGATTGCGGATTCACCGCCAATCGATCGACGCGATGTTACGATCCACGCGATCTTGGTAGATGCTGATCCAACAGCGAGATACCTGAGGCATTCGAGCGAGCGGGAGTCCGCGTTGTGCAGGTCATCAACATGAATACATACGCGAGTCTCGTGAGCGACTTCGCGAACGAGATCCTGAAGCGCGGACGGAAGCCGGGTCCCGAGCGATTCCACGGGCATCCCCGCTAGCGGTTCCACTTCCGGATGCTGGCGTAGGAGCTTGCGCAGCCACAGGAGTGAGTCAGGGGCGCAGGCCGCCGCTCCCGGAAGCTCAAGCAGTGACTCCACGAGGCTCTGAAGCAACGCATACGGCCGCTCAGAATTCCCCACCTCCGCCCGCACCACCACCGTCCGCATCCCCTTCAACTCCGCATACGCTC
>CAZGFE010000044.1:0-22984 GCA_964524665.1 uncultured Gemmatimonas sp.
CAGGCGCCCCTCCTGCCGGTGGGGGTTTCGCTCGGCGCGAACGTGCTGCTGAAGTGGCTGGGAGAACAGGGCAGCAACGTCCCGCCGCAGGTCCATCGGGCCGCCGCGGTTTCGACCCCATTCGACCTCGCGGCAGGCTCCGCTCACCTCGAGCGCGGATTCTCGCGGCTCTACGTCAGGCACTTCGTGCGCTCGCTCCGGCGTAAGGCGCTGTCAGCAATGGAGTTGCACCCCTCGCTGCCGGTGGACAGAGCACGAGTGATCGGCGCGCGGACGTTCTTCGAATTCGACGACGCGTTCACCGGACCGGTGCACGGCTTTGAGGGGGCCGCGGACTACTATGCCCGGTCGAGCTCGCTGGGCTTCCTCGAGCGCATCGCCACCCCTGTGCTGCTGTTCTCCGCTCGAAATGACCCCTTTCTGCCCGTCCATGTCCTTGAGCGCGTACGCGAGATCGCCGCGCGCAACCCGCGCCTCCACCTCGACTTCCACCCCTCAGGAGGTCATGTCGGATTCATCGCGGGCTCGCCGATGCGTCCGCGCTACTACATGGAGGAGCGGGTGACGGGTTGGCTCGAAAGGGCGACTTCATCGGACCGGACTCGTTAGCTTTCCCGTTCACTGTTCTTCCATCTGACCGGACACCGCGTTGAGCCAGGCCGCCGAGTACCACGACGACATCATCTACCCCAACACGATCGCGTTCGTGTTGGTGCATCTCGCACCGCTCGCGGTCTTCTGGACTGGCGTGACGACGACCTCCGTGATCCTGGCGATCACGCTGTACGTCGTCCGGATGTTCGGCGTCACGGCCGGCTATCACCGCTACTTCTCGCATCGCTCGTTCAAGACGTCGCGCCTGGGGCAGTTCCTCTTTGCGTTCCTTGCGATGAGCTCGGCGCAGAAGTCCGTGCTCTGGTGGGCCGCGCTGCATCGCCATCACCATCTGCACTCGGACACCGAGGACGACGTCCACTCTCCGGTGCACCGCAGTTTCTTCTATTCACACGTGGGCTGGATCTTCGACAAGCGCCACGATGCCACCCGGATCGAGGACGTCCCGGATCTGGCGCGCTTCCCCGAGCTGCGATTCCTCGATCGGCATCAGCTGCTTCCGGCGATCGTGCTCGGCGTCCTCTGCTTCGTTATTGACGGGTGGGCGGGGCTCGTGGTCGGGTTCTTCCTGAGCACGGTGTTTCTCTACCACGGCACGTTCTTCATCAACTCGCTCGCGCACGTGCACGGCTCCCAGCGCTATGTGACCGGCGACGACTCACGCAACAACTGGTGGCTGGCGCTGATCACGTTGGGTGAAGGCTGGCACAACAATCACCACGCGTATCAGCGCTCGACGCGGCAGGGGTTCCGCTGGTACGAGATCGACATCACCTACTACGCGTTGAAGGCGCTCTCCTGGGTGGGTGCGGTGTGGGATCTCGGCACGCCGCCCGCTGAGGTCGTGCGGAATGAGCGCCGCGTGGGGACAGCGGTGATGGAGAAGGTGGCGCGCCAGCTGGCGGAGCATTTCGCGCAGGGTCCAGGCGCCGCCATCACAGCGCACCTCGCGCACGCGCGAGAGAACTTCGACGCGCACCCCAAGGTGCTCGAGCTGCGCCAGCGCCTGGCTGCCGGTCAGGCGCGCGCCGAAGAGGCCTGGCACGAGCTGCAGGAACATCTTCCGCATCTGCCGCACCTTCCGGCAGCGGCAGAGATCCGCGAGCGCGTGCTCCGGATGTACGCCGACTCGCCGTCGACGGACGAGATCGTGGCGCGGGTTCGCCAAATGGTCGCCGAGCGCATGAGTCATGTGGTCTTTCCGGAGCTGCAGCCCGTCCCGGCCTGACCGACGTGCGAACGAATCCCGTGGCGTAGCACGAAGGGGCGACGTTTTCACGTCGCCCCTTCGTCGTTTCCGGCCTCGCGCCGCAGTCGCCTACACGCGGGCCCCGACCGCCACCAGCTTGATCCAGTCGGGCCAGTTGCCCGGCAGCTCGAAGAGGTCGTCGTAGTACTCGAGCCCGCGCTCTTCCAAGGCTGGCAAGAGTTGCTGGAGGGCATCGGCGTCGTAGATGGGCCCGATCGCGATCAGGTCGCCTTCGACCCGAAACTCCTCAGGCGTCAGGTTGAGCCACGCGTCCAGATCCGCGCGACTGAGTCCTGCGCGCTCGAACGCCTCGCGGCGGATCAAGAGGGTCGGGGCGTCGGCGGCAAGCGAAAGGGGCATGGGCGTCGGGGCAGGGGGAGCGGATGCGCGCGCTGTACATTAGGCAGATGCGCCCCGGTTCGCCCACCCGCTTGTGAGCATTCCATAGTGCTCGGACGATCGGTCGCTGGCGTTCTCCTGGTGGGCTCGCTCGTGCCCTTTGCCGCACTCTTGCCGGGCGGGGAGACGGATCCCCTCGCGGCGGAACGGCTGGTGGACTGGCTGCTTGGAACGCTGCTGTGTGCCGGCGTCGGTGGACTCGTCGCCTACGTCCACCACGTGCGCCGTCGGCGCGGCGAGATCGCACCGCAGGTCGCGGTCGCTGTTCCGCCGGCGGATCCGCACAGCGCGCGAGTGCCGCTCGCACTCGTCGGCGGCGCACTGGTGCTCTACCTCCTGATCGCGCTACTCGTCTTCTCCGGTCGACCACTCCTGATCGACGAGATCGTGCAGGTCCTGCAGGCCCGCACCTACGCGGCGGGTCGGCTCTGGGATCCCGTGGTCGAGCCGCGCGTGTTCTTTTCGATCCTCCACGTGGTGGATCTTGGCTCGCGGGTCTTCGGGCAGTATCCCGCTGGCGGCCCCGCGATGTTGGTCCCAGCGGCGTGGCTGCGAGTCGAGTGGGTGACGGGACCCATCGCTGGCGCGCTGTCGGTCTGGCTCTTCTGGCTGCTGACGCGCCAGACCGATCCGCTCGCGTCTCGAGCATGGCGCACGGGCGCCACCACACTCTTTGCGCTCGCACCCTTCGGGGCGTTCATGTTCGGCTCGCACATGAATCACGCGACCACGCTGCTCTGGCTCATGGTGGCCATGGTGGGCCTGGCGCGTGCTGTGTCCGGACCGGACGCGCGGCCGCGCTACGCGTGGCTCGCTGGCACCGGCCTCGGCATTGCCGCCACGATCCGACCGCTGGATGCCGTGGCCTTCGCACTGCCCGCAGCCGCGTGGCTCCTGTGGCGCGCGTTCCGCGGCCGCCAGCACGTGGTGGCACTCGCCGCGTCCGGCCTTGGCGTCGCGCTCCCGATGGTGCTGCTCTTTTGGGTGAACGCGCGAACCACCGGCGATGCGTTCACGTTCGGGTACGACCTCCTCTGGGGTGCCGGGCACGGCCTCGGCTTTCACGAGTCTCCGTGGGGACCTGTCCACACGCCGCTGCGCGGCGTCGAGCTCGTGGGTCTCTCGCTGAGCCGGCTCTCCACGTATCTCCTCGAGACGCCGTTTCCAGCGCTCGGCCCGGCCATCGTCGGGCTCTGGTTGTCGCGATCCATGCGGCCGATGGACCGGTATCTGATCGTTGCGGGCGCCCTCTTGCTGGGTGGCTACTGGGCCTACTGGCACGACGGCTTCTACCTCGGCCCTCGGTTCGTCTTCGCACTGCTCCCCATGCTGATCCTCTGGAGCGCTCGCTCCGCCCCGCTCGTGCGCGATCGCCTCGGCCCGTCAAGCGCGACGTGGAGGGGCCTGCGGGCCGGCGTCGCGTTTGGGGTGCTCTACGCGGCTGTCAGTGTCGCGTTCGTGCGAGTGCCGTCGTATCGCAACGGAATGACTTCGATGCGGGTGCACCCCGAGGCCGAGGCCGCGCGCGCTGGTGTGAGCAATGCGTTGGTGCTCGTCCAGGAAAGTTGGGGCGCGCAGCTCGTCGTGCGGCTCTGGGAGGCCGGCGTTTCGCGTTCGGACACCGAGGTCTTGTATCGCGGCGTTGATGCCTGCGTGCTCGAGCACACGCTGCGGCGCGCCGCGGAGGACAGCATCGGCGCGCCGGGTCTCGTGTCGATGCTTCGCCGCTATCTGGTGGACTCCTCTCGCCTCGTGCCGAGCGACCGTTCGCCGGACTTCACGGAGAAGATGATGCCCGGGCTCAGGTACTCGGCGTTGTGCGAGCAACGGATCGCAGAAGACCGGAAGGGCTTCCTGCATCTGGCGCCGTGGCGGCTCGCGCGCGACTCCAACGTGTACGCGCGGTGGATCCCCGGACGTGAAGCCGAGATCGCGGCGGCCTTTCCGGGTCGAGCGGTGTACCGTCTCCGTCGTGAAGGTCCCGCGGTGGGCGCACGATTGCGGTGGGAGCGACTCGACATCGGCACCGTGAGCGTCTCACGGTGATCGCAAGAGCGCGGCATTAGTGACATTTCGCTACTAATCTTCAAGGAGGTTCGCATGCGGGTTTCGCTCTTCGTGCTTCGTGCGCTCGTACCGCTTGCGATCGTCGCCAGCGCAGCGGCAGGTCAAGGCGGTCCCGCCGTGATCGTAGTTTCAGCGAGCGCCGAGGTCGAGGTAGTTCCGGATCGGGCGCGCCTGCGGGTGGGGGTTGAGACCAGGGCAGCAACCGCCGCAGAGGCGTCCGCGGCGAACGCCCGGCTCCAGACGAGTGTGCTCGCCGCTGTGCGTCGGGCCGGTGTTTCCGACGCACAACTGCGCACGCAGTCGGTGGCGGTTCGGCCGGTACTGGAGTACCCCCGCGAGGGCGGGCGCCCGACCGTCGCAGGTTACGTAGCCTCGAACTCGGTGGAGATCCGCGTCTACGATCTGGCGAAGCTGGCTGGGATCATCGACGCTTCCCTCAACGCCGGCGCCACCAACCTCGACGGCCCTCACCTTGAAGTGGCCGACGAATCCGAGCCGAGGCGTCGCGCGCTCGATGCCGCCGTGCGCAACGCTCGTGCCGACGCGGAGGCGATCGCGCGCGCAGCTGGCGTTCAGATCCTCTCGGTGCTCGAGATCCGATCCGGTGGCGCGGAGGTGTCGACAATGATGGCCAGTGAGCGGCTCGTCGAGATCCCAAACTCTATCAGCACGACTCCGGTCGAGACGGGCCGGATCTCGGTGGACGCCCGAGTCACCATTCGTTTCGCAATAGGCCCGAAGTAGCCTCGCGTTTCACGTGAAACGAGGACTGAGCCGCGTCCTCGCGTTCCACGTGAAACACTGCGACTGGTCGGACGAGGTGCGAGTCGGTATATTCGCCGGCTCACCGCACCTCGTCCTTTTTTCGGGCATCCGTGGCTCGCATCATCGCGATCGCAAACCAAAAAGGCGGCGTCGGTAAGACGACCACCGCCGTGAACCTCGCCGCTTCTCTGGCCGCTGCTGAGCAACGCACACTCCTAGTGGACGGAGATCCCCAGGGGAATGCCACGAGCGGTATCGGCATCGGCCGCGAGTCATTGAGTGAGACCGTGTACGACGTGCTGCTGGATCCCGAGCGCATCCATGACGCGATCGTAAAACACGTCCAGTTCAAGCATCTGGACGTTCTGCCGGCGACTCCCGACCTCGCGGGTGCGGAGATCGAGCTGGTGGATCAGGATGAGCGCGAGCTCGCCATGCGTCGAGGTCTGGAGCGCGTGCAGAAGGACTACGACTTCGTCCTGATCGACTGCCCGCCCTCGCTTGGGCTTATCACTGTGAACATGCTCGCGGCAGCAGATGCGCTTCTCATTCCCCTGCAGTGCGAGTACTACGCGCTCGAGGGACTCTCGCAGCTGCTGAATACCGTGCACCTTGTGCAGCAGGGAGTGAATCCGAAACTCGGCATCGACGGTGTGCTCCTGACGATGTACGATGCGCGGCTGAATCTCTCGCGACAAGTGGCGGCGGATGCTCGCGAATATTTCGGCGCCAAGGTCTTTCAGTCCGTGGTACCGCGAAACGTGCGCCTGGCCGAGGCGCCGAGCTTTGGCAAGCCGATCATTCTGTACGATCTGGCGAGCGTTGGCGCGCAGGCCTACATGGGAGTCGCCAAGGAGTTGATCGAGCAGTCTGCATAACTCGTTGCATCACAACGGTTTATGCGCTTCACAGAGCGGGTGGCGGCGAGCAGAAGACACTAAGTTGTTGTGAAACAAACAGTTACTAATAATTCAGCGGCGCGAGAATTTATGTCTGGTGACAAGACAAAGCGGCTTGGACGGGGACTCGAGGCGCTGATCGCTCGAGCGCCGACGCGCGTCGGCGTGGTCGAATCTCCCGCGCGCCCATTGAACGCCGCCGAGTCAGCGGGCGAGTCGCCTTCTGACGACGCATCGCCGTATCGTCGCATCCCACTCGCGTCGATCCGCGCCAATCCGCTCCAGCCTCGCAAGGAATTTCGCGAGGAGGATCTCGCGGACCTCGCGTCCTCGCTGCGCGTGAGCGGCCTTCTGCAGCCCATCACGGTGCGCCCCGCACCTCGCGGCGCGGGCTTTGAGCTGATCGCGGGTGAGCGTCGGTTGCGGGCCGCTCAGCGCCTGGGCTGGACCGAGATCGCCGCCGTCGTGCGAGACGTTGACGACAAGATGCTCCTCTCGCTCGCGATGGTCGAGAACCTGCAGCGCTCCGACCTCAACCCGATCGAGGAAGCCGAAGGCTACGATCAGCTGATCCGCGACTTCTCGCTCACGCAACAAGAGGTCGCGGAGATCGTGGGCAAGGACCGCTCCACGGTGGCCAACACCCTGCGCCTGCTGGCCCTGCCACCGTCCGTTCGCCGTCTCGTCTGGGAGGGCACGCTCGCCGTGGGCCATGCGCGCGCGCTCCTGGCGCTCGGCGAGGAGCGCGCGATCGCGGATCTGGCCCGGGAGATCCTCGCAGAAGGACTCTCCGTGCGCGAGGTCGAGCGGCGCGTACGGGCCGCCGCGAGAACGTCCAAGAAGAGCACCGGTGCAACCGGCGGTGCGGCGAAGGACCCTCGGGCCGCCGAAGTGCGTCGCCTCGAGGACCAGCTCCGTCGTCGGCTTGGCACGGATCTCAAGATCGTCCAGAGTGCCAAGGACCGAGGCGAGTTGCGCATCTCGTTCTACAGCGTCGAAGATTTTGAGCGGTTGATGGAGATCCTTCTTGGGACGGAGCGAGTGGAGTGAGCCCCAACAAGACGCCCCGAGCGGTGCGGGCCACCGGAGCGCGCGATGCGCACGGCAAGATCCTCGACGCGACCGGTGGGGCGCTCTACGTCCACCTGCACCGCGAGGCGGGACTTGCGCACCGTCACTATGTGCTGCGACCCTGGCAGGTGCGCGCGCTGGCGTTCTTCACCTCGCGGCCAATGCTCGTGCTCTACTTCGTCGCCGTCATCTCTTGGGGCTGGATGGCCGCCCAGGCGGCGCGGGTACCGCTTCTACAGTCCGAGATCACGCGGCTCACCCACGACGCACAGCGGCTCGACACGCTCTCCGCAACGCTCGCACAGCTGCAGGCGCGCTATGAACAGGTACAGCGCATGCTGAGCGCCGCGAGCGAGCGACAGGCGACTGCGGCACTCGACACCCTCCGCCGCGGACGCGACACCACTCAAACGCCCGCCGGAGTCGGCGGCCGCTGACCTCGAACTCTTCTCTTACGCACCCGGAGTCACGAATGGCCATGTTCTCGAAGGATGACGCGTCGACGCGCTCAGGCGGGCGCGGAGCAAGCGCGAATGAATCGACGCTCTCTATCATCTCTGCCGGCACGATCGTGACGGGCGACATCGATTGCGCCGGCGTGCTCAAGGTCGAAGGACGGATCGACGGCAGCGTGCGCCGCGCGCGGCAGGTCATGCTCGCGAAGGAAGGCGCGATCCAAGGCGACGTGGTCTCGCATGAAGTCGTCGTCGGCGGCGTGATCGACGGCAACGTCACAGCGGCGGATCGTCTCGAGTTGCAGGGAACCGCCGTCGTCAATGGCGACATCACCACCAAGTCCATCGTGGTGATGGAAGGCGCTCGGATCAACGGCGGCGTGAAGATGACCGAGTTGGCGCTCGTTACTCGGCCCGGCGAAGGCCGGGATGGACGCGATGCACGAGACGTGCGAGCCGCGCGATAGGGCGACACGAGACTGACACCATCGCAACAGAAGAACCTCGCGGATTCGAGTCTATCCACAGTGGTTGTGAGTTGTAAACATACGTTGTTTTTGCGGTCATAACCTGCGTTATTATAAAGCTTTAGGTGGCTATTTAATGTACCGTCTTGCCCGTGCCGTGCTGTTTTTCCACACGGCCACGCTACTTCTGACAGGATGTTCGGCTGAACGAGACGAAACCCAAGACTCACAAGACTTTCGGGTCGCTCTCCTCACCCCGGGACCCATCTCCGATCTCTCGTGGAACCACTCCGCGTACCTCGGACTCGAACAGATCCGCGATTCCGTCGGCGCATCCATTCGACACGTCCAGACAAGAACGCCCGCCGAATTCGAGGAAAACTTTCGTCAGTTCGGTGCCGCCCGATTCCGTCTGATCTTTGGCCACGGCTTCGAGTTTCAGGATGCTGCGCAGCGCGTCGGCCCGGAGTTTCCCGACGCCATCTATGTCACCACTGGCGGGACGGGCACGGGGGCGAACATCGCCGCCATGTCCTTTGCGTTCGACGAGCCCTCCTACCTCGCCGGCGTCGCTGCAGCGGCGGTCTCGAGGTCTGGCGTGATCGGGGCCATCGGCGGCACCGAACTTCCGCCGGTGCGCACAAGTTTCGACGCCTTCGCAGCTGGCGCGCGCGCACAGCGCACGGACATCACCGTCCTCACGGCATATCTCGGCAACTGGGAGGACGCCGGTGCTGGCAAAGAACAGGCGCTCGCGATGATCGCGCGTCGGGCCGACGTGCTGTTTCAGAACGCAGACGCCGCCGGACTCGGGATCTTCCAGGCGGTGCGCGAACGGCCAGGAACCTGGATCATTGGGTCGAACGCCGACCAGAACGCGATCGCGCCAACTGTCACGCTCGGCTCGGTCGTGATCGACGTGCCGCGGGCGTTCCTCCTCGTGGCGCGTGAAGTGCGCGACGGGACATTCACGCCTCGCGTCATCCGCTTCGGTACGGCCACTGAGGTCGTGCGCTGGGTGCCGAATCCCGCAGTGGATGTGATCCCCGCGGCAGTGCGCGCTCGGATCGCCGAGACCCGCGCCGCCTTCGCCGAGGGGCGCGGCCCCCTCGCGCCAGCGCCACAGCCATGAGCAAGCCAACGCTCAGCGCGATCGCGCAGCATCTCGAAACACTGCTCGCCGTCAGTACCACGCCGGACTACCCGCCGGCCTTGAACGGCGTGCAGGTCGGGCACCGCGGGCCGGTCCACGGGATCGCGACCGCCGTCGACGCGTCCGCGCGGACCATTGCGCTGGCCGCCGCCGAGGGCGCCAACCTCTTGCTGGTACACCACGGCCTCTTCTGGGGCGGTCTGCGTCCGCTGACGGGAGTGCTTGAGTCGCGCGTGCGGGCGCTCTTTGCCGCTGACATGGCGCTCTACTCAGCGCACCTTCCACTCGACGCACACGCAGAGTTCGGCAACTCGGCGCTCTTGGCGCGCGCCCTCGAGCTGCGCGTCACTGCTCCATTCGCACGCTTTCAGGAGATCCACTGTGGTGTCCTTGGCGAGGCGGACCTCGAAACGCAGCAGCTGGCGGGTCGCGTGAGCCGCTGGGCGCGGCCACTCGGCCACCACACCGTGGTCTCGCCCGTGCCCGCGGGCCATCGCACGCGGCGGTGGGCGATCTGTTCGGGCTCCGGTGCACAGGCCGAAACGCTGGCCGAAGCGTACGCAGCGGGCGTGGACACCCTGATCGTCGGAGAAGGTCCGCACTGGAGTGCGGTCGAGGCCGAAGAGCACGGGCTCGTCATCATCTATGCCGGGCACTACGCGACCGAGACGCTCGGTGTGCGAGCGCTTGGCGATCATCTCGCGTCGACCTTTGGCGTTCCCGCCTCCTTCGTGCACGCGCCGACGGGACTATGACAGCGCCGCTGGCGCTGGCATTGCGCGACATCCACAAGTCGTTCGGTGCCGTGACCGCGCTCCGCGGCGCGACGTGCCTGATGCGTCGCGGGACCGTCCACGCACTCCTCGGTGAGAATGGGGCGGGCAAGACCACGCTGATGCGGATCGCCTTCGGCCTCGAGACACCCGATCAGGGTACGCTCGAAGTGGCTGGCGAACCGGCGCGGTGGGACGGCACCGCCGATGCGATCCGTGCCGGTGTCGGCATGGTGCACCAACACTTCATGCTCGTTCCCGCCCTCACGGTCGCCGAGAATCTGGCGTTGGGCGACACGCGATTCCCGATCAGCCGCAGCGCGGCGCGCACGCGCGAGGTCGCGGCCGCTACGGGACTCGAGATCGATCCCGACGCCGTGGTCGGCGATCTCTCCGTCAGCGCGCAACAACGCGCGGAGATCCTTCGCGCCCTCGCGCACGACGCCCGCGTGTTGATCCTCGACGAGCCCACGGCGGTGCTCGCTCCCGCAGACGCGGAGGAGTTGTATCGCTGGGTCCGGCGCTTCGCGGATGAAGGCGGAACCGTGGTCCTGATCACCCATCGCCTGGCGGACGCCCTGGCGGTCGCCGACGACATCACCGTGCTCCGCGGCGGGATGACCGTGCTCACGGCGCCGCGGGCGGCGGTCACTGAACGCGCTCTGGTGGAAGCCGTGGTCGGGACGCTCGAGGAGCGAGCGGCCGTCGTTCCGCTCCGCGCCGACTCGGGAGCGCGATGCTTTGCACTGCACGAAGCCGCGTACGACGACGCGCGTGGAGTTCGCCGGCTGCATCCCGTCACTCTCGAAGTGCGCGAGGGCGAGATCCTCGGCGTACTCGGTGTCGAGAACTCAGGCCATCACGAGCTGCTCGGGCTGCTCTCGGGTCGCCTCAAGCCGACCGCCGGACGCGCCGAGCACCCCAATCCGGTCGGCTTTGTACCGGAAGATCGACAGCGGGACGCCGTGATCTCTGCGTTCACTTTGACGGAGAACGTCGCGTTGGCGGGAGCCGGCGCGCGACGCGGACGGCTCCGGTGGACCCTCTTTCGGGAGCGCGCGCGGCGCGTGGTGCAGGAGTTCGTGGTGCAGAGTGCGGGAGTCGAGGCGCCCGTGGGTTCGCTCTCCGGAGGAAACCAGCAGCGCTTCGTCGTGGGGCGGGAGACCGCGCTCTCGCCCCGCGCGCTGGTGGCAGAGAATCCCACGCGCGGCCTCGACGTGCGTGCCGCTCGCCAGGTGCGCGCAGCGATCGCCGCCGTCGCGGATGTCGCGGGAGGTGCGGCGGTCATCTACTCGGCCGATCTGGACGAGGTTCTCTCCATCACCCGTCGCGTGGTCGTCTGTTACGCCGGGCGCGTGATCGAGGTCGCCACGCCCGACGATCCTTCGGACCGTGCGCCGTATGTGCGCGCACTCACGGGGCTGTTCGCGTGATCGACGCGCTGCTGGCGTTTTGGGATGGTGTCTTCGGGTCGCCGTACGCCTTCTTCTCTGCGACGCTCGTCCGCACGACTCCGCTGCTGCTCGTGGGCCTCGCCGTGGCCGTCGCATTCCGGGGCGGGGTGCTCAACATCGGAGCGGAGGGGCAGTTCGCGCTTGGTGCCGTGGGAGCGACGTCCGTCGCGCTCGTCTTCGCGGACGCGCCGGCATGGCTGGTGATCGCTGGCATGGTGGTGGCCGGAGCCGCAGCAGGTGGCGCCTGGGCCGGGATCGCCGCGTGGTTGCGCGATCGCTTCGGGGTACTCGAGGTCATCAGCACGATCATGCTCAACTTCGTGGCCGTGGCGCTCGTGAGTTGGCTCGTGCGCGGTCCGCTGCAGGAGCCGACGCGCGTGTATCCGATGACCGAGACCTTTGGTGCGGCGGCGCGGTGGCCGTTTCTCCTGGACGGACATCGCCTGCATGCCGGATTCCTGCTCGCCATCCTCGCCGTCGCGTGCTGGTGGTATGTGCTCGCGCAGACGGAGGTCGGATTGCGCGTGCGGGCCACCGGCGAGAGTGAGACCGCCGCGCGCAGCGCCGGAGGGATCAACACGCGGCGGGTGATCTTTCGACTCTTCGTGAGCAGCGGTGCGATCGCGGGGGTCGCGGGAGCGGCCGAGGTTGGCGGAGTGACGTGGGCGCTCTACGAAGGTCTCTCGCCCGGCTACGGCTACACCGCGATCGCAGTTGCGCTCCTGGCGCGGCTCGACCCCCGCTACCTGTTGCCCAGCGCGCTCTTCTTTGGCACCCTCGAAGCGGGCGGCGCGGCGATGCAACGCGAGGCCGGCGTGCCGTTCCCGTTGGTGCAGGTCCTCGTGGCGGTCGTGTTGGTCGCGGTACTCGTCGGCAGTCGGTGGCAGACTGCTCGTGCGCTGCCTGCGCCGCGCACGGGAGCGTCGTAGTGGAAGTGCTACTGGTGCCGTTCCTCGAAGCAATGGTGCGCACGGCGACGCCGCTTGCGTACGCCGCGCTCGGCGAGCTCGTGGCGGAGCGCTCCGGCGTGCTGAACCTGGGGCTTGAGGGCATCATCATCGCGGGATGTCTCGGCGCGCTGCTCGTCGCTGGCGTCGCTGGCCCGGGGCTTGGCCTCGTGGCGGCCGGAGCGGCGGGCCTTGCGATGGCCGCATGCTTTGCAGGCCTCGTCCTTCACGCCCGCACAGACCAGATCATCACGGGCACCGCGCTCACGCTCTTCGGTCTGGGACTCACAGGCACGGTCTTCCGCATCCTGTCCACTCGAGGGATGAGTGCGAGCACCACCACCATTCCCTCGTGGCGTGTCCCGCTGCTGGCTGACCTTCCGCTCGTCGGGACGGCGTTCTTCGATCAACCGATCACTACCTATGCCCTCTACGCCGTCGTGCCTGCGCTCGCGTGGTGGATGTTCCGCACGCATGCGGGACTGGCGCTGCGCGCCGTGGGTGAGCATCCGGAGGCAGCGGCCGCCGCTGGCCTTCGGCCGGTTGTCGTGCGCTGGAGCGCCATTCTCTTCAGCGGTCTGATGGGCGGGCTGTGTGGCGGAACGCTCGTGCTCGCGCAGGTCGGCTCTTTCAATGAGGGCATGAGCGCGGGCCGCGGCTTCATCGCGATCGCGATCGTCGTCTTGGGGCGCTGGCGACCGGCCGGCGTTGCAGCGGCCGCCGTCATCTTCGGCGCGGCGTTCGCGTTGCAGTATCTGTTCCAGTCGCTCGGCCTGGGCGTGCCCTATCAGGCGCTCCTCGCCCTCCCGTATGTGCTCACGCTGGTCCTGCTCGCGTCGCTCCGCGGACGAGTTGCCGCGCCCGCCTCACTTGGGCGCTGAGCGCCGAGCGGGAAGCAGCGGGCCCGCGAGATCCCAGTGCCACGCGTCGCGGCGGATGCCGTCGCGCGGATCCTTGAGCGGGTGAAACTGCAGGCGCGCGGCCGGAATGCCGATTCGCGCACCCCACGCGAGAAGTCGTTCGCGATCGACCGAGACCATGTGTGCCATCGGTCGACCGAACCACGTGTGTCGATGCAACCAGAGTCCTCCGCGCATCGCGTGGATCATGCCATCGCGTCGGTGCGCGAACTCCTCCCAGCCCTGCTCGAGCGCTGCGGGATCGCGCGGCGGCGGGATCCGTCGGTCCGGATCCATCGCGCTCGCGCTCAGTTACACGCGACCAAGCCCTCGACGGTCGCCGGTGCGGGCATGCTCGCGACCTTTCCCCCGAAGATGGCGCAGGTCAGTGGATAGGACTGCGGATGCGTGGCTCTGGCCGACCATCCCGCCGCCGTCGCGGAGATGATTGTCAGGACGACCCCTGGCGACGTGTTCATCTTGAGCTCGGTCGTGTCCGTGGAGAACACGGACTTCTCGAAGAAGTACGCCTCCTGCGCGCTGGCGAGGTTGCGCAGGTCCGCCCGAAGCGCAGCCGCGTTCGCCTTGCCCTTTGTGTTCTGGAACTTCGGGATCGCAATAGCTGCGATGATCCCGATGATCACCACCACGATCAGGAGTTCGATGAGCGTGAAGCCGCGACGCATGGCGTTCGTCATGCCGGGATGAGGGTGGGATGGGAACATAGCAACTTCGCCTCCAACCGTCATTCCGGTGAGGAGGCCTCGCTCCCGAGTACGCAAACCCGGGACCGCTCCTTCGGGCAGTGCGTATGATGTTGGCAGTCTTTCGCTTACGCCGCAACCCGCGCTGCATGGCCGACGGGACCTGACCCCGCATCCGCCCGCGACTGACGCACTCTGCAACAGCGAACACAGAAAACACAGCCGCCTCAAGCCTTCGCCTCCAGCCAGTTCGGTCCCGTGCCGATATCCACCACCAGCGGCACGTCGAGTTGAACGGCGGTTGTCATCTCTCGGTCGACCAGCGCGCGCAGCGCATCCTCTTCGTCGGCCGGAAATTCGAAGACCAGTTCGTCGTGCACCTGCAGCAGCATTCGGCTCTTGAGGCCCTCATCGCGAAGTCGTGCGTGAATGCGGATCATCGCGATCTTGATGAGGTCTGCCGCCGACCCCTGGATCGGTGAGTTCTGCGCCAGCCGCTCGCCGAAGGCGCGGGTGTTGAAGTTTCGATCGTGGATCTCGGGGATGTAGCGCCGTCGTCCGGAGATGGTCTCCACGTAGCCGCGCTCTCTTGCGTCAGCCACGGAGCGGTCCAGCCAACCGCGCACACCGGCAAAGCGCTCGAAATAGGTCTCGATGAATGCCTTCGCTTCCGCGTGCTCGATGCGAAGTTGTCGAGAGAGCGCGTGCGCGCCTTGGCCGTAGATCGTCGCAAAGTTGATGGTCTTCGCGCGCGCGCGCATCTCCGAGGTCACGGCGTCCAGATCGACACCGAAGATCACACTGGCGGTCTGGCGGTGGATGTCGCCGCCGGCGCGGAAGGCGGCAACGAACGCGGCGTCGGCCGACAGGTGCGCGAGCAGGCGCAACTCGATCTGCGAGTAGTCGGCTGCGAGGAAGCGCCATCCGTCCCGCGGCACGAAGCCGCGCCGGATGTCCTTTCCGAGCTCTCGGCGGATCGGAATGTTCTGAAGGTTCGGGTCGCTCGACGACAGCCGACCAGTGCTCGCGACCGTCTGGTTGAACGACGTGTGCAATCGGCCCGTCGCGGGATTCACGAGGCCCGGAAGCGTATCGAGGTAGGTGTTCTCCAGCTTCGCGAGCTCGCGATACTCCATCAGGAGTTCGGGAAGCGCGTGCCCCTCCTCGGCAAGCTCCTGCAGCACGCTGGCATCCGTGCTGGGGCCGGTCGCGGTCTTCTTCTTCACCGGCAGCCCAAGCTTCTCGAAGAGGATCACCCGAAGCTGGGGATTGGACTGGATGTTGAACTCTTCCCCGGCGGCCTCGAAGATCTGCTGCTCCGCCTCCTTGCGCGCGCCTTCGAATCGGGTCTTCAGGGAATGGAACCAGGGCACATCGATCCGTACGCCAGTCCACTCCATCTCCCCGAGCACATCCACCAGCGGCAGCTCCACGTCCCGCAGCAGCGCTCCGCCGTGCTGCGTCTCCAGCTTGGGCTCGAACAGCGCGCGCAGCCGCAGCGCCACGTCGCTGTCCGCGCAGGAGTAGTCTCGTGCGGCGCTGATCGGCACTTCGTCATACGGGATCTGCTGCTTGCCCTTGCCGCACAGCTCGCCGAACCCCGTCATCGCGATCCCGAGGAACTCCACGGCGAGTGCGTCGATCGCGTGGGAGCGCCGCCCTGGGTCAAGCACGTAGCTCGCGAGCATTGAATCGAAGTCGAGGCCGCGCAGCGTCACGCCCGCGCGCCGCAGGACGAGGAGGTCGTACTTGGCGTTGTGCGCCGTCTTGCTGATCGCTGGATCCTCAAGCAGTGCGCGCAGCGGCGCCATCTCCTTGGACAGAAGTGGCGGCAGATTGACCACGGGCTGTGGGCCTTCTGCGAGCAGCTGCGCGGCGATCGAGGTCGGCGCCGCGTTGGCCCGGGAGCGCTTCGGTGGCGCGGGCTCGTCCCCCAGCGCGAGTCCGCCTTGTGCGGCACCCGGCACGCGATGCGCAAAGGGGAGATACCACGCGCGTCCCGGCGCCGTGCCTACGGAGAGCGCCACGAGGTTCGCGCGCAGCGGCGTGATGATCGGGGGCGCGTCCGCGTCGAGCACCGTCTCGGTATCCACGGCGATCGAGCCAGCCGCGCGCGCCTCGGCGAGCATCTCCTCCACCAGCGCGAGCGTGTCCGCCACACGGTACGTCGTCTCCACCTGCGCGGGAGTTCCCGGCACGGCCTCGCGCGCCTTGATCGCGCTCACCATGTGCTCGTCGGAGGCGCTCGGCTCGCGTGCGCCGTCGGCTTGCACCGCCGCTGCGCGCGCGGCCGTGCCGAACTCGAGTTCCACGAAGAGATCGCGCAGCGCCGCCCAGTCCGGCGGTCGCTGCGTGAGGGCCTCCAGATCGAGCTCCACGTCCAGTCGATCCTGCAGCGTGACGAGCTGCTTCGAGAGTCGCGCGGCCTCTGCGTGTTGTGTGAGCGCGTTCCGAGCCCGCGTCGGCTCGATCTCGTCCAGATGCTCGAGCATCGCCTCGATCGTGCCCCACTGCTCCACCAGCGCGAGCGCGCCCTTGCTCCCGATCCCCTTCACGCCGGGCACGTTGTCCGCGGTATCGCCGACCAGTGCGAGATAGTCCACCACGCGCTCGGCGGGCACACCGAGCCGTTCGTGCACGTTGTCCACGCCGTACCATTTCTCGGTCGTGCGTCCGGGCGGTCCGTGCCAGGGGTTCAGGATCCAGACGTGCGGCCGCACCATCTGCAGCAGATCCTTGTCGCCCGAGACGACGCAGACCTCGATCTCCCGCTCAGCCGCCTGACGCGCGAGTGTCGCGATCACGTCGTCCGCTTCGAACCCTTCGAGCTCGATCAACGGGATCCCGTACCCCTTCAGGATCTGGCCAACGCGCTCGACGCCCGTGTCGAAGTCGTGCTGCTCCTCCTCCGGCAGCGCGACGCGGTTCGCCTTGTACTCGACAAGCAGTTCCTCGCGACCCGACGACCCGGCGTCGCTCACCCACCCGAGATACTCCGGCTTGTGCTTCTCGATCAGGCGCTTGAGGAACTCGCTCACGCCTTTCGCCATGCCGGTGTTCTCGCCGCGTGCGTTGCGGAGCGGCGTGCCGCCGCCGAGGGCATGGAACGCGCGATAGATCAGCGCATAGCCGTCGATCAGGTAGAGGCGCGGGCGCCCAGGCTGGCTCATCCCGGGAAACTAGCCGCGAACGAGCACCGATGCCGCCGCACCGACCACGAGCGTCACGCGCGCGTTGTCGTCACCAAGATGCGCTGGCCACTCGACGGCGGCGCCGAGGAGGCCGAGCCCGACGGCCGCAGGCAGCGCGAAGCCGCCCAGCCAGAGTGCGCCGAGCGTCGTCGCCGCGGCGCAGGTCAACGACCCGGCTACCGACTTTCCCGGTCGGCGGGTGCGGCGCCCCCACGCGCCGCCAACAATGGCCGCGGCGGCATCGCCCACGGCGCCCGCCCAGAGCGCCGCGCGCGCCGCGCCGGGCGGAAAGAGGAGCGCCGCAACGAGCATGGCGAAGACCAGCCACGTCGCCCCCGTCAGCGCCCGCGCTTCGTGTGGCTTGAGCATCGGTCCGAACAGCCGATCGAAGGTCGCGCGCGCGGCGGTCGAGTGCCGACGAACCAACTCGACCGCGATCGCCAATGCCGCCGCCACGCCGAGGAGACGCTGGACATCGCTCGTCTCCACAAGGCCCACGCTCCACGCGACGGGCAGCGCCCCCGTCGCCAGGTGCAGCGCCTTGCGCCGCAGCGCTGCGACCGGGGCGTTCATCGCAGCTGCCGACGATACTCCGATTCGAATCGCACGGCGCTGCTCTGCGTCAACCGCCACCGCCCGGTGCCGGTCTGATCATAGAAGGTCAGCTGCAAGCCCTTTTCGCGATAATCCCAGACCTGCTGCCGGGTGCGCTGAAAATCGTTCGACATCGGCTCGAGCACCTGATCGGGTTCTCCGAGCACGATGTAGACCCGACCGCGATCCGACATCCAGCCCGGCGCGCCGTCCTCCCGGAACCGATTGTTCGCGCGGACCAAGCGCGTGAAGTAGTTGAGCAGGTCCTCGTGGATCGGCGTGTTCGGGATCGAGTCGGTCTCGCGCAGGAACGTGGCCCATGCCGCTGGGCGCTCTTCCTCCGGCGCGTCGCGCAGCGCCTGCAGCCTGCCCGCGGTCGCGAAGTGCCGGAGAAACGCGAGCATGTCGTCGAACCGCACCACCGGCAGGTCGTCCCCGAAACCCACGAAGATGAATGCCGAGGCCGTGTCCGCAGTGGACTGGCTGACGAACGATACCTGGGAGACCCCGATCCCCAGCTGTCCCACCGGGACCTCGACCACGCCCGACGCGATCCCGCGGCGCGGCTCGATCGGCACGTGGTGCGACCAGAGCACCCGTCCGCTCTCGTTTCGTGCAAGCAGCATCAGCAGGGTATCGGACGGGCCGTAACTCTCCACGTACATGGTGACGGTGCTGTCCCGTCCGAACACCGCCGTCGCTCTCGGGCGGAGGAGCACGTCGGGCAGCACGCCGCGATCGGCTCGCGGGCGCACCTGATTCACCGGCGTCGGCGTCGAGAGCCCGCGGCCGTCGAACGACGGCACGTCGAGGTCCACGGTCTCCTGCACGTTGCGCTGGCTCCCGACGTCTCGCACGGCCAGCGTCATGCGGTACTTCCCGGGCGGGAGGTCGATGAACTGCTGGAAGAGCACGCTCTCGTCGGTGCGCCCTGTTTCGCGAAACGTCGACACCACGACCGCCTCGGTGGATTCCACCGCGTGCACGCGGCCCTGTGCGTTGTCGACGGTCAGGCTGACCGAGTAGGTCGCCCGGAAGCGATTGTCCGCCTCCCGCGCGAAGGTCAGCGACGCGGAGGCGAACGAGAGCGTCAGCGCGACGTGCGTCTGTGCGGGCGTGGGCGCCGCGAAGTACCCGATGCGTCCCGTCAGCGGGAACGGCAACCCGCGCGCGATCAATCCCATCTGGCGGTACAGCGGCGTTGGGTCGAACGAGATGTTTCGTGTGTCCCGCGCGATCCCCGGCGCAGCGCCAGGCTCGGCGCTGCCTCCGCGCCCGCACGACGCAACGAGCAAGGGAAGTGCGCAAGCGGTCGCCAGACGTGCGGCGCGCGCGGCGGTACGGAGCGTGAAGACTGGTCGCATCAGTGCGGGGTCGATCGGTGGGGCGGCGGGGGTGCTGGGTCCTAATCTACACCGCACTCCTCGGCGAGAGCCGTGCACGATCTCCTTGCACCCCCCGAGTCCCGTCGGTAGCTTCGCCGCGTGTCTCGAGATCCCCTCGTTGGAATGACGCTCGCCGGCTATACCCTCCTGGATCGCGTCGGCGAGGGCGGGACCGCCACCGTATACCGTGCACAACACGGTGACCACGGCACCGTCGCCCTGAAGGTCCTGCGTGAGAAGCTGCGCCAGGATCGCACGGCCGTCGCGCGTTTCGTGCGCGAGGCGTCCTTCGGCACTCGCGTGACACACGCGAATGTCATTCGCACGATCCAGACCGGCGAGACCGACGGCCTGCACTTCCTCGCCATCGAGTGGGCGGCGGGGGAGCTCATGGAGTCCTACGCAAAACGCAATGCGCCCTTTCCGCCGGACGAGGTCGCGGACGTCGTGCGTCAGATCGCCAGCGCGGTCTTCGCAGCGCACCAGGTCGGGATCGTGCACCGCGACCTGAAGCCCGACAACCTGATGTATGACCACGAGAGCCGCACGGTGAAGCTGCTGGATTTTGGCATCGCGACGGCCACCGACGTGACGCCCGATCAGCGCCTCACGCGCGCCGGGTTCTTCGTTGGCACGCTCATGTATGTCGCGCCGGAGGCGCTCTCTGGCGAGGTCGTGTCGCCGGCCGCCGACCAGTACTCGCTTGCCACCATGGCGTACCTCTTCCTCACCGGCACGCTGCCGTACACCGCGCGCAGTCCGCGCGAGATGTTCACGCAGCTGCTCTCACAGCCGCCGATCGCCCTCAACAAGGCCAAGCCCGACATCCGGTACTCGGACGAGGTCGAGGCGGTCGTGATGCGCGGGCTGGCGAAGCTGCCCAAGGACCGCTATCCCGACGTCGTGGCGTTTGGCGAGGCCCTGCATCAGGCGCTGCAGTCGCCGTTCCCGGCGGAGTCGCCGAGCGCCGGGTTCATGTCCAAGATGAAGGGGCTGTTCAACCGGTAGCGGGCGTCAGCTGCTCCCCGGCGGCGCGGGGTCGAGCGGCAGCCAGCAGGTGAAGGTGCTCCCTCTCCCTACCTCGCTCTCGACCGTGATGTCGCCGTCCAACAGGCGCGCGAGGCGCCTCGTGATGGAGAGACCGAGCCCGGTTCCGCGGCGTCCTGAATCCCCGCGCGAACCCGCGTCCACCTGCTCGAATTCCTCGAAGATCCGCTGCTGGTCTCGCTCGGCGATCCCGATCCCCGTGTCCACCACCTGCAGCGCGATCCACGCGCCCCCCGCCGCCAACAGCGGGCGCTGCCTGGCAGTCGCCTCGGGGAGCAGTCGCGCAGGATCCTGCACCTGCGCGGCCCGGACGACGACGCTTCCGGTCGCCGTGAACTTGATGGCGTTGCCGAGCAGGTTGACGAGAATGTGCCGGAGGTGCGTGGGGTCGGTGCTGATGCGCGGAAGCGCTGCGGGCACTTGCAGGGAGAGCGCCAGCCCTTTGGCGATGAGGAGCGGCTCGATCTCGCTCGCCACGTCGATGACGAAGGCGCGCAACGAGAGCGGTTCCCGGTGCAGCTCGAGCCGTCCGGCAGACAGCTTGGCCAGATCGAGGATCTGATCGACCAGCGCCTGGAGGTGCTCGGCCGACGCCTGGATGTGCTCGACCGGACCGGCCATGCGCGGCCCGAGCTCACCGTATGACCCGTCGCGGAGCAGGTCGACGAAGCCGACGATGGCCGCGAGCGGCGTCCGCAGCTCGTGGGAGACGTTCGCGAGGAACTCCGACTTGGCGCGGTTGGCGCGCGCGAGCTCGAACGAGAGATGTTCGAGCTCGAGGCTCCGCTCGCGGAGCCGTCGCCGACGCTCTCGTTCGTAGAGCAGGAAGGCGAGCAGCCCCGCTGCGACCGCCGCCGCGATCACCCAGCCGAGCATCGCGCCCTCATTGACCTCGCTCTTTGCCGACGGTAGCCTCCCGGAATGGATCCTCGCCTTCGCCTCATCGACCTGCTGGCCTCGCGCAGCGCCCAGCGCGGCTCCTTCACGCTGGCCTCCGGCAAGCAGTCGGATCTCTACATCGACTGCCGCCCCACCACGATGCACCCCGAAGGACTCTCGCTGATCGGGCCGCTCGGCCTGCATGCAATCGGCGAGCGCGGGTGGCACCCCGACGCGATCGGCGGCCTGACGCTCGGCGCCGATCCCGTGAGCTACGCCGTGGCGTACGCGAGCCAGCTCGCGGGACTGCCCATCCGCGCCTTCACCGTGCGGAAGGAAGCCAAAACGCACGGCACCGGCAAGGTGATCGAGGGCGCGTTCGTCACGGGAGACCGTGTCGTCGTGATCGAGGACGTGATCACCAGCGGCGGCTCCGCGCTCCGCGCGGCGGCGTCGGTGCGTGCCGCCGGCGGGATGGTCGTCGGGATCCTTGCGGTCGTCGACCGTGAGGAAGGCGGGCGCGCGGCGCTCGAGGCGGAGGGGTTCGAGGTCGCGACGCTCGTGACCGCCCGGGAGATCGTCGCGCGCATGTAGAGTGTGCGCGGCGCCGTACGCCCGCTCAACTCGGCCGACGCATCATCGCGGGGCGACGGTCCTGCACTGACGGCGGGGACTTCATCCCGGTGCGCAGCGTGAGCGGCCGCAACTGCCGAAGCGCCTCGCGGTGCGGACACACCAGCTCGTCCATGAATCGCCGCAGCATCGTCTCTCCCGTGAAGGTGCGCCGGAACTCGCCAGCCGTCACGCGCAGCAGCGTGCGGATGTGCCGGCTGAAGCTCTGTGGCGACGAATAGTCGAGCGCGTTTGCGACGTCCGCGATCGAATGGCCGGGGTCCTCGAACAGGCGCGCGGCCCGGAGCAGCCGCGCATAGGCCAGGTACCGCTTGGGCGCCGGCAGCTTGGCGCGGAAGAACCGACTCATCAACGTGCTCGGCAGCACGCCCATCCGTCGCGCGAGCTCGCGCACGGTGCCGATCCGCTCGCTGGTGAGGAAGAGTGCTTCGAAGAACTGGGCACCATCCGCCGTGAGCCCTCCGAGTTCGTCACGGATCGCCGTGAGCGCCGCGCGGTCCGTCGCGCGCGTGGCTTCCGACGCGAGGATCCGGCGCAGCTGGCTCCAGCCCGCGGGAACGCGCACGTCCACGAGCCGCGTGATCCCGGCGTTCCCCACGCGCAGGATCGCGTCCGCGCTTGGCGGGTCGGCGCCCAGCAGTGCGACCGTCGGGATGCTGGGGAACTCCCGCACCACCGTGGCCATGCGGCGCTCGTGCTCGCGCCCGCACCGCACGACACTCAACAACACCGCGCTCACGCGGCGCCGCTTGAGGTCCTCGAGGGCGTCGGCCACCGAGTCGCGGTGGATCGCGCGGTAGAGGCCCTCGCCCGCCGCGTCCACGCGGAGCCGTTCGTCGGGATCGAGGACGGTGATGACGGGTGCGGTGAGTGTGCTGATCGGCGTGGCCATGGAACCCTCGGCGCGAACGGTGGGCCTGCGGAAACGCGCCCACGGTGTGCAGGTCGGGTCACCCTTGTGTCATCGCGCCACGCGCCCGTCCGGGCCTCGCGTCATCGGCGGCGGTATATTGTGCGTGAGGGTTCCGTCGGACGATCGCGTCGCAGGTCTTTCTGCCCTGCGCCGAGGAAAGTCCGGGCTCCTTGGACACGCTGCCAGGTAACGCCTGGGCACGCGCGCAAGCGCGTGACGGACAGTGCAACAGAAAGCAAACCGCCTTCGCGAAAGCGGAGGTAAGGGTGAAAGGGTGGGGTAAGAGCCCACCGCGTCCACGGCAACGGGGACGGCATGGCAAACCCCAGCGGGAGCAAGGTCAAATAGGCGGCGAGCAGCAGTCCTCTGCGATCAAGACGCCGCGGGTTGGCCGCTAGAGTGCACGGGCGACCGTGCGCCGAGAG
>CAZGFE010000045.1:0-21170 GCA_964524665.1 uncultured Gemmatimonas sp.
CGGTGGCGGCTGCTGGTGATCGCGGTCGACGGTTGCAGCGACTCCGTGAACACCATTCCGTATCTCGCGCGTCTGGCGGCGTTGGCGCCGCAGATCGAGCTCCGGATCGTCGCTCCGGCCGCGGGGCGACGCGTGATGGAATCCCACCGGACGCCGGACGGCCGCGCGGCGACGCCCACCGTGATCATCCTTGACGCCGACGGCAACGAGGTCGGGGCGTGGATCGAACGGCCGTCGTTGCTTCAGCAGATGGCGCTCGATGCACGCGCCGCCGGGACGCTCGACCGGATGATCGCCGGCAAGCAGGCCTGGTACGACGCGGACGCGGGAGCCTCCACCCTGCGAGAGGTGGTCGAGCTGGTCGCGTTCGCCGCGCGCGCGACCCCTCGCCCCCTGCCATCTCCAGCGGGGCTCCGCTAGGTTACGAGGGTTCCACCCTCAACGGACCTTATGGCAAAAGAAGAAGCGATCGAACTCGAAGGCACCGTCAGCGAAGTGCTGCCCAGCGCGACCTTTCGCGTCCTGCTCTCCAACGGGCATGACGTGCTGGCCACGATGGCCGGGAAGATGCGGCGCTTCCGGATCCGGGTGCTCCAGGGCGATCGCGTGACGGTCGAGGTCTCGCCGTACGACCTGAGCCGCGGTCGCATCACGTTCCGCCACAAGAACTAGCGCGCAGCGCGCGGGAGCGGAAAAGCAGAGGGCGCGGATCCCTGGGATCCGCGCCCTTCGTCATTCTGGTCCGGTGATGGGCCGTGCGCCGCAACCCGACCGCGGACTAGTGGCCCGCGTTGGCGGACGCCGGCTTGTCCGGCTTGAGGTACGTCGCCTTGTGGATCGAGAAGGCCGTCACGTTGGCGATCACGGCCAGCAGGATGATCGCCGCGGCGAAGCCCCAGCCCAAGCGGTTCGGATTCGGTTGATCGGTGCTGCTCGTCTGACTCATCGGGCGTGCTCCTCAGCTGGTGGGTCGAGGACCGAATGGTAACCGCGCGAAAGGTGCGTTCGCCACTGGCCGCAGCCTCGGCCGCCCCCTTGATTCCGAGGATGCCCTCCTCGCTTTCACCGGTCCCGAAAACGGTCCAACGTGCGCCGATCCTTCTTGGTCGGGCGTCCCGGGGAGGGATCCATCGCCGGCGCGGCGCGGGTGAGCTGCCAATGCAGCTTCTCGCGCGCGGCCTTGGAGGCCGGCGTCTCCTCGTAGAGCCGTGCGGCTTCGGCCGCCGTGCCGCGGCGTTCGGCCGTGCCGGTCACGAGGAGCGTGTGCTCGTACGGCCCGAGTCGCAGCCGCACCTCCATCCCCGGCTTCACGGGCTTCGACGGCTTGGCGCGTTCCCCCTCGACCTGCACTTTCCCGCCCTCCACCGCGTCCGCCGCGAGCGAGCGCGTCTTGAAGAAGCGCGCCGCCCAGAGCCACTTGTCGACGCGCACGGGGTCGGTCGAGACCGGACGGTCGAGGGGCGAGCGGGGCGTCATGTCCGGAAAGTAGCGCTTCTCCTGCTGCTCGTGCTCGGCACGGCCTGCGAGTCGTCGGCCGATCGGACGGCGCGCGAGGAACAGGCGGCACGCGAGTCGATCGCTGCATCCAACGAGGTGGCGACCCGAGCGGCGTTGGCGCCGAGCACGGGACTCTGGACCGAGGAACTGCTCGTCGAGCGGTTGGTGCGGGCAGGCGTCGCGCCGCGGGCGGTCTCCGACGCGGGACCCGGACCGGAGTGGATGCAGGCCACGCGCTCTTATTTTCGCGCGGGCGGGGGAGAGCTGCAGGTGTGGATCTATCCCGACAGCGTGGCGCGCGCGGCCGTGACCGCGCTGCTCGACCCCGAGACCGCGACGCCCGCCGGTCGCGCGGTGCCGTACGAACCGCCGCTGACGCTGGTCGTCCAGAACAACCTGGCCGCCGTGATCACCGGCGGCGATGGCCGGAACCACGAGCGGATCATGCTCGCGCTGCAGGCGGGTCTGCCGGTGCGCACGCCGTGAGCCGCGGTCTCGCACGCAGCGCCGTGCGCCTCGTCGGCCTCGCGTTCTGGCTCGTGCTTGTGGCGCCGATCGCGCGCGCCGTCGGGTCGCAGCCCGGGACTCTCCCCGACGCCCGTGTGCTCGTCGCCCGGCACGACTCCCTCGTGGGCGGACGCGCGGCGCTCGAGGCGCACCAGTCGATGCATCTCATTGGGACGCTGACGATCGCCGCGGCGGGCATCGATGCGCCGATGGAGATCCTCAAGCGGCGCCCCAACCAGTATCTGTTCCGCACGGCGATCCCTCAGCTCGGCGAAATGGCCCAAGGGTTCGATGGCACCACCGCGTGGAGCGTGCGACCGGGGCAGGGTGCGCAGGTGTTGTCGGGCGAGGCGGCGGCGCAGATGGTCGAGTCCGCCGACTTCTTCGGCGACCTGCACGACCTCGGCAAGTTCGCGAGCGTCGAAACGGTCGAGGAGACGGACTTCTTGGGCGTTCGCGCGTACAAAGTCCGGTTCACGCGGCGGACGGGAGGGGTCGTCCACGAGTTCTTCAACGTGGCCTCGGGCCTCAGCGCCGGGAGTTCGGTGGAGCTCAGAACGCCGCTGGGTCGGCAGGAGAGCGTCACGGTACTTGCCGAGTATCGCGAGTTCGGCGGCGTCCGGATCGCCACACGCATCATCCAGCGCCAGCCGGAGTATGAGTCGGTCATTCGCATCGTCGCGGTCGAGTTCGACCGACTGTCGGCGGCGGCGCTCGCGCCGCCGCCGGAGGTGCAGGCCTTGCTCGACCGCGCTATCGTTCCCGCTCCAGATTCCACCTCTTCCAGAACCCGACGCCCATGAAGCTTCGCTCCCTTGTCCTGGCCGGACTCGGCCTCGCGCTCTCCGCGCCCGGCCTCGCGGCACAGCACGATGGTGACCACGGATCGCACGGCGCCATGCGCGAGGCGCTGGAGGGCGACCTCGCCGAGCACTTCAAGGGGATCGAACTCACCGAGGCGCAGCGGCGTCAGGTGAAGGCGATCCAGGCGCGCGCCCACGCCACCATGGACTCGCTTCGTCGTGCCGCCGCCGACCCGAACGACGCAGCGCTCAAGGCTCGGATCGCGCGCGTGATGAGCGAAGAGCACATGGCGTTCAAGGCGCTCCTGACGCCCGCGCAGGCCGTGATCTTCGAGGCGAACATGAAGGCGCATCACGACGCGGAAGCGAGGGAGCGTCCGGCACCGGCTGCCACCCCTGCGCCGGCGCGGCGTCCGACTCCGGACGCGGGATCTCCCGCGTGAGGTGGCCGGCGCTCGCCCTGATCGCGCTCGCGCCCCTGGTCGCCCCGGGCGCGCAGGAGCGCGGTGTCGTCAGTTTCCCGGTCAGCTTGAACATCGGCCTCCCGCAGGGGCCGTTCGCCGAGAATGTGAACGTCGCCGGCGGGCTCTCTGGCGGCGTGATCTTTCCCATGGCATCGGAACTCGGGTTTCGCGCGGAGATCGGGTTCTCGATCTACGGCTCCGAAACGCGGCGGGTGCCGCTTGGCGGAGGTGCGCTCGGGCTGATCAACGTGGATGTGACCACGACCAACGCGATCTTCGGCGGGAACATCGGCATGCAGGTGGGCGTCCCGGGCCCGCGGTTCAAGCCGTATCTCGGCGGAATGATCGGCTTCTCGGCATTCACGACCACGTCTTCCGTAGCCGGCAGCAACAGTTCGGACGAGCCGTTCGCGTCCTCGCAGAACTCCGGCGACGTGGCGTTCTCGCAGACCGTGCTGGGCGGGCTCTACCTGCCGCTCTGGTCGCAGACAGCGCTGGTCGATCTCGGGGTGCGGTATACGTGGAACGGCAAGGAAGTGGAGTATCTCACGCAGGGCGATATCGCGGAGGGGCCTGGTGGGGAGATCATCCTGACGCCGCGCCGCACGCGTGCCGACCTGCTCACGATCGTCCTCGGCGTGACGTTGCGCCGTCCGGCGAACTAGCGACCGTCAGTCCTCGCCCCGATAGCGGCGGTCCTTCTTGATGGAGGACCGCCGCTTCTTCGTGTCGAGTCGGCGCTCCTTGGACGCGCGCGTCGGCTTGGTCGCGCGGCGCGCGCGCGGGACGACGAGCGCCTCACGCACGAGTCGCGCGAGCCGCGCGAGGGCGAGTTCGCGGTTCTGCGCCTGACTTCGGGTGTCGGCCGCGGCGACGCGGATCACGCCACGGGAGTCGAGGCGCGTGGCGAGCTTCTCTTCGAGTCGGGCGCGGTCCGCAGCCGACAGCGCGGGCGAATGACGTGCGTCCCACATGACCTCGACGCGCGTGGACGAGGTGTTCACGTGTTGCCCGCCCGGCCCGCCCGCCCGGGTGGCCTTGATCTCCAGTTCGGCTGGGGGGATCGCGACGCGCGCATTCACGCGCAGATGGCCGGCTTCATTCCAGAGCGTCTGGGTCACGGACACCTCCGCCACCGCGAGCTGCGTTGCAGAACGCCAGAATACTCGTCACCTTGGAGTCGTTGCGAAATGCAAGACACGGAGAGTGTGCGTGGCATCGGAGCGTGAAGGGACGAGGGAGGTGTTCCGCGCGGTCCTGGAGCCGCGCCGATTGCTCGTCTGGATATATGTCGGCCGCCTCGTCGTCGCGAGCGCCAACTTCGCGTGGGCACTGCTCTTCGCGCTGTTCACGGAGCCGACCAATACGCTGATCGCCGCCGGATCCTTCGTGATCGCCATGGCGTTCACGGCGTTCTCGTTCGTGCGCACGGAGGTGAACCGGACGCGACCTGGCCCGGGGTTCCTCTACCTCCAGTTCATCCACGACCTTCTGCTGATCACGTCGGTCGTGCACATCACGGGCGGCGCCGACTCGCAGTTCGCGGCGATGTACATCCTCGTGAACGCGGCCGCCGCGCTGCTCCTGCCGATCGGCAGCTCGCTCTTGCTCGCGCTCCTCGGCAGCGTGCTCTACGTGGGCGACGCGTTCCTCGTGAGCGGCGGTGACCTCACGGTCGCGCTCGTGCTGCAGCTGGTGGTCTTCACGCTGGTCGCGGTGGGCACCGGATACATCGCCGCGCGACTGCAGGAGGCCGGCGAGGGCCGCGCGCAGCTGCAGGCGGAGCTCGCGAGCATGCAGCTGCGCGCCGCCGACATTCTCGCGAACATCCGTGCGGGGATCATCACGGTGGATGATCTCGGGCGGCTCCTGTACGCCAATCCCTCGGCGTCGGCGCTGCTCGGGCTCCCGTTGGAGTCGATGGTCGGGACGCGCGTCCTCGACCGGCTGCGCGCGAGCGCTGGCGTGGTGGCGGATGCCGTCTCGCAGCACGTGAGCGAGCGGCGCGCGGTCCAGCGGCTGGAAGGGTCGCTCCACCGCGACGGTCGCATGATCCCGATCGGCATCACCACCACCTCGGTGAGCGGCGACCTCCGGCAGGTGGGCGGCGCCACGACCGTGATCCTGCAGGACATCTCCGACGAGAAGCGGGTCGAGGCGCTGCGGCTCCGCGCGCAGCGGCTCGAGGCGGTCGCCGAGCTCAGCGCCTCGCTCGCCCACGAGATCAAGAATCCCCTCGCGAGCATCCGCAGCGCCGTCGAGCAGATCTCCAACCGGCAGCCGGAGACGAGTGACGAGCGCACGCTGGGCGATCTGATCGTGCGCGAGTCGGACCGGCTCTCGCGGCTGCTCTCGGAGTTTCTGGACTTTGCGCGCGTACAGGCCGCGCGGCGCGACCGGCTCGACCTCGGCGCGCTCGTGCGCGGGGCGGTCTCGCTCGCCGGCACGCACCCCGCGCGCGGAGAGCAGGTGCAGCTCGTCGCCGATCTTCCCGAGGTCCCGCTCGAGGTCGAGGGCGACGAGGATCTGCTCCATCGCGCGGTGTTCAATCTGATCCTCAATGCGATCCAGGCGTCCCCCAGCACGGGCGTGGTCCGCGTGATCGTGAGCCGCGTGGCGCTCGTGGATCTGCCGACCGGGCTGCCCTTTCGCGCCGACGCCGTCTCTCTGGAGGTGCGCGACGAGGGCGCCGGCATCGCGCCCGAGATCCAGGATCGCCTCTTCGAGCCATTCGCCACCACCAAGACCGGGGGCAGCGGGCTCGGCCTCGCGGTCGTGCACCGGGCCATCGAAGCGCACCGCGGCGTGATCCTCGTGGACTCCGACGCACAAGGCACCCGCTTCACCGTGCTCCTTCCCATCGCGACCGCACCAGCCGGAGACGCAGAGTGACGAACGCCCCGAAGCCCCCGACCGTCCTGATCGTCGACGACGAATCTGGCATCCTGCAGACCTTGGAGATCCTGCTCCGCGCCGAGGGATTCACCCCCCACACCGCACAGGGCGGGCGCGCCGCGCTCGAGAAGATCCCAGTGCTCTCGCCGGACATCATCCTGTCTGACATCCGCATGCCGCAGGTCGGCGGCGTCGAGGTGTTGGCCGCTGCGCGCGAGCACGACCCGCAGGTGCCGGTGATCCTGATGACGGCGCAGGCCACGCTGCAGACGGCCATGCAGGCCGTCAACGCGGGCGCCTTCTATTACATCCAGAAGCCGTTCCGGAACGATGAACTGATCGCGATCCTCAAGCGTGCCGCCGAACACCGGCAGCTGCGCGTCGAGAACACCACGCTCAAGAAGGAGATCCGTCGCCGCGAACGGCGGGGGGCGGGCGCGCCGGTCGGGCAGCATCGCAGCTGGCTGGAGGTCCTGAGTCTCGCCGAAGCGGTCGCGCACACGGAGTCCACGGTGCTGCTCACCGGCGAATCCGGGACGGGCAAGGAGGTCGTCGCGCGCTACATCCACGAACTCTCCCAGCGCAGCGAAAGCACGTTCCAGTCCATCAACTGCGGTGCGCTCCCCGAGGGGCTGCTCGAGAGCGAGCTCTTCGGCCACGTCAAAGGCTCCTTCACAGGCGCCGTGAAGGACAAGGACGGGCTGTTCACCGCCGCCGCCGGCGGCACCTTCTTCCTGGACGAGATCGGCGAGACCACGCCCGCCACGCAGGTGAAGCTCCTGCGGGTGCTGCAGCACCGCGAGGTGATCCCGGTGGGCGCAACGGATCCCGTGCCGATCGACACGCGCATCATCGCCGCTACCAACCGCGACCTCGAAGAGGAGATCAAGCGCGGCACCTTCCGGCGCGACCTCTTCTACCGTCTCAACGTGATCGCGATGCACCTGCCGCCGCTGCGCGATCGGCGCGAGGACATTCCGCTGCTGGCCGAGGGCTTCCTCCAGCGCGGCGCCGAGGTGCGCGGCGAGCCCGTGAAGCGGCTGTCCGAGGCCGCCGCCACGGCGCTCATGGAATACCAGTGGCCCGGCAACGTGCGGGAACTCGAGAATGCGCTCGAACGCGCGGTGATCCTCACGCTCGGCACCACCATCGACGTCTCGGCGCTGCCCGAGCGCGTGACGGAGCGCCGCAGCGAACCGCTCGTGGCCGAGCGGACCGCGACGAACCCCACGCTCGAGACGATCGAGCGGGCCTACATCCTTTGGGTGCTTTCGAGCGAGCAGGGGAACAAGACGCGGGCCGCCGAGGTGCTGGGGATCGATCCATCCACACTGCATCGCAAGCTGGCGCGGTATGGGGTCGAGGGGTGAACCCACGACTCGTCTGGGTGGAGCGGCACGCCGCGCTGGTCGCGGCGCTCATCACGCTCGTCGCAGGCTTGCTGACGCTGACGAGCGAGATCGTCGGCGTCTTCTTCGATGACGCCGTGTACCTGCTGGTCGCCAAGGCGATCGCGTCGGGGCAGGGATTCGTATACCCCCAGCTGCCGGGTACACCGGCGGCGATCCACTATCCGCCGCTCTTCCCGCTGCTCCTCTCGGTGATCTGGAAGATCCACCCGGAGTTCCCGGCGAACGTGATCTGGTTCAAGCTGGTGAACCCTGTGCTGCTCGCCGCGGCCGCAGCGGGCGCCGTGGCGGTGGCGCGCGAGGTCTTCGGCGTGCGCCCGCTGCTCGCGATGGCCGTCGTGCTCGCGGGGACCGTGAGCGTGCCGGTGCACGTGCTCACCACGGTGGTCCTCTCCGAACCGCTGTTCCTGGCGCTGCTCTTCCCGGCGCTGCTCGCAGCAGATCGTCTCCTTGCGCCGGGTGGCGACGCTGCGGCCGACGCGCCGCACGAGGTGAAGTGGCGCGCGGTCCTGTGGGCGAGCCTGCTCGCCGCGGCGCTGGTGCTCACGCGCACGATCGGCGGGGTGCTCGTGATCGCGACGCTCCTCGTGCTCGCTCCGCAGCGTCGCTGGCGCGCGGCGCTCGCGTACGCTGGCGTGGTCGCACTGGCGCTGCTTCCGTGGCAGCTCTTCGTCTGGCGGCACGCGCCGGGCTTCACGCCGGAGCTGCGCGGGTCGTACGGTCCGTACCTCGAGTGGCTCGTGGAGGGCTACCGCGCGGGCGGGTTCACGCTGTTGGCTCAGGTCGCCACGAAGAACGCGGCCGACGCGTGGTTCTCGATCAGTGTCATGCTCTCGCCGTTCTCCGCCGGTGCGCCGCGAGCCGCCGCCGCCGCGCTGGGCGTGGGGTTGCTGGTCTGGGGAGCGCTCGTCGGCGCGCGACGGCCCAAGACCCAGATCGCCGCGCTCGCGTTGGCCGGATACCTCGCCCTCGTCCTCGTGTGGCCGTATCAGATCGAGCGCTTCGTCTGGGGCGTGTGGCCGCTCGTGCTGCTGCTGGCGTACGACGGCGCGCGGGATCTGTACGCGCGCGCGCGCCGGGGACCGGACCGGCGCTGGATGCGCGCGTCGCGTGCGGCGCTCGTGGTGGCCGCCGCAGCCGCGTTCGTCGTCGCCGGACACACGCTCTACAGCGTGCGCGGGTTCGCGCGCGGCTGGGAGAGCAGCGCCTCCCGCGGCATGGCCTCGCGCCTCACGCCGATCATTCAGTACGTGCAGGCGGATCCGCGGCTGCACGGCGTCGTGATCAGCACCGAGGCCTCGCCCCTCGTCGCGCTCTACACCGGTGAGACGGTGATCCCGGTGGAGATCCTCTCGGTGATGGACCACGTGCAGGTGAAGACGCGCGCCGAGCGCGCGGCGATCATCGGCGCGATCGACCGGCGCTTTCGACCCGACGCCTACGTGTTGATGACGAGGGGACCTTACCTTCCAGCGTTGTTGCAGACGGCGTTCGATCCCGGCCGACGGTTTCTCGAGATCTCACCACCGGACCTGCCGGTCCGGGCGTTCCGAGTCCTGCCCTGATGGCTGACCCCACCCCGACCCCAGTGGCCCGCGTCCGCGGCCGCACGCCGCTCCCCGAGCAGGAGTTGGTGCTCTCGGTGCTGATCCCGGTCTACAACGAGCGGGCCACGATCGCGCGCATCCTCGACGAGGTGCACGCGATCCCGGTGCGCAAGCAGATCGTGTGCGTGGACGACTGTTCCACCGACGGCACGCGCGAGGAGCTGGCGCGGCTGCACGCGGCGGGGCGCATTGACGTGCTCAAGCTGCACGAGGTGAACCGCGGCAAAGGCGCGGCGATCCGCTCGGCGCTCGCGGCGAGCACCGGCAACGTGGTGATCGTGCAGGACGCCGACCTCGAGTACGACCCGGCGGACTGGCCGGTGCTCCTGGCGCCGATCATCGATGGCCGCGCGGACGCGGTCTTCGGCTCCCGATTCCTCGGTGGCCCGCACCGTGTGCTCTACTACTGGCACTCCGTGGGGAACACGGTGCTCACCACCTTCAGCAACATGCTGACGAACCTGAACCTCACCGACATGGAGACCTGCTACAAGGCGATCCGCGGCGATCTCGCGCGGTCGCTGCGGCTCTCGTCGGACCGGTTCGGGTTCGAACCGGAGGTCACCGCCCGACTCGCGCAGGCGCAGGCGCGGATCTACGAGGTGCCGATCTCCTACTCGGGTCGCACCTACGCCGAGGGAAAGAAGATCGGATGGAAGGACGGGGTGGCCGCCTTCTGGCACATCCTGCGCGCCAGCCTCACGAAATGACCGAGGGGCGGAGCGCGCACTGGGCGAGCGCCGCCGTCGTGCTCGCCGCCCTCGTCGCCTCTGCGGCGAGTCTGCGCAACGGATTCGTGCTCGACGACGTGTTGTTGATCGAGACGAACCCGCTCGTGCACTCGCTGGCCGATCCGTGGAAGCTGCTGACCTCGGCGTACTGGCAGCTCCCTCCGGCCGACACGCTGTGGCGCCCGCTGGGACTGCTGGCATTTGCGGCACAGTGGACCGTCGGGGGCGGGGCGCCGGTGGTGTTCCACGCCGTGAGCATCCTGGCCTATGCTGGCGTGACGCTGCTCGTGCTGGCCGTGGCCCGTCAGATGCTGCCCGAGTCGGGCGCGGTTGCGGCCGGACTGATCTTCGCCGTGCACCCTCTGCACGTGGAGTCGGTGGGCAACATCGTCGGGCAGCTCGAGCTTGCGGTGGCGGCCGCGGTGCTGGGCGCGGTGTGGCTTTACGCCCGCGAGCGCCAGCGCGGAACGCTCTCCGTTGCTGGCGCGGGGGCGATCGTCGCGCTGTTCACGCTCGGGCTCGGATTCAAGGAGCACGCACTCCTGCTGCCCCTCTTCCTGCTCTTGGCGGAAGCCACCATCCTGCGCGAGTTCCCCTCGCCGACGCCGGCCGTCTGGTCGAGAGTGCGGATCCTGTTCGCCGTGCTGGGCGGGATCGCCGTGGCGTGGGTGCTCGTGCGGAGCGGAATTCTGGGCGGCGAGTTCGCCGGCGATCGGCCACACCGGTCGCTCATGGGACTGACCGTCAGCGAGCGGAGTTGGGTGATGCTTGGGATCCTCCCCGAGATCGTGCGGTTGATGCTGTGGCCCGTACGACTCTACGCGGACTACTCGCCGCAGTTCGTTCGCGTGCTGAGCGCTCCTGCGGCGTGGCACCTGGTGGGTGCGAGCGCGCTCGCCCTGTGGGGCGCGGCGATCACCTGGGCCTGGCGTCGCGATCGGGCGCTCAGCTTCGGACTGCTCTGGACCCCAGTTGCGCTCATTCTGGTGGCGAACATCCTCGTGCCTACGGGGGTCCTCCTCGCGGAGCGCACACTGTTCCTCGCGAGTCTCGGGCCGGCCCTCGTCGCGGGCGCACTGGTGGCCCGGCTCGGGCCACGGCTGACGGCGAGTCGGGGGTGGGCCGTCGGCGCCTCGCGCACCACGATGATCGCGGCGATGGGCGGCGCGTTGGCCATCACGGCCGCGCACAGCAGCGCACGCCAGCTCGCCTGGCGCGACAACCCGACGATGCTTGCCACGTTGATCATCGAGGCGCCCGAGAACTTCCGCGGGCACTTCTGGCTCGGCGACTCGCTGCTCCGCGCTGGTCAGCTGCGTGACGGAGAGCGCTCCATGATCCGCGCGATGGAGCTCTGGCCCGCACACGACGGACCGCCCCTGGGGCTCGCGATCTACTACCAGCAGCATGGGCTGTGTGCAGCGGCGCTCCCGCTGTATCGCCGCGTGATCGCACTGGAGCCGGCCAAACCAACGCCGCGGTTTGGGGAGGCCGGATGCCTCTTGTCGGACCGGCGCTATTCCGCCGCTCGGGCGGCGGCCGTCCGCGCCCTCACCCAGGGGACCCGCGCGGCGCGCGCGTTCAATGTGGTGATCATGCAGGCCGACTCCGCGCTGGCGGCCACGGATTCGATCCGGCCGAACAATCGGTGGCTGCTGCGGCGCGCGGGGGCGTATCCGCGCGACGCCCGATGAAAGGCCGAAACGGTGGGCGTTTCCTGCAATGGTCCTCTCGTTTCGCGGTTGTCGGCCTGGTATGCCGCAGCGCTGGAATGTTGCAATCCGTTGGCTAGTAAGTCTTTACCGGCGATGGCACCCTGTGGCACGACGCTTGCACCTTCAACCGTCGGTCCACCTCGTCTCGTTCCTCATCCCTACCAACCGGAGTCAACCGAATGCTGAGCAACAAGAAGGGCTTCACCCTGATCGAGCTTCTGATCGTCGTCGTCATCATCGGCATTCTTGCCGCGATCGCGATCCCGAAGTTCGCGAACACGAAGGAGAAGGCGTACATCGCGTCGATGAAGGCCGACCTCCGCAACCTCGTGACCGCCCAGGAAGCCTACTTCTCCGAGAAGACGGCCTACGGCGACATGACGGCGCTCGGGTCCAGCTACTCCACGTCCGCTGGCGTCACCGTCGTGACGACCCCGGATGCCGGCAAGGGCTGGGAAGCTTCGGCCTCGCACACTGGCACCGACCAGACCTGCGTGATCAAGACGGGCAGCAAGGTCGCGTCGGGCGAGACGGACGGCGAGCCGGTCTGCGCGTAAGCGCAGCACTGCTCTCCTCAGGAGCACACGAAGCGGGTCGGGCGCACAGCGCCCGGCCCGCTTCGGCATTTCCCCCTCGGTGACCGCACGACCCGGTGCCTGCCTGCGCTCGCGTGATGCGAGTCGCGGGGGGCGCGCCCGCACTTTGGTCGCATGCGTCGTCGCGGCACATCCCTGGTCGAGGTCCTCGTGTCGTCCGTGCTTCTCGCGGTCGGCATCAGCGGATGTCTTTCGACGCTCGCCGTCGCGGCGCGCTTTCGTGAGCGCGCCGCCGCACGCGAGGAGCTGGCCGCCGCCGCACAGGATCGGATCGGCTGGTTCCTGAAGGCCGGGTGCGTCACGGGAGACACCGCCGGGTCCCTCTCCGATCCAAAGCTTGCTGGCCACTGGTCACTTCGGCGCGACTCTGCGGACACACATCTCGCGCTCGGCTTCTCGCGTCGCTCGCCGCTCGTGGACGAACAGCTGGCGCTCACCGTGGTGCATCCGTGCTGAGCCCGCGCCGCGGCTATCTGCTCGCCGAGGCACTCTGCGCGCTGGCGTTGGCGGGCGTGCTCGCGGCCACGGCCGCCACGGCGTTGACCAGTGCGCAGCGGGCGCGCCGGGCGGCGGAGGTGCGGGAGCGGGCGGGGCGCGCGGAGCGAGAGACGATCGCCGTGCTGCGCACCGCGATGGAACAGGGCGAGGTGATCGCCCTGCGCGGCGACACGGCCGTGGACGTCGATCTCCTCATCGCGTTCGGGGCGGCGTGCGGCGTCGAGGGGCGTGCCGTGTGGCTGCCCCCCGCGCGCGTTGCGGTCGGGGCGCCCCTCGTCGCGCTCCTGCAGTCGCCCGCGGCCGACGACGTGGTCGCGCTCCGCACGGTACTGTCGCCGACAAGCGCCCCGAACTGGCTGGAGTTCGTGGTCGATAGCGCCCGAACGCTGATGTCCTCGGGGTTCTGCAACGAGAGCGACGGGTGGGCCACGGCGGCGGAGGCGTCCACGCCGCGCTGGCGGCTGGCGGTGCGGGACTCGCTCCCCGCGGCGGTCGACCTCGGCGCCACGGTGCGGGTCACGCGTCCGGGCCGCTTCACGCTTTACCACGCCGGGGGCGGCGAGTGGATGCTCGGCTGGAGGCGGTGCGCACCGGACTACTTCGTGTGCGGGGTGGTGCAGCCGGTCACGGGTCCATTGCGCACCCCCGCGGCGGGGGGACTTCGCCTGCGGGCTCGGCCTGGCGGTGATGGATGGGAGCTCGAGGCGCGCGGCGCCGGCGGAGGGGGAGCCGCGGCGGCGACGATCCATCGATGAGCCGCTGGCGCGCGCGCGCTGGGATCGCGCTGCCGATGGTCCTGCTCACCATGATGGCGCTGGCGATCCTTGCGTCGCTCGCGTTCTTCGACGCGCTGCAGAGTTGGCGCGCGGCCGAGCTTGCAGATGACGCGCTGCGCGCGCGTGCGAGCGCCCACCGGGCGCTCGCACGGGTCTTCGCGCCGCCGTCAGTTCCCTGGCTCTGCCTGCAGCCGCCGCACCACGAGACGGTGGAGGATCTGGTCCTCGCCGACGGCGCGCGGGCGCGCGTGGCGTGGCGCGCGCTCGATCCAGCCGAGATCCGCGCGGAGGTGACCGGATTCGGCGTCCGGGGCGCCCGGCATCGGCTGCTGGTGCGGCTCACGCCCGACTCGTTGTCTGGCGCTCCCTGGGAGCCGGGATGCCCCGCGGCCACCCGACTCCGGACCTCCGGTCCCGACTGGTGGAGACGCCATCCGGAGGGCTGATGCGCGGCCCGGCCCGACGGAGGGGTCAGTTACCTGCAGCGGGTGCCGCTCGTGTACCAGTGCAGGTCTGTATGAGTTCAGCAGTTTCTCGCATTGACCCCGACCGGGCCCGCCCGCAACTTTGGCGACCCGGGACCTTCTGTCCCGCTGGACGTCCACGGAACTCCCATGGCGCTTTTCGGTCGCAAGAAGACAACTGTCGGGCTCGACATCGGATCCGGCCTGATCAAGGTCGCCGTCGTGGATCACTCCAAGACGCCGGAGCTGGTGCGCGTGGCCACGACCCCGCTCCTCGCCGACGCGATCGTCGAGGGCGAGATCATGGACCCGGGCATCGTCGCGGACGCGATCACCGCGTGCCTCGCCGCGGCCGGAGTCACGACGAAGGATGTGGTGACCGCGGTCGGCGGCCGCGACGTGATCATCAAGAAGATCCAGATCGAACGCGTGAAAGAGGCCCAGGCGCGCGAGTTGATGCGCTGGGAGGCCGAGCAGCACGTGCCCTTCGATATGGAATCGGTGGAACTCGATTTTCAGATCCTCGACCCCGACGGCACGGAGCCGGAGATGAGCGTCCTGCTCGTCGCGGCCAAGCGCGAGCTCGTCGAGGCCAAGGTGCGGGTGCTGACGGACGCCGGGCTCAACTCGGTCGCGGTGGACGTGGACGCCTTTGCGCTGCACAACGCCTTTGAGCTCAATCACCCGGATGCGATGACCGGGATCGTGGCGCTGGTGAACATCGGCCACGAGGTCACGAACGTGAACATCCTCGAGGACGGCGTGCCGATCCTCACGCGGGATCTGCCCACAGGCACCCGCCGGTTGCGCGAAGACCTGCAGCGGGAACGCGGCTTGGGTTCCGAAGAGGCGGCGGCGATCCTGCAGGGATTCGACCGATCGGAACATCTGGACGCCGTGCTCGAAGCGCGCGGCGAGGAGATCGCCGTGGGCATCGAACGGGCGGCCGCCTTCCTGGCGTCTTCGTCGCGGTCGGGCGGCAGCGTGAGCTCCGTGTTCGTCTGCGGCGGCGGCTCTCGCGCGCCGGGCCTGATCGACGTGTTGGCCGATCGGCTGCGGCTTCCGGTGCAGGCGGCGAACCCGTTGGCAAACTTGAACGTGCGTGACGGGGCTTTCGAGTCGCTCGTCACGGACGAGGTGGCCCCGCTCATGATGCTGCCTATCGGACTGGCGTTGCGCCAGCCCGCTTGACCGTCTCAGGACGTCTTCGATGATCGAGATCAATCTCCTTCCCGGCGCACGCAAGAAGTCGAAGTCGTCGCGGACCGCGTCGCTGAACCTCGGCGCGATCCTCGGCGGTCTTGGCGAGCGGTTTCGCGACCCCTGGCTGATCGTCGCGATCGCGGGCGTGGTCATTGGCCTGGCAGGGGTCGCGGGCCAGTACGTCTACCAGACGCGCACCGAGACCGCGCTCGATGAGCAGCAGCGTGTCGCGGTGCAGGATTCGGCCCGCTACGCGGCGGTGCTCACGCAGCGCCGTTCGGCCGAAGCTCAGCGCGACTCCATTCTGCGGCAGATCGCGGTGATCCGCGCCATCGACGGCGACCGGTTCGTCTGGCCGCATGTGATGGAGGAACTCTCGCGCGCCCTCCCGACCTACACGTGGCTCTCGTCCGTGCTGCAGTCCAGCGGCACGGGCACCGTGACGCCGGAGATGGCGGCCGCGGGGACCGCGCCTCGGCTCGGCATTCGCGTGGTCGCCTACACCGCCGATATCCAAGCGGTCACGATCTTCATGAAGCAGCTCGAGGCGTCGCCGTTCTTCGAGAACATCATCCTCGGCAGCACTGAGGTCGCGGTCACGGACGGGAAGGAGGTCACGCAGTTCCAGGTGACGATGACGTACTCCAAGCCGGACTCGTCGGCGATCCGGACGGTTCCCCTTTCGATCGCGGTGAGGTAACCCATGGCCGGACTGCCGCAGAGTCAGAGGGATCAGGCGATGCTCGTCGTGGGCATCGTCGGCCTCGCCCTCGCCGGGGCGTACTACTACTTCCTGTACATGCCCAAGGCGGCGGAGTTCGTCACCACGCGGGCGCATATCGAGCGGCTCGACGCGTCCAACCAGCGCGCCAAGGCGCTGCTGGCCCGGGGCACGGTCGAGGAGTTGCGCGCAGAAGCGCAGCGGCTGCAGGACAACCTGAACCTGATGCGCACGCTCATTCCTGCGGGGAATGAGGTGCCGGCGCTGCTCGATCAGATCGTGGGCGCCGCGCGCCGCACCGGACTCGATATCCAGAGCTTCTCTCCGAGCGCCACGGTGCCGGGTGAGGAGTTCGATACGTATCGCTACGCCATGAACATGAACGGGACGTACCACGAGATCGCCGAGCTGCTCGCGGCGATCGGGTCGCTCCGTCGGATCATCACGCCGGTGAACCTGCGGCTGCAACCGCTGAATGTGGCGAATCCCCGGCCAATGCCGGCGGATCAGCGCCTGCTCTCGGCGTCCTTCGACATCCAGACGTACGTCGCGAAGACCGGCGTTCCCGGAGCGACCCCATGAGCTCTCACGTGAGTCGTCGTCCGCTGGTCGCGATCGCGCTGGTCGCGGTGGCGCTTCCGCTGATCGCCTTGGCGCAGGGGCGCGGGGCCGGCACGCAGGCACCGGCCGCTCCGCCGATCCCGACCGCCGACCTGCCGCGCGACTCGGCCGGGAATCTGGTCTTCCGCCGCGAGGTCTACTCGTATTCGCGCGGCGGACGCCGAGATCCCTTCGTCTCGCTGATCCTGAGCGGCGACATTCGCCCGCTCGTCGCGGATCTCGAGGTCGCGGGCATCATGTACGATCCGTCAGGCCGCAACTCCTTCGCGACCCTGAAGGACGCGTCCACGGGCGTGATCTATCGGGCGCGCGTCGGCTCGGTGTTTGGACGCGTACGCGTGACGGCCATCCGTCAGCGAGAGGTGTCGGTCGCGGTTGACGAATTCGGATTCACTCGACAGGAGGTCCTGTCGATCACTGTACCCAGCCGGGGAGGTAGGACGCCATGAGGCGATATCGGATGCTGACCGCGATGACGGTCGGCGGACTCCTGATCGGAGCCGTGGGCGCGCGTGCGATGCACGCGGCGCCGGCCGCTACGACGGATCGAACCGAGGTCGCCGCCACGGTGACCGCGGTGACGGTCGTTCCGGGCGCCGGGAGTGCAGATGTCGTGCTCTCGATCACCGGCGACGTGACGGTCAATACGTTCACCCTCGACGCGCCGCATCGGATCGTCGTGGATCTTCGCGGCGCCACCATGCAGCTGCGCTCGCCGCTGTACGACCGCGTCTCGCGCGCTGGCATCCGCAATGTGCGGATCGGCCAGTTCGAGACAGACGTCGTTCGGCTCGTGCTGGATCTGGAAGCGCCCCGCGCGTACGAGGTCCTGCGCGGCGACGGCGAACTGCGCATCGCCGTCCGCGGATCGGATGACTTTGCCCCTTGGTCGGCCGGTGCGGCCGCCGTGCGTGAGACGCCGATCGTCGAGGCCCCGGTGGCCCCGGTCGCGGCGATGCTGTCGCCGCGCGCCCAGCAGTCGATGCAGGGACGCGAGCAGCCGCGCATCACCGTGACGTTCGCCAACCGCGACATCCACGATGTGCTGGCCACCTTCTCCGGCTTCTCGGGGAAGACCTTCGTCGTCGGCTCGTCGGTGCAGGGCACCGTCCGCTTCACCGAGATCGTCAATCAGCCGTGGGACGTGGCGATGTCGAAGATCCTCGCGGCCAATGGACTGCAGGCCGTCGAGGACTCCACCGGCATCATCACCGTCGACAGCTATCAGAATCTCGCGCGCCGCGTGGCCGCCGAACCGCTGGTCACGCAGCTCGTCGTACTCAACTACGCCAAGGCGTCCGCCCTGGCGGTCACGATCCGTCAGCTGATCGCCGCCTGTTCGTCGGGCTCGGTCGGCAGCGAAGCGACCGTGGTGGATGCAACCTCTGGGGCCACCGCCGACGCCAGCGCGCCGTCGACAGGCGCGGCGCCAGCCGGATCGGCACCGACGCAGACCACGTGCGGCCGCGGTGTGGTGACGCACGAAGAGAAGACCAACACGCTCCTGATCACCGAGACGGTCTCGCGCCTCCCGGAGATCGTGAGCTACGTGCGCGACCTCGACGTGCGCACGCCGCAGGTCGCGATCAAGGCCAAGATCATCGCCGTGGATCGCACCGCGACCGAGGAGATGGGCCTCAGCTACGACTTCGGATCCCCGACGAGCTACATCAACACGCTCAACCCGCGCGGCACTCCGGGTGAGTTCACGGTGGACCTCGGCGGCGACGCGTTCGTCGGCGTGGCCAACGCCAACCGCACCTTCGGCGGAACGGCGGCGCTCTCGCTCATCTACAACACGGTGATCGGCGGGAACAACATCACCGCCTTCCTCGACGCGCTCAGCTCCGAGCAGCTCTCGGACGTGCAGGCGGAGCCGAGCACGACCACGATCGACAATCGCAAGGCGACGCTCTTTGCCGGTACCGAGATCGCC
Organism: uncultured Gemmatimonas sp.; assembly: GCA_964524665.1. Classification (GTDB taxonomy): domain Bacteria; phylum Gemmatimonadota; class Gemmatimonadetes; order Gemmatimonadales; family Gemmatimonadaceae; genus Pseudogemmatithrix. The sequence continues at coordinate 18,444 of CAZGFE010000045.1, forward strand.
TTCCTCCTCACGCCGCCGGCCGTGCCGGGTCAGATCCAGGCGATCGCCCCCGTCATTCAGCGGCAGAAGATCGGTATCACGCTCGAGGTGACGCCGCATGTGACCGCCAACCGCCAGGTCTCAATGGAGATCGCGGCGACCCAGCAGTCGCTGCTCAGCATCACCGTCGCGGGTCCCGAGATCAGCGAGCGCGCCGCCACCAACGAAGTGCTCGTGGCCGACGGCGAGACCGCGGTCATCGCAGGCCTCACGCAGACGCAGATCTCCCGCGTCCGCAGCGGCATCCCGTTCCTCAAGGACCTGCCGTGGATCGGGCGACTCTTCAGCGAGACCCGCGTGATCGAGCGCAAGCAGGACCTGCTGATCTTGGTGACGCCGCACATCGTGGATGAGGGTGAAGTGGTTCGTCGCCCAGACATCGACTAAGGCGCCACCGCAGCACCAGATCGTGAGCGGGCGCCCGGCGAGTATCTTTCGCCGGGCGCCCGTTTCGTCTCCCGTCTTCCCTCTTCCGTCTTTCGTCTTGCACCTCACGTTCCGCACCGCTGGCGAGTCCCACGGACCCGCACTCGTCGCCCTCGTCGAGGGCGTGCCGGCGGGCCTGCCGCTCCTGGCAGAACACGTGGACGTACAGCTGGCGCGCCGGCAGCAGGGCTACGGCCGCGGGCGCCGCATGGCGATCGAGCAGGACCGGGTGGAGTTCCTCTCGGGCGTGCGCGCCGGCGAGACCATCGGAGCTCCGATCGCGCTCTTGGTGCGCAACAAGGACTGGGCGAACTGGGAGGCCATCATGGATCCCGCGCCGCGACCCGAGGACGACACGCCCGAAGGGCGCAAGCGCCAGGTCACGCGGGTGCGGCCCGGCCATGCGGATCTCACGGGCCTCCTCAAGTTCGACCGTGAGGACGCGCGCGACATCCTCGAACGAGCGTCGGCGCGCGAGACCACGGCGCGCGTGGCGGCGGGCGCGGTCGCCCGGCGGCTGCTCGAGGAGTTCGGCGTCCGCATCGGCAGCCACCTTGCCCAGCTTGGCGGCGTGGACGCCGTGGCGCCGAACCCTCTCCCCGACGACCTCAACGCGGCCGCCGATACCTCGCCGCTGCGGTGCCTCGACCCCGAGGCCGAGCAGGCGATGATCACGCGCATCGATCTGGCCAAGGCCGAAGGCAACACCCTGGGCGGTGTCTGCGAGGTGATCGTGCGCGGGCTGCCGGTCGGACTCGGCGCGCACGTCGCGTGGGACCGGAAGCTCGACGGCCGACTCGCGGCGGCCATCTGCTCGATCCCGGCAGTGAAAGGCGTGGAGATGGGACTGGGCTTCGAGGCCGCGCGCCGCACGGGTGCCGAGGTCCACGACGAGATCGAGCCTGCGCCGGGGAACCCGCGCACCGGCAACGTGCGGCGGAAGACGAACAATGCCGGCGGGCTGGAAGGGGGCATGACCAGCGGCGAGCCGTTGGTGCTGCGCGTCGCGATGAAGCCGATCTCCACGCTGATGCGCCCGCTCGGGACCGTCGACACGAAGACCGGCGCCAAGGCCTCAGCGGCCGCCGAGCGCTCCGACGTGACGGCGGTGCCGGCCATGGGTGTGATCGCGGAGGCCATGACGGCGCTCGTGCTCGCGGACGCCTTTGCCGAGAAGTTCGGCGGCGACTCGCTCGGCGAGATGCGGCGCAATTACGACGCCTACCTCGCGCGCGTGGCTGAGCGGCTCGGCTGAGGTCCGCGATGCGCGACGCGCTGGAGCGGATCGTGCTCGTGGGGTTGCCGGGGGCGGGGAAGAGCACCGTGGGGGCGCTCGTCGCGGCAGCGCTCGGCTGGGACTTCGTCGATCTCGATGCGGAGATCGAACGCGCGGCGGGTGCGACGGTGCCGGAGATCTTCCGCCGCGAGGGCGAGACCGGGTTCCGGGCCCACGAGCGCGCCGCCACCGCCCGGCTTGCCGGACGCACCCGGCTCGTGCTGGCGCCAGGTGGGGGCTGGGCGGTCGACCGCTCGAATGTTGAGGTCCTGGGTCCCGGGTCGCTGACCGTCTATCTGAGGGTCGGTGTGGACGTCGCGGCGGCCCGTCTCGCCGCCGATGCCGGGAGTCGTCCCCTTCTGGATGGCCTCGATCCGGCGGAACGGCTGAAATTCCTTCTGGCCACGCGCGAGGCCGCGTATCTGCAAGCAAATCATACAGTTACGGTAGATTCGATGTCATCCGCCGAAGTGGCCTCTCTTATAGTTGCGCTTGCTTCGGGCCGAGGGGGGGACTAGGATGCGCCTCCTGCGACACCTGGACCCTCGAGGACATGGCAACAACCAAGAAGAAGGCCGCCAAGAAGGCGACGAAGAAGAAGGCCACCGCCAAGCGCGCGGCCCCCAAGGCCGCCCGCAAGCCGAAGGCTGAGCCCGAGCTTCCGCACGACGAAGAAGCTGCGCGCTCTGCCGCCGGCAAGTCGCTGGTGATCGTCGAGTCGCCCGCCAAGGCCAAGACCATTGGGAAGTACCTGGGTTCTGCCTACGCCGTGAAGGCGACCGTCGGGCACATCCGGGATCTGCCCGTGAAGAAGATCGGCATCGATACCGAGGACGGGTTCGAGCCCGAGTACGTGACGATCCCGGGCAAGGAGAAGACCGTCGCGGAGCTCAAGAGTGCCGCCAAGACGGCCAAGGCGGTCTACATCGCGACCGACCCTGACCGCGAGGGCGAGGCGATCGCGTGGCACGTGGAGCAGCAGATCA
>CAZGFE010000046.1:0-21040 GCA_964524665.1 uncultured Gemmatimonas sp.
GGCCGTTGAGGCTCCACTTCCCCGAACCCGGGGTGAGGAACACGCGGCAGACGGCTTCCTTGCGGCGGCCGATCGTATGGATCATCGAGGTCTCGCTCATTTACTTGGCCTCGGCCTTCGGAAAGGTGAGCACTTCCGGCTGCTGCGCGGTGTGCGGGTGCTTGGCGTCCGCATAGACGCGGAGCTTGAGGCGGAGCTTCTGGCGGCCGAGCGCGGTCTTGGGAAGCATCCCGAAGACGGCCTTCTCGATCACGCGCTCCGGATGCTTCGCGAGCATGGACGCGAAGGTCGTGTAGAGCTCGTGGCCCATGTAGCCGGTGTGGCGGAAGTAGTTCTTCTGTTCCGCCTTGCGGCCGGTCACGCGGACCTTGGACGCATTGATCACGATGACGTGGTCACCGGTATCCATGTGGGGCGTGAACATGGGCTTGTGCTTGCCGCGGATGATCCGGGCGACTTCGGTCGCGAGGCGACCGAGGACCATTCCCTCGGCGTCAACGACGAACCACTTGGGCTCGATGTCGGCGGGGGTGGCCGTGTACGTGCTGCGCATCGTAGGTACGAACTAAGGAGGTACAGCGCCTCACCGGTGCGGGATGCAACCCGGGTCTCGGCCGCCCCGAGGGGCGTTTTGGGACAGTCTTGAAAAGTAGGGGAGCCCAGAGCGGGAGTCAATCCCGCAAGTTGTTCGCGGAGAGAGGGTTCCGCGTCTCCTGACCGGACGAGTCGAACGCGGCCCTGGCTACGCGAGCTCGTCGAACTCCACAAGCTGCTTTCCCTTCTCCACCGCGTTGCCGACGGTCGCGTGGATCGCGCGCACTCGCCCCGCCCCCGGCGACCGCAGTTCGTTCTCCATCTTCATCGCCTCCATCACCACAACCGCTTGCCCCGCCTGCACTTCGTCCCCGACCGCGACGTGGATCTTGACCACGAGCCCCGGCATCGGCGCTACCACCGGCGCCGGACCTGCCGCGGCCGCCTGCGCCGCGCCAAGGTCCCGGATCGCCCGTGTACGCTCGTCGAGCGCCTCCACGTCGAACCGCCACCCGTCGATCCACAGTGCGTAGCGCCCCTTGGGGCCTTCGCGCCGAGCGACGACCCGGTGCTGCACGCCACCGATCGTGATGAGGCGGACCGGCGTCCCCTCGACCGCGGCGAGATGCGCGGGCGTGCTGACGCCGTCGATCGTCGCATCCGCGCCGTCGAACTCCACCTCCACGCGTTCGCCCGCGAGATCCACGATGTATTTCACGCGGCCTCCGGACGAAGCTCGCAGACGGACTCGACGTGCGCGGTCTGCGGGAACATGTCGTAGCAGGTGAGATCGTGAACGCGCCATCCTGTGAGACGCGCGACATCGCGCGCGAGGGTCGCGGGGTCGCAGCTCACATAGATGATCGCTTGAGGCGCTGCGGTGGCCGCCGCGCCCGGCGCGCGCGCGAGCGCCTTGGTCACGCGCGCATCCACGCCCGCGCGCGGCGGGTTGAGGATCACGACGTCCGCCGGCAGCAGCGACGCGATCACATCTTCCACCCGCGCGGTGATCGCACGCGACGGCGCGACGAGCCGCGTGGCGGCGTACGCGCTGGCTTCGTCATCGGACTCCACGGCGGCGACGCGGATCCCCCGCTCGACGAGCGCGGCGGCCGTGTCCCCCGCTCCGCTGTAGCCGTCGACGACGGTCTGCGGTGAGAGCGCGACCACACGCGCGACCACGTCGCGCTGCATCTGATCGGCGATCTCAGGATTCACCTGCACGAACGACGCACCCGGCGTGCCCGCGGGCCGACGGTCGGCGACCATCCGCCGCCGCATGCCCTCGCCCTGCCACCAGACGGCCGCAAGCGATGGCGAGGCGTCGAGAAAATCCGCGATGCCGTCCCACGACGCGCCGCCCTCGAGCGTGAAGTGCGCGCGCGCATCGATCAGCTTCACCGTGCCGCGCAGCCGCGGCTCGTCAGGGAGATGCTCGGCTGCGGCCAGGATCTCTCTCCACGCGTCGAGCAACGGCGCAGCGGCGATGTGACACTCCTTGAGATCGAACACGGCCTCAGGATCGTCGAACGCGCGAAGCCCGGCATAGTGCGTACCGTCCGCGCGCCGGCGGATCGCGAGCGTGAGCGAACGGCGATAGCGCCAGCCATCTCCCGCGTGGATCGCAGGCATCGCAACGTCGCGCTTGGCGATCCGCCTGAAGGCATCGCGCACCATCGTGCGCTTGGCCTCGCGCTGCGCGTCGAGATCCACGTGCTGCCACTGACAGCCACCGCAGCGGTCAGGCGCGGCGTAGTGCGCGCACCGCGGCTCCACGCGCGCGTCGCCCGCGCGCTCCACCTGCTTGAGCCGTCCGCGACCCACGCGGCCGGTCACCGTCACCTCGACCTGCGCACGATCGCCGGGAGCGGTGCGCGGCGTGAAGACCACCAAGCCCTCGTGCCGCCCCACGCCGTCGCCGCCGGCGGCGAGGGAGTCGATCTCGAGCAACACGGCCGGCATCAGCGCAATCCCTCGCGGCGCGCAACATCAGACCACGCGGCGTTCGAGGCCGCGCCCGTGGGCGCAGCGGCCGGACGCCCACGACGATCGCGGTCCGCGATCAATGCCGCCGCGATGCTCGCCGCGTGGATCGTCTCCTTCGGCGGGCGCTGGCCGAGCAACTCCGGCAGCCGCTGCTCCAGCCACTGAATGGAGACGTCGCCACGCTGATACTCGGCATCCGCCATCACGCGGAGATGGAACTCGCGCGAGGTCTCGACGCCGTCGATCACCAGTTCCTTGAGCGCGCGCGTCATGCGCTGGATCGCGAGCTCGCGGGTGCGCGCGGAGACGATCAGCTTCGCGAGCATGGGGTCGTACGAGAGGCCGACCTCACTTCCCGTCTCGATCCCGCCGTCCCAGCGCACGCCAGGGCCGCTCGGCAGGTGCAGGTAGTTCACACGCCCGGTGGACGGGAGGAATCCGTTGGCGGGGTCCTCACTCGTGATGCGGCACTCGATCGCCCAGCCGCGCGGTTCCGGTGCCTCCGTGAACGGCAGCTTCTCTCCGCCCGCGATGCGGAGCTGCCACTGCACGAGATCGATCCCCATCACGAGTTCCGTGACGGGGTGCTCGACCTGGATGCGCGTGTTCATCTCGAGGAAGTAGAACTCGCCGTTCTTCGCGAGCAGGAACTCGCACGTACCCGCGTTCACGTAACCCGCTGCCTTCGCCGCCGCGACCGCCGCGTCTCCCATCTTCTTGCGCAGCGCGGGCGTGACGGCCACGCTCGGCGCCTCCTCGACCATCTTCTGGTGACGCCGCTGGATGGAGCACTCGCGCTCGCCGAGTGCGATGCAGTTGCCGTGTGCATCGGCCAGGATCTGGATCTCGACGTGGCGCGGGCCTTCGATGTACTTCTCGACGTACACGGCGTCGTCGCCGAACGCGTTCTTGGCCTCGCGCTGCGCGGAGGCGAGCGCGCCCGCGATCTCACTCGCCTCGCGGACGATGCGCATGCCCTTCCCGCCGCCGCCTGCGGCAGCCTTGAGGAGGACCGGGTAGCCGAACTCCTTGGCTGTCTTCGCGGCCTCGGCCGCGTCGCGCAGCGGCGTGGTCGTGCCTGGCACCACGGGGGTGCCCGCTTTGATGGCGAGCGTGCGCGCGTCGGTCTTGGAGCCCATCGCTTCGATGGCTTCGGCCGGCGGACCGACCCAAATGAGTCCGGCGTCGCGGACGGCGCGCGCGAACCAGGCGCGTTCGGAGAGGAATCCGTAGCCGGGGTGGATCGCGTCCGCGCCGACCTGTTTGGCGACGGCGATCAGGTGCTCACCGCGGAGGTAGCTCTCCGCGGCCGGCGCGGGGCCGATGTGCACGGCTTCGTCGGCCTCGCGCACGTGCGGGGCTTGAGCGTCCGCGTCGGAGTAGACGGCCACCGAGCGGATGCCGAGCTCGGAGCACGCGCGGACGACGCGCAGCGCGATCTCGCCGCGGTTCGCGATCAGCACTTTACGCAGCGGCGGCGTGCCATCGCGGGACACGGGCTTTTCCGAAGGCGAGGCCTTCGCGGGTTTCGCGGCCGTCGCTGCCGCCGCCTGCTGCTTCGCGCTCACAGCGGAATGCAGCCGTGCTTCTTGGCCGGGTTCCGCTGCCGCTTGCCCTGCAGCGCGTCGAGCGCCTCGATCAGCCGCGGGCGCGTCTCGCGCGGATCGATGATGTCGTCCACATACCCGCGGCTCGCGGCGATGTACGGGTTGGCGAACTTCTCCGTGTACTCCGCGACCTTGGCGTCGAGCGCAGCCTGTGGATCCTTGGCCTCGGCGATCTCCTTCCGGAACAGGATCTCCACCGCGCCCTTCGGCCCCATCACTGCGATCTCCGCCGTGGGCCACGCGAGATTCACGTCGCCGCGAATGTGCTTGGAACTCATCACGTCGTACGCGCCGCCGTACGCCTTGCGCGTGATCACCGTGAGCTTGGGGACCGTCGCTTCGCAGTACGCGTAGAGCAGTTTGGCGCCGTGCTTGATGATCCCGCCGTGCTCCTGCGCCACTCCCGGGAGGAACCCCGGGACGTCCTCGAACGTCACGAGCGGAATGTTGAAGGCATCGCAGAAGCGGATGAAGCGCGCGGCTTTCACGCTCGCGTTGATGTCGAGCACACCCGCGAGCACCGCCGGCTGATTCGCGATCACGCCGACCGCGTGGCCGCCCAGGTGCGAGAAGCCAACCAAAATGTTCGGCGCGTAGTCCTTCTGCACTTCGAGGAACTCGCCGTCGTCCACGACGCGGCGCAGCACCTCGTGCATGTCGTAAGGCTTGTTCGCGTTGTCGGGCACCACGTCGAGCAGCGCTTCGTCCCGACGGTCGCGCGGATCCGCGCTCCCGCCTCGTGGTGGTGCGTTCACGTTATTGGACGGGATGAACCGCAGCAGTTGCCGAATGCCTTCGAGGCACTCCAGCTCGGAGCCGGCGGTGAAGTGCGAGACGCCCGAGGTGCCAGCGTGCGTGTCCGCGCCGCCGAGTTCCTCCATGGTGACGTCTTCGTGCGTGACGGTCTTCACGACGTTCGGCCCCGTCACGAACATGTAGGACGTGCCGCGCACCATGTACACGAAGTCCGTGATCGCCGGCGAGTACACCGCCCCGCCCGCACAGGGCCCGAGAATCGCGGAGATCTGCGGCACCACACCCGAGGCCAGCGTGTTGCGCAGGAAGATGTCCGCGTAGCCGCCCAGCGAGACGACGCCCTCCTGGATGCGCGCGCCGCCGGAGTCATTGAGGCCGATCACCGGCGCGCCGTTCTCCATCGCGAGGTCCATCACCTTGCAGATCTTGGACGCGTGCGCCTCGGAGAGCGAGCCGCCAAAGACGGTGAAGTCCTGCGAGTACACATACACGAGCCGCCCGTCGATCCGTCCGTGGCCCGTGACGACGCCATCGCCGTACGGCTTCTGCGCATCGAGGCCAAAATCCGTGGAGCGATGCGTGACGTAGCGGTCGAGCTCCACGAACGAGCCTTCGTCGAGCAGCGTGTCGAGGCGCTCGCGTGCGGAGAGTTTGCCCTTGTCGTGCTGGGCCTTGAGGCGGGCGGCGCCGCCGCCAAGTTCGGACTCGGCGCGGCGCTTCTCCAGGAGGTCGAGTTTCTCACGCATGGACATGCGCGGAAAGCTAGCCGCCGGTGGCGGAGTGCGTCAGCCGCTGGCGAGCGGCGTCATCCACTCCGCGGCAAGGTCGAACTCTGCGCGCACCGCGGGAACGGCGACAACCGCCGCTGCGACGTCGTGCCCGCCGATGCCAGCACGCTCGGCGTCCTCGCACGCCTCCGCAAGCGCGTTGGCCCCGAACTGCCGCGCGCTCGACTTGATGGCGTGCGCCAGGCGCGCGATCTCGGTCGCTTCCGACCGCGTGGCAGCCGCCTCCATGGCGACGATCTGCTCCCCCGCGTACCGCAGGAAGGTCGTCACAAGTGCCCGAACGAGTTCGTCGCCACCGACGGCTCGGAGTTGCTCGAGCGCGGGCCCCGATTCCACCGGTGCGTGCGTCATGCAACCTCCTGGGCTTGTACGCGTTCCACTTCGGCGATGAACTCCTCGTAGCGAATGGGCTTGGCGACATAGCCGTCCATTCCGGCGGCCAGACACAGCGCCCGGTCCGAGGACATCGCGCTCGCGGTGACCGCGATGATGGGGAGATGCGTGCTTCCCCCCGCCTCGCGCTTGCGGATCGCCTGCGTGGCAGTTCGCCCGTCGAGGACCGGCATCTGGACATCCATGAGCACGACGTCGAACCGTTCCTCGAGCGTGGCGGCCACGGCCTTTGCACCGTTCTCGACGACATGAACCGTGTGCCCGCGCGCCTCGAGCATCTTGCACGCCACGATCTGGTTCACCGGATTGTCCTCGGCGAGCAGCACGCGGAGGGGGCGCGCAGCCTGGGGCAGCGAGGGCGCGGATCGCCGTTCCAGACTCGGGGTCGCGGCCTCGCGGGCGGGGCGGATCGCGCCGATCACGACCGCAGAGGAAGAGGCCGCGCGCTCCGCTCGGCGGTCGGAGGTGATCCGCGGGGTCACCCGCGCGCCCAGCATGATCAGCGTGTCGAGCAGCACGGACTGGCGGACCGGCTTCGTGAGCACCGCCGCCACCCCGGAGGCCGAGGCGGATCGGCCGTGCGCGCGTCCGCCCACGGACGAAAGCATGGCCAACTGCGTCCCCGCGAGTTGCGGACGCCGGAGGATCTCCTCCGCCACGGCGTAGCCGTCCATCCCCGGCATCTGGAAGTCGAGCAGCACGATGGGGATCGGCGATCCCATGGCGTGCGCGCGGCTGAGCAGGTCCACCGCGGCCGCGCCGCCGTCCACAAGCGTCGGGATCAGTCCCCAGTGCAGCAGCTGATCCTCGAGGATCCTCCGGTTCGTCGCGTTGTCGTCCACGACGAGCACCCGGAGCCCGCGAAGGTCTGCGAGTCCGCGCGCAAGCTCCGGGCTCTCGACCTCGACCGCCGGCATCGGGATCCGCACCCGGAAGGTCGTGCCCTCGTCGATGACGCTCGTGAGGGTCATCTCGCCCTGCATCAGGCCCACGAAGTGCGAGGCAATGGTGAGGCCAAGCCCCGTGCCGCCAAAGCGTCGCGTGGTGCTCGAGTCCGCCTGGGTGAATGGTTCGAAGATCGCGGCCTGCTTCTCGCGGGAGATCCCGATCCCTTTGTCGCGCACCGTGAGCAGCAGCGCGGAGGAGCCGCCCACGGCGTCCCACCCCACACGCACCACCACTTCGCCCTTCTCGGTGAACTTGAGCGCGTTCCCGAGCAGGTTGAGGAGCACCTGCCGAATGCGGCCATGGTCACCGATCGCGCGGCGCGGCAACTGCGCGGAGACGTCGCAGATCAGTTCCAGGCCCTTGAGGTGCGCGCGAGGCGCGAGTGTGCGCACGGCGTCCTCCACGAGGGCGCCGGGATCGAACTCCGAGGGGTCGAGCTCGAGCTTTCCGGCTTCGATCTTCGAGAGGTCCAGAATGTCGTTGATGATCAGCATCAGCGACTCGGCCGAGAGCTGCATGACCTCGAGCGTCTCACGCTGCGTCTCCGTCAGGTCCGTCCGCAGCACGATCTCCGCCATGCCGAGGATCCCGTTCATCGGGGTGCGGATCTCGTGACTCATGTTCGCGAGGAACTCGCTCTTGGCGCGGTTCGCGTTGTCCGCGGCCTCAAGCGCCAGCACGAGCGCGGCGTCGGCGTCCTTCCGCTTGGTGATGTCGATGACGGTTCCCTCGATCACCTGCAGGCCGTCGCGGTTCGGAGGAAGCATCGTCGCGTGCTCGAGGATCCAGATCATCGCGCCGTCGTGGCGGCGCATCCGACGCTCGACGTTCACCATCGCGCCTTCGATCTCGAGCTCTGCCAGGAAGCGATCGCGGTCTCCCACCCCGAGGAACGCCTCGTTCATGATGAGCGCGATGCACTGCTCCGGCGTGTCGTAGCCGAACATCCTCGCGAACGCCTCATTGCACTCGAGCAGTCGCCCGCTGCGTGTGCTCCGGTAGTGCCCCGTGAGTGACCGCTGGAAGTTCAGCCGGTACCGTCGCTCACTCTCGCGGATCTCGCGATTGCGCACCGCCAGCTGGCGATCCACGGACGACAGCGTCAGGGCAAAGATGAAGCAGACGACCGCGCTCGCGAAGATCACACCGAGCACGACCGGGGTGAGCCGGATCGCGTCCGCACGCACGACCGCGCTGGCGTCCGGGACCCAACGGGCCACGCGCGCCCCCGAGGAAAAGAGGAGGAGCAGCGCGCCTCCCGTACCGACCGCGGACAGCAGCCGGCGCGCGGTCAGCAGCCCGTCCCCACTCCGGGCGCGGGGACTCAGCCGCAGCGCGATGGCGGCGACCCCGATGAGCAGCAGGAGGAGCACAGTGGCCCCGACCACACTCCAGCGCTGCTCGGCCGCCGCGCTCTCCGAGACGAGCGCCACCAGGAGCATGAGAGTAAAGCCCGCACCGAGGGTCACGGCGCCCAACGCGCGAGCGCCGGGAGCCACCGCCGCGTTCGAACTCAGCTGCAGCGCGACGATCGACGTGAGGATCGCGACCACGAGCGCGAGCAGCAGGTCCGCGAACACGTACCACACGGGAACCGCCGGGTGCGACGCCACCAGGGCGAACACCAGCGAGGACCAGAGCCCAACGCCAAGCACCACCGCACCGCCGTAGATCCAGGACACGCGCAGCCGGCCGCGAGCGGCCGCACTGCGGTCCGCCAGATCGAAACCCACGAATACCGCGAGGACGGCCAGAAGCCCCGACAGCGCAAACAGGGTGAGACTCGATGTCATGGGCACGCAGGACTCGTCGAGAGGGGGCGCCCAGACCCCAGGATCGGGACCTCGGCAGCCTCCAGTCTCGGCAGGATCCTCCGCGAACTTGCTGCCGGGACGACTGAAGGCTCCGGCCACCGCCTAACACACAGATCGTGCCCGGCAGATGGCGTTTGGCGCGCGGTTCGGAGACCCTCTCGACCTACCGGATCGGCAGCGGCGGCGCCTCACTCAGCGTTCCCGGGCGACTCGCCGCCCAGCAGCGGTGCACCGCCGCGACCGGCGGCAAGGGCGCCGACGAAAGCCGCCAGACCCCATTCGGCAGTCGTGACGCCGTGCCGAGCACCGCACGGCACTCGGGTGCCGCGCCCGGTGCCACTACGTGGACCAGGTCGAACAGTGCCGAGGTCCGGCGGCGCAGCGCGTGCCGCGGCCCGAACAAGTGTCGGAGCCAGCCGTCGGAGTCGAGCCCTTCGGTCATGTCGATGCTCTCGACTCCCGCCGGGGGGGCGGGCGGGCCCTCCTCGCGCTCGAACCGTCCGGCGCGCGGCGCCTGGCTGATCCGCACCGAGAGGGCGAGCGCGCGGTCGTCCGAGGCGGCGTACGAGAGCAGACGCCGCGTGACCGGTCGCAACGCGGGCACGAGCGTGTCTGCGAAGTACCCGGCGTCCACATCGGGTGAGAAGAACGCCACCGCGCGCAGCGGATCGCTCGTGAGCGTCTCGTGCAGGACGGGATCGAACGCCATCGCTCGACCCGCGGCGTGCGTGCCAAGCGAGTGCGCGACGACCACGAGTCCGCCGCTTCCGGTAGCCTCACGCACGGCCTCGAGTGCGCGGGCGTACGCGTGTTGGCTGGCGATCGCCGAAAGCGTGTCCTGAGTGTACGCGCGCACGAGCAGCTCTCCCTCCGCGGGCCACGCCACGCCAGATCCGATCGACGGCCACGCAAACACGATCCACGGTTCGCGGCTCCGGGCGCGCGTGCGCGAACTCGACGTGTGCTGCCAGGACTCGATCAGGGAAGTGCCATAGCCATGCGTGTAGAGCACGGCAAAGGGGGTCGGATCCGGCGCGGCCTCCCCCCCGCTCTTGGCGGATCGCATGCGCTCCCCAAGTGCCGTCACGAACTCGGCGCGCGTGAGCCGATGGGTCGACAAGAGGCGGAATGGGATCCGACCCTCGAGCGGATCTCCGCGGTATCGCGCGGAGACCGCAATGCCGAACTCGAGCGTATCGGCGAGCAACGTTGTTTCTCTGCCGTCAGCGCCTCGTGCGCGCGCTGAGATGTACCACGTCGTGTCTGCCGCGACGGCGTCCGTGGACGCCCGCGCCGACTTCCGACCGCAGGCCCCGAGCGGGAACAGTGTCAGGCACAGTGCCACCGTGCGGCTGAACCGCTGACGCGCCCTGTGATTCCGCATAGCGGCAAGATACGGCCCCGCCACCGACCGCCGGAACGCGCCCGGCCCGGTCAACGCGGAACCATCATCGCGTGTGGTGCGCCCTCGCCGCACCCCTTCTCCGCGCCGCTGCGGACGGCCCGCAGCTCGTAGGTCCGCCCCGCTTCGACCGCGACCCCAGGCCGCACGACCTCGGACCGCTGGTCCGCGTCCCGACCGGTGAACGGCTCCGCCACTCGCGTCCGCCAGATCACGCGCCCACTGGCCGTGTCCTCCAGCACGATCTCCTCCGCGCAGGCCAGCAGACGGCCCGAGATCGCCACGAGGCGACCTGCGACCGCCGGACGCAGACTCCACCGCCCCGACGACGATCCTTCAGTGCGCTGCGAGCTGAGCGACAGCACGGGCAGCCGGCTCACGGAACGCTCCTTGGACTCGTACTCGAACGAGACCTGCAGCAAGACGCCGCGCGCGCTGTCGTCTGCGGCGAGCGTCGCGACGATCAGGAGCGAGTCGTCGGCGTCGAACCGAACGCCAAAAGGACGCGGCAGCTGCAGGTCGGGATCCGCGGCGCTCAGCTGCGCCATCGGCGCAACGACCGTCGCCGACGCGCCGCGCGTCACGTGGAAGATCTGGACTCGCCAGTCGGCGCGCCGCGGCAGCCCGGGGTTCGTCGCGTCGTAGAGCTCGACGCGGACGCGGTGGAGGGTCCCGGCGCCCGGGAGCCGATAGACCACCGTCCCCGCCCCCACGCGCTCCTCGTGAACGCCAATCTCAGGCGTGTCCGCGGCGAGCGCCGAGGATCCGCCCGAGAACGCCACCATGACCAGCGCCTGGATAAGAAGAACAGCGGTCCGAAGAGTGCTCTGCATTGGTCCATCCTCCCGTCGTGGCGGGGCACCCAACCCCCGCGCCGAGACGATGGTTCTCGCGCCAGTCCGGTCCGATACGACATTCGACGCGGGCGGAGGACGAGATTGACGTAGAAGCCGGGAGGGACGTACGTAGAGCCGTGCCGAGCCCCCGCATCTCGCTCGCCCGACTGCTTTTAGCCTGGCCCGGGATGCTCCTTGGCTCGGGGCTCTTGGCCCAATCCACGGCGCCGGCTGCGGGGGGACGCACGGTGTCGCTTGGGCAGCCAAGTCCGTGGGACTGGAGCGCTGGCGTCGCCTCCGGCGCGTTGAATCCGACCCGTGCCGCCGACCGGGAGGGGCCTCAGGCACGCCTCGGCGTGTATCGGGCGATCGCGAACCCCGTGGTAGGGATCATGGGGGTCTCGGTCGAGGGCTACGCCGGAAGCCGGAGCGGCGAGGCCGATGGGGGCGTCCGGGCCCGGCTCATGCTCCCGTTTGCGCGGGTCGGGTTCGGTGCCGACATGACCGCGCGTGGCGGCGGGCCGAGGTCCATGGTCTCGGCGACCCTCGCCCTGCGGCGGGGAGGGCTCTTTCGCGACGGGTCCGTGCTCAGGATCGACTACGTGCCGTCGCGCGGCCGTTCACTGACGGTTGGCGTCGAGCGCCCCATCTTCACGCAGGTCCCGCCGGGACGGACGCGACCGTACCGCGACCACGCCCGCATCACGGGTCCGCCGCTCGCGCCGCCGGCGCGCGGTCCAGCGTCGGGCGCGCTGGCGGCAGAGCTCGAAACCATCCGCGACGGCGCCCGGCGGATCCGCGCGCTCACCGCGCCGTTCCTCGGGCGGGACGAGCCGCCTCGGGCGGGCGGACCGAGTGTGCCGTCACTGTCTGGCACCGCGCCAGTCCCCGCCCATCTGCGCGAGGTCCGCTGGGCGCTGGCCTCCGCCGCCGGTGATCCGCCAACGACCATCGAGACCGCGGCGCGCGACTACCACGACGCACTGGACCGCGCCTTCGCCGTCGCCGCTGCGGTCGACCACGCCGCAGGCGCACGCATCGGCGCGATCGCGCGGCAGGTGCTGCTCGACGAGGTCCTCCTCCCCTACGACCGGCTGCTGGGGCAGACCAAGCGTCCCGACTCGACCAGGCCGCTCGCGCGACGGGCCATGGCGGCCTTCGCGTTCCGCCTTGCGGCCGACCCGGACCTCTCGGAGCCGCAACGCGAGTCCGCCGCCACCGTGTACGGCGAACTACTGGAGATGGTGGAAGAGAGCCGCGCCGCGATCGCCGCATCATGGAAGGACTCCCGGTTCGTGTGGCTGCCGCTGCAACTCGCCCTGCGCCCGGAGGAGCACGACTCGCAAGCGGAACTCGACGCCTTGGTCGCGCGCGCGGTCGAGTCGCGATTCACGGAAGGCAACTTCGTCTCGTACGTCATCAACGAGCAGTTCCAGTACCAGCTCAGTCGCACGATCCGCGCGGCGGAGGAGTTCCACGTGCTGTGGACGCACGACTTCCGCGGCGTGGACGACGTCGGCGACCCCGACGAGATGGCCTTCCGCCACGTGGTGCGATCCTACTTTGCCGCGATGACCCAGCGCGTCCGCGAATTCGACCGCACCGGCCGCTTTCCGACGTACATCGTGATCCACGACCAGTGGTACTACTCGGTCCGCAAAGGCCGACTCTTTCTTGAGCTGCTGGAGGATCCCACGCGGCATCAGCTGCGGCTGCCGCGCGCGTTCGGTGCGTGGGAGGACACGATCCGCGTTGCGCAGGCCGAACTGCGCGCGGCGATCGCCGCGTCCGCGCGGCTGCAGGAGGCGCGTCGTCTCCACGGCGACCGTTGGCTGCGCGACCTCGTCAAGGTGCACGTAAGCGTGACCAACCGGCCGGATGAGACCTTCCGCAGTTGGCGCCTCATTCGCGGCCTGCCCGTGGCGGACAACATGCTCCGCGATCATCGAAAGCTCGTCTTCTACGATCTCTCCGAGGAGGATCCCTACCGCGGCGAAGCGATGTACACCGGCGCAGGGGTGGGCGAGCACTACTCCAACCTTTCGTGGGAAGACCGCTCGCTGCTCGTGCGCGGTCCGGCCCTGCTTGGCCTCAAGGCGGAGGCGCGTCGGGTGCTCGAGGAGAACGGTCTCACGCCCGACGAGATCCCCTTCCCGCTGCGGGCGCGCCCCGTGGCGACGGACTACCAGGCGCGCGTGACGGCGGCAGTGGCCAGCGGCGAGTGGCCGCTGCGCGCGCTCAGCGTGCAGAGCGGGTCGGGATACCTGCCGAAACAGGTGAACGTCGCAAAGGCCGTGCTCTACACGATGATGCCGTCCGGGTCGGTGATCATGGTACCCGACTCCTTCTGGGCCAGTGAGTTCTGGGGCGCGGCGCTCTTTGGCGCGTCACTGCGCGGCGCCCGCGTGCTGGTCATCGCCCCGTCGAACGCGAGCAACTCGGTGGAGTTCTTCGGCACGCAGCTGCTCACCCGCGAGCTGCTCTCGCGCCTGCTGGTGGCGCGCGACGCCTTCGCGCCGGAACTCACCGCCACCGGAGGTCAGCTCCGCGTCGGCATCTTCGACTCCGATCTCCCCGTCGCGGATGTTCCGGGCAAGGTCGCGGCGGTGCGACGTACGTTCGAGACCACGCCGTGGCTCCGCGAGCTCTTTGGGTTCCCCGCAGACGTGTACAACGACCTGAACGCGCTGGAGGAGCAGCTGCGCCCGCTCTCCACGACCACCCGCGGGACGGGCGTCTTCGAGTACGACCGCCGCACCAAGCTGCATCTCAAGGCCAACCACTTCGCCTCGCGCGAGGCGTGGGTCCTGATGACGCTGCCCAACTGGGGCGAGTTCACGTGGTCCTTCGTCACGCAGAGGATCGCGCAGGTGCAGAACCGCGAGTCCGTGATGGCGTTCGAACGCCCCTCGGACCCGCTGCTCGACATTGGCAGCGGAGCGCTTCGCGACTGGTACGACGCGCTCGACCCCGCCGCGCGGGAGCGCGTGGTCTTCTACACGATGATGGGATCGCAGAACCAGAACTTCCGCAGCATGGTCACCGACGCCGAGGATGCGTTCCTCGTGGCGCGCTGGCCGAGCGTGATCCCCTACCTCGATGCCATCGCCTTGGTGGGCCAGAGCCACTGGGTCGAGTCACAGCGCGAGATCGACACGTTCCTGCCTCCGATCGCACGCATCAAGGTCCGCCTCACGCACTGGGCGCGGCTGGTCCACTGAGCGCGGCGTTCACGCCCCGCTGAGCAGCGGGTCGGTGCGCACCCGATCCGCGAGCGCGCCGCGCGACTTCACGCCGAGCTTCTCGAAGATGTGCGAGAGATGCGTGCTCACCGTCCGTGACGAGATGCCGTACATCGCGCCGATCTCCTTGTTCGCAAGGCCGCGGGCCACCGCGCGCGCGATCTCGAGCTCCCGCCCAGTGAGCGCCCCGACGCCCTCCGTGGCCGTGCGCGGCGGCAGGCGCACGCCGAGCGAGCGCAGCTGACTCCGCGTCTCGCGCAGCTCGGTCTCCGCGCCAAGCCGCGCGAAGACGTCGTGGGCCAGCCGCAGTTCGCGGATCGCGCTCTCGCTGTCCCCCGCCGACTCGAACACGACGGCGGCACTCCGACGGAGACGCGCCGCGTGGAACGGGAACGGGATCGCTTCCAGCTCCTCGGCCGCCGCAATGAGCCGCGCCGGCGCGTCGGGGGCCCGGTGCTTGAAGGTGACCAGCAGCGCGTCCGCCGCCGTGGACCACGCGAGCCCGAGCCGGTGGCCGAACGCCCGCGACTCCTCCCGCAGGCGGCGCGTGAGCGCCTCCACTTCGTCGAACCGCTGGAGGTACAGCCCCGCCTCGAGCACGAGCGGGATCAGCCGGTGGATCGCCCACGCCACGAGCCCGAACTGATCCGCGAGCGCGAGGCCGCGCGTGCCCAGCTGGTGCGCACTCGCCCACGCGCCCCGCGCCAAGTGATACGAGCCCATCCCGACGTGCGCCAGGATCACGTTCTGGATGTTGGCGCCAAGCACATTCGCGCCGTCGCTCCCTGACACGCTTTCAGCGCCAGTGAGCTGCCACGCCTCCTCGAACAACGCCCGCGCGCGCGCCATCTCGTCCCGCGCGAGGACCATCAGGCCCGTCCAGATGAGCACGCGCGGCAGGAGCGCCTGCGGCGAGACCGCGCGCGCGAGCGGGATCGTGCGCTCGGCGAGTGCCACACCTTCGTTCCATCGCCCCACGGCGGACGCGTGCTCGATCTGGATCTCGGCCGTCATCGCCTGCAGGAACGGCGACGACAGTTCTTCCGCCAGGCGCGCCGCCTCGCGCACGTGCCGCGCCACTCCGTCCGCCTCGCCGGTCAGTCCTTCGAGCATCGCGAGGGACCAGTGGGCGCGCCAGGCGACCTCGCGGTCCCCGGCCTCCGCCGCGAGCTTGAGCGCGGTGGCGCCGTGCTCGCGCGCCGCCGCCGTCGGGCCGGTCCACGCGTAGAGCTGGAGCGCGGTCTGGTGCACGCGCGCGAGCACGGAGCGGTCGCCGAGCGCCGCGGCCATGGGGAGCACTTCGCGCAGCGTGGCGGTCGCCTCCGCGTGCTGGCCCAGCGTCTGGAGGGTGAGCAGACGCAGCAGACGCGCGCCGATCACGAGGTCCGGCCGGCCCACTCGCGCCGCCGCGCGCTCCGTTTCGTCGTGGCACCGCAAGGCTTCTTCGGCTTCCCCGGCGCGTGAGGCCTCGAGTCCCATCTGGTAGAGGAGTCGGGCGCGCGCAAGCTCGCCGCCCGCGGCATCAGCGAACTCCAGTGCGCGCCGCCACGCCTCGCGAGCGGCCGGGCGGTCGCCGAGGCGCTGGTGCGCGGTGCCGAGTTCCTCGAGCAGTGCCGCGGCGTGCGCGGTGTCACCCATCCGTTCGGCGATCGCCAGCGCCTGCGCGATCCATCGCGCGGCCTCTTGGTCGGCCCGGCGCGCCAGGGCGTCGCGCCCGGCGGCCGCCAGGTAGTGCAACGCGCGGTCGTCGGCACCGCTCACCTGCCCGCGCACCATGTGCTGCGCGATCTCGGTGGCGTGCGAGACGGCGCGTTCCCCATAGAGCTTCTCGAGCGCGAGCGTCACAGATTCGTGCAGCGCCCGCTCGCGGGCCGCCGAGAGTTCCCCGCGCAGCGTGGACTGCAGGATCGGATGACTGAACTCGTACGCGGCCGACTCCGCCGTGCGCTGCTCCACGAGGATCCGGCGCTGGCCGAGCTCCTCGATCGCCACCACGAACGCGTCTGCCTCGAGTCCCGAGACCGCCCGCAGCAGGTCGAGGGACGCGCGTCCCTCCTTGATGGACGCGATCTCCGCCACACGGCGCGCATCCGCGCCGAGCGCATCGAACCGCGAGCGGACCACTTCGCGAACGGTCGTCGGGAGCGGCACCTGTCCCATGTCCGCGATCACCCAGCGGCCGTCGCCCCACGTGATGCGCCCATCCCCGAGAAGCGCCTTCAGCGACTGTTCGAGAAAGAACGAGTTGCCGCGCGTGTGCTCGAAGAGTGGGGTCGCGTGCCGCTCCGCCTCCTCGCGCGGGACAACGAACACCCGCTGCAGCAGTTCGACGAGATCGTGGCGCGTGAGCGCGACGATCTGTCGGTGCGTGGCTTCGCCGCTGCCGAGGAGCGAACGCTCCACGCCCCGAAGCGTGGCGTTCTCGTCGGGGCCGATATCGGCATACGCCAGCACGAGCAGCACCGGCGCGTCGCGGATCTGCCGCGCCAGAAAGTGCAGCAGTTCGAGCGACGACGGGTCGCTCCAGTGCGCGTTGTCGAGGACGAGCAGGAGCGGCTGTCGTTTGGCCAGTCGCGTGAGGAACTGGGCGACATTCCAGAAGAGACGCGTCTTGCCGTCGGACTCGGCCGACGACGCGGTGCGCGCGCCCGCGGCGCCACGCGGGAGCGCCGGCACCACCACGCGCAGGTCGTCCTCCGTGCCGCGCGCGAGCACCGTGAGCGTTCCCGCGTCCAGCGCCAGCAGCGGCGCGGTCAGTGCGTCGGCAAAGGCGCCGAAGGGGACCGCGGCCTCCACTGTAAACGCTCGCCCCGAGGCGACCAGCATCTCACGCGCGAGCGCCTCACGCGCCAAGTCCGCCAGCAGGCGCGACTTGCCGACGCCCGATTCGCCGGTGAGGAGCAGCGTGTGGCCTTTGCCATCGACGGCGTCGTCGAGCAGCAGGCGCAGCGCATCGCGGTCGGCGCGCCGGCCCACGAGCGGGAGCTCGTCCCCCCACGGCACGGGTTCCGGATCCCTGCGGGTGCTGCGCGTTGCCATGGCGGGGACGGGACTCGGTGCTGGGGAGTGGAACTCGGGATGCGCAGAGCGCGCGGACTAGGGCAGGTCGTAGGTCCAGATCAGGATCACACCGCAGCCGTTGAAATCGATGTAACGGCCTTGCATCTCCATCGCACGGTACGCTTCGATCCGTTTCGCCTGCTTGAGGAGATTCTCTTCCTCGGTCGCGAACGGGATCCCGAAGTCGACGCCATCGATGAACCACCGCGGGAAGCAGTGACCCATCGCGGCGATCTCGCCGTAAGCCATCGCCGCGCCGTCCTTGATATCCGTCTCGAACGCAAGCTTGTACCGGACCGACGGACTCTCGCTCGGATCCTGGATCAATCGAGTCTTCGCGATCATCGGACGCACGGTCGTCACCGTGATCGTCGGATGCTTCTTGATCCAGTCGTCGTCGAGGAACGTCCCCACCCCCGCCGCCCGCCGGAACTCGAACGCCTCGCGCGTTCCGCCTCCCCGGCTGCCGAGGATCGTCCGTTCGGCGAGCATCTGTGGCGCGCGCTGCAAGCGGATCTCTCCCGGCGCCATCCGACCGCCCACGGGGTCGACCACGCGGCGCTCCGGGAGAAAACGGATCGCGCGCACGAGCAGCTCGGTGCTCCGCACCGGTACCGAGTCGATCGTCCACGCGCCGGTCGTGTCGGTCCGCGCCGTTCGGCTCGCCTCCCCGACCACAACGACCGTCGCGTCAGGCACAGGCTTGCCGAGCGCGTCCAGCACGCGTCCACCGATCCGCGCCACGCGAGCGACACCGACGATCAGGTCACGCCGGGCGAGGCCGACGCCTCGCATCTGCAGCGTGATCGGCGCCGACGCGACCCCTGCTCCCTCCACGCGCACCGTGAACTCACCGCTGCGGTACTCGGTCGCATTCCCAGCCGACGCGATGCTGCCCTCCAGCGGCAGACCACAGAGCGCAAAGAACCCCGACGAGTCCGTGACGCTCTCCACCACGCTGGGTTCGCGCTCCGCCATCCCGCGCGCCAGGAGCATGCGCTCCCATTCGGCGCGCACCGTGAGTCCGCTCCGCGTGGCACCGGTGAGATCACGCACTTCGCCGATCAAGAGGCCCGAGTTCTCGTGCGGCGGTGCGCTGCACACGCGGTGATAGACGCTCGTGAACGACGGAGTCGCGAGCTCGGTGCCGGAGAGTGCCGCCGCCTCCGACACAAGCACGGTCTGCGAGGGCGGCTCCACCCGCAGCGCTTCGAGCCCGCGGTCGAACACCGCGATCGTGTACGTCCCGACCGGCACGTTCGGGATCGTGAATCGGCCGGCGCTGTCCGCGGTCGCGACAAGTCCCGTTCCGAGCACACGCACGTCCGCGCCGCGCCACGGTTCGAGGGTGCGGAGCGAGTCGAAGACGGTGCCGCGAATGATCCCCGTCGCGGCGGGCACGGCGTTCCCCGTCGCGAGCTGCAGCTCCGTGCCGCCACTGCGCTGCGTGATGCGCGTCGTCGCGGACGCGAGTCGCGCGCCACCCCGTGCTACGGTCACGGACACGCGCGCGTCGAACGGAATGTCGCAGCCAAACCAGAAACCGTCCGTCCCGGACAGCGCCTCCGCGGACCCGGTGTCCCAGATGCGTTGCCAGTCGTTGAGCCAGCGGAACCCGTGCTCCCACTCCATACGCACCAGCACGCCAGCGAGCGGCGCGCCGGCCGCGTCGCGGGTGGTTCCCCAAACGACTCCGGTGCCAGGCCGCGGCGCCGGCGAGCACAGCGACCGCACGGACTCCGGTGTCGTGCCGCCGGCGGCGATCACCGCCTCACGCGCGGCCGTGTACAGCAGCAGGTTTCCGCGCCGGACCTCCTGCACCGCCCCAGACGCGACCTCCATCGACGTGATCCGCATCGTCTGCCGCGTCCCGACCTTTTCGAGCCGGCCCGCACGGAACACGTCCTCCTCGTACACGGTGGGCCGCGGCATGCGGATCTCCCATCGATCCACGAGCCAATCGCCCGAAGACAGCCGCCGGAACTCCACGCGCCCGCCGGCCGGCGTCCCGGAGAGCTCCCGCGGCACGCCGACATAGTCGTAGTCGAGCCGCCGCAGCTCGGCGGTCGGCCGATCGATCCAGAGCGTCCCTGCGATCCCGACCAAGGTGCGCGCGCGAGCAGGCACCGGCCTGAATGCGATCCCGACGAGGTCCGCGCCCGTCTCCGTTCCCGCGACCGCGCGGAAACAGTGATCGCGTACGAACCGCTCCGAAAGCAGCACATCCGCGTCCGGCGCTTGATAGACCCAGCCCTCACCTTCCGTCGCGAGGTACCCGACCTTCGCCAACGAATCTGGCGAGAGGCTCACGAACGGCCGATCGGTCGCCGAACGGAACCGACGCGCGGTCGGTGAGGTGATCGGATTACGGTCGAAGGTCTCGAGTCGGCTCTCCACCACCCACTCTGCCACGAGACGTGACCCGGCCGTCGCGATCTGTGTGGACGTGATCGCCTTGCGTGCCTCTTCGAAAAGTGTGGCGACCCGCGCCCCGTCGCTGGCGAACCCACCACACACATCCGCCTCGACAACAGAGACCCGATCCAGCACCACGGCCGCGCCCGTGAGGATCAATCGCTCCGTGCGCGGCTGCCCCTCGGTGTACTCGAACACCCCGAACTCCGTGGGCCGCTGTCCGATCCGCAGCCCTCGCAGCACTGCGCTGCCACTCCCCACGAGCCGGAGCCCGAAGAAGCCCTGCGCTCCACTCAGTGTGCGTGAGATCATGCGCCCCGTGGCCGGGTCGAGGGCCTCGATGATGACACCGACCGCGGGAGTGACACTGTCCGCGAGGACGACCGTGCCCCGGATCTCCTGCGCGCGCAACGACTCGCCGGTGAGGGCAAGGAGTACGCACGCAACGAAGCAGGTCGCCGAACGCACGGAGGAGAACGCTCGCGTCAGGGGTGGGTGGCGCGAGAATACACTGGAATGTGCCAAAGGGTCAACGGGAGAGGGCGAAAGGAAAGCGCCCCGGCCGAGCCAAGCTCGACCGGGGCGCCCTTCCGTCTTCCGTCTTCCGTCCTACTCCTCGTCCACCGCCGCATCCAGGTCCGCCGGGATCGGCACATTGTCCTCATCCTCCGTGTGCACCTTGGACGGCTCAGCCGGACGCTCCTGTCCCTCCGGGATGTCCACGACGCCGAGCACGATCCGGCGGTGGATCGGATCCACCTCGAGGATGCGTACGTTCATCGCCATGCCTTCCCACGCCACATCGGCCGACGAGTTCACCTGCGCGCCGGAGAGGTTGAGGTGCGAGAGCGGCACGAAGCCCTCGATGTCGTTGCCGACATCCACGACCACGCCCTTGTCCATCAGGCGGGCGACCTTGCCCGGGAGCTCGGTGCCGACCGGGTAGGTCTCACCGATGCGAAGCCACGGATCCTCGCTGGCCTGCTTGAGGCCGAGCGAGATGCGCTTGTTCTCAGCGTCGATGTTGAGGATCACCACGTCCACCGCATCGCCCTTCTTCACGACCTCGGACGGATGCTGGACGCGCTTGGTCCAGGACATGTCGGAGATGTGAATGAGGCCGTCGATGCCCGGCTCGATCTCGACGAAGGCGCCGAACGAGGTCAGGTTGCGGACCTTGCCGTTGAGACGCGTGCCGACCGGATACTTCTGCGGCAGCACCATCCACGGATCCTGCTCGGTCTGCTTCATGCCGAGCG
>CAZGFE010000047.1:0-20696 GCA_964524665.1 uncultured Gemmatimonas sp.
TGCCCATCCTCGACGGACCCGGAACAGTGAAGGCGCTGCGGGAGCGCCGCGCGGACCTGCCGGTCATCATCAGCACCGGATATCTCCCCGAACAGGGCGACGCGAAACTGCAGGGGATCGTGGTGAACCAGTTCCTCTCCAAGCCCTTCACCGCGGAAGTGTTGCTCCAGGCGGTGGAGGGAGCCTCCTCGCGGTAGCAAACCGCCCGCGTCCTGCGCACATTGCCGTCATGCGCTTGACTCTCTCGCGGTCGTTCCTCGCGCTTCTTGGCGCGACGGTGCTCGCGGCCGCGCCAGGCCAGGCGCAGGCGCCGACCGATTGGCCGGCCTACGGGCGCGACGCCGGCGGCACGCGCTTCTCGCCACTCGCACAGATCGACACGGCCAACGTGGGCACGCTGACGCGCGTCTGGACGTTTCGCACGGGAGAACTCGGCTTCAAGGTCGAACGCGGCGAGTCGCCGTCGCTGGAGGTCACGCCGATCCTCGTCGACGGCACCCTCTACCTGAGCACGCCGCTGGGCCGCGTCTTTGCGCTCGATCCAGCCACGGGCGCCGCGCGATGGCGGTTCGACGCGCGCGTCGACGCCAACGCGGGGTACGGTGACTTCACCAGCCGCGGAGTCTCGACGTGGCTCGACGCGGCCGCGGCGCCGAGCACGGCGTGCCGGCGCCGCATCATCCTCGCGACCATCGACGCTCGGTTGATCGCGCTCGACGCCATCACGGGCGATCCGTGCCGGGCCTTTGGCGACAAGGGAACGGTCGACCTGCGCCGGCGGTTGCGCATCCATCCGTTCGAGTTCCAGGCGTATCAGCAGACGTCGCCGCCTGCGATCGTCGGCGACCTCATCGTCGTCGGGTCGTCGATCGCGGACAATAGCCGCACCAATCCCGCCAGTGGCGAGATTCGCGCCTTCGACGCACGCACGGGCGCGCTCAAGTGGACGTTCTATCCCATTCCGCAGCCGCCGGACACGCTCGCGGGCCGGAGCTGGGAAGGGCACTCGTCCGAGCGCACCGGAGGGGCCAACGCCTGGTCGGTGATCGTGGCAGACACGGCGCGGGGCCTCGTCTTCGTGCCGACCTCGAGCGCGTCACCCGACTACTTCGGCGGCCTGCGTCCGGGCGACAACCGCTACGCGAACTCGATCGTTGCGCTGCGTGCCTCGACCGGAGAGGTCGTCTGGCACTTCCAGACGGTGCATCACGACCTCTGGGATTACGACAACGCATCGCCGCCCGTGCTGGCGGACGTGGTGCGCGACGGGATCCGGATCCCGGCAGTGCTGCAGGCCACGAAGACCGGGATGCTCTTCGTGCTGCACCGCGATACCGGCGAGCCGCTCTTTCCGGTGGAAGAACGCGCGGTGCCCCGCAGTGACATCACCGGGGAGCTGGCGTGGCCCACGCAGCCCTTCACCAGTCGCACGCCGCCACTCTCGCCGCACCGGTTCACCGCGGCCGATGCGTGGGGGCCGACCGACGCCGACCGCGCGTCATGCGCGGCACAGCTCGCCGGATTGCGCGGAGGGAGCATCTTCACGCCGCCGAGCCGCGAAGGCACGATCACCATGCCGTCCAACATCGGCGGCGCCCACTGGGGCGGGGTCGCGGTCGACCGTCTCCACGAGCTCGCGATCGTCCCGGTGAACCGTCTCGTCTCGATGGTGCAGCTGATCCCCGACCGCGAGTACGATGCGCGCGAGGCGCGCGCGATCTCCGAGCGCACCGGCGCGCAGTTCACGCGCATGCGCGGCACCGGCTACTGGATGCGCCGCGCGATCCTCCGGTCCCCCAGCGGCCTGCCATGTTCGCCGCCGCCGTTCGGCGCGCTCGTGGCGGTGAGTCTGCGCACTGGTGCCGTCGTCTGGGATGTGCCGCTCGGCACGCTGATGACCTCCGACAGCACGCGCGGTCCCGCCGACTGGGGATCCCCGAACCTCGGTGGCCCGATCGCGACCGCGGGGGGACTCATCTTCATCGGCGCGTCGGCGGACCGGTCCATTCGTGCCTTCGCCTCGCGCACAGGTCGCGAGCTCTGGCGCGCGGACCTGCCCGCGGGCGCCAAGGCCACGCCGATGACCTATCAGATCGGTGGCCGGCAGTTCGTGGTGATCGCGGCGGGAGGTGGCGGGTTCTGGGGCGAGGGCGATGCGATCATCGCCTTCGCGTTGCCGGTGCGGTGAACTGCTTCACCACGAAGGCACGAAGGGCTCTGAAGCGAGTGTAGGCGCGGCGTCGTTCCCATTGAATTCGAACTTCTTGGGAACAACGGTCGGCCTCATGCACATCGGAGCCCTTCGTGCCTTCGTGGTAAAAGAGTCGTTCGCCTGACGCGGATCACCCGCGCACCGACTATTTTTCAGAATGCCCATCCGACCGAGCCACCTCGTTCTTGCTGGCGCACTGCTCCTCAGCGCGACTGCGCTGCGCGCTCAGCCGTCTCCCGCGCAGGCCGATGATCCGTTCATCTGGCTCGAAGAGGTCGAAAGCGACCGCGCCCTCTCCTGGGTTCGCGAACGGAATGCGCGCTCGCTCGGTGTCCTGCAGGGGGATCCCCGGTTCGGCGGGCTCCACGCCGCCGCGCTCGAGATCGTTCAGGCCACCGATCGGATCCCGTCGCCGAGCTTCACCGGCGGGCGCATCTCGAACTTCTGGCAGGACCGCGAACACGTGCGCGGCGTCTGGCGGCGCACCACGCTCGACTCCTATCGCACTGACGCGCCGCAGTGGACCACGGTCCTCGACGTGGACGCGCTCGCCCGCGCGGAGAACGCCAACTGGGTCTACAAGGGCGCCAGCTGCCTGCCGCCGGCCGATCGATACTGTCTCGTGCATCTCTCCGATGGCGGCAAGGACGCCGTCACGATCCGCGAGTACGACACCGAGGAGCGGCGCTTCATCACCAATGGCTTCGTGCTTCCCGAGGGGAAGCAGTCGGCCACGTGGGTGGACCGCAACACGATCATCGTCGGCCGCGAGTGGACGCCGGGTGAGGTCACGGGGTCGGGCTACGCCTACGTGCTCAAGCGCGTCACGCGCGGACAGCCGCTGGCGGACGCGCGCGAGATCTTCCGCGGCTCGCCGACCGATGTGTCCGCTTCCGCCTTCACGCTGCGCGATCCAGACGGCACGCTGCGGGCGCTCATCATCAGCCACGCCCGCACGTTCTGGGAGTCCGACAACTATCTCGTGACGCGCACGGGCCACGTGAAGCTCGATCTCCCTGCGCGCGGCGGCATCCGGGCACTGGTCGGCGACCGCCTCATCGTGACCGCGAATCAGGACTGGCGCGAGTTCAAGTCGGGGGACCTGGTCTCGCTCGACCTTCGCGAGTTGATCGCCAAGCCCGCGACCGCCGCCGCTGAGCTGGTCATCCGTCCGGGCGCGCGCGAGGCGATTCAGAGCGTGAGCGGCACGCGCACGCGTCTGGTCGTCGCGCTGTACGAGAACGTGCGCGGCGCCGTGTACTCCTACGAGCGCGGCGCCAACGGATGGACCCGCGCGCGGCTCGTCCTCCCCGAGAACGTGACGGTCGGCCTCGGCTCCGCCTCCGACCAGACGGATCAGATCTTCGTCAATGTCTCCGGGTTCACCACACCGCAGACGCTCTTCCTCGCCGATGCGGCGTCGGGCGCGGTGCAGGTCGCCAAGTCCGCACCCGCCAAGTTCGACGCCACCGGGCTCATAGTCGAGCAGCACGAGGCCATCTCCGCCGACGGCACGCGCGTGCCGTACTTCCTCGTGCGCAAGGAAGGCGCGCCGCGCGACGGCACGACGCCCACGCTGCTCTACGGATACGGCGGGTTCCAGAGCTCGCAGCTCCCTGGCTACTCGGCGCTTCGTGGCAAGCTGTGGCTGGAGCAGGGCGGCGCGTACGCGGTGGCCAACACGCGGGGTGGGGGAGAGTTCGGCCCCTCCTGGCACCAGGCCGCGATCGGCGTGAATCGCAACCGCGCGCACGAGGACTTCATCGCGGTCGCAGAGCATCTCATCTCTTCGGGGGTGACCTCACCGCGGCGGCTCGGCATCATGGGCGGCAGCCAAGGCGGACTCTTCGTGGGCGTCGCCATGACCAAGCGGCCGGAACTCTTCAACGCCGTCGTCATCCAGGTGCCGCTCTTCGACATGCTCCGCTACCACAAGCTCCTGGCGGGCGCGTCGTGGATCGGCGAATACGGCGACCCGGAGATCCCGGAGCAGCGCGCGTGGATCGCCGAGTACTCGCCCTATCAGGCGATCGCCGCCGGCAAGCCGTACCCGATGCCGTTCATTCTCACGTCCACCAAGGACGACCGCGTGCACCCTGGGCACGCGCGGAAGGCCGCGGCGAAACTCGAGTCGTTGGGGTACCCGTATCTCTACTATGAGAACACCGACGGCGGCCATTCCGCGGCCGCGAACCAGCTGGAGACGGCACGCCGCGTCTCGCTCGAGTACGTCTACCTCATGCGTCAGCTGATGGACACGCCGCAGTGAGGAGTTCGTCATGACGCCGTGGGTGCTCCGACTGGTGGTCGCGAACGTCGCAATGTTCGCGCTCCAGTCCTTCACCGGGATCCTCTACCAGCTCTTCGTTCTGGTGCCGAGTGCGATCCTGTACCGGCCGTGGACGCTGGTCACGTACATGTTCCTGCATGGAGGGTTCACGCACCTCCTCTTCAACATGCTGGGGCTGTTCTTCTTTGCGTCTCGGGTGGAGCAGCGCCTCGGTTCGCGCCGGTTCCTGGCGCTGTACTTCATCGCGGGGATCACGGGCGCGCTGCTGAGCCTCCCGTTCACGCCCAACGCGCAGATCATCGGCGCCTCCGGCGGCGTCTTCGGCGTGATGATGGCCTTCGCGATGTTCTGGCCGCGGGAACGCATCTATATCTGGGGCATTCTGCCGATCGAAGCGCGCGTCCTCGTGATCGTCACCACCGCGATGGCGCTGTGGTCCGGACTCGGCGGTGGCCGCGGAGGGATCGCGCACTTCGCGCACCTGGGCGGCTATCTCGGTGCGTTCCTGTACCTCAAGTGGATCGCCCGCAATCCAGCCATGCGGAAGTTCCGTGCGCGCGTGGATGCGGCACCGGCGGAGATCCGCCGCGCCGCGAACATCACCAAGGACCAACTCGACCTCCGCGGCATCCACGAGCTCACGCGCGACGAGGTGGACCGGATCCTCGACAAGATCAGCGCCGAAGGGATGAGCAGCCTGAGTCCCGAGGAGATGCGCTTCCTTTCGAACTTCGCGCCGATGGACGACCGCCGCGCGCCGCCAGTGAGTTAGCGCGCGGCGCAGCACAGGGTGCGCGGCCTGCTCAGCGCGGCACCGGCTCCAGGCGTACGATCCCTGATGGCGCGCCGCCCCGGTCGTCGATCGCGAGGTAGATGAAGCCGTCCAGTCCCTGCCGCACGTCGCGGATCCGGCCGCGACGCTGCGCGAGCAGTTCCTCGCTCACCACGCGCTGGCCGTCCAGCGTCAGGCGCGACAACACCTCGCCCGCCATGCCGCCGCTGAAGATGCTCCCGCGCCAGCCCGGGAACTTGTCTCCCGTGTAGAGCATGAGCCCGCTCGTCGCGATGGACGGCACCCACACCTTGGCCGGCTGCTCCATTCCCGCGCGCGTCGTGCCCGAGTGGATGGCCGTGCCGCTCCGGTAGTTCACGCCGTAGCCGATCACCGGCCAGCCGTAGTTGCGCCCGCGCTGGATCAGGTTGAGTTCGTCGCCGCCTTGCGGTCCGTGCTCCGTGGCCCAGACGTCGTTCGTCTCGGGATGCACGAGGAGTCCTTGCGGGTTGCGGTGCCCGTAGCTCCAGATCTGCGGCAGGGCGCCCTGTTGGCCCACGAAGGGGTTGTCGGTGGGCACGCGGCCGTCGTCGTGCAAGCGGAGCACCTTGCCGTGGTGCGTTGCGAGTCCCTGCGACGGGTGCGCTTCGAGATCGCCCGTGGGCGGCACCTGCCGATCGCCGATCGTGATGAACAAGTAGCCGTCGCGGTCGAAGGCGAGCCGTGAGCCGTAGTGCCCCTGGCCCTGCGACCACACCTCGGCGACGAAGATCTCCTCCACGTTGTTCAGCCGGTCGTTCTCGAACCGGCCGCGGATCACCGCCGTCGTTCCGCGCGAGCCGTCCTCGCTCGGCTTCGAGTAGCTCAGGTAGACGAGCCGGTTCTGCGCGAAGCCCGGGTGCAGCACGACGTCGAGCAGCCCGCCTTGGTTCCCGACCCGCGGCGCGGGAACCCCCGCGACCGCGTCCGGCAGCAGCCGGCCGGCCCGCACGATGCGCAGACGTCCCGCGCGCTCGGTCACGAGCATGTCGCCGTTCGGCAGGAAAGCCATCGACCACGGGTTGATCAGGCCGTCCACCACGGGCACCACGCGGTATGCGTGATGCGCAGAGCGCTCCGTCGGGCTCTGTGCCGACGCGTGGGGGGCGATGGGCAGGACGAACGCGAGTGCGGCAACCGCCAGAGTACGTGCGGACATCAAGGTCTCCTCGTTGAACGAGCGGGAACGGCGTGATGGAAGATGAACGTGCCGCTGATGCCGAAGCAAGCGTGGCGCTCTTGCGCGCGTTGCTTCGGTGGCGACGCCGCGCGGCGTGAGGCGTAGGATCGCGCGTTCACCTCACGCCACGTTCTCAAGGAGAGTTCCATGCGTCGTTCACCGCTTCACACGCGCCGTCGTGCGCTCCGCTGGGCGTTCGGCGGGCTGCTGGTGCTCACCGGCGGATCGCTCGTCGCCTGCGCGGATACGCTGCCGCCGACCGCCGCGCCTCCGGTCGAAGAGGCCGCGCGTCCAAGTGCCGGCACTCGCGACGGCGACATCCAGAAGGACGACTCGCACTTCACCGCGCGCGTGCGCATCACGGGGTCGGGCGGTGGGGCCTCGCTGCGCGAGGCATCGGCCCAGGCGAGCGCACAGGCACCGCCGGGCGAGGAGACCCTCTACATCGAGGGCGGCTACGGTGCGCAGGGCGAACTCCGCTTCGGTGTGTACTGGGAGGCGTCGCCGGGCGCGTCCGTCCGGGGCATCCGCGCGGTCGGCGATCGCATCGAGATGCTCAACGCGCAGGGTCAGGTCCTCTCGTCGCGACCGTTCGACGCGCAGATGGCGGAGGCCGGACTCCCTGGCGGCACACTCATCGGGGCGTACTTCCCGTCCGGCGAGCCAGGGCTCGTGACCTGCCGGGCCGGCGATCCGGGGTGCGGTCCTGGCGCGGCGCTGCGCGAGGAGACTCCAGTGGGCGGCATAAAAGAACTGCGCCGCACCCTTCGTGCGTCCGGCGCCGCAGCGTCCGGCGCTTCCGAGGATCGGACGGAATCCGTGCGACGCTATCGCAAGGTCGCCAAGGACTCGTGGCGCCTCGAAGAAGTGCGGCAGACCGCGTACGTCCTGGAGCCACGGGGACTCCGGGTGACCGAGACCGTCACGCACTTCACCTATGGCGCATGGAACCGCGACCTCGTGAAGGACTCCGCACGTGCAGCGGCACCGCGCGTGCACGCCGCCGAGATCCCGCGAGCGCCTGCGCCGTCTGAGCTGCTGCGTCCCGCGAACGCGCCGTTGCCCGCCGCACCGGATCCGGCCGACGTCTTCTTCGGCATCTGCGACCGCGGGACGGCCGAAACGAACATCGCCCGGTCCAAGTCCTCCGGCGGCCTGTCCATCGTCTATCAGCACGGGTTCTGCGCCGACGCGTCCGTGTGGGACGGCATGCGTCCGCGGATCGCGAGCGCGCACAATGTGGTGCGTGAGCGTGCGTTCAGCCTGGCGACCACGGCGCGCGCCGAGGACCAGGTCACGGAGTTGCGCACGCGACTGCTCCAGACGGATCCGCGCTCGAATCTCGTGATCGGACACAGCCTCGGCGGCCTGCTCGCGCGGCGACTCGGGCAGCGCGATCCCTCGCTAGTTTCCGGCGTCATCACCATCGGGTCGCCGAACGGTGGCGCGCGGATCGCGCAGATCGGGCCCGAGGCAGCGGCGGAACTCATCGAGGTCGCCGCCGGTCGCTACTGCGTGGGCGACTGGCTATGCCAGCGCATCTCGATGCTGCTCGCCGACCAGTACGCGGGGAAGCTGTTGTTCGGTGCTCCCGGATTCCTCCCGCCCGTGCTGCAGGATCTCGCGCCGAACTCACCCTTCTTGCAGACGCTCAACAACACCACCGAGCCTTTCCCGCGCGCGGGGATCGAGGTGGATGCTGGGAACCGCTGGGCCGTCTTCCGCATGCTGGGTGACTCGCGGTCGCCGCGGACGCGCGTGATCACCGGCGAGCGTCCCAGCGGGCACAGCTGGGTCGAGAAAGCCGAGGAGGTCTACCGTGCGGCGCAGTGGCTCCAGTTCCTTTCGCTCTTCGCGCAGTGGAACGTCTCGGCCAACGGCGGCGGCGTGAACTGCCAGCTGAGCGGGTACTCCGCGTTCTGGACCCCGTGTTCGGGCACCGACTGGCAGTCGAGCTGGAACGCCTCGTGGAACTTCGACTTTGTGGCCTTCCTGGTGTATCAGCTGTCCACGTTCGTCGTTGCCTCCATGGACTTCGTGGATCACACGTGGGACTGGATCACGACGGGAACCGTGGACCGTACGGATGGACTGGTCGCGCTGCAGGCGCAGCGGTACCCGAACGCCCCGGGCGTGATCGCCCCGGTCCGGGTGCTGATCACGCCGCCGGAGGCCGACAGCCACTCGGGCGAGACCGCGAGTCCCCGAGTGGTGGAGCGCACGATCGACCTGATCCGAACCCTTGGCCTGGCGGGGCGATGAGACCACTGACGGTCGGACTCTGCGTTGTGCCGTTCGCATTGGCGTTGGGCTGCGACGATCTTCCCCCCGCGCCGAACGGCGCGGGGGAGCGCGTCGGGGTGACGCTCGATCTCGTGGTCGATCAACCTG
This sequence comes from uncultured Gemmatimonas sp., assembly GCA_964524665.1. Lineage (GTDB taxonomy): Bacteria > Gemmatimonadota > Gemmatimonadetes > Gemmatimonadales > Gemmatimonadaceae > Pseudogemmatithrix. The sequence goes on from CAZGFE010000047.1 coordinate 8,885, forward strand.
GCGGGTTCAGCTCGCTGCAGCTGCCGGCGGTGGATTCCACGCACATCTACGCCGACGTCTCGATCGGCGGACCGATCGTGGCGATCGATCACCGCACCGGACTGCGCAGTTGGGCGTACGAACGCGAGCCGATCGCGCCCTCGAACCTGATCCGCCACCGCGACGTGCTGCTCTTCGTCGGAGCGTACGCCGTGGCGCTGGACGCCGCCACAGGCGCCGAGCGATGGAAGGTGCAGCCCGGCATCGACGGTCCTCTGGCGACCGCAGGCGGACTCGGCGTGAGCGCGGCTGCGGGTGATCACTTCTACTTCGGGACGGACCGCTGGATCTTCGCGCTCGACGTGGCGACCGGCGAGGAGCGCTGGCGGTCCGAGGTCGGTGCCGGTTGGCCGCATCCCGGACTGGTGCGCGGCCTCGTCCTCAGTGGCGACACGCTCTACGCGAGCGTGCATCGGTATCACACGTGGAACGGCTACACCGCCACTGCGCACCTCGTGGCGATCGATCGGCGGACCGGCGCCGAGCTCTGGCGGCACGTGGAAGGCGACAGCGCCGACCGTCAGGTCGTCCTGCTCGAGCCCCGCGTCGCGGGAGACCTGCTGATCGCCGCCGATCAATGGAAGAACACGTACTTTGCGCTCGACCGCGCCACGGGAGCGGTGCGATGGCGTGTGCCCAGCACGAGGGCAGGCTATTTCGGACCCTGGGAGGCGCCAGCGGTCGGCGGGGACACGCTCTACGGCGCGTCGAGCGATCGCCTGATCACGGCGATGGATCTCCGCACGGGACGTGTGCTGTGGCGGACGCAGGTCGCGAACTCGGCGACGGCGGCGATCCCGTGCGGACGCTACGTGCTGGTGCAGGACCAGGGGAGCTACGTCCTGGATCGGCGTGATGGCCGGATCCTCGCGCGGAACGTGCATCGCCGGGGCGGAGAGTTCAGCCTGCTCCGATCGCGGTTCGTCTCGTTCGGAGGCCGCGTCTTCGTGCTCGGGGACCGCGCGCTCTACGCCTTTCGCTGTTCGTCGTAGCGCGGAACGCGCGCGCCCGGTGTTACGGCCGCCTCCGTTCGCTGTCGCTCCGGCCGGAGCTGCGTGCCGGCGACGAGGACCCACGACTCCGCGAGCCGGAGGAGGCTCGCGGGGTGGAACTGTTGCGCGGTGCGCTGCCCGAGGCGCGGGGCGTGGAGCCGCTCCGTGGTGCGCTCGTGGACGCACGCGGGGCGGGCGCCGCGCTGCGCGTGCTTCCGGCGCGTCCGGACGGCACGATCCGCTTCCGCTCCGAGCTACTCGGCGCGCTGGGGCGCGTGGTCGTGCTCGGTGAGGAGCGCGGGGCCGTCGTGGTCCGCGTGCGAGTCGGCGCGGCGGCGCGCGTTGGCGTCGAGGTGCGGGGGGTGGTGGCGCCGCCGGGCGCGCGGCCTGTGCTCCAGGCCGGCGTCTGGACGATCCGGTCTCGCGATGGGGCGGCCTTCACCGGGGTCGTGCCCCGCGTCGGTCCCCTGGGCGAGGACCGATCGTTGTCTCGGTCGCGCGGCGAGTTGCCCCGTGGCGTGTTGTCACGCGGCGTTTGGTCGCGCCGTGGCGATCCGGCCGGCGTCGGGGTCGAGGGTTCGGCGCGGGTCGGACTCGTCCGCGTCGAGAGCGTGCTGCCGGTCTTGCTCGCCCACGTCCGCGTCGGGACGATGTTCCCCCGTGTCGGCGCGACGCGAGTTGGCGACGGGGTCGCGCGCCGGCGGTCGTCTCGCCGATCATAGCGGTCGCCATCGCGGCGGTCGAACCGATCGTTGTCGCGACGGTCCGGACCACGGTCCGCGCGCACTGGATCGCGTCCACGGTCCCACTCGCGCCGACGGTCGAAGGTCGCGCCACGGTGCACCACCGTGTACCGGCGGAGGCGATCGTAGTTGATGTGCCGGTGTCCGACGCCACGGTTCACATAGATCACCGTGTGCCGCGGGGCGATATAGATGGGGTTGATCACGATCCACGGCCGCGAGACCACGACCCACCGGGGGCCGTGCCAGCCGTGGTAGTAGACGCGGTGCGAATGCCAGTCGAGATCATAGGTGAGCCACACGCCGATCGGATAGGCGACACCCCAGCTCCAATACGCCGGGTGGGCGTGCGCGACGTAGACCGGACGGAAGTAGACCACCGCCGGATCGTACGTCGGCACGTAGATCACCTTCGGCTCGGCCGGGATGATCTTGATGACCTCCTTCTCCACATACACGGTCTGCTGGGCGGTGCTCTCCAGATTGCCCTGCGCATTCGCCATCCGTCGCAGGCCCTGCACGGCGCGCATGACGTCCGCGGGCTGTGCGGCGTATGCCTGTCCAAGCGCGATCGTCCAGTCCTCGCCTTCGGCCATGAGGTTGAGCACGGGCGCGTAGTGCGCCACCGCCTTCACGCTGATCTCCCAGGTCTGATCGTCGATGCCGCGCGTGCCGTTGACGCGCACGTAGGCCGCTGCCTCTGCGATCTGATCGGGGAACGTGGCGGCAATGAGCACCTGCGCGAGGATCGGATCCGGATACAACGCGATCGGCGCGAGCAGGTTCTCGAGTTCCTCGGAGGTCCACGCGGCGGCGACCTGTGGGTCGTTCAGCGGATCCTGTGATCCCGCGCGATCCAGGGGCGCGGCGAGCAGGGCGGCAAGGGTGAGGATCGCAGTGGGTGAGCGCATGGTGCACCTCGAAGGGAGAGTATCAACTGTGCTCTCGTACCCGGTCCGAGTGGTGTGTTCCGTCGCGTCAGCAGCGGAATCTCCCTCGCGTCGCAAGGTGTGCGCCAGCGACACGTCGAGCGACACCGCCACGTCCTCTGCGCGGGACACCACGGGTCGCCGTGCGCGCGCGGGGGTGTATCTTCTCGCCGATGGATCCGTCGAAGGCGCTCGTGCAGCATTTCCTGGCGGCGATCGCGTACCGCGCGCAGAAGGCGCTGCGAGGAGCGTCAGCGGCGTACCCGGAGTTTGCGGCCGGGCAGCAAGTGCGGACGCCGGTGGAGATCCTGCGGCACATGACGAGCGTGCTCGGTTACGCGCGGACCTTCGCGGTGGGCGGGTCGTATCCCGTCAAGCCGACCCCCCTCGCGACGTTCGACGCGGAGATCGCGCGCTTTCACGAGGTGCTCGCCTCGCTGGCCGACGTGGTCGCCGACGACGGGACCGTCGGTGCGCTCTCCCCGGCGCAGCTGCTGCAGGGTCCACTGGCCGACGTGATGACGCACGTGGGTCAGCTGGCGATGCTCCGCCGGCTGGCGGGCTCACCGATCCCGCCGGAGAACTTCATCTTTGCGGATGTTGACGCCACGCGACTCGGTCCCGCGCAGGCGGACCCAGCTCGGCCGGACGAACACTGGCCCGAACGCCCCCGCTGACACTCCCTTGGGTTCAGCACCGTAGGGACGTCGACCCCTGCCCGGAGCACCACAGTGGAAGAGATCAAGGTCAAAGGCGCCAAGCTGGTGGAGCGGATCAAGGCGCTCATCAAGGAAGGGAACGTCCGGCGGATCGTCCTGAAGAACCCGGATGGCCGCGTCCTGATCGACATGCCGCTCAATGCGGGGATCGCCGCGTCGGCCCTGTTGCCGTTCTGGGCGGCCATCGCCTCGATCGCGGTGCTGGCTACGGATTATACAGTGCAGGTGGAACGCGACCCCGGCGCGAGTGTTACCAAGCCGTAGCGCTCCCCCCGACGTCCTGAGGACGGCGTGACGCGCCTCACAGGCTTTCCCCCTGGAAACGCGAATCCTAGTAGTATAGAAGCGTTGGGACCTTGGTCCCGTGACCACGGGTGTGGCCGAACCACTCTTCCTTTTCAAGGACGGACTGCATGATCACACGCTTTCGCTGGCGTTCTCTCACGGCGCTCGTTGCCACGGCCCTCCTGGTGGTCGGTTGCGGGGAAGGCGAGACGCTGCCGACCACGGTGGACCCGGTGGAGATGCAGGCCGACATTGCCGCCTTCGAGGCGGGCTTCTCGGCGCCCGCCATCGACGGATTCGCGGGCGTCGGGTACGCGATCGACAACGCCATTCTCGCTGCGGGCGGTGCCGCCTCGCGCAGTGCGCTGCTCCGGATGCCTGCGGCCATGGTGGTCGAGGGTCCCGCCGCACCGGCCGTGCGATTCCGGGATCACCTCCTCGAGGTGAGCACCGACGACATCGCCAATGCGATCCCGGTCTCGGCGCTTGGCAAGACGTTCGTCTACAACCTGTCTACCGATCAGTACGAGGTCTCAGGGCTCACCGGGGCGCCTGCCAATGGCGTCCGATTCCTGCTCTACGCCCTGGAGCCGGGCACGGGGATCGTCGCCGATCCGCTGGTCCAGGTGGGGTGGGTCGACATCACGCGCACGGGCACGACCAACAGCCTGACGGGCCGGATCCAGGTCTACGCGATGGGCGGCACTCAGGTGATGGACTACTCCGCGACCGTGACGAATGCGGGGTCCGCGCCGACATTCTCGGTGACGGGCTTTGCCGGAACGGGGGTGAATCGCGTCGAGTTCCTGCTCACCACGGGGATCTCGGTCGCGACCGGCTCAGTGACGATCACGTGGCAAACGGATCTGCCGGCGCGCAACGCGCGGTCTCGCGTGCAGCTGGCGATCGGCGGAGGTGAGAATCCCACGGTGACGATCGGCGCGCTGCTGCGTGCGGGCGTGCGCAAGGTGGACATCAACGGGTCGTTCGGCTTCTTCAACGGGGGGACGCTCACCGTCAAGATCGGCAATCGCCTCTTCGCGACGATCGTGATCACTGAGGCGGACGTGACGATCACGGGCCGCGAAGGCGCCCCGCTCACGCCGGAAGAGGAAGAGACGCTCTATCGGATCTTCGAGTGGTTCGAGTCGGCGTTCGAGGTGCCGGATATCCTGCTCGGACCGCTGTTCACGATCCTGGATGTGGACGGCGTGTAGGTCGCGCGGTCTCGCAGTGCCTGACGCCCCCGGTGCCGTTGGCACCGGGGGCGTCGTGCATTCGGCCCGTGGCGAAACAGCAGGGGCCCGGACGTCGTAGGTTGCACGAGAGACAAACCATTCGTCGACGTGCGCTGTCCAAGCAGTCACGCGTGCGCGCCGTACCCACCGGTCTCCAACCGCCCTCTCATGCGACAGATCAAACTGGCCGTCCGGATGCTCGTCAAGACGCCATTCGTGACGACCGTCGCCGTGCTCTCGCTCGCCCTTGGCATTGGCGCCAATGCGGCCATCTACTCGCTCTTCGATCAGCTGCTGATCCGCTCACTGCCCGTGTATTCACCGGAGCAGCTGGTGAATCTTTCGGCACCGGGCCCGATGCCGGGCAGCAACTCCTGCAATCAGCAGGGCGAGTGCGACGAGGTCTTCTCGTACGCCATGTTCCGCGACCTCGAGCGCGAGCAGACCGCACTGGCCGGGATCGTCGGCACCCGGCTGTTCGGTGCGAGCATCGCGATCGACAACGAGCCGAGCACAGCCGAAGGGATCTGGGTCTCGGGCGGGTACTTCCCGACGCTGGGCGTGCAGGCGGCGATGGGCCGCGTGCTGGGGCCGAGCGATGATCAAGTGCTGGGCGCGCACGATGTCGTGGTGATCAGCGACGAGCTCTGGCGGGAGAAGTTCGGCTCGCGTCCGAATGTCGTGGGGCAGACGATGGTGGTGAACGGCCGCACGATGGAGATCGTGGGCGTATTGCCGCGCTGGTTCCATGGGGCGACCGCGGGGTCCCGGCCTGCCGTGTACGTCTCGCTCGCCATGCGGGGCGCCTTTTCGCCGACTCCGTTCACGGGATTCGAGAATCGCCAGAACTACTGGATCTATGTCTTCGGCCGGATGAAGCCGGGGCAGTCGATCGAGCAGGCGGCTGCCGCACTGAACGGCGTGTACAGCCCGATCATCAACGAGATCGAGGCGCCGCTGCAGACCGGCATGAGCGATGTGACGGTGGAGCGGTTCCGCGCCAAGAAGATCCTCCTGGCGGCCGGACGACGCGGCCAGAGCGGGATCCATCGGGAGGCGAGCACGCCCCTCTACATGCTCTTTGCGATCACCGGGACGGTGCTCCTGATCGCCTGTGCGAACATCGCGAATCTGCTGCTGGCCAGGGGCGCCGGTCGCGCCACCGAGATGGGGGTGCGGCTCGCGCTCGGCGCGACCCGCCGGCACTTGATGGTCCAGCTCCTCACCGAGTCGCTGATCCTGGCGCTCGCCGGTGGGATCGTGAGCATCGTGGTCGCGAGCTGGACCCTGTCCGCGATCGCGTCGTTCCTGCCGCCCGAAGCCGTGCAGTCCATGTCGTTCGCGATCGAGCCGCCAGTGCTCGTGTTCGCGGGGCTGCTGGCGATCGCCACGGGGCTGGTCTTCGGTCTCTTTCCTGCGCTGCACAGCACACGCGCGGACCTGATCTCCACCATCCGCGCGGGGGCGGGGCAGATCGCCGGCGGCAAGGTGGCAGCCCGGTTCCGCGCGGCGCTCGTCACGGCCCAGATCGCGTTGTCGATGGCCCTCCTCGTCTCCGCTGGGCTCTTTCTCAAGAGCCTGATCAATGTCTCGAAGGTCGATCTCGGGATCGCGATCGACGACGTCGTGACGTTCAGCGTGAACCCGTCGCGTGTGGGCTACGACACGCTGCGCTCCGGCGTGCTCCTGCGCCGGATCGAGGATGAGCTCAAGGCGATCCCGGGCGTGACGATGGTGACGTCGTCGCTGGTGCCGCTCGTCGCCGGGAGCAACTGGGGCACGGATGTGCGCGTGCAGGGCTTCGAGTGCGGCCCTGACACCGACTGCAACTCTCGCTACAGTCAGGTCGGTCCCGACTTCTTTACGACGATGGACATGGAGCTGATCGCGGGACGCGACATCCTGGCGTCCGATATGGACGGGTCGACTCCCGTCGTGGTGGTGAACGAAGAGTTCGCCAAGAAATTCAACCTCGGGACCGACGTGGTCGGGAAGTTCATGGGATGGCGCGGACGCGCACGCGACTCGCTGACGGTGCAGATCGTCGGCCTCGTGCGGAGCACCACGTATTCCGAGGTGAAGGGGCAGATCCCGCCGGTCTTCTACGCGCCGTGGCGGCAGGATTCGCGCACATCGTACATGAACTACTACGTCCGCACGACGCTGCCGCCGGAGCAGCTGCTCGGGACGATCCCGGCCGTGATCAAGCGGCTCGAGCCGGCGATGCCGGTCGAAGAGCTGAAGACCATGCGGCAGCAGCTGCGTGAGAACGTCTTTCTCGATCGGATGATCAGCATCATGTCCGCGGCCTTTGCGATCCTCGCGACGATGCTCGCCGGCGTGGGGCTGTACGGTGTGCTTGCGTACTCCGTAGCGCAGCGGACGCGCGAGATCGGCGTGCGGATGGCCCTCGGCGCGGACGGGAGCAGGGTTCGCGGCATGGTGCTCAGGCAGGTGGGCCTGATGGTGCTGATCGGTGGCGGGATCGGCGTGACCGCGGCCTTCGCGCTCGGCCGCATGGCGCAGTCGCTCCTCTTCCGCCTGGAAGGGCACGACCCGTCCGTGTTCGTTGGAGCGGTGGTGATGCTCAGTACGATCGCGCTCGCCGCAGGGTTCATTCCCGCACTCCGCGCCTCGCGTGTGGATCCAATGCACGCGTTGCGCTATGACTGACCTCAGGTACGCCTGGCGCATGGTCGTGAAGAGCCCGCTCTTCACGACCATCGTCGTGCTGACGCTGGCGCTGGGGATCGGGCTCAACACAGCGGTCTACGCGGCGGTGGAGGCGCTGCTCCTGCGCCCGCTCCCGGGCACGACGGCGCCCAACGAACTCGTCCAGATCTACCGCACGTATCCGGGCGGCCAGGATTACGGGTCGAACTCGGTGCCGCACTACTTCGATCTCCGCCGCGGCGCCGACGACGTGCTGAGCGGGACGGCGATCTGGGGATTCATCGACCTGAACGTGACGGCCGCGGGGCAGCCGCAGCGGATCTTCGGGCAGATCGTCTCGGCGAACTTCTTCTCGGTGCTCGGTGCGGTACCCGCGCAGGGCCGATTCTTCGTTCCCGCCGAGGACGAGGGCGAAGGCGCGCATCCGGTCGCGGTGCTGAGCGACCTCGGATGGAAGGGCGCGTTCGGCGGCGATCCCGACGTGGTCGGCAAGGACGTGATCCTCAACGGGCAGAACTATCGGATCATCGGGATCGCGCGACCGGAGTTCACCGGCGTGATGTCGATGGTCTCGCCCGTGCTGTGGGTGCCGCTGATGCAGATCGACCAGCTGCGGCAGCGGCCGACGAGTTCGTTCCAGAATCGGGGCAACAACTTCCTCAGCGTGATCGCGCGCGTGCGCCCCGGTGTCTCCGTCGAGCAAGTGCGGCAGCGTCTCGTGGCGATCAATGACGAGCTCACCGCGCAGTTCCCGCAGCTCTACGAGCGGACGGGGATCAACGTGGTGCCGCAGTCGGACGCCGGCTTTCACCCGACCATGCGTGCGGCGCAGCTCGGACTGAGTGCCGTCGTGATGGCCGTGGTCGGCATCCTGCTGCTGATCGCGTGCGTGAACGTCGCCAACCTCTTTCTCGCGCGGGCCCGAGACCGCGCCCGCGAGATGGCGATCCGCCTCGCCCTCGGCGCGAAGCGAGGCGCCCTCCTGCGGCAGCTGATGGTGGAGAGTCTGCTGTTCTCGCTGCTCGCGGGCGCCGTGGGGCTCGTGCTGGCGGTCTGGGTGATCGGGCTCGTGAACGGCATGACGATCCCCATGGACATCGTCTTTCAGCCGGACCTTGAGTTGAGTGCGCCAGTGCTTCTCTTCGCTCTGGGTGTAAGCATCGCCACCGGTGTGCTCTTCGGGTTGGTGCCTGCGTTGCAGGCCACACGCCCGTCACTGATCCCGGCGCTCAAGGGCGAGCCGGCCGCGGGTGGTTCGCGCTCGCGGATCGTGCGCGGATTGATCGTGGCGCAGATGGCGCTGTCGATCGTGCTGCTCGTCTGCGCTGGGCTCTTCCTCAAGAACCTCCGGAGCGCCACGTCCATCGACAAGGGATTCGTGGGCGAAGGGCTCGTGCTCGCGGAGTTCGACCCCTCGCTTCAGGGATACAACCGGGCGCGGACGGAGGAGTTCTATCGACGGCTCACGGAGCGGCTGCGTGAGCACCCGCAGGTGGTCTCTGTCGGGCTGGTGGACAACATGCCGCTCGGCTTCTCGAACTCGGACCGCGGGATCGACGTCCCCGGGTACGTGCCTGCCGAGAACGAACGGATGAACATCAACTACGCCAGTGTGGATGCCGGCTACTTCACGGCCATGCAGATCCCCATTCTCCTCGGACGGGGCTTCACCGCCGAGGACGACAGTTCCGCGGTGCGGCGGCTCGTGGTGAACGAACGCTTTGTGGAACGGTTCTGGCCGGATCAGGACCCCATCGGACGGACGGTGAACACCGCGGGGCGCGAGTACACCGTCATCGGCGTGGTGCCCACCGGCAAGTACGGGACGCTCGGTGAGGCGCCGGTGCCGTACATGTACTTCTCGCAGGCGCAGCTGTTCTCGACCGGGATGAACATCGTGGTCCGGAGCGCGGGCGACCCGACCGCGCTGATGCCCCTCCTGCGCCAGGAGGTCCGGGCCCTCGATCCGAATCTTCCGGTGGCCAATCTCCGTACGATGGACAGTCACCTGGGGATCGCGCTGATGCCGGCGCGGATCACGGGGATCGCGCTCGGGGTCTTCGGGCTCCTGGGGCTTCTCCTTGCCTCGGTGGGGATGTATGGCGTGATGGCATACAGCGTGGCGCAGCGGACCCGGGAGATCGGGATCCGGATGGCGATCGGCGCCGCGGCGCAGGATGTGGTGCGGCTGATCATGCGGCAGGGGTTGCAGCTGGTGCTGATCGGCGTGGTGCTTGGGCTGGCGGGTGCCGTGGGCGCGTCGGTGCTGCTCCGGGCGGTGCTCTATGGCGACCAAGGCCTGGATGTGACCACATTCACGGTGGTACCGCTCGTCCTGCTGGGCGTGGCGGCGCTGGCGACCTGGGCTCCGGCGCGCCGTGCGGCGCTCGTGGATCCCGCGATCACTCTCAAAGCGGAATAAGAGACCTCTCGATGGATATTGTTCGCGCCCCACAGAAGAAGACCGGCCGCAACGTTGCCATTGGCATCGGGGCGGTCGTGGTCGTCGTGCTCACCGTCGCGCTGTCGCGGCTCGATCCTGCCGCGCCCGCCGTGCAGCGTGTGGCGATCCTGATCGACTCGGTGCGGCGCGGGGACGTGGTGCGTGAGGTCCGCGGCCCCGGCACGCTGCAACCGGAGCACATCCGCTGGATCACGGCGCAGGCGTCGGCCCGTGTGGACCGCAAGGCGGCCGAGTCGGGCGCGACCGTGAAGCGCGGGGACCTGATCCTCGCGCTCTCCAACCCGGACCTGCAGATCCAGACGATGCAGGCCGAGCAGCAGGTGCGGCAGGCGCAGATCGATCTGCTCAACCTGCGCACGAATCTCCGCAGTCAGATCCTGACGCAGGAGGGCGTGGTCGCGAGCACGCGTACCGCGAATGTCTCTGCGCAGCAGGAGGCCATGGCGGCCGACTCCCTCGTGAAGTTGCGGCTGATCTCCGAGTTCGAGCTGAACAACCGCAAGGCGACCGCCGAGGAATACGCGACCCGCCTTCGTGTGGAGCAGGAGCGGCTCCGCCTGATGTCGCAGGCGATCGACAGCCAGATCGCGGTGCAGGGAAGCCAGGTGCGGCAGCTCGAAGCGATCGCCGCGCGCCAGCGCGACCGGCTGCAGTCGCTCGAGGTGCGCTCGCCCGACAACGGCGTGCTGCAGGAGCTCACGCTGCAGCTCGGCCAGTGGGTGCCCGAGGGGACGACGTTGGCCAAGGTCGTGCAGCCGGGGAATCTCAAGGCCGTGCTGCGGATCCCGGAGTCACAGGCCAAGGACGTGGTGATCGGCCAGCGCGCCACGGTGGACACACGCAACGGGATCGTGGCGGGCGTGGTGAGCCGCAAGGACGCGTCGGCGATCGGCGGGACGGTGACGATCGACGTGGCGTTGCAGGGTCCGCTTCCGGCGGGCGCCGTGCCGGATCTGAGCGTGGACGGCACGATCGAGATCCAGAAGATGCCGAACATCCTCTACACGGGGCGTCCGGCCTTCGGCCCCGGGGCGGGGACGGTGGGGCTCTTCAAGTTGGAACCTGGCGGCGACGCGGCCGTACGGGTGCCCGTGGAGCTTGGGCGAAGCTCGGTCAATACGATCGAGATCCTGCGTGGGCTCGAGATCGGGGATCGCGTGATCCTGTCCGACATGAGTCAGTACGCGAACGTGGACCGAGTGAAGATCAAGTAGATTCGTACGGCAGCATCACCCACAGGAGACTGCGAATGGCTACGAACGGAAACGGCGCCCTGATCAAGATGACGGGGATCAAGAAGGTCTTCCTCACGGACGAGGTGGAGACCCACGCGCTGTCGGATGTGCACTTCGAGATCAAGCAGGGCGAGTACGTGGCGATCTCCGGGCCGTCGGGCTGCGGCAAGACCACGCTGCTCTCGATCCTCGGGCTCTTGGACACGCCGACGGATGGCAGCTACGACCTCGCGGGTCAGCCGGTGGCGACGTTGAATCCGGCCGACCGCGCCGCGGTGCGGAACCGGCAGATCGGATTCATCTTCCAGGCGTTCAACCTGATCGGCGACCTGACGGTGGCCGAGAACGTGGAGCTGCCGCTCACGTATCGGGACATGCCGGCGAGTGAGCGGCGTGACCGCGTGGCCAAGGCGCTGGAGCGCGTGGGGATGAGCCATCGGGCCAAGCACTACCCGATGCAGCTCTCCGGCGGTCAGCAGCAGCGTGTGGCGGTCG
>CAZGFE010000048.1:0-19087 GCA_964524665.1 uncultured Gemmatimonas sp.
CTTCGTGTCCAAGCTCTCGGACGCCGAGCGCAAGCGCGGCGTGATCACCGCGAGTTCCGGCAATCACGGGCAGGCGGTGGCGCTGGCGGCCAAGCTGTACGGCGTACGGGCGACGATCGTGATGCCGACCACCGTGCCGCGCGCCAAGAAGGACGGCGCGGTGCGGCTCGGCGCGCGCTGTTTCTATCACGGCGTCTCCACGGCGGACCGGATGGAGAAGGCGATCGAGATCCAACAGGCCGAGGGGCTCACGATGGTCCCGCCCTTCGACGACAACACGATCATCGCGGGTCAGGGCACCTGCGGACTCGAGATCGCCGAGGACCTGCCCGACGCGGGCACGGTGGTGGTGCCGATCGGCGGAGGCGGACTCAGCGCGGGGGTCTCCACGGCGATGAAGCTGCTGGTGCCCGGCGTGCGGATCGTGGGCGTGGAACCCGCGGGCTCGCGCAAGTATTCGGCGGCGAGGGAGGCTGGGGAGCCGGTGAGCATCCCGACCAATCCCGACGGACTCGCCGATGGGCTGCTCGCGGTGAAGATCGGCACGCGCAACTTCCACCACCTCGAGGCGAACATGGACGAGGTGGTGACGGTGCCGGACGAGATGCTGGCGGGCGCGATGCAGTTCATCTTTGATCGCATGAAGCTCGTGGCGGAACCCAGCGGCGCCATTTGCGTGGCGGCGCTGACGAATGGTCTCGTGAAGCCCACGGGACCCACGGTCGCGGTGCTCAGCGGCGGGAACATGGAGTGGGACGGCGTGCACGCGCTCTTCCACACCAAGCCCAAGGGAACGCACTGAGATGGCGATGCGATGCCCGGCCTGCGGAACGCAGTATCCCGATGACGCGCGCTTCTGCACGAAGGACGGCGGACGCCTCGTCGGTGCCGACGTGCCCTCGGGCCAGCGCGCCACCTCCATCCGCGCCAACGATCCCACGCCCGTGGTCGCGACCAAGGCCGCCACGAGCCACGCGAACATGGCGGGCCAGGTCCTCGACCGCCGCTATGCGATCGTGAAGAAGGTCGGCGAGGGCGGGATGTCGTACGTGTACCTCGCGCACGACGTGGCCTCACAGGAGCGGTACGCCATCAAGATCCTCTCGCCCGCGCTCTCCAAGGACGAGAATGCGATGGCGCGCCTCCGCCGCGAGGCCGCGCTGGGGATCCGACTCGAACATCCGAACGTCTGCCACATCGTGCGCATGGGTGAGACCGAGGATGGCCTCGTGTACGTGGTGATGCCGTACGTGGAAGGCGAGATCCTCTCCGACCGCAACTACCGCGTGGGCACCACGACGCTCGCGGACACCGTGAAGTTCATCAGCGAGATCGCGTCCGGGCTCGACGTCGCGCACAAGCTCAAGATCATTCATCGGGACCTCAAGCCCGAGAACATCATGATCTGCAAGAAGAAGGACGGCGTGGAGTACGCGGTGGTCATGGACTTTGGCCTCGCCAAGGAGCGCAAGGCGGGCGGCGAGCTGCAGAAGCTCACCGCCACGGGCATCATCCTCGGAACGCCCGAGTTCATGAGCCCCGAGCAGCTCCGCGGCAAGCCGCTGGATGCGCGCACCGACATCTTCTCGCTCTCGTTGATGGCGTACGAGATGCTGACCAAGAAGCTCCCGTTCGAGGGGCGGAACCAGCAGGAGATGATGATCGCGCGGCTGCGGCACGAGCCGATCTCGGCGCGGAAGCATCGGCCGGAGGTCCCCGAGGCCATGGATGCCGTGCTGATGAAAGGCATGGCGCGCGAGGCCGACGACCGGTACCAGACCGCTCCCGAGTTCGCCGCCGCACTCAAAGCCTCGATCGGCTGACGGTCGTGCGCGCCGTGTTGACCCGGCGCGCCGCGCGGGCGGCAGTGACGGCGCTCCTCGGTCTCCCGATCGCCGCGGCCGCTGCTGACGCACAGCGGGCACCACCGCCCGCGCCCTCGCGCGCGGACTCGCTGTTGGCGCTCGGCCGGCTTGCTGCCGCAGAGGAAGCGCTCTACGCGGCGGCCGCCGCGCGGCCGCGCGCACCGGAGGCCCGCGGCGCCCTCGGACTCTACCTGGCCTCGCGCGCGCGGTTTCGGATCGCCGAGACGCTCTTCTGGGAGGCCGTGCAGTTCGGGGCGGACTCCGGCAGCGCGCTGCGAGCCGTGGCGATGATGGCGCCGTACCGCGTGCGAGCGGCCGAAGGACCGGTCGTGACGGTGCCACTGCGTCCGGCGACGGATGCGCGGTCAATCGGCGTGTTCCCGATCCGCCCGCGCCGCGCGATGCGGGACGAAGTGACCGCAGAGTTCGACCCCACCGTGAGTGGCCTCGTGGTCGGCCGCCGCGCGGCGGCTGACTTCGCGGCCGGAGAACTCTGGATCGGCGACCGCCGGCTGACGGGCATCGCGATGCGGGTGGACTCGGTCGCGTCGCCGGGCGCTGTGCGCGTGGGGCTCGACGTACTCTGGCCGCTGCGGCCTGTGATTGACCAGCGGGCGGGCACGCTCACGCTGGGGGCTGGTCCTGATCGCCCGGCTGCGGTCGCGGGCACCGCGGCGGGCAGCACCTCCGTCGGTGCGAGCCACGCGACCATTCCCTTCGTGCTTCGCTTTCCCGGCCTAGCGCTCGTGCCGCGTCCCGGGACGGCGCCGGTCGCGATCGAGAGCCGCGCGGGGCGTGAGCTGCTGCGCGGCGCACGGTGGTGGGTCGACGCGGAGCGCTCCGTGATCGTGGTGGAGCGCTGATGGCGCACGTCTCACACTAGCTGAGCAACGCCTAGGAAGGCGCGCCGCGACTCACGGCGGTCGCGTCACCTCACACCCGCGCCTCGCTCGCCCGCTCGCGCCACTGCGTGGCGTCGAGCCCCTTGATCAGCAGCCAGAACGTGAACGCGAGTTCTCCCGGCACCGCGAGGATCACGACGAACGACGCCAGCCACGCGGTGTGCTGGGGCCAGAGGATGCTGCCGAAGCTCTGCGCGAGGTAGCCGACCGCCGCGAGCGCGAGCAGCGCGCCGAGCGTGCGCGGGAGGAATGCGGAGGCGTACACGAGCCAGCTCAGCAACAGGACGTGGAAGCCGAAGAAGATCCCCCACACGAGCACCATGACGTGATTGGCGCTCAGGAAGAGGTGGATGAGTGCCTCGAGCTGCGCGGTGGTGAACGCGGCCGCGTAGACCGATCCGCTCAGGAGGAGCACGAGCAGCCCGGTGGTGAGGAGGTTCGCGCCCTGCACGGCGGCCTCACCGAATCGCGCGAGCGCGGCGGCGAACGAGACCGTGCGGCTCACGGGTCGGAACATCACGTAGAGGATGGCGGTGAGCAGCACCTCCACGAGGAAGATCACCGCCTCGATCCCCATGCTGCTCCGAAGTCCGGGTCCGAGTTGTGCGAGATTGGCAGCGGTGGCGCTCGCGTCGCCGACGACGAGCGCGGTCGGCTTGCCCATGAGGAACACGAACGGGGCGAGCGCGAACAGGACGAGGTAGAGCACACCGGCGATCCGCGCATTGCGCTTGATGTGCGCAGCGTCCCGGTCGAGTGAGGGGGCGTGCATGGCGAGCGTCTCCTGTGGAGGTCGGGCTCAGATCGAGACGACGACGGTGCCGTGACCGGCGCCGGCGCCAGCGAGTTCGACCGCGGCCGCGGCCTCGGTGAGCGGAAAGGTCGTGCGTACCACGGGTGAGATCGCGCCCGAGCGCATCAGCTCCGCGAGGACCTGGAGATCACTGCGGTTGGGTTCCGAGATGAAGCCCACGATCCGCTGCTTCACGAAGGGCGCGAGCATCATGGCGCCGATCGTGCGCCCGAATCCCATCGTCAGGCCTCCGCCGGTGCCGCCCACGATCACGAGCGTCCCGGTGGGCGTGAGCGACCGGCGGAGCGTGGAAACGGGCCGGTTGCCCGCGATGTCGAGGATCGCGTCGTACTGCGTGCCGTCGGCACCGATCTCCTCGCGGCGATAGTCGATCACGCGCTCTGCGCCGAGCGCGAGGACGCGCGGGATGTTCGCGGCGCTCGCCACGCCGGTCACGCGTGCGCCGAGGGACTTGGCGATCTGCACCGCAAAGGCGCCCACACTGCCGGACGCCCCGATCACCAGCACGTGTTGGCCGCGCTTCACCTGCGCCGCGTCGCGCACCGCCTGCAGTGCGGCGAGGCCAGAGACCGGAGCCGCGGAGGCCTGCGCGAACGTGACCTCGGCGGGCTTGGCGGCGAGCGAATCCTCGGGGACGGCGGCGAACTCGGCGAGCGCACCTGCGTGGGTCCCGAACACCTCGTCGCCCACGGCGAATCGGGTGACGTCTGCGCCGACGGCTCGCACCACGCCGGAGAGTTCCAGGCCGGCTACGCGCACCTTCGGCGTGCGAATGCCGTAGATCGGCCGCGCGATGTAGGGGAGGCCGACGGTCGTCAGCCAAGCACCCTTGGCCACGGCTGAGGATCTGACCTGGACGAGCACTTCGTTGGGGCCCGGCGTCGGCCGTTCGAGTTCCTCGACCGCCAGAACGGCCTCGGGTTGGCCGAAGGCAGTATGGATCACGGCTCGCATGTCTTCCCTCCGCAGGCTCGGGTGATTACACTTACGCAGTAAGTCCCGGTCCAAGTTTACACATACACTGTAAGTGCGTCAAGGAGTCGAGGTCATGACACCGAGTGGGGCGCGCGCGCCCCTCACGACCGACCGGGTGATGCGGGCCGCGCTGGCGATCGCGGACGCGGAAGGGCTGGACGCGCTCAGCATGCGCCGGATCGGGCAGGAACTGGGCGTCGAGGCGATGTCGCTCTACAACCACGTGGACGGCAAGGACGAGATCCTCGATGGGATCGTGCAGCTGGTCTTCGAGGAGATCGCGCTTCCGGCGCCCGACGACGAGTGGAAGGAGGCCATGCGCCGACGCGCGACCTCCGCGAGGGAGGTGCTCCTTCGCCATCCCTGGGCGCTCGGCATGCTGGAGGCGCGGACACGCAACTCAAGCCCGCGGCGGCTTCGCTACTACGACTCCGTGCTTGGCGCGCTGCGCGGCGCAGGATTCAATGACGAGATGGCGATGCGCGCCTTCGCGGTGCTCGACGCCTACATCTATGGATCGATCCTGCAGGAGCTGAGCCTGCCCTTCAGCGACGACGCGGGGCTGCAAGCGGTCGGGTCCGATCTGCTGCAGCAGATGGCCGAGCAGTACCCGCATCTGACCGCGGTCACGCGCGGAGTGATGTCGTCGGGCTACGACCGCGGTGCAGAGTTCCGTGCTGGGCTCGAGCTCGTGCTCGCGGCGCTCGAGCAGGGCAAACGCGCCGCGAGCACGTAGCGCGCGCGTCTACCGAGGAGTTCGGCTCAGACTCCACACGTACGCCGTCACCGCCCGGAGCTCATCGGCGTCGAGCCCCTGCGACCCGCCCGGATTCATCTCGAATCGCCGGGTCTTGTCGTGGAAGTCCTTGCGCCGCACGCCCCAGAAGATCGTCTGGAAGATCCCGTCGAGCGATCCGTCGGACTGCACCCAGACCGTGTCGGCGAGATCAGGGCCGTTGCGGCCGCCGGAGCCATTCTGCCCGTGGCAGCGCTGGCAGCTGCCGTTATTGAACAGACTGTCTCCCTGCCGCACGAGCGCGCCAAAGCGCTGCTGCCAGTTGGCCGTCATCCAGGCCTGAACCTCGGGAGGGAGTTCTGCGGGACGCTGCTGAGCAGAGGCAGCGAGAGGCAGCAGTGCGACGAGTGCGACAGCGGTGATCATGGCGACGCGCATGGATCCTCCAAGAGGTGTGTGCTCCCAGCCCGACTTGATTCTACGATTCCCCCGTCCGCTCCGTTGGCGGTGCGTGGGCAGCCCCCGGTCGTTGCCGCACCAGCTGCCAGTAGCCGAGCGCCAAGAGCCCCGCGTTGAGGACGAAGTTCCAGATGAGCGCGGTAATCGAGAGACGCGTGGGGAGTCCGAACTCCGGATACAGCGCGCCGATCAACGCGAGGAGCCGCGTCGTCGCGGCCATCGAGAGGTGAACCGACGACGCCAGAATGATCACGGCCCACGCGAGATAGTACTCGGGCGCATCGCGCCGCCGCTGGTACAGCGCCCACGCCGCCACGAGCCCCGCGATCCCGGACACGATGAGCTCCGCGCGCTCGAGCGGCGTGAAGTAGAAGCCGATCACGTCGAGCGGCGTGCCGCCCACCGGTGCGAAGGTCGCAATGCTCAGGATCCCGAGGATCACCCCCGACGGCCGATACCCCGTGGCGTTGCCCACTCCCGAGTTACGCCGGGTAGCTCACCGGCGCGCCCGGGCCAAGCGGGATCCCGAGGAGCAGCCAGAGCGCAAAGAACGCCGCCCAGGCGATCGACAGCGCGATCGAATACGGCACCATCATTGCGGTGATCGTGCCGATGCCAGCGTCCTTCTGATACTTCTGCGCGAACGCGATGATCACGGGGAAGTACTGCATCAACGGGGTGATGATGTTCGTGGTGGAGTCGCCCACGCGATACGCGGCCTGCGTGACCTCCGGCGCAAAACCGGTGAGCATCAGCATCGGCACGAACACGGGCGCCATCACCGCCCACTTCGCGGAGGACGATCCCATGAAGAGGTTGATGAACGCGGAGACGAAGATGAACGCCACGAGCAGCGGGATGCCCGTGAGCCCGACCGCCTTGAGGCTGGTGGCGCCATTGACCGCGAGGATCAATCCGAGGTTGGACCAGTTGAAGTACGCGACGAACTGTGCGGCGGCGAACGCGAGGACGATGTAGCTCCCCAGCACCGCCACACTGTCGGAGGTCATCTTCGCGACGTCACGGTCGGACTTGATCGAGCCCGTGGTGCGGCCATACATAATGCCCATCGCCAGGAAGAGCAGCATCAGGATCATCACGATGCTGTCGAAGAACGGGCGGAGCTGGACGATCAGGCGCTCGCCCGCGGCGGTGGGATTCCGGAGGGCGCCCTGCTCGGGCACGGTGAGCGCCAGAACGAGGATGGCACCAAGCGCGAGGACGATGCCCGCGTTCCGGAGCCCGCGCCCCTCGGCGTCCGTGAGCGGCTGCACGCCGCCACCCTCACCCGCCGCTGCCGCGGACGGCGCGCCGAGCCGCGGCTCCACGAACCGACTTGTCACCCACGACCCCACGGCCGTCACCAGGAAGACGGACGCGATCATGAAGTAGTAGTTGCCGGTGACCTGTGTGGTGTACGTCGGGTCCACGAGGCGCGCGGCCTCGGTGGAGAGTCCCGCGAGGAGCGGATCGAGCGACGTGATGAACAGGTTCGCGCTGAATCCGCCCGACACGCCGGCAAAGGCCGCTGCGAGACCGGCGAGCGGGTGCCGCCCGACCGACTGAAAGAGCACCGCGCCGAGCGGAACGAGCACCACGTAGCCCGCGTCCACCGCGAGCGAACTCATCACGCCCGCAAAGACCACCGTGGCCGTGAGCAGCCCGGGCGGCACGATGGAGAGCAGCCGCCGCAGCGCGGCGACGATCAGCCCGCTGCGCTCCGTGACGCCGATGCCGATCACGACGACAATCACGAGACCCAGCGGCGCAAAACCCGTGAAGTTGCGCACGCCCTCGGTGAGCATCCGGCGCACGCCTTCGGCGTTGGCGAGGTTCACCGGCGTGATGTTCGCGCCGGTGCCCGGGTGCGTGGCAGCCACCCCGGCCAGCGAGGCGATCCACGAGACGACGATCACCGTGAGCGCCAGAAGCGCGAAGATCGTGATGGGGTCGGGCAGCTTGTTGCCGACCCGCTCGACGCGGTCGAGTGCACGAATGAGCCAACTGCGTTCGGTGGTCACGCGTCCCGAGCCTCGCTGACAAGGTGAGTGGTGCTGCCGCCCGGGAGAAGATGAGCCGCAGCGCGCGCGGTCGCCATCTGCGTGCAGTAGATTCGGGCGACTCCATCACCCCCTCCGCGACACATCCTGACCATGGCCGCCAAGCGGAAGCAGGACTCCAAGCGTACCAAGCCGTCGAAGGGCCGCGCGAAGCCAAGACCCAGCGGCCGCTCCTCCGAACTCGCCGAGGCCACCGCCGCGCTCCGCGAAGCCAACCTCGCCTTCGCGGCCGCGCATCAGGGCGAGGGCCCGGGCCGCCAACCCGTGCACACGGTCTACGGCGGCGCGCAGCTCTTTGGCGCCGACTCGGTGCCCAAGCTCGGGCGCATCGCGTTGGCCGCGATGGATCAGTACGCCCCCAATGCCGCCGCACTCGGCGAAGCGCTCGGCATCTCGGAGCACCCCGCGCTGGACCGGATCGCCACGCGCGTGCGCGAGAAGCTCGAGCGCGAACCGATCGAGGACTTTCGGATCGACTTCGAGGATGGCTACGGCAACCGCCCGAACGCGGAGGAGGACGGCCATGCCGCGCAGGTCGTGCGCGAGCTTGTGGCCGGAGGGAGGGCGGGCACGCTCTCGCCGTTCATTGGGATGCGCGTCAAGCCGCTCAACGAAGAACTCCGCGCGCGGAGCGTGCGGACGCTGGAGATGGTGACCACAGGACTCGTGGAGGCGAATGCACTCCCCGAGCGCTGGGTGGTGACGATCCCCAAGATCACGATCATCGAGCAGGTGGAGTACACGGTCGCGCTGCTGCGGTCACTCGAACGCAAACTCGGCCTCGCGGACCGCACGCTCCTGTTCGAGGCCATGATCGAGACGCCGCAGATCGTGCTCGACACGAGCGGGCGCGCGCTGATGCCGCGCCTCCTCGCTGCCTCGGACGGCCGGCTGCGTGGCGCGCATTTCGGCACGTACGACTACACGGCGGGCATCAACATCACCGCCGCGCATCAGCGGATGCGGCACTTGGCGTGCGACTTCGCCAAGCACGTGATGCAGGTGGCGTTCGCGGGCACGGAGGTCTGGCTCTCCGACGGTTCGACCACGGTGATGCCGGTCCCCGTGCATCGACCCGCCAAGAAGGGCGGCAATCTCTCGGCGGAGCAGGACGCAGAGAATCGCGCGAGCGTGCACGCCGCGTGGAAACTCCACTACGACGACGTGCGCCACTCGCTCGCGGGCGGGTTCTATCAGGGCTGGGATCTGCACCCGGCGCAGCTCGTCTCCCGCTACGGTGCGCTCTACAGCTTCTTCCTCGAAGGCATCGACGCCGCCGGCGTGCGGCTCCACAACTTCGTGGAGAAGGCGGCGCAGGCCACGCTGGTCGGCGACGTGTTCGATGACGCGGCCACGGGGCAGGGACTGCTGAACTTCTTCCTCCGCGGCATCAACTCCAAGGCCATCACGGAGACTGAGGCGCTGCGCATGACGGGACTCACGCAGGAAGATTTCCTGAGCCGGTCGTTCGTGAAGATCATGAAGGCGCGCGCATGACCGCAGCCGGCTGGGAGCTGCTCGATCTCACCGCGCGATGGGTGCATCTCGTCGCCGGGATCATGTGGATCGGCAACTCCTTCCTGTGGAACTGGATGGACCGGAACTTGGAGCCGCCGAGCGCGGGCGCGCCGAAGATCACACCAGAACCGGTGGGCTCCATCTGGCTGCTGCACAGCGGCGCCTTCTACTACGCGGAGAAGACGCTGCTCGGCGGCGCTGCGCTCCCCGCGCGGCTGCACTGGTTCCGTTGGCAGGCGTACACCACGTGGTGGACGGGCCTGGCGCTGCTGATCACCGTCTACTGGTTCGGCGGGCGCGCTGCGCTCACGGACGCACACGTGACGGAGCTCTCGCACGGCGCGGCGGTCGCGCTCGGGGCCGGCGGCATACTGCTCGGCACGCTCATCTACGAGTTCGCACACCGCGTGCTCGCGCACCGGTCCAATGCGCTGGCCACGGCGTTCTGGGTCACCGGGCTCGCGGCGATCGCCTTTGCGTTCACGCAGGTGTTCACCGGACGCGCCGCGCTCCTGCATGTGGGTGCGATGATCGGCACGTTGATGGCGGGGAATGTGGTCTTCACGATCATGCCCGCGCAGCGCGCGCTCGTGGCGAGCGTGGGGGCGCCGCCCGGCATGGCGGCGGCAGGCTCCGCAGCCTCTGCGCGCGCGAAGCGCGTCTCCATCGACAACAACTACTTCGTGTTCCCCGTCATCATCTTGATGATGGTGAGCCACTTCTCGGCGATCCACGGGCAGCCGCGCGTGTGGATCCCGCTTGCGATCATCATCGCCGGCGGTGCGGCGGCGCGGCACATCATGAACATCCGGTTCGGCTTCGCGGCGTGGAAGCCGGTGCTCACGGCCGTGATCGTGGGGACCGTCGCCGCGCTTTACGGCACCGTGGTCGTGAACGCGCGTGCGGTGGAGGGATCGTTCGCAGCGGTCAGTTCAGGACCGGTCACGTTCGCCGAGGTGCGCCACATCGTGGATGTGCGCTGCGGAAGCTGCCATGCGTCCACGCCCGCTGACGTCACGTTCGGGGTCGCGCCCGGCGGCGTGCTGTTCGACACGCCTGAGCAGATCGCCGCGCTCGCACTGCGGATCCAGCAGCGCGCGATCGTGGACCGGACGATGCCGCCCGCGAACAAGACGCGAATCACCGACATCGAGCGCGACCTGCTTCGGCGATGGATCGCCGAGGGCGCTCAGCTGCCGCGGTAGGTCGAGTAGCCGAACGGGCTGAGGAGGAGCGGCACGTGGTGGTGGCCGCTGGCGGTGATCTCGAAGTCCACCGTGATCTCCTTGTAGAAGCTCTCGCGCTTGCCACTGGCGAAGTACGCGCCCACCGCGAACACGAGCGCGTAGCTCCCGGGAGCAAGTTCGCCAGCGCCGAAGTCGCGGACGCGGCCATCGGCGTCGGTGGTGCCGCGTCCGATCTCCGCGCCGGCGCGGAGGAGCCGGATCGCGATCCCCGCGGCGGGCTTGCCGAGTGAGGTGTCGAGCACGTGCGTGCTGAGCGTACTCTGGGTCGGCATCAGGACTTCCCTCGGGGTTGGGCCAGCAGCTTCTCGAGCCGCAGCAGCATGATCTCGCGGAGCTCGCCTCCGGCGACCTCGATCTCCTTGGCCGGATCGTTCGCGAGCCGCGCCTTGGCGATGCGTACGAGCTCGTCCGCGGAGCGCCCGGTCGCACATACAATATAGATGTGGCCGAAGCGGGCCTCGTACTCGGCGTTCACTCGCGCGAGTTCCGCCTTCACACTCTCGGAGGCAGCGGAGGCGCCGGACTGCTCCGCAGCAGACCACGCGCGGCCGGTCTCGCTCTGCGCGGCCTTTGCTGGCTTGGAGTCTCCGATCCGCGGATGCCGCGCAAAGGCCGCGCGAAAGTCGCCGGGGCCGAGCGTGCGCCAGATCTCGTCCGCGGCGGCGCGGACCTTGGCGCGCGACCGGAACGGCCGGCGCGCCGCCATCTGCTCGGCCCATCGCGGCGCGCCGCCGCACTCGAGCAGGAGCGCGAGGGCTTCGGTGGCGGGCAAGGCGTCGAGCGCACGGACGCCGGTCACCGCGACTCCGCCCGATGTACGCGCGCCGCCTGCGCCGCTTGCGCTGCCTTCGCCGTCCACCGCCGTCACTTCTCCACGCGGCCGAAGAGTCGGAGCCGCGCCACGCCGCCATCCGGGTAGATGTTGAGCCGTACGTGTGTGGCGGGCTCGGTCTTCTTGGTCTCCCAGATGTGGCGCGCGTGCGGCTCGGTGCGCGTCATCGCGAGCAGCGGTGTCCACTTCACCTTCGCGGCATCAAAGGCGCCGTTCGGCTTGTCGCACACCTCGAGCATGCAGCTGCCCGGCGCGTTGCCCTTGAAGTGATCGAGGTCGAGCTCGATACGCTCGATGCGTCCGCGCTGTGCGAGTCGGATCACCGACCAGTCGTGCCCCGCGCCGCGACGGCGCTTGGTCTCCCAGCCGTCGCCCATGTGGGTGGAGCGGCCGGGCTGGATCAGGTTCTGACGGTGCCCATAGTGCATGTCGCTGCACGAGACGACGAACCCGCCGTTCACGAGCGCGGCGAGGTCCACCTCGCGTCCGCCCGTGAACACGCGCGCGTCGGGCACGACGTCGCCGTGCACACGGAGCCGCGCCACGCCGCCGTCGGGGAAGATGTTGAGACGCAGGTGCGTCGCCCGCGGTGGCGCCTTGGCGATCGCAAAGCGGTTCACGACGTTGCCCTTGAGCGCGCTCTTGGCCAGCAGCGGCAGCCACTTGGTGTGCCCGCCGGCCAACTGTGCTGCCGAGGGAACGCCCTCGACCGCGCACCACTCGATGCTCGCGTGCTCCGGATAGTTCCCCGTGAAGAAGCTCGTGTCCACCGCGACCGCGCGCACGGTGCCCGGCATGCCGAGCCGGATGATCGCCCAATCGTGCCCCGGCTCCCGGCGCCGGCGCGTCTCCCAGCCATCCATCCACTTGCCGCGCTCCGTGTACACGCCTTCGCGCCACTCCGGCGCCGAGCTCTTGAGCAGCGCCTCCTTGGGCGCGAAGAACTCGTCGTTGGCCGCGAGCACCGCGCCGCCGAAGCGTTCGGAGGCGAGGTCCGGCAGGTCGAAGGGGTCGAGAGGCATGCGCGTCATCTTATGCCGCCAAAGGCAAGGCGGCCACTCACGTAGGTCGCGTGCACGACGCCGTGGAGTTCACGTTCGGCGTATGGGGTGACGGGGTGTCGGTGCAGGAGTGCACCAGGGTCCACGCGGAAGGTCGCGTCTGGGTCCCAGACCACGAGGTCCGCGTCGTAGCCGGCCTCGATCCGGCCTTTGCGGTCGCCGAGTCCGACCAGTCGCGCGGGCGCGGCGGACATCCACTGCACGAGCTGCTCGGGTGCGACGCCGCGAGCACGCGCGCCGGTCCACACCGCACTCAGCGCCAACTGCAGCGACGCGATCCCGCCCCAGGCCTGGAAGAAGTCTCCGCCGGTCTCCTTGAGTACCGGCGGGCAGGGGGAGTGGTCGGAGGCCACGAGGTCGATCTCTCCGGCGATCAGCGCGCGCCACAGCGCGTCACGTTGCGCGCGGTCACGGATCGGCGGCGCGCACTTGAACTTGGTGGCGCCGTCCGCGATCTCCTCTGCCGCGAACGTCAGGTAGTGCGGGCATGTCTCGGTCGTCAGCGGGAGCCCGCGCGCCTGCGCCGCGCGAACCAGCTCGAGCGAGCTCGCCGACGACAGGTGCACGATGTGCACGGGTGTGCGCCACCGATCCATCAGCCGGATCAGCATCGCGATCGCCGCGTGCTCGGCGGCCACCGGGCGCGACGCGAGCCAGCTCGCGTACTGGCGCGGATCGCTCCCGGCGGGCGGCGCTGCGAGCGCGGCGGGATCCTCCGCGTGCACCATCAGCGTCTTGCCGAGCGTCGCCAGCACCGGGAACGCCGCGAGCAGGTCGCCTTCCTCCACGTGCGAGAACTCGGCGACCCCACTGGGCGAGACAAAACACTTGAACGCGCAGACGCCGGCCGCGGCGAGCGGTTCGAGTTCGTCCGTGTTGCCCGGCACCACGCCGCCGATGAACTCCACCTGCTTGGCGCCGCGCGCCTCGCGCACGGCGCGACGCTTCTCTTCGAGTGCTGCCACGCTCGTGGTGGCGGGGATCGCGTTGAGCGGCATGTCGCAGATGGTCGTCACGCCGCCTGCGGCCGCAGCGCGGAGCGCGCTCGCGAATCCCTCCCACTCCGTGCGGCCGGGCTCGTTCACGTGCACGTGCGAATCCACGAGCCCGGGCATCACGAGCAGGTCGCCCACATCCGCGAGCGCGGCGCCCTGCTCGACCTCCTCCCACGCGGCAACGCTCGTGATGCGGCCGTTGGTCTCGTTGAGATGCACGGCGGCGGGCCGCACGCCTTCCGGCGTGACGACGCGTCGGCTGCGGACGACGAGATCCGCGAACGACGCCGTGGGCCCCGACGACCGCGCGCCGGAGATGCGCGTCACGCGGTCTCCGACCAGAAGCGTCTGAGGAGGTTGCCGGTCACGCGGCGCCGGTACGCGGCGGTGGAGCGGATGTCGTCTATCGGGGCGATCTCGGAGGTGAGCGCCTGCACTGCATCGTTGAGCGCCGCAGGCGAGCCGCTGTTCTCTGCACGCGCTGCCCGCGCCAACGCGGCCTCCGACTTCCGCGCACGCACCACGGTCGGCGCCACGCTTCCGAGCGCGATCCGCGCGCTCCCGTCCGGCGCTCGCACGGCCGCCATCACGATCTTCGAGATCGCGAGCGCGGCACGCGTGCCGACCTTGCGGAACCACTGCTTGCCGTCCACGCGCGGCACCTCGACCGCGACGATCAGCTCGTCGGGGCGCATCACCGACGTGCGATACCCAGTATAGAACTCCGTGAACGCCACGCGCCGCTCCGCGCTCGCGCTGCGCAGCACGAGCACGGCGTCCACCGCCGCGAGCACGGGCAGCGAATCGCCCGCTGGCGAACCGTTGGCGATGTTGCCGCCGAGCGTGCCTCGGTTCTGGATCTGTACGCCGCCCACCTGTCGTCCGGCGTCGATCAGGATCGGCAGGCGCGCGGCCACGAGCGGCGAGTGATTGATCGCCGTGAAGCTCGCCATGGCCCCGATCACGAGCGTGTCGCCGTCGGCGCGAATGCTGCGGAGCTCGTCCACCGCCGTGAGGTCGAGGAATCGCCGCGCCTTCTCGGTGCCGAAGTTGAGCGTGACCATCAGATCCGTACCGCCGGCGAGCGGCGTGCGCGGGTCGTCACGCAGGATCTTGAGCGCGTCGCTGAGTGAGGCGGCGCGTTTGAGATCGAGCGAACTCGTCGCGACCCTCATTGGCCGCCCGCCGCGGCGGGCACGGGCATGCCCTTCCACTTGAGCACCGCGCGGTAGATCGCCGTGTAGCCCGTGCAACGGCAGAGGTTGCCGGCGAGTGCCGTGCGCACGTCGTCGAGGGTGGGTGTGGGGTTGGACTCGAGCTGCAGCGCGGCGAGCACCATCCCCGGCGTGCAGATGCCACACTGCGCGCCCACTTCGTCCATGAAGAGCTGCTGCAGCGGATGCGTGCCGCCGAGTCCTTCGATCGTCGTCACCGCCGCACCTTCCACTTGCGCGACCGCCACGAGACACGAGCACACGGACTCGCCGTTCACGAGGACCGTACACGCGCCGCACTCGCCTTCGCCGCACCCTTCTTTGGTGCCGGTGAGGTGATGCTCCTCGCGCAACGCATCCAAGAGGCGCGTCATGGGATGCGCGCGCGACTCCGCGGCCTTGCCATTCAACGTGAACTTCACGCGAACACCTCTGGCCGGAGCGTGGCGAGGAGTTCGGGGGTCGCGGGGATCGAGTGCACTGCGAACCCCGCGTGGCGGAGCGCGTTCACCACGGCGGGTGCGGGTCCATCCATCGGCAGTTCGCCGAGTCCCTTGGCACCGAACGGTCCGCCTGGATACGGGTTCTCGAGCATGACCACGTCGATGTCCGGCACGTCGAGCGTGGTGGGGATCGTGTAGTTCGTGAGCTGCGCGTTGGCCATCGCGCCGTTCTTCATCACCACGCGTTCGAGGAGCGCGTAGCCGAGTCCTTGCACCGTGCCGCCTTCGATCTGTCCGCGCGCGAGTGCGGGGTGGATCGGCCGGCCGAACTCCTGCACCGCGGTCACGGCGATGAGCCGCACATCGAACGTGTCGGGGTCCACTTCGAGTTCGACGACGTCGCAGCCCCAGCCGTAGGTCGCGTAGGCGTCGCCGCGGTAGGTCTCGTCGCTCCAGTTGATCCACGCGGGCGGCTCGTACATCCGCTCCACTGTGAACGGGCCGTGCTTGGCGTGATACGCTGCGGGGGAGAGTCCGCCGAGCTTGGCTTTCATCTCGAGCGCGCATTCTTCGAGGATCTTGCCGACCACCATGCAGGTGCGCGACGCGACTGTGGGCCCGCTGTCGGAGACGCGCGCCGTGTCCACCGGCGCGACCTCCACGGACTCGTAGGGAATGCCGAGCGCGTCGGTGACGATCTGTGCGTGCATCGTGCGCGTGCCTTGGCCGATCTCCGTGCTGCCCGTCGCGATGCGGACGCCCGTGGGCGTGAGCTCGAGACGCGCGCGCGACTTGAGGTAGCGCTCGCCGCTGCCGGTGAATCCTGCGCCGTGGTAGAAGAGCGCGAGTCCGATCGCGCGGTTCGTGCCAGCGTACTCGCTGCGCTTCCGCTTGAAGTCCGTGCGCCGCACCGCTTCGTCGAGCACGGCGAGCGCGCTGCAGTCGTCGTGCAGGGTCTG
The DNA here is from genome assembly GCA_964524665.1 of uncultured Gemmatimonas sp. Classification (GTDB taxonomy): domain Bacteria; phylum Gemmatimonadota; class Gemmatimonadetes; order Gemmatimonadales; family Gemmatimonadaceae; genus Pseudogemmatithrix. The sequence goes on from CAZGFE010000048.1 coordinate 16,081, forward strand.
GTCCGTGGCCGTGGTGTCGCCTGGCCGCAGCGCGTTCTTGCGACGGAACTCCACCGGATCCATTCCGAGTTCCTCGGCGATGCGCTCCATGTGCACTTCGACCGCGAACTCCGTCTGCGGCGCGCCGAATCCGCGGAAGGCGCCGTTGGGCGGCGTGTTCGTGAACACCGCGCGTCCGTTGATGGTGATGTGGTCGCAACGGTACGGACCGGCCGCGTGGATGCAGGCGCGCGAGAGGACGACGGGGCTGAGCGTCACGTACGCGCCGCCGTCGAGCAGCACGTCGATGTCCATCGCGACGAGTGTGCCGTCGCGCGTGACGCGCGTGGTGTGCTTGACGATGGCCGGATGCCGCTTGGTGGTCGCGAGCATGTCCTCGACGCGGTCGTAGATCATCTTGACCGGCTTGCCCGACTTGAGCGCGAGCAGCGCCGCGTGGCCCGCGGGGATCGAGGGATACTCTTCCTTGCCGCCGAACCCACCGCCCGTCTCCGTCTGCACCACGCGCGCGGGGATCTTGGGGCCGAGCAGACTCTTGAGGGCCTTGAGCGCGTAGAACGGGCATTGGATCGAGCCGTGCACCGTGATGCCGCCGTCCTCGGGCACGGCGATCACACCGTTCGGTTCGATGTAGATGTGTTCCTGATGGCCCGTCTGGTACGTGCCGGTGATCACCAGGTCGCCGCCTTGCATCGCCGCGGCGGCGTCGCCTTTGGAGATGTTGATCGCCTTGAACACCTGCTTGGAGTGCTCTGGATCGAAGAGCGGTGTGGTCTCCTCGTACTCGATCACAACGCGTGCGGCGTTGAGCGACTCGCGATCCGCGTGCGCCAAGAGCAGGATCGGTTCGCCGACGTGGCGCACCTCGGACTCGGCGAGGAATGGCTGGTCGTGGACGATGAGGTCCACGATGATCGACCCCGGGACGTCCGCGGCACGGACGATCGTGAAGCCCGTGGTGTCGAAGTCGAGCGTGATGTGCTTGATGCGGCCCGCGGGGATCGTCGAGCGGACGGTGCGGCCGTGGAGCATTCCCGGGAAGGTGATGTCGTCCGCGTAGCGGGCCGCGCCGGTGGCCTTCCCGATGCCGTCCTTGCGGGAGACGCTTTGACCGACGGCGACAGTGGCCACGCTCGAGACCTCCCGTGAGGGGGCTGGGGTGGCCCCAATCTACGGAGCGGCCGGGACTCCCGGGAGAAGGTTCAGGGAGCGGGCTGGGCGTTCTCCCGGATGCCCACGAGGCCCCGCAGGGAGCCCCGGAAACGGACCCGCCAGAGCCAGTAGAAGAGCGCGCCCAGGATCAGGATCTCGGGAAGGATCAGGACTGCCGGGATCCGGAGCGCTTTGGGAAGTTCGTCCGCCTGGCCGATGAAGAACGAGAAGGCGGCGATCAGGAGCGCGAGTGTCATGCGCCAGAGGTGCCGGGCGAGCCGCAGTTTTCCTGTGTACGGCCCCGCGCGCAGCATCCGCGCGTCCCCGATCACGCCGAAGGTCCCGAGCACCCCAAAGAGGATGAAGACCGGCGCCGGGATCCCCTGCATCCAGCCGTTGCCCACGGTGAAGGCGACATACGCCGTGACGAAGCTGAAGAGCACGACGACGGCGGCCACGAGCATCGCCCCGCGGGTGACGCGCGGGGTCCAGAACGCGAGCGGCCGCACCGCCACGAGTGAGGTGATCACGAAGTACCCGGTGAGCAGCGACACGACCACGTTGATCAGATTGATCCGGTCGTAGACGGCCATCGCGAGGAGCGCGAGCGAGGCCATCGCGAGCATGGCGACGACGAACGCCGTGCCGAGCCGCCGGTGGAGCGGCGCGCCCTTGGTGGCGTACAGGGCGATGAAGCCTGTGAGGATACTGACGGCGCCAGCGCCGATGTGGAGCAACACGAGCGGTTGGTACGCTTGCATGGCGGGTTCGGCGTCGGCGGGGGAGAGGGCGCGGCTCGCCACATCCTACGGGCCGAGCTCCGAATGGGTTACTTTCGGGGGTCGCCCGACCCGCCCCCGCCTTTGGGAGAGAGCATGCCCCACACTCGGCGCCGCATCTTCGTCCTTCTCGCGCTGGTGCTCGCGGCCAGCGTCGTGAGCTCCTGCCGCCGCGCGATCGTGATCGTGCCGGCGAGCGACCGCGGCTACACCGCGCGCGACACGCTGTACGGGACGCGTGATGGGAACCGCGTCCGCGTGACGTTCCGGCACGACACCACGTGGCGCGTGGACACGGTCCGGACCGTCATCACGGATACGATCTATCGGGGCGGCACGCGCGTGATCGCGCGGCGCGATACGATCTTCGTGCGAGACACGGTCGTGCGCGTGGTCGGCGCGGGGCGGGTGGACACGATCCGCGTGATCCGCCGCGACACCGTGTACCGGAACCAGGCACCGGCGCGGCCCGACACCGTGCGCGTGGTCGCGCGTGATACGGTCTATCGGAACCAGGCGCCGGCGCGCGTGGACACGGTGTACCGGAACCAGGCGCCTCCGCGGGTCGATACCGTGCGCGTGCAGGTCGTGCGGGTGGACACGCTTCGCCTGACGATCCGCGATACCGTGGTCCGGACGGTGACGGTGCGCGACACGGTGCGTGTCGCTGGCCAGCGCACGCTGTTCGTGCCGCCGGGGCACTACCCGCCCGAGGGGCAGTGTCGTGTGTGGATCCACGACAAGCCACCCGGCCAGCAGGACCGCGCCGCGCCGTGCAACGCGCTCGGGAATATTCCGGCGGGCGCGTTCATCCTCTTCGGCGGGGAGGCGTGGGACTTCGACTACGACTGGGTGGCGGCGGCGCGGACGATGGCAGTGCCGCCGCAGATCGTGGCGCTCAAGCGGCGCTAGCGCCCCTCGTACCCCCACGGCGCCGGCGGCGGCGTCACGGGGCGCGTGAGATCGAACTCCACCCGGAACCGCCGATCACTGTTCGTCCGGCGCAGCTGGTACACGAACGTCGTCGCCGTGATCTCCACCGTCCAGACATTGAAACTGGCGTAGGGGATCATCGC
>CAZGFE010000049.1:0-18381 GCA_964524665.1 uncultured Gemmatimonas sp.
ACGCGCTGCACGCCACGCGTGCCGCCGTCGAAGAGGGCATCGTCCCGGGCGGCGGCGTCGCGCTGCTCGGCGCGCAGGGCGCGCTCAAGAGCCTCAAGCTCGAGGCCGATGAGCAGATCGGCGTGGAGATCATCCGCCGCGCGATCGAGGAGCCGATCCGCATGATCGTGCAGAACGCGGGCGGTGAAGGCTCGATCGTCGTCGAGAAGGTGCGCGCGTCGAAGGACAAGAACTTCGGCTACAACGCCTTCTCCGACACGTACGAGGACCTCGTCGCGGCCGGCGTCATCGACCCGACCAAGGTCACCCGCACGGCGCTGCAGAACGCGGCGTCCATCGCCTCGCTCCTCCTCACCACGGAGTGCTTGATCGTGGAGAAGAAGGAAGACAAGCCGGCGCCGGCCGCGCCGGGTGGCGGTGGCATGGGCGGGATGTACTAAGCCAGGCGTCAGGTAGCAGGTGTCTGGAGTCAGGGGGCCCCGGTCGCGCGAGCGACCGGGGCCTTCTTCCTTCCGCACTTCCGTTGCCCCGTGCGCGCGGGCATACTCACGGCGCGACGCCGTTTCACCCTGAACTCCCGCCATGGTCTCGCTCGATCCGGTCGTCCTGTTCTTTCTGCTCGGCCTCGCCGCGGGCATCGCACGGACGGAGCTGCGGCTGCCGCCCGCGATCTACGACTTCCTGACGATCCTCCTGCTCCTCGCGATCGGGCTCAAGGGAGGCGTGGAGCTCGCCAATCAGTCGCTGGTCGCGATCCTCCCGGAGATCGGCGCGGTGCTCGCGGTGGGAGTCCTGCTCCCGCTCCTCGCGTATCCGGTGCTGCGGTACGTGGGGCGTCTCAAGCGGCCCGACGCGGCGTCCATTGCGGCGCACTATGGCTCGGTCAGCGTCGGCACGTACGCCGTGGCGGTCGCGTACCTCGCGTTCCGTGACGTGCCATTCGAACAGTACATGCCGGTCCTGCTCGTCCTGCTCGAGATGCCGGCGATCGTCGTCGGGATCCTGCTCGCCCGCGGGATCGGCGGCGGCACGCGCTGGGGCGCGCTCGCGCACGAGGTCGTGCTCGGCAAAGGCGTGGTGCTGCTCTTGGGTGGGCTGGCGATCGGCTGGATCGCGGGACCCGTGGGCGTGCAGCCGATCGAGCCGTTGTTCATGGGGCTCTTCAAGGGCGTCCTCGCCCTCTTCCTGCTGGAGATGGGGCTGCTTGCGGCGGGACAGATCGGCAGTTTGCGGCAGCACGGGGTCTTCCTGGTGGGCTTTGGCATCCTGATGCCACTGGTCGGGGCGGTGATCGGCGGCACCGTCGCGCTCGCGCTCGGCCTCTCCGTGGGCGGCACCGCGATGCTTGCGACGCTCATCGCCAGCGCGTCGTACATCGCGGTGCCGGCCGCGATGCGTCTTTCGGTCCCCGAGGCCAACCCCACGCTCTCGCTCGCGGCCTCTCTCGGCGTGACGTTCCCGTTCAACATCCTCGTGGGGATCCCGCTCTATCTCCGCCTGGCCGAATACCTGCACACCCTCGGAGGGTGATCCCGCATGGCGACTGAGACGCGCAAACTCGTCACGATCATCACCGAGGCGTCGCTCGAGCGGGCGCTGACGGCGGAGGTCGAGAAGCTCGGCGCGCACGGCTACACCGTGGCCGATGTGCGCGGCAAGGGGACGCACGGCGCGCGGGACGCGGGCTTCGACCTCACGGCGAACATCCGGATCGAGGTCGTGTGCACGCAGGAGACCGCCGACGCGATCGTCGGGGCGCTGCGGGAGCGGTACTACGCGAACTTCGCGATGATCACGTTCGTCGGCGACGTCGAGGTGCTGCGCCCGCAGAAGTTCTGAGGCTCAGCCCTGCGGCAGCAGGGCGGCCGCGCGCTCCACGCCGTCCACGCGCTCGACGACGGTCTTGATCCGTCCGGTCCCGATGTCATAGACCCAGCCGTGGAGCATCGGACCGTGGCCTCGCGACCACGCGTCGAGGATCGTCGGCATCCGACTGAGCACTCCCACCTGCTGCAGCACGTTCAGTTCCGAGAGCCGTTGCAGCCGCGCGTCGGGCGTCGGGCTCTCGGCGAGTTCGCTCTTGTGTCGGCGGATCGTGTTCCGCACGCCGCTGATCCAGTGGTCGAGGATCCCCAGGGAGGCCGCCCCGTCCGCCGCACGGAGCGCGTGGCAGTTGGTGTGCCCACAGACGATGATGTGCGGGATCTCGAGGATCTCCACCGCGAAGTGCAGCACGGAGCTCACGTTCAGGTCGGTGCTGTACACCTGATTCCCGATGTTCCGGTGCACGAACATGTCCCCCGGCAGCGCCCCGGTCATCACCTCGAGTGGGACGCGGCTGTCCGAACAGCCGATCATCAGAAAGTGCGGGGCCTGATCGTTCTCGCGCTTGGCGAAGAATTCCGGATCGCGCGCCTTCAGCGCGGCGGCCCATTCCCGATTGTTCGCGAGCAGCTGGTTGATGTGAGACATGGGGATAGACTAGGGAACGGCGCGTGCGGCGTCGAGGTCAGACGCCGAGAACGAGCTGGACACTGCGCGGGGCGCGCGGCGCCAACGCGCCTTCGAGGGAGAATACCGGCTCCGGAATGCGCCGGCCGGCCGCGCGCACGGGGCCGCGGTAGTTCGCGCGGCGGAGCGGAGCCGTCACGTCGCGCGCGGCGAGCTCGGGCGTGTTGTTCGTCGCACTCAGATGCAGCAGCACGACCGCGCGAAGCGCCGACGACGCGAGCTCAGCCGCGAGCGCTCCGCTCTGGGTATTGCTGATGTGGCCGCGCCCGCCGCGGATCCGCTCCTGCAGGTGCCAGGGGTACGGGCCGTTGCGCAGCATCTCCACATCGTGGTTGGCCTCCAGGCAGAGCACGTCGCACTGCGCAAAGGCGCGGCGCAAGGCGTCGGGCACGGCGCCGAGATCGTGCGCCACGGCCACGCGCGCGCCCGACGCTCCGGTGATCACGTACCCGAGCGGTCCCGCCGCGTCGTGGGGGATGCGCACGCCTTCCAGGGTGAAGCCGTCGATCGCGAGGGGCTCGCCGGGCGTGATGGGTCTCCGCCACCGCGTGCCAATGTTCGGCAGCGCCGCGAGCGTGCCAGCGGACGCGTACACGGGCCACCGCCACTTGTGCTGAGCGCGCTCCGCGCCCGCGGCGTGGTCCGTGTGCTCGTGCGTGAGGATGAGGCCCTCGATCGCCTGGGGGTCCACCCCGATCGCCTTGAGCCGCGTGGCGAGCGCCCGCGGGCCGAAGCCGCAGTCCACCAGCAGGAACCGTCCATGGCTCTCGACGACGAGCGCGTTGCCGCTGCTGCCGCTGCCGAGCGTCCAGCCTCTCACGGCGTCCAGCGGGCGCCGAAGGCCGCGCGCCACTGGCGCTGCGCGCCCTCGGACATCGCCACGCCGCGCCGCGCCATCACCCGCGCGGCGACAGCGAGGAACCGCTCGATCTCGAAGGTCTCCCACGGGGCGCCATCGCCCCACGCGAACGGCGGGATGGCCTTGGGCGGCATCCGCGTGCCGAACACGTTCGCGCCCGCGCCGACCACGCACCCGGTGGTCAGCCGCGTCCCGATGCCGAGCTTGGCGTGATCGCCAATGAACGCACCCACGAACTGCAGTCCCGTGGCGCGGACGCCGGTCGGCGTCCACAGCGCGACCTCACCGTACGAGTTCTTGAGATTGCTGGTGATCGTGCCGGCACCGAGGTTGGCCCAGGGACCGATCACGCTGTGTCCCACGAATCCGTCGTGTCCCTTGTTCGCGTGTCCGATCACGATCGAGGCGCTGATCTCGCCGGAGATCTTGGCCCGCGGCCCGATGCTGCAGCCGCTCACGCGCCCCCCCACGATCACGGCGTCCTCGCCGATCACGCAGGGTCCCACCAATCGCGTGAACGCCTGCACGTGCGCCCGCGCGCGGATCAGCACGGGGCCCGCGCTCGCGTCCGCGATGACGAACGGCTCGACCTTGGCGCTCAGATCCACGTGCACCGGATGCGCGCCGAGCACGGTCAACGCCCCTGACGTGGAATCGGAGGGCATCAGCGCCAACGCATCCGCGGTGAGCATCGGCTCGAGGCGCCCAACGAGGTCCCACACCTCGTCAAGCCACCACCCCCCGACCTCGAGGCTGCGCCCCGTCGCGAACGCGTCCAGTGACGCCGCGCCCGCATCGAGCGCGGACAGCGGCAGCGCCTCGCGCAGCCGGACCGCCGCCACGCGCGACCCTACGTGGATCACATTGGGATCCGAGGTGATCGGTGCCGCGCCCAGCGCCGGGGCACAGCGCGCGTTGACGAGCCACGTCCCGGCCGGCAGCGCCCCGAGCGCGGCGGGCGGCGCATCGAACTCCTCGAACGCGGCGAGGTGCGCACTCGACACGAACGCGGCGCAGGGCTCTCGGAGCAGGCGCGCCCACCGTTCGCGCGTGAGCATCGCGCCGGCCCGCAGTTCGCCCGCAGGCCGCGTGAGCGCGAACGGTTCGAACCGCCGCGCCACCGCGTCGTCGTAGAGAACGAAGGAGCTCACGACCGCTCCACGACCTGCTTGGGAAGTGCGTCCAGCATGGTCTTGAGTTCCGCCGAATGGGCCACCGTGGTCACCAAGGTCACGTCGTCCTGCACGACGACGACGAGATCCTGCACGCCGTACAGCACCACACGCCCCTGCGCCGCGTGCACCACATTACTCGCCGCATCGACGAGATGCACCGCGCCGTGCACCGCATTGCCAGCCGCGTCGCGCGCGCGCACGTCGCGAAGCGCGCCCCACGTGCCCACGTCGCTCCAACCAAAGTCGCCCGGCACGACCAGGATGCGCGCGCTGCGCTCCAGCACGCCGACGTCCACACTGATCGTCACCCGTACGGCGCCAAAGAATCGCGCCGCGGCCGCGTCGACGTCCCCGGCCGCGATCGTCGCGCCCGCGGGCACGGTCGCCATGGCATCCGCGAGCTCCGGCGTGTGCGCGCGCACCTCCGCGAGAAAGTCCTCGCAGCGCCAGGCGAATATCCCCGAGTTCCAGAGCGCGCCGGCCGCCACGAGTGCGGCGGCGGTGGCGCGGTCCGGCTTCTCGATGAAGCGCTGCACCTGATGCGCCGTGCCGGCGGCCGCACCGCGCTCGATGTAACCAAGTCCCGGATGCGGTTCGGTCGGGATGATCCCGACGAGGCAAAGCGACTGCGCGTCCACCGCCGCAGCGACCGCGTGCTGAAGGACCTCGCGGAACCGAGCATCGTCTCCGATCGCGGCGTCGGCGTGGACGGACACGAGCGCCGCGTCGGGGCCGCCACGCCGCCGGACCTCGATCGACGCCCACGCGAGCGCGGCCGCGGTGCCCGCCGCCCGCGGTTCGACGAGCACCTGATCGGCGGCCAGCTGGGGCAACCGCGCGCGGATCTTCGGGGCGAGCAGCGCGCTCGTGAGCACGAGGATGCGCTGGGCGCCGACCCACGGCTCGAGCCGCGCCACCGTGTCCTCGAGGAGCGAACGCTCCGACACGAGCGACAGGAGCTGCTTCGGCTGCTCGGGCGTGCTCAGCGGCCAGAAGCGCGAGCCGATGCCGCCGGCCAGGATCACCGCGTAGGTCGCGCGGCTCACGTGCGCGCGCCTTCCACCAGTTCGGTCACGCGTGCGAGCAGGCGCTTCGGACTGAACGGCTTGGTCATGAACTCGTCGGCGCCGCGGCGTCGGGACTCGGTCTCCTGGTGATCCTGACCCGCGGCCGTGAGGATCAGACAGGGGATCGTCCGCCAGCGCGCGTCGGCCCGCACCCGGTCCAGCACTTCGAGACCGCTCACGCGGGGCATCATCAGATCCAGGATGATCAGTCCGACCGGCGGATCCCGCTGCAGCGCCTCGAGCGCCTCGGCGCCGTCGTAGGCCAGATCCACATCGAACGGGCCCTGTTCGAGCTTCGTCTTGATGATGCGGCCGATGTGGGGCTCGTCGTCAGCGACGAGGATCCGCGTGCGCGCGTCGAGCGGAGGGCCCGCCACGGGGTCGCCGTGCGTCAGACGAGGGCGCCGAGTCCGGAGCGGTGGCGGCGCAGATCGTACAGCAGCGCGCCCACGTTCGCATCCGAGGCGAGCAGCACGAGGAGCACGACCTCACCCGACATCGCGCTCAGCACCACGAGTCCTGATTCGTGCTCGAGGACGGCCGTCTGCAGCGTGCCCGTGGCGGCGGCGCCGCCGAGTTCGTCACAGAACTGGAGAATGGAAGGCACGTGCGCGGCGATCTGCTCCGCGTCCACGCCGTCATTCGCCTCGCTGTCGATCAGCAGGCCGTCGCGGCCGAGGACCAAGGCGGCCTGGACGCCGTCGAACTGGCGGACGGTCGCGACAAGATCTCGGATGGTCGGCACCGTCACTCCTGAAAGGGTTGCCGAAGTGTACGACGGGAGGGGGGTAAGTCAAGCGAGCGTCGCTTGATACGCGCCTCTCGCACTCATTACCTTACTCCTGTGACCAGACCCTCTGCAGCTCCGAGCGCGCCCGCCGCGCGCATGCGTCGTCCGTTGCTCCTGACGGCCCTGTTGCTGCTTGGGACGGTGGTCGCGTGTGATGACCCGTTCGCGCCGCGCGCCACGTCGCTCAACTTCAACACCGCCGTCGAGGTGTGGGCCCTCACGGGCGCGCCGACGTCGTTCCCGACGGTGATCCTCGTTCCGCAGGCGCTGACCGTCCGGCCGGACGCCGGCGGCTCGTTCGATGTCGGCTTCGACATCGACACGAACGGACGCCTTCTCGTCGTCCCGATGAGCAAGATCGCGGTGCCGCTCGCGGGACCGCGCAGCATCGGGATCATCCGCACGAGCGACATCTTCAACACGATCCTCGAAGCGCCGCGCAGCGGCTGGATCTTCGACTCGACGCTCGCGGTCAACGTGGGGCAGACGTTCATGGTCCGCGTCACCACGCTCTTCTGCAACGGCCAGTTCCGGAACGAGGTCTACGCCAAGTACCACGTGGACTCCGTGATCCCGGCCGAGCGCCGTATCCGGCTGACGGGGTTCGTCAATCCCAACTGCGGCTTCCGGTCGTTCGCCACGGGCATTCCGAAGTACTGAGCCGTGCATGACCTCCGGCTGGTCCGTGATCAGGTCGCGCAGTTGCGCGATGGGATGCGGCGTCGCGGCAAGCTCGACGTCTTTGGCCCGCTGATCGACGAAGCGGAGACGCTCGATCGCGCGCGCCGCGACGCCATCCAACGCGTCGAGGAGCAAAAGGCGCAACGCAACAAGATCTCGCAGGAGGTCGGTCGCGCGAAGAAGGCGGGGGAGAACGCGGACGCTCTGCAGGCGCAGGCCCGCGCCCTCGGCGACTCCATCGCCTCGCTCGAGGCGGAGCAGGCCGCGGCAGAGTCGCGCCTGACCGAGATCCTCATGGGGATCCCGAACATCCCGCTCGCCGACGTCCCCGAAGGTGACGAGTCGGCGAACCGCGTGGTGCGCACGTGGGGGGAGCCGCGCGTCGCCTCGGGCGTCCAGCCGCACTGGGAGGTCGCGGAGCGTCTTGGCATCCTCGATCTCGCGCGCGGCGCCAAGATCTCCGGCTCGGGATTCATCGTGCATCGCGGTGCCGGTGCCCGGATGGTCCGGGCACTGCTCAACCTGATGCTCGACCTCCACAGCACGGAGTTCGGCTACGAGGAGCTTTGGGTGCCGGTGGTGGTGAATCGCGCGTCGATGACCGGCACGGGCCAGCTGCCGAAGTTCGAGGACGACATGTACGCGCTCCGCGACGAGGACAGCTTCCTCATTCCGACCGCCGAAGTGCCGATCACGAACCTCTACCGCGACGAGATCCTCACGGCTGAGGAGCTGCCGCGCGGGTTCTGCGGCTACAGCCCGTGCTTCCGTCGGGAGGCGGGCGCGGCGGGCAAGGACACGCGCGGGCTCCTGCGCGTGCACGAGTTCGACAAGGTCGAGCTCGTACGCTACGCGACGCCGGAGCAGAGCGAGGCGGAACTCGCGCTGCTGCTCTCGCACGCGGAGGCCGTGCTGCAGCGCCTCGGCCTGCCGTACCGCGTCGTGCTCCTTGCGGCGGGCGACACCGGTTTCGCCAGCGCCAAGACCTACGACCTCGAGGTCTTCGCGCCTGGCGTCGACAAGTGGCTCGAGGTCTCTTCGTGCTCGGTCTTCACGGATTTCCAGGCGCGCCGCGCCAACATCCGGTACCGACCGGCCGCGGGCGAGAAGCCGCGCTTCATCCACACGTTGAACGGTTCGGGCCTCGCGTTGCCGCGGATCATCGCCGCGATCCTCGAGCACTATCAGGAGTCCGACGGTTCCGTGCGCGTCCCCGACGCGCTGCGCGCGGCGCTCGGCACGGACCGACTCGCGTGAGCGGCGGCGCGTCCGCCACGTCCCTCAACTCCGCACAGCGCGCCGCCGTCGAGCACGCCGCCGGACCGTTGCTCGTGGTGGCGGGCGCCGGCTCAGGCAAGACGCGCGTGCTGACGGCGCGGATCGCGCGGCTCATCGAGCAGCACGCGGTCCCGCCGTCGGGCATCCTCGCCGTGACCTTCACGAACAAGGCAGCCGGTGAGATGCGCGAGCGCGTGGCTGCCGCGCTCGGTGAGGACCCGGCCGGAATGTGGATCGGCACCTTCCATGGGATCGGCGCACGGATGCTTCGCATGCACGCGCCGCTCGTGGGGCGCACCGCCGAGTACACGATCTACGACGAAGACGACACGCTCTCGGTGATCAAGCGGATCATGGAGCGGCATCGGATCTCGCCCAAGGAGTGGGCGCCCAAGGCGATCAGCGGCGAGATCAGCTCGGCCAAGAACGCGCTCGTCTCGCCCGAGGAGTTCAGCGCCCTCGCGCGCACGCCACTCGCCAAGGCGGCGGCCACGGTCTACGCGGATCTGGAAGGGACGCTGCGCGCCGCCAACGCTGCATCGTTCGACGATCTACTCGTGCTCCCCGTGCGCATCCTGCAGGCGCACGCCGACGTGCGTGAGCGTCTCTCGCGGCGCTTTCAGCACGTGCTTGTGGATGAGTACCAAGACACCAACCGCGCGCAGTACGAGTTCGTCCGGCTCCTCGCTGCGGGACACGGCAACGTGGCCGTCGTGGGTGACGACGATCAAGCGATCTATGGCTGGCGCGGCGCCGACATTCGGAACATCCTCGATTTCGAACGCGATTTTCCGTCGGCGCAGGTCGTGCGGCTCGAGGAGAACTATCGGTCCACGGCGCCGATCCTCGACCTCGCGAACGTCGTGATCTCCGCGAACGAGTCCCGGCGCGGCAAGACGCTCCGTGCCACGCGGAGCGGCGGCGAGCTGCCTCTCCTGCTCGAAGCGGCCGACGACCGTGACGAAGCCGAAGCCATCGCCGGCGCCGTGGCGCAGTGGCGCGCGTCGGGGCGGCCGTACGGGGAGGTGGCGGTGCTGTACCGGACGAACGCGCAGAGCCGCGGCTTTGAAGAAGCCATGCGGCGTGCGACGATCCCGTACCGGCTCGTCGGCGCGGTGCGGTTCTATGATCGGCGCGAGGTGCGCGACCTGCTGGCATGGCTGCGGCTGGTCGCCAATCCTGCAGACGATGAAGCGTTCCGCCGCGCCATCGCCGCGCCCAAGCGCGGGATCGGCGATACGACCATCGAACTCCTCGCGAACGGCGCGGCGGCGGCGGGCGTGCCGCTGCTCGAGCACGCACGCGCGGCCGCGATCGATCCCTCCATGCGCCCAGCCGCGCGCGAGTCCCTCGCGAACTTCGTGGCGCTGGTGGATCAGCTCCGTGCGGTGGCGACGGACACGAGTGTGGACGTGCTGCTCGGCCAGATCCTCATCGACTCGGGCTACGAGACAGCGCTCCGCGCCGAAGGACCTGAAGGTCTCGACCGGCTCGACAACGTCCGCGAGCTCGTCACGTCAGCGGCCGAGACGATCATCGAGGACGGCGGTGAGGTCGGCCTCCGGCCGCTCGACCACTTTCTGCAGCGCGCGACGCTCGTCACGGCACTCGACGCGCTGGGCCCCGACGCGGACGCCATTACGATGATGACGGTGCACACGGCGAAGGGACTCGAGTACGGCATGGTGTGCGTGACGGGGCTCGAGGACGGCCTCTTCCCGCTGTCGCGCTCGTTCGAGGATCCCGCGATGCTGGAGGAGGAGCGGCGCCTGCTCTACGTGGCGATCACGCGCGCCGGGGAGCGCCTGCTGCTCTCGTGGGCGCACCAGCGGCGGCGCAACGGCGAACTGTTGCCTTCGATCGTCTCGAGCTTCGTGCGCGCAGTGCCCGAGACGCTCATCGAGCGCCGGGAAACCGTACGGCTTCGGTCGACCGCGCGCTTCGCGTCGCCGGATCGTGCGGGCCGCGGCGGCGGGCGCGGCGGCTGGGAGCGCGAGCCGGTCTTCGGCCGCAGCGGGCGCCCGTCCTGGACCCCTCGCCAAGGCGCCTCCGTCTCCAGCATCATGCAGGATGAAGACGCCTCGCAGGATCTCCCGTCGTTCACGCCGGGCGAGCGCGTGACGCACGGCCGCTTCGGGAGCGGGACCATCGCCGAGGTCGCGGGCGAGGGCAAGCAGGCCAAGGTGACCGTGGACTTCGACGACGAGAGCGTGGGCCGCAAGAAGCTGGTCATCGCGTTCGCCGGACTTGAACGAGGACTCGACTGATGGCAGTGACGCGGGACGACGTGCGCCACGTGGCAGGACTCGCGCGACTCGGGATCTCCGACGACGCGCTGGAGACGTACGTGTCGCAGCTCAACGGGATCCTCGGGCACATGGAAGTGCTCGCGAAGGTGAAGACCGACGGCGTCGAGACGCCCGCCGAGCAGGGGATGCCGCTGCGTGACGACGTGGTGAACCCAGTGCCGCTTGCGCGCGCGCTGGCGGAGTTCGCGCCCAAGGTGCGCGATGGATTCATTCTCGTGCCCCGTCTCGCAACGCACGAGGACGCGGCCGAGGACGCCGGATGACCGACGCGCTCCTCGACAAGAGTGCCGCAGAGATCGCCGCCGCGGTGCGCGGTGGCGCGAGCGCGGACGACGTGCTCCGCGCGTCGCTGGCGCGGCACGCGGCGACGCACGCGGGGCCTGACGGACTGAACGCATTGCGCGCTGTTCCGACGGCGCCAGCGGGGAGCGTCGCCGCAGGAGCGCTCGCGGGCGTGCCGGTCGTGCTCAAGGACAACCTCGCCACGCTCACGCTGCCCACTGGCTGCGGATCGAAGATCCTCGAAGGGTGGGTGAGTCCGTTCGAGTCCACCGCGATGCGCCGGCTCTCGGCGGCGGGCGCAGTGCTCGCCGGCAAGGCGAACATGGATGAGTTCGCGATGGGCTCGTCCACCGAGAACAGTGCGTACGGCCCGTCGCGGAACCCGCTCGACCGCTCGCGTGCGCCGGGCGGCAGCTCGGGCGGCTCGGCCGTTGCGGTCGCAGCCGGCATCGCGCCGATCGCGCTGGGGTCGGAGACCGGCGGCTCGGTGCGCCAACCCGCCGCGTTCTGCGGGATCGTCGGCGTGAAGCCGACGTACGGCCGCGTGTCGCGCTACGGACTCGTCGCCTTTGCGTCATCGCTCGACTGCGTGGGGACGTTCGGGCGGACGGTGGATGACGCCGCGTTGGTGACCGAGGTGATCTCGGGCCACGATCCGCTCGACGCGACGTCGATCGACCGGCCGGTGGAACCGCTCCGCACCAAGGCAGGCTCGCTCACGGGGCTCGTCATTGGCGTGCCCAAGGAATACTTCCCGCCGACGCTCGACCCCGCCGTGCGTGCGCACTGCGAACGCGCGCTCGACCTGCTGCGTACCCAGGGCGCCGAGACCCGCGAGGTCTCGCTGCCGCACACCGACCTCGCGATCCCCGTCTACTATATCATTGCGCCCGCTGAGTGCTCCGCGAATCTCGCGCGCTTTGACGGCGTGCGGTACGGCATGCGGATCGAGGGCGATGGTCTGCGCGCGCTTTACGAGGCCACCCGCGCGCAGGGCTTCGGTGCTGAGGTCACGCGGCGGATCCTGCTCGGCACCTACGTGCTCTCGGCGGGCTTCTACGACGCGTACTATCGCAAGGCGCAGCAGGTGCGCGCGCTGATCGCGCGCGACTTCGCGCAGGTGTTCGCGAGCGGCGTGGATCTTCTCTTCACGCCGACGACGCCCACGCCCGCGTTCAAGCTCGGCGCCATCAGCGATCCGTACGAGATGTATCTCTCCGACATCTTCACGGTCACCGCGAACCTCGCCGGGATCCCCGCGCTGTCGCTTCCGATCGGCCGCGTGGGTGGACTGCCGGTCGGCGGGCAGCTGCTGGGCACGCACTTTGCCGAGCCGACCATCTTTCGCGCGGCGTACGCGCTCGAGGCCGCGCTCGGCGCGGAGGCCCACCGATGAGCGCGGCAGATCCGAAGGCCGGCGCCTGGGAGATGGTCGTCGGGCTCGAAGTGCACGTCCAGCTGCGCACCGCCTCCAAGGCATTCTGCGCGTGCTCGACCGCGTTCGGGAACGCGCCCAACTCGAACACATGCCCCGTGTGCCTCGCGCTGCCCGGCGCGCTGCCGGTGCTCAACGCGCGCGCCGTGGAGTTGGCGGCGCGCGCGGCCATCGCGCTTGGCTGCACCGTGCACACCCGCAGCGTGTTCGCGCGCAAGAACTATTTCTATCCGGACCTGCCCAAGGGCTATCAGATCTCGCAGGCCGATCGGCCGCTGGCCACCGGTGGCCGCGTGACACTGGCCGACGGATCCTCCGTCGGCGTCACGCGCGTGCACATGGAGGAAGATGCCGGGAAGTCGGTGCACGACCGCTATGTGGGAATGACCGCGATCGATCTCAATCGGGCGGGCGTGCCCTTGATCGAGATCGTCGGCGAGCCGGAGATCCGCTCCAGTGCGCAGGCGGGCGAGTATCTCCGCGCATTGAAGGAGATCCTCGTCTTCGCGGAGGTCTCGGACTGTTCGATGGAAGAGGGCTCACTGCGTGTGGATGCCAACGTCTCTGCGCGTCCGCGAGGCGAGACGACGTTCCGGCCGCGCACCGAGATCAAGAACCTCAACTCGTTCTCGAACGTGCAGCGCGCGCTCGATCTTGAGTTCGCGCGGCACGTGGCCACGTACGAGGCCGGCGGCACGATCGCACAGCAGACGATGCTGTTCGACGCGGAGAGCGGGGAAGTGCGCGCGGCGCGGTCCAAGGAAGGCAGCCACGACTATCGGTACTTCCCGGAGCCGGACCTCCCGCCGTTGGTCCTCGAGTCCGCGTGGCTCGATGCGCAGCGCGCTGCGCTGCCCGAACTGCCGGCCGCCCGCCGCGCGCGCTTCACGGCCGCCTTCGCGCTCTCCGAGCAGGAGGTCGTGGCGCTGACGGCCGATCGTGCGCTCGCCGAGTTCTTCGAGGCCACCGCCGCCGCGGCGCAGGACGGAAAGCTCGCCGCAAACTGGGTGCTCGGAGAGGTCCTTGCCGCCCTCAACGCCGACGGCGGCTCACTCGCGGCGTTCCCGGTCACTCCCGCGCGGCTGGCCGCGCTGATCCGGCTCGTGAAGGACGGTGGCGTGAGCTCGACCGCGGCCAAGACCCTCTTCCAGACCCTGCGCGCGGATCCCGGCGAGCCGCGCGCGATCGCGGAACGCGACGGACTGCTGCAGATCGGGGACGACAGCGCGCTCGTGGGGTGGATCGACGAGGTCTTCGCGGAGCATCCCGACGAAGCGGCGCGCTACGCCGCGGGAGAGCGGAAGCTCCAGGGCGTCCTCGTCGGCTTCGTGATGAAGAAGTCCAAGGGCCGCGCCGACCCCAAGAAGGTGAATCAGCTGCTCGCGGCGCGCGCCGGCGCGTAGAGCGGAGCGGGGAGCAAGGGCGTCCACTCCGGCCGACGCTCCGGCAGCGCGTAGCGTTCCGCGGCCAGCTTGCGCGCCGCGCGCTCGCCGCCCAGCTCGAGGGCACCGCGACGCAGTTTCTTAGCCTCGCGCAGCGCGAGTTCTCCGCTCGGATCGAACCGGCGCGGCTGCGCTTGCATCCCGCGCGCGAGGAGATCCACCACGTAGTCGAACGCCAGGTCCAGATGCGCGACGACGGCCGCGTCGCGCAGCGTCCAGCGCGAGCGCTCCGCCATCAGCGTCATCACCCGCTGCCAGGAGTCGGTGTTGTTCACCAGCACCATGCCGCGAAAGATCCGGCGATTCGTCGGCGTGCTGAAGAGCGTGGGACTGAGGATCCGGTCGAGATGCGCATCCGCGCGCGAATGATCCGCTTGGATCACCTGACGCGCGCGGCGGCCCCAGCCCTCGCCCGTATGCGCCTCGAAGCGGCTCTCCCAGTACCCGTGGCCGATCCCGCTCGTGGCCGACGTGATCGCGAGTTGATGCGGGACGAAGTGGTTGTGCGCGACGACGTCGGCGGCCAGATGCGCGAGATAGCCGTAGCCGAACGCGCGCAGCGCATCGTCTTGGGCGCGCCCCAGGATCTCGTCGCCCACGTGCCACGAATGGCAATGGCGCCCCACGCGCGCGTACCGCTTGGCGATGCTCGTGTCCGCCGCGATCGAGCCATACAGGAAGGCCATCGGGTTCGCCCGCAGCAGCGCAGCGAGCGCGCCGGGAAGGAAGACCTCGGCCGACCCGAGCACGGCTTCGCCCAGCAGGATATGGGTGCCAGGCCCCCAGGCGAGCGCGTCTCCGGGAGTGAGGGCGATGAGGAGCAGCGCGGCCAGCGCCGCCAGGAGCACGCCCACGTGCGGTGCGTCAGTCGCGCCGGCGCACACGGGGCCGCTCCGATGCGGCCTCACGCGCGCGGCGCTTCTTGCGCTGCTTCTTCCCAAGTCCGAGTGCGCGCGCGCCGAGCTTGATCCCGCCGATCGCGGTGCTCGCCACCGCCGCCACGCGATTCGCAGAGCGGGTCACCCGCCCCAAGAGCTCACTCATCTCGTCCACGCGGTCGGCGAGGTTGTCCACCGTGTCGCGCACGCGCTCGTTGGTCTCCACGATCGTGTCGCGCGATTCGGTCACCACGTCGTTGGCCGCGGCCACAAGCTCGCGGGCCTCCTCCAACAGCGCGCCCACCTGCGCCTGGGTCTCCGCCGCACGCCGCCGCAGGCGCACCAGCAGCACGAGCACCACGATCAAGAGCGCGAGCGTGAGGATCGACGTCAGCCCGGAGGCGACGAAGACGATACCCTCGAAGGTGGACCGAACGGGAGGGAGCTGCTGTACCAGCAGCGTGTCCGCAGCGGCCGTGAGCTGGAGAAGGAGCATGTCGAATGCTCTCCAGCGGGGCGCACCACGTCAAGCATATATTCAGCGCCTATGGCCTCGCCTCAGTTCATCGTCGACGGCGGACGACCGCTTCGCGGCACGATCCAGCCCACCGGAAACAAGAATGCCGCGCTGCCGATCGTCTGTGCGGCGCTCCTGACCACCGAGCCGGTCACGCTCGAGAACGTGCCGCGGATCCGCGACATCGAGAGTCTCGTGGCGTTGGTGCGTGCCACCGGCGCCGCGGCCGACTGGACCGCGCCGAATACGCTGGTCATCCACGCCAAGACGGTGCGCGGCGACGCGCTCGACCCCGAGCTCTGCGCGCGTATTCGGGCGTCCATCCTCCTGGCGGCACCGCTCGTAGCGCGCACGGGGAGCGCCATCCTCGCGCCGCCGGGCGGCGATGTGATCGGCCGTCGTCGGCTCGACACGCACGTGCTCGCTCTCGAAGCCCTCGGCGCCACGCACCGCTTCGGCCAGCGCATCGAGTTCCACGCCAAGCAGCTCGTGGGCGCGGACATCTTTCTCGACGAACCGTCGGTCACCGGCACCGAGAACGCGCTGATGGCGGCCGTGGCGGCGCAGGGCGAGACGGTGCTGCACAACGCCGCCAGCGAACCGCACGTGCAGGACCTCTGCCGCATGCTCGTGGCCATTGGCGCCAAGATCGACGGCATCGGCTCCAACGTGCTCACCATCCACGGCGGGCGGTCGCTGCACGGCGGAACGTTTCGCATTGGACCGGACCACATCGAGGTCGGCTCGTTCATCGGACTCGCGGCGGTCACGCGCTCCGAACTCCGCATCGCCGATGCGGGCGTCGAGCACCTGCGTTCGGTGCGCCTGGGGTTCGAGCGCCTTGGCGTGGTGACGCAGATCGACGGCGACGCGCTGGTCGTGCCCGCCCAGCAGGAACTCGCCATCCGCTCCGACCTCGGCGGCGCCGTGCCGAAGCTCGAAGATCAGCCGTGGCCCGCGTTCCCGGCCGACCTGATGTCCATCGCCATCGTCACCGCCACGCAGTGCGAGGGGATCGTGCTGATGCACGAGAAGATGTTCGAGTCGCGGCTGTTCTTCGTGGACAAGCTCGTGGGCATGGGGGCCCGCATCATTCTGTGCGATCCGCACCGCGCGCTCGTCAGCGGGCCGACGCGGCTGCGCGGCGCCGTCGTCGAGAGTCCCGATATTCGCGCTGGCATGGCGATGCTCATCGCCGCGCTCTGCGCCGAGGGGACGAGTGTGATCAACAACATCGGCCAGATCGAACGGGGCTACGAACGGATCGACGAACGCCTCAACGCCCTCGGGGCCTCGATCCGGCGCGTCGCGGGCACGTGACCGCCCCCGGCGCTGCGACCGCCCCGTTCCCGGCGCGGCTCGAGATCTCCACCTTCGAGCGCTTCGGCGTGAAGGCGTTCGTGACCACACGGCAGGCCGGCGACTTTGGGATCCCCCCCGAGAGCGACCCGTCCTCGGACTCGCCCGCCGTCGCGCGGTGGCACGGCCTGCAGCGGGCGCTCGCCGCGGTCGGCGCGCCGCGGCTCGCGTCCGCCAAGCAGATCCACGGCACGCGCGTGCTCCTGCACCAGGAATCGTTCGAGGGCTGGCTGCGCGTGGACGGCGCCGATGGGCACCTCCTGCTCGGCGCTGGCGCGCTCGCAGTGACGATCGCCGATTGCGTGCCGGTCTTCATTGCGCATCCCGAAGGCGCCATCGGCATCGTGCACGCGGGGTGGCGCGGCACGGCCGACGGCATCCTCGCGCAGGGGCTTCGGCTCTTCGCGGCCAACGGGTTCCCCGTCGACGAACTGCACGTACACCTCGGTCCCGCGATCTGCGGTCGCAGTTACGAGGTCGGGGTGGACGTGTACGAGCGACTTACGGGCTGGGCCACGCAACGGCCGCGCCACGTGGACCTCCGCGCGCTCCTCGCCGAACAGGCCTCGCAGTTCGGGGTCGCGGGGTGGAGCGCGAGCGGCGAGTGCACGAGTTGCGACAACGATCAGTTCTTCTCGCACCGCGCCGGCGACGCCGAGCGGCAGATCGCCTGCATCTACCGTCCACTGGCTTGACTGGCTGAGCCGCGGCGCCTATCCTTATTCGGTCGGAGACATTCCGGGGCAGTGGCGGAGTGTGGGGGAAGGTCTCCCCACACTTTTTTGTTCTCTATCAGGGACTCGACTCACTGTGAAGCAGGCGCTGGAAAGCATTGTCAATCAAGAACTTACGGCTCTCGGACTGGAGTTGGTCGAGCTTCGGCTCGGTGGCTCCAAAGGGCGGCCGGTGGTGGACATTCGCGTGGACCGTCTGGACCACGAGAAGGTGACGGTCGGCGACTGTGCGCAGGCGTCGAGGGCAATCGAGGCCCGGCTCGACGCGGCGCCGGAGACGATCCCGTCACGCTACGTGCTCGAGGTCTCGTCGCCCGGAATGGAGCGGCCGCTGAGGACCGCGGCCGAGTGGACGCGGTTCGTGGGGCGCCACGCGAGTGTGAACTCGCCGGCGCTGAACGACCGGCAGGAGCTGGAGATCGTCGCGGTCACGGGCGAGTCCGGGCAGGAGCGTCTGCGGCTCAAGGACGCGAAGGGGGTGGAGCGGGAGATCGCGTTGGCAGAGGTCATTGACGCGCGGCTCGCGTTCCACTGGAAGCAGTAAGACAACTTCACGCACGACTCTTTCTTTACGACGGAGCGCAGGATGGCGGGTTCGGCGGAGATCCTACTGGCGTTGCGCGAGCTGGCTGACAGCAAGCAGATCGGGCGCACGGAATTGCAGGAGTTGCTCAAGGACGGCATTCTCGCCGCCCTCGCGCGCAAGCACGGTCCGACCGTGCAGGCCGAGGTCGAGATCGATGACGCCAAGGGCGCGATCCGGATCGTGATCCTCAAGAAGGTCGTCGAGACCGTCGAGGACGCGGTCACGGAGATCCTCCTGGAGGAGGCGCGCTATGAGGACCCCGACTATCAGGTCGGCGACCTCATGGAGATCCCCGTGGACTTCCAGGAGTTCGGCCGCAGCGCGGTGCAGGCCGCCAAGCAGCGGATCGTGCAGCGCGTCCGTGAGGGCGAGCGCACCAAGATCCGCGACGAGTTCACGTCGCGCGTCGGCGACCTCCTCTCGGGCGAGATCCAGCAGATCGAGCGCGGCAAGATCGTCGTGATGCTCAACAAGTTCC
>CAZGFE010000050.1:0-17494 GCA_964524665.1 uncultured Gemmatimonas sp.
GCCAAGCACTACCCGATGCAGCTCTCCGGCGGTCAGCAGCAGCGTGTGGCGGTCGCGCGTGCGGTGGCCGGCGACCCGGCGATCCTGCTGGCGGACGAGCCGACGGGAAACCTCGACTCCAAGAATGGCGAAGCCGTGATGGCGCTGCTGCAGGAGCTGCACCAGGCGGGCAGCACGATCTGCATGGTGACGCACGATCAGCGGTATGCCCAGCACGCGGATCGCGAGGTGCATCTGTTCGACGGCAAGGTCGTCGAAGCGGCGATGGCGGCGCACTAGGCGACACGGCCGGCGTAGGGAGAATAGAAC
Organism: uncultured Gemmatimonas sp.; assembly: GCA_964524665.1. Taxonomy (GTDB): domain Bacteria; phylum Gemmatimonadota; class Gemmatimonadetes; order Gemmatimonadales; family Gemmatimonadaceae; genus Pseudogemmatithrix. The sequence continues at coordinate 310 of CAZGFE010000050.1, forward strand.
GCGGGGGGCGGCCACGGAGTGGCCGCCCCCCGCGCTGAATTACGGCTGGGTGTACGTCACGTCGAGGAACGTAGCGCCGGGCACGAGGCTCCAGTTCGGCGGCAGATTCACCGTACCAAAGCTCGGTGCGGGTCCGGAGCCCCACGTGAGGATCCGGACCGTGTTCCCGTTCACCGGCGTGAACCCGTTGATGACGGTCACGTTGAGGATCCCCACGAAGGCGGACGTCATCGCCGAGACCGCGAGACGGTCGTACTGCGAGGTTTGGGTGAGTCCGCCGATCTCGATGTTCAGGTTGCTGCTCGCTCCCTGTACCACCCCGCCATTGATCGTGAGCGTCGCCGTGGCGAGCGTCGCCCCGACCGGCGAGATATTGCCACCGAAGGTGGTGACGCTGTCCACGTTCACCTGCACCGTGGCGCTGCCCTGGATCATCGCGCCCGCCTGATGGGCGAACTGCCGCGTGAAGTTCAGCGTCCCCGCCATGGCCGCGATCGTGCCCTGATTGTCGAACGGCACGGCGATCGGGATCGTGGCGCCACTCGTCAGGCGTTGGAACGTGCCCTGATTGGTGAGGGATCCCGTGCCGGAGATGCCGCCCGTTCCGCGCATGCCCATCAACCCGCCGGCGGGCACCACGACCGCGGTGTTGAGGACGAGCGGGTTCGACGTGGTCGCGCGCAGGCTGTCGCCGACGGACAACGTGCCATTCACCGTCAGCGTGCCGCTGCTGTAGATCACGCTGGGCACGGTGAGTGCTCCGTCGAGTGTGACGGCGGAGCCTGCGAAGTTCACGTGCCCGGTGCCGCCGATGGTCGACGAGATGGTGTGCGCTGCGGCCCCGGTGAAGCTGAGTTGCGTGCCGGTCGCCACGTTGAACGTGCCGCTGTGCGTCATGGAGCCCGACGCGGTCGTGAGGCTGAGAATGCCGAGGTCGACGTCCAACGTGCCATTGTTCGCCAGCACCGACGCAATGCTCGCCGTGCCCGTCGTGGTCGACTTCACCACGCGCCCTGCATTGCGCAGGGTGCCAAGGCCAGTGACGCTCCCGTTGAAGCGCACGTCGAGCTCTCCGCCGGCGGCCACGAGCAGTTCCGTGCCGGCGCCCAACGCCAGCGTGCCGCCGGTCCAGATGCCGCTGCTGGCGAGTTCGAGGACGCGGGTGTCGACGAGGGACTTGGCGCTTCCCGAGGCGAACGAGAATGTGCCGCCGCTGTTCAGGATGGTGCGACCGGTGCCGCCCATAGTGCCGGCGTTCCACGTGAGGGTCTGCGACACGACCAGCGTGTCCATGCCGCCGAGGACGCCGCCGAGATGCGAGAGCGCCGCGGTCGAGACCTGGGCGCCGCGATCGAGCAGCAGCGACCCACCGGTCAGCGTCAGGGAATCGAGCGCCGCGAGCGGACCGAGGATCGTCGTCGTTCCGCTGTTGGCGATCGCGGAGACCGCCACGCTGCCGTTGAGTGTGGCGGACGTGGCGCCGAAGCTGAGGCGGCCGGTGCCCACGATCGTCGAGTCGATGACGTGCGTGCCGCCCTGAATGGTGAGCAGCGCCGGGTCCGTCACCTCGAATGCGCCCGGATGCGTATGCGTGTCTGGCGATCCGATCGTGAGCGTCCCGGAAATGACCTGCACCAAGCCGTGATTCTCGAACGGCGCGTTGATCGTGGCGACACCCGTGGCCGTGGTCCGCCGCAGCACGCCGTGGTTCTCGAAGGGGCCGGTACCGGATGCGCCGCTCAGCGTCAGGTTGCCCGAGATCTCCAGATCTCCGGTGGGCGTGACGGTCAGCGGGGATGCGCCAGTGATCGTGATCGTGCCCGCGACCCAGCGCGCGTCACCCGCGATCTCCAGGCGGCGTCCGCCGGCGAGGGTCTTCCCGTTGGTCGTGGAGAGCACCAGCTGCGCGGTGTCCGGGATCAGCGTCGCGCCGACTCCACCAAGCGTGCCCGCCGTCCACTCCATGGAGTCGAGGACGATGAGCGTATCGGAGCCCTGCAGTGCGCCGGTGGAGGTGGCGAAGAGGCGCGTGATCGGGACCGGCGCGCCGCTGGAGATCGAGAGCGTGCCCCCGGTGTGCCGCAACGTGTCGAGTGGCGCGACGGGTCCGGCCAGCGTCGCGGTGCCCGAAAGCGCGGTCACGATCGGCACGTTCACGCTGTCGTTGACCGTCACGTTCGTGCCGTTGAGGCGCAGCGTGCCGGTGCCGGTGGTCGTGGAGTTCACGATATGCGTGCCGGCGCCGGCGAACTCGAGCGCGGCGGGCGCGCTGACAACGAAGGGGCCGGAGTGCGTGGCCGTCCCGCTCGGCGCCGCCAACACGAGCGAGCCGATGGATACGTTCACATCCCCATCGTTCGTGAATGGCACGTTGATGTTCACCGCGCCGGTGGTGGTCGCGCGGAGGAATGTGCCCGCATTCAGGATTGAGCCGGTGCCGTTCATCGAAAGGGCGCCAGCGGCGGTGAATGTTCCGCCGGGGGTCACGCGGATGGGCGCGCCGCCGCCGAGCGTCCAGGTGCCGCCATTCCACAGCAGCGTGCCCTCGAGCTCGAGCGAGCGGCCGCCGGAGAGGGTCTTGCCGGAGGTCGTGGTCAGCGCGGCGACCGCCGTGTCGACGATCACGGTGCGTCCGGTGCCACCCATGGTGCCGCTGGTCCAGCTGAGTGAGTCCGTGACGACCAGCGTGTCCACGCCCTGAATGATCCCGCCCGACATCAGGATGTCGGGGATCACGTGCTGCCGGCCGGCGTCGAACGAGAGCGTACCGCCGGAGACCTTGAGGGTGTCCGCAAGGAACGCGCCCGCGGGGAAGTTGCTGGAGCCCCCGGTCGAGTTGAATACGCCCACATCGACCGAGTCGGCGAAGCTGGCGGTGCCCGCGGTGACATTCACGAGCCCCGGGCCGGTCACCGGCCCGTTCACGTTGTGCGTCGCGGTGGTGAACGTGAGCGCGCCCGGCGCGCCAACCGTGAACGCGCCGCTGTGGGTGAGCGTTCCGGTCGGCTGGAGCACGAAGAACCCGATCTGCACGTCGACGGTGCCCGAGTTCGTGAACGGCACGGTGAACGTTGACGTGCCGGCCGCCGTCGTGCGCTTGACGAGTCCGAGGTTCGTCACCGAGCCGCCGCCCGTGGTGACGCTGAACGGCACGCCGCCCTGCACGTCGAGCTCGCCCGTGGGCTCGATGCGCAGCGAGGAACCTCCACCGAAGCTGAGATTCCCGGCGGCGGCCACCATGGTGCCTCCCACCTCGAGTTGGCGGCCGGCGAGCAGCGTCCGGGACCCGGCGCCAGTGAGGCCGAGCGTCACACCGCTCGGGATCATCGTGAGGCCGGCGCCCGACTGCGTGCCTCCGCTCCACGTCATCCCGCCGCTGACGACGAGCGTGTCGGAGCCCTGCAGCGTGCCGCTGCTGAGCGTGACCTGCGGCACCGTGAGCTGCTGACCCGTGGCGAGCGTGAGCGTGCCGCCGCTCACCGTCAGGCTCTGGGGAGAGAGGTCGCTCGAGGCCGTGGCCGTTGCGCCGGAGAACACCAGGCTGCCAGTGCCGGCCAGGAGCCCGTTGAACTCGTGCGTGCCGACGTTGAAGTCCAGCACGCCGGGGGACGAGACCGTGAAGTCACCGGCGTGCGTGAAGGGACCGCCGGCGCCCGTGAACCGCAGCGTGCCGCTGAGCGCCGCCACGGCGCCATCGTTGATGAGGCTCGTCGAGATGGTGCTCACGCCCGTGCCGGCCGACTTGACGAACACACCTTCGTTGACGACGCTGCCGCCTCCGGTCGTCGCCGTGATGCTGACGTCGGCGAGGATCGACAGGCTGCCGGTGGGCGCGACGCGGAGCTGCGCGCCGCCGCCGAGCGAGATCGCGCCGGCGCCAAAGAGCGCCGTGCCCTCCAGCCGGAACTGGCGCCCGACGAGCAGCGAGCGGGTGCCGGCGCTCAGGAGCATGACGGAGACGGAGTCCAGCGTACGCGTCATGCCAGCGCCCGACATGGTTCCGGCGTTCCACAAGAGCGAGTCGGTGACCACCAGCGTGTCGTTGCCGGCCAGCGTCCCGCCGGTCATCGTGAAGAGCGGCACCGCGACCTGAGCGCCCGTGGCCAGGGTGAGCGTGCCGCCTGTGACCGAGACGTTCTGCAGGCCATAGGCACCGGACAGCGTGGCCGTCGCGCCGCTGAAGAGTGCGCCGCCCGCCCCCGCAAACGCGCTGGCGAGCGTCACGGTGCCTGTGGAGTACTCGGCGGACGCGCCGGCGGCGACGTTCACCGCGCCAGCGTGCGTGAACGGCCCGCCGGTCGCGGCGAACCGCAGCACGCCCGACTGCACGGAGATCACGCCGGTGTTCGTGATCGGGACCGTCAGCACTGCATTGCCGGCGCCGGTCAGTCGTTCGATGAGTCCGGCATTCGTGATGCTGCCGCCGCCTGTGGTGGTCCCCACGGTGAGATCGCCGTGGATCTCCAACTCACCACTCGCGCCCACGATGATCGGTGAGCCGCCACCGAGCGTGAGGGCGCCGGAGTTCCAGACGGCCGTGCCGTGGATCTCGAGGCGGCGCCCAGCGAGCAGGGTCTTCGCGCTGGTGGTCACCAGAGCGGCACGTGCCCCTGTCGCGACGCGCGTGGCGCCCGCGCCGGTCATCGTGCCAGCCGCCCAATGCAGCGAATCGCTCACGATGAGCGTGTCGCTGCCGCCCAGGGTGCCCGCGGTCACCACGACCCGCGGCACGGTGGTGTTGGTTCCGGCATTGAGATTCAAGGTGCCGCCCGTCACGATGAGCGAGTCTGCCACCGCGACCGGTCCGAGTGCGTTGATCGTGCTGGAGGAGACCGCCACCGCGGCCACGGCCAGGCTGTCGTTGAGCGTGACCGCGCCGCCATTGAAACGGACGCGGCCAGTGCCGACAACGGGTCCATTCAGCGTGTGCGTGCCCGCAACGAGATCGATCGTCGCGGGCGCGGTCGAGCGGAGGCGGCCCGCGTGCGTCACCGCGGCCGATGAGGTGAACTGGAAGATGCCCGAGAGCACGTCGAGTTCTCCCGCCACGGTCGTGGGCGCAGAGAACACGGTCGTTCCACCCGCTGACCGCAGGATACGGCCGAGGACGCTCAGGGACCCGCTGCCGCCGAAGGTGAAATCCCCGGTGACCTCGAGCTCGCCGGTCGGCGAGACGACGAACGGGGAGGTCGAGTTCGTCGTGACGTTGCCCCCGTTCCAGAGCGCGTGTCCGCCGAGCTCGAACCTGCGGCTGCCCGCGAGCACCTTCGTGCTGCCCCCGGTGATATACACGCCCGTGGTGTCGAGCGTGCGCGTGACTCCCGTGCCCTGCATGGTGCCCTGGGTCCAGTGCAGCGAGTCGGTCACGAGCACGGTATCCGTTCCCTGCAGCGTGCCGCCGAGCATCAACAGCCGCGGCACCGCGATGGTCGAGCCGCTGTTGAGCGTGAGGGTTCCGGAAGGCGACAGCAGTAGCGAGTCCGCCACACTGAGCGCCGCATTCATGGTCACCGCGCCCGAAGTGCCGATCAGCAGACCACCGACGGTCATCGGTGCGGCGATGAGATGCGTGCCGGTGGCGTGGCGGAAGACTCCGGCGCCGGAGACCTGACCGTTGAACGTGTGGTTGCCGCCCTGGAACGTGATGCCGCCCGCGGACTGAATATTGAACTGTCCGGTGTGCGTCACCGTCGCGGTCGACTGGAGCTGCAGTTCGCCGTTCGAGACCTCAACCGTTCCATTGTTCGTGAGCGCGACGTTGACGGGGTAGATGCCGCCGCCCGCCACCGCGAGTGTGCCGGCGTTGAGGATGCTCCCGCCACCCGAGCCCAGACTGATGCCCGCGCCGCCGGCTGTGGTCCACGTGCCGGTCGCTTCGATCACGAGCTGTGCGTTGTTGGCGATGGACATGGACGCGCCGCCGTGCGTGACGGCCCCCGCGACCTCGAACCGCCGCCCGCCGGCCAGATCCTGAGCGCTGGTGGTGAGGGTGGCCGATCCTGTCGAGGAGATGCGCGTGATCCCTGAGTCGAGCATGGTGCCGCCGGTCCACTGCAGCGCGCCATCCACAACGACCTGGCCAAGGCCTCGCAACGTGCCGCCGTCGACCTGCAGGACGCCGCCCGCCTTGATGTGCGCCTGTCCGGTGACCGTGAGCGTGGCAAAGTCCGTGAGCACGGTCTGTGTCCCGCTGACGCCGCCGACGATCAGCGCGTCGGTCGTGACCGGCGCGTCGAGGATCACCGTGTACGTGCCAGGTGCCTGGATCCGGACCGTGTCGTCGACCGCTGGCGCTATGCCGATGTCCCACTTGGTGGTGTCACTCCAGTCACCGTTCCCGCCGAGCCAGTTCGCCACGCGGTAGATGGGCTGCGCGGGTCCCGCGTTCACGCCGTTGATCGCCCAGTACAGGTGGTTGATCATCGTCCGATCCGGATGATTCACGTACTCGATCGACAGCGTGGTCACGATCACGCGTCCCGCGCCGAGCGTGTACGTCGCATACGTCGGCCGCGCGCCGACGCCGGCCTCCTGCATCAGCACCTGCGCATTCCCCGGCAGCTTGCCGTTGAGCGCCCCGTGATTGTCGTGGCAGAAGCCGACGAGGCTGAGCGAGCCATTGACCAGGTCGTCGGACGTGCCGAGCAGCGCGTCGGGGCCCCGGATCAACGCGTGATCCGTCACGGAGAGCGCGGTCCCCGTGCACGTGAGGCTGTCGTCCACCGCGGCGAGCATGCCGGGAATGCTGTACGCCTGACCGAAGGCGTTGTCGCCCGCGTGCACCACCAGCCAGCCGCCGCTCCGGACCCAGGCGTCGAGGGCGGCGGCGCCGGCATTCTGGTCCGTGATCTGGTTGTTGGCGTTGCCGTTGCTCGCCGACGTGATGATCAGCAGCGACGTCGTGGCCGGGATGCCGCCCGCGAGTTCTCCGAGCGGATGCACGGAATAGTCGCCGAGTCCGGGCGCCAGCTTGAACGGCGTTGCCCGGAGGACCGCCTCCTCCTTCTTCTCCTCGAGCGCCCACGCGTTGTAGTTCTTGTAGATGGCGATGTCGCCCGGACGCCGCTGATCGTGATGCGTGATGCCGCTGAACGTCACTTCGAACGCGTTGCTGGTGTCCGGCGTGAGGCCCGGTGTGGCAGCGCGCAGCGTGTACCCGACGCCGGCCTCCGAGATGCTGAGCCCCGTGAAGGTCGCGACGCCAGCGATCGCATTGACGCTCACCACGCCGCCGAGCAAGCCGGAGGCCGGGTTGTTGGCGATCGAGACGGTGATCGGTCCCGAGAAGCCGACCGCCGGGTCATCGAAGGCGTCGAGCGCCGTGACCTCCACGCTGAACGGCATGTCCTCGGGGACATTGATCGGCTGCGTCGTGAACGCGAGCTTCATCGGTGTTCCAGCGCCCGCCACCATGTTGAAGCCGTCGCTGATCGCGGCGGTCAGTCCGCCCGAGGTCGCGATCAGCGTGTAGCCTGTCCCCACGCTGTCGATGCTCAGGTTGTTGAACGTGGCGACGCCATTGACCGCGTCGACCGCCAGCACGCCCGAGAGCGCAGCGCCCGCCGGGTTGTTCCCGAGCTGGATCTGCACCTCGGCGTCGTAGCTTGGTACCGGCGCGTTCTGCGCGTCCCGCACGCCGACGACCACGGAGAAGAGCGTGCCAGCCGAGCCGTTGGCCGGCGGCGTGGTGAAGACCAGGTGCGTCGCGGGTGCCGGCGAGATCGTGATCACGTCGGAGTCCACGTTCACGAGGCCCGGGGACGAGAACCGCAGCTGGACCGGACCCACGGCACCCGTGATCGTCAGGTCAGTGAAGGTCGCGAGTCCGGACGCCGTGGTGTTGACGACCGTGGTGCCGCCGAGGACGTAGTTGCCGTCGAGAACCGCCGCGGTGATCGGCACGCCGGCCATGGGCACGGCATTGCCCAGGCTGTCGAGGATCTGCACCTGTGGCTGCGGATCCAGGGCGGCGCCGCTGACGGCACTGGATGCGGGCTGCTGGATCACCGCGAGTGTGGATGCACCCGCAGGGAGCACGTCGATCGTGACGACGGCGGGACTCCCGTTGAGCGCGCCGCTCGAGAACGTGAAGACGTACGTCCCAACGACCTGCGGCAGGTCCAGCTCGCCGAGTCGCACGCGGCCGTTCGCATCGGTCGTGAAGGTCGAGTCGGGCGCGCTGGCCCGCTGCACGAGGATCGGTTCACCCGGCACACCATTGCCGCCCGCGTCCGTCACGCGCACGGCGTGGATCGTGGGCAGCGTGTCGCCGGCCAGGACGGTGACGTTCGTTCCGCCCTCGACGACGAGGTTCGCTGGTGCGCCCAGCGTCACGGCGATGTTGGTGCTGACCACCGGTGAGACGCCGGCGCCCGTGAACGTCAGCGTGGCGTTCCCAATGGGCCCGCTGATGGAGAGGCCCGGGAACTCCGAGCGACCCGCCGCGTTGGTGCCGATCGCGACGCCGCCGTTCAGCGTGCCCATCGCTGGGCTCGTGAGCGCGACGGAAACGGAGTATCCCGCGACGAGGACGGGATTTCCGAACTGATCACGGGCCTCGACGATCGGTGCTGTCGCCAGCGTGGCACCGGCGGCCACGGTCGTGGGCGGTTGCTGGATGATCACGAGCTGCGTCGGCGCTCCCGCGACGCCGGTCGCGGTCACGTTGACGGCGGGGAGCCCCGCGCTCGAGACCTGCACCGTGCGCGGCCCCGGCGTCTGGTCCAACGTGAGCGTGACGCTCGCGCGGCCGAGGGAGTTGGTGACCAGCGTGTCGGCCGAAAGCGTTCCGCCGCCGAGGGTGAGGGCGAACACCACCTGCACACCCGGCACGGGGAGGTTGTCGCTCGCGCGCGTCTCCACGACGATCGGCGCGGGGAGCGCCTGGCCGACCGTCCCGGTCTGCGCCTGACCCGAGATGACCGCGATCTGACTGGCGGGCGGGACGATGGAGACGAGCACCGAATCCGCGACCAGCGAAGGCAGCCGCGCGATCACCCGCGTGGAGCCGCGCGCTCCGCCCGCCGTGAAGAGGCCGTTGGCAGCGATGGTCCCCCGCGACGAATCACTGAGCACCCAATCGATGGGTGCGTCCGGCACCGGCGATTCGTTGTCGTCCAGCGCGACCGCGGTGTACGCGACCGCCACGCCCGGCGCGATCACCGTGTCGCGCGGGGAGATGACGACGCTGGTCGCCGTCGCCCCCGGACCGACGTACTCCGTCACGATCTCCGGCGCAGCTTGGCCGCCGGGTCCGGCGCGCGCGACGACCGACTGGATGCCCGAGAAGAGGACGGTCAGACCGTCGCGCAGTTCGACGCGGGCGAGGAAGGTCTGCTGCGAACCCGTAATGGGGACGCGGAGCGCGATGGAGATCGTCTCTTGGCCGGCGGGGAAGACGACCACGGTGTCGAGCACGACCACCTCGTCGGCGGTCTCAAGCCGGATGCGGACGTTGTCGATGGCCAGTCCAAACACGCTGAGGGAGCGGTGGACGAGCGCGGCGCGCTCGGAGAAGCCGAAGGCGAACCCGAGACTCGCTTGGCCGCGCGCAGCGGGCCCCGTCGCCCGTTCGCCGCAGGACAGCCCGACGAGGGCCAGCGCAAGCGCCACGACGGCAGTGTACACCCGCCGACGCAAGACCAGCATACGTAGAACGGGCCGCTGCCGCATCAATAGATGTGGAATGGACGGGGACGGTGAGAAGCTCCCGTCTGGGGCCGCCCGCGGCAAGGGCTTGGGTCACACTTCGAGCGTGGCGCGGGCCGCGCCCGGGCACCCCGCCCGAACTACGGCATCACCGCCATGCATTCGATCTCAACCGTCGCACGCGGGACGACGAGCGCCTTCACGACCACGGTGCTGCGCGCGGGCGGCGACGACGGCCAGAACTCGGCATACGCCGTGTTCATCTCGCGAAAGTCTGCCGCCTCGACGAGAAAGACGGTGCAGCGCACCACGCGGTCCATGGTCGTTCCGGCCATCTCCAGCACGCGCTTCGTGGCCTCGAGCGCATTGCGCGTCTGACCTCCGACCGTGCTGTCGGGAGACGAGCCGCGCAGGCCGAGCTGGCCAGACGCGTACACCATATTCCCGACCCGGATCGCCGGCGTGAGGGTCGCGGACGGAGTGCCAATGGGCTCACGCGTCTGCGATTCGAGGGCCGTGGGAGCAGCAAGCAAGAGCGCGGCGAGCGAGGACAGAACGGAGCTTCGGGTCGTGCGCATCATCGCCTCGTGGCGTGAGAGGAGTCAGAAAAGACGAGCCGGACGCTGGTCAGAACCAGCGAGTCGGCGGTCAGCGGTACGGTGCCAGGCGGCATGCCGTTGAGCCGCAGCAAGTACGCGACGATGTCGGTGTAGGCGCGGCGGGAGAGCGAGCCCGGCGTCGCCTCGGGCATCGTCGTGCGGATCCGTTCGAACAGGTCGAGCGCGTTGCGTCCGCTCCACGCGAGTCGGAAATCCGCCGAGGTGAAGTCGCTCGAGGGATGACACTCCTCGCACGCGGAGAGGAACCACGCGCCGCCGCGGGTGGCCTGGGAATCCGTATAGGTGGGCGGGGCGCTGGGGGGTCCGGCGGTCTGTGCGCCGAGCGGCGGATGTCCGGCGGACAGCACGGCAACGGCCATCACCACGAAGACACCTAGGCGCTCGCGGCGCGGCGGAGAGACGAGCGGTGCGGTCATTCGGTGGAAAGTGAATCTGGGTGGACCTTCCCGCAATGACCGTCGGTCGAGCCGATTGCGTTCGTTCTCCACGCGAGACATCTTCGCCCCGACCTCTTCACCGGGAACATGACCGAGCCGAACGACGAGACGCCGCGCCCAGAGATCGAGCGGCGCGAGTTCCTCAGACTCGCTGGGATCGCTGGCGTGGGTGCCGGCGCGTTGCTCACCGCCGGCGTCGCGCCGGGCGCGCTCGGTGCGCAGGCGACGGGGCGCCCGCAGGGGCGCGGTCGGGCGGGCGCATCGGGGAGCGTACTGGTCATCGGCGCTGGCGTCTGGGGCGTCTCCACCGCGCTGGAACTCGCCAAGGCCGGCGCTCGCGTGACGGTGCTGGATCAGTACGGGGTGGCCAACTCGCGCGCGACGAGCGGGGATGAGACGCGCGGCGTGCGCTCCTCGTATGGCGACCGCGCGAACACCCCGGAACTCTGGACCGCGTGGGCGCGCGAGTCCATCCGTCGATGGACCGCGTTCGACGCGGAGCACGGCCCGCGCTTCGGCACGCGCTACTTCATCAAGACGGGCGACGTCATCCTGCGCGAGAAGGACGAGCCCTTCACCACGCGGACGATGGAGCTCTGGGACGCTGCCAAGGTGCCGTACGAGAAGGTCTCCACCGACGAGGCGATGCGGCGCTGGCCGCAGATCGCGAGCGAGACCTACTCGGTGATCACGTATGAGGCCGACGCGGGGGTCGTGCGCTCGCGCGCATCGGTGCACGCGCTCGCCACGCTTGCCCGCGATGCCGGCGTCCAGTTCCGGATCGGCCGGGCGACGCCGCGCGCGATCACGAGCGAGATGATGGACGGCGTCGCGCTCGATGACGGCACGGTGCTGCGGGCGGACGCCTATGTGTTCTGCTGCGGGCCGTGGCTGCGCAAGGTCTTTCCGGATCTCCTCGGGAACCGAATGCGGATCCCGCTCGGACACGTCTGCTACTTCGGCACACCCGAGGGCGATGCGCGCTTCACGGCACCGAACATTCCAAGCTGGAACGTTCCCGGCGTGACGGGCTGGGGCGCGCTGACCGTGGACAGCCGCGGGTTCCGTGTGCGCGGTGCGTTCGCGCCGCCGGCTCCGCCGCGGAGCGCGGACGACGATGAAGAGCCGCCGCCACCGCCGCGCCCTGCGCCGCAGGACCCCGCGTTGCAGGATCCCGACCTCAGCCCGCGCTGGACCAACGAGTCACGGATCGAGGGTTCGCGTCGCGTGCTGGCCAAGTGCTTCCCCGCGATGGCGAACGCGCCGCTGCTCGAGACGCGCTCCTGTCACTACGAGAGCAGTTCGAATCGGAACTTCATCGTGGACCGGCTGCCCGGTGCGCGCAACGTCTGGATCGCAGGCGCCGGTCAGGCGGAAGGCTTCAAGTTCGCGCCGTTGGTCGGCGAGTACGCGGCCAAGCGCGTGCTCGGAGCGGAGACGGACCCCGCGCTGGCCGAGGCGTTCAAGTTTCCCACCGAAGACTACGAAGCGACCCCAGCACGGGACGACGAATGAACGGACACGAGGGAAGCGCGCGCGGGCGCGTGCGCGGGTGCGGGTTTCGAGTCGCGTTTCCCGTCGCGCTGACGCGCACGTGCTCGATGGCGGCCGGGCTCGTCGTCCTGAGCCTTGCCTTCACTCCAGGATCGCTTGCGGCGCAGGCCGTTGCCCCGGTCAATGACCGCCCGAATCCGTACCGCACGGTCGAGGGCTGGGCCAAGCTGCCCGAGGGCCGCACGTGGGGCGCGACGAGCGCGGTGGCGATCGACCGCGACGGCGTGAGCATCTGGGTCGGTGAGCGCTGCGCACAGAACAGCTGTGTGGGCTCCGATCTGGACCCGATCCTCAAGTTCGATGCCAATGGGAAGCTCGTGCGGTCGTTCGGCCGCGGGCTGATCAACTGGCCGCACGGGATCACGGTGGACCGCGAGGGCAATATTTGGGTGACGGACGGGCGCGACAACATCGCGGGGCTCCGGGCGGCGGCGGGCGACGGCGGCGTGATCGACTCGACGAAGATCTTCGGGCATCAGGTGCTCAAGTTCTCGCCGACCGGTCAGCTCCTGATGCGACTCGGCGCCAACGGTGGCGCGCGCGAGCCGGGGTTCTTCTGGCAGCCGAACGACGTGCTTGTCGCTCCGAATGGCGATATCTGGGTGGCCGAGGGGCATTCGTCGCAAGGCACGGCGAACGCGCGGCTGCTCAAGTTCGACCGGACGGGGAAGCTGCTGCTGACGATCGGCAGCACGCGCGGTGCGGGGCCGAACGAGTTCGACCAACCGCACGCACTCGCGATGGATTCGCGCGGCCGGCTGTTCGTGGGGGACCGCAGCAACAACCGGATCCAGATCTATGATCAGGCTGGAATGCTGCTCGACACATGGTATCAGTTCTCGCGGGCGAGCGGGATCTTCATTGATGCGAACGACATGATCTATGTGGCGGACTCGGAGTCGGGCTCGATCGCGCCGACGCGGCCGGAGTGGCAGCGCGGGATCCGGATCGGGAACGCACGCACGGGCGAGGTGACGGCGTTCATTCCGGACCCGGTGACGGACACGCGCAACACGAGCGCGGCGGAAGGCGTAGCGGTGGACAGGAATGGGGTCATCTATGGCGCCGAGGTGGGGCCCCGGGCGCTGAAACGGTATGAGAGGAGTCGTCCATGATGGTGCGTCGGATCGTTGTACTCGCTGGGATCGTCGCGGCACTCGCAGTCCTCGGCGTGGAGGCGGCCGCCCAGCGACTCGTTCCGCCTTCTCCTTCGGTCCAGAGCCCACTCGCTGATACGGTCGAGCTCTTCGTGACGGACCGCGCCGCGCTGCTGCGCCGCTGGACGGTCTCGTATTCCGAGGCGCGCTCCACGCGCCTGACCGCGTTCTACACGGGCTGGCGTCGCCGACTCGCCGCGGTGGACTTCGACCGGATGAACCAGGAGGGGAAGATCGACTACATCCTCCTCGACAACCGGCTCAAGCAGGAGCTCGACCAGCTCGCGCGTGACGAGCGACTCGCGGCGGAGATGAAGCCGCTCGTGCCGTTCGGTCCCGTGATCGCGGGCTTCGAGGAGCAGCGGCGGCGACTTGAGACGCCAGACGGTCAGTCCACGGCGCGCGCGCTCGCGGATCTCGCCAAGCTCACCGACAGCCTCACGAAGATGGTCCGCGCCAAGAACTCGGCGAACATCCCGCGCGCGGAGCGGATCGTGGGACTCCGGGCGATCGACTACCTGGGCGACCTGCAGGCGACGATGCGGAACTGGTATCGCTTCAGCTCCGGCTACGACCCGACGTTCTCGTGGTGGACCGCAGACCCGTACCGCCGCGCGACGGAGTCGATGAACAAGTACGTGACGGCGATCCGTGAAGTGATCGTGGGGCAGAAGGCGGGCGAGGAGCAGCCGATCATCGGCGACCCGATCGGCGCGAGTGGCGTGGCGGCCGATCTCGTCTTCGAGATGATCGCGTACACGCCGCAGGAGCTGATCGCGATCGCAGAGCGCGAGTTCGCGTGGATCGAAGCCGAGCAGCGGAAGGCCGCGCGCGAGATGGGATTCGGCGACGACGTGCGTGCCGCGCTCGAGAAGGTGAAGCAGGCCTTCGTGCCGCCGGGCCAACAGCCCGCCATGGTGCGCGATCTGGCACGCGCGGCCACCGAGTTCGTGAAGAGCCGCGACCTAGTCACCGTGCCGCCGCTCGCGGAGGAGGTCTGGCGGATGGAGATGATGCCGCCGCGACAGCAGCTCGTGTCGCCATTCTTCCTCGGTGGCGAGATCATCCAGGTCGCATACCCGACCGACTCGATGGCGCACGACGACAAGCTCATGGCGATGCGCGGGAACAATCCGCACTTCTCGCTGGCGACGGTGCACCACGAACTGATCCCTGGGCATCACCTGCAGGGCTTCATGACGCAGCGCTACAGTCAGCACCGGAACGCATTCAGTACGCCGTTCTGGGGTGAGGGCTGGGCGCTGTGGTGGGAGATGCTGCTCTGGGATCAGGCGTTCCCGACCACACCGGAAGACCGCATGGGCATGCTGTTCTGGCGTTCACACCGGGCGGCACGGATCATTTTCTCGCTGCGGTTCCACCTGGGGACCATGACGCCGCAGGAAGCGGTGGACTTCCTCGTGAACCGCGTGGGTCACGAACGCGCGAACGCAGAAGCCGAGGTGCGGCGCTCGTTCAACGGGTCGTACTCGCCGATGTATCAGGCGGCGTACATGCTCGGTGGGCTGCAACTCCGTGCGCTGCACCGCGAGACCGTGGGCGCGGGGCGGATGTCGAACAAGGAGTTCCACGACGCGATCCTGCAGGGCGGGCGCGTGCCGATCGAGATGGTGAGAGCGCGGATGCTTGGCACGCCGTTGACGCGGGATTTCCGGGCGGCTTGGAAGTTCTATCAGTAGTCCGCAGTTCAACTACAACGGCTCTCACCACGAAGGCACGAAGACACGAAGACAAAGGGCTCCGATGCAAGTGATCGCATCGGAGCCCTTCGTGACTTCGTGCCTTCGTGGTGAACGCAGTTGCCGCTAGGGCAGTCGCAGCGCGACGAGACTCGTCGACGACCCCGCCCCCGTCGCGAAGACGATGTACTGCTTGCCGTTGTGCATGAACGTCATCGGCATGGCCGTCGTGCGCGAGGGGATCTCCACCGACGCTACCTCGGCGCCGGTGTTCTTGTCCACGGCGAAGAGGCGGGGCGGGGTGTTGGGGACGCCGCCACTGCGACCGGTGCCGTAGATGACCAGCGTCTTGGTCACGATGATCTGCGCCTGACCACCGGCGGGGCGCGGTGGGAGTGTCACGCCCGCGAAGAGCGGGTCGTTGCTCGTCACCGGGATCCAGCCGCCGTTTGGGATCCACCAACGCTTGTCGCCCGTGCGCATGTCGTAGGCGGTGATGCCGCCGACCTCCTTCGGCTTGAGGATCGAAACGCCGTGGAGCATCGATGCGTTGCTGCGGCCTGCGAAACCGCCGCCGCGGCTCTCCGGAGCCACGTAGCCCTCCGGCGGCGGGAGTGCGCCAAGCAGGCCGCAGTTGTCGCGCGGCGAGGAGTAGCGGAACTCGGAGCACGGGTCCTTCTGCAGCGAGATCGTCGAGAGTCCGCTCAGCGCGGCGACGTACATCATCCCTGTCTCAAGATCGACGGCTGCGCCGCCGTCGATATTCACGCCGCCGCTGGCGCCGGGCGCGTACCACGAGCAGCGCAGCCCGTTGTCGCTCGAGCCGTCCGAGAGCACGGCCGGAATGAAGTACGGGCCCATCCGGCACTTCCGCGCCATGGCGAGGGCGGAATCGCGGATCGCGGGCGTGTAGTCGATGATGTCGCTGTCGAGCAGACCCTGCTGCGCGTACGGCGCGGGCCGCGTGGGGATCGGTTGCGTGGGTGCGGAGCGTTCACCGGGCACGTTGCTCTGCGGCACCGGACGTTCTTCGATCGGCCAGATGGGCTCGCCGGTCGCGCGGTCGAAGGTGTAGATCCAGCCCTGCTTGGTCGTCTGCGCGATGAGTTTGCGTGGCCGACCATCAACGACCGCGTCGAAGAGGTTCGGTGCCATCGGCGTGTCGTAGTCCCAGATGTCGTGGTGCACCATCTGGAAGTGCCAGCGGCGGCGCCCCGTCTTGGCGTCGATCGCGACGAGCGAGTTGCCGTAGAGATTGTCGCCTGGGCGATGACCGCCGTATTCGTCCATCAGCGGCATGCCGACGGGGATGTAGACGAGGCCGAGTTCCGGGTCCGCGCTGTACGTGGCCCACGCGTCGTTCTTGCCGACGCCCTCGTCGCCCACGCGGGAGCCGCGTTCCCACGTGTCTGCTCCGAACTCACCGGGCTGCGGCACGAGGTTGAACTTCCAGAGCTGACGTCCCGTGCGCACGTCGAAGCCGCGGATGTAGCCCGGCAGATTGCGGACGCGGATCGGATAGTAGCCGTGGATGCTCGAGTTGCCGAGCACGACGACGTCGCCGACCATGATCGCGGGAGAGGAGTTGGCGATCTGGCCGTGGACCGGGTCGATGCCCACCGTGCCGTCGGCGCCGGTGCGAGTGACGGGATCCCACTTTTCGCCCGGTCGGGCGCGACGTGCTGGCGCAGCGTCGGAGATGATCAGCGAGCCCGTGTCGTCCACCGCGAGCGGCACGAGCGGGAATCCGAGCCCGTCCTGCAGATCCACGATGCCGTTGCGGCCGAAGCGCGCGTCCGGAACGCCGGTGCGCGCGTCGAGCGAGACCAGGTGGTAGCCCGGCGTCACGACGAGCACGCGCTCGATGGTGCCGTCGGTCCAATAGGTGAGGCCGCGCCCGGCGAACTGCCGCGGCGCCTTCTGCCACCGGATGCCTTCCTCGATGCGGTACATCCACAGCGTCTCGCCCGTCTCCGGATCGATCGCCATCACGGAGCGGCGCGTCGTGGCCACCGTGAAGAGCCGGCCGTTCGCGTAGAGCGGCGTGGTGCGGTAGTACTCGTCGGGGC
>CAZGFE010000051.1:0-17134 GCA_964524665.1 uncultured Gemmatimonas sp.
TGGCGATCTTCCTCGTGTTCGTGGTGCTCGCGGTGCAGTACGAGAGCCTCACGAACCCGCTCGTGATCCTCGCGGCCATCCCGCTGGCGATGATGGGCGTGATCGCCATCCTCCTGATCACCGGCACGCCGTTCAGCGCCCCGGCGGTGCTGGGGATGATCCTCCTCGCGGGGATCGTCGTGAACAATTCCATTCTGCTCGTGGAGTTCGCCGAAGGATTCCGACGAGAAGAAGGCCACACCATCACCGAGGCCATCGTGGAAGCGGGCGCGGCGCGCATGCGCCCGATCATGATGACGACCATCACCTCACTGGTCGGCACGCTCCCATTGGCGTTAGGTCTGGGCGAGGGCGGCGAGCTGATGCGGCCGCTGGCCATTGCGGTGGTCGGCGGACTCTCCGTCTCCACCTTCCTGACGCTCTTCGTGGTGCCCTGCGTGTACCTGATCATCCACGGGCTCGGCGATCGCGTGAACGCGATGCTCTACGGCAGCGCCAGCCAGCGGGACGAGTCGGTTCAGGAGAAGCTGACGAGCGTCTCCACGTGAGCGCCGGCGAGCTTGGCTCGCCACGGCAGAAAGGCTAGGTCGATCACGGCGCTGACGCCCACCGGCTCGGCGCCGAGTCGTTTCACCAGGTCCAGCGCCGCACGCGCCGTGCCGCCCGTCGCGAGCAGGTCGTCCACGACGAGCACGCGCGGCGTGCGGTCCTCGCCCGGCAAGGGCTCGGGCTCCTCCTCGCCCGGCGGTGGGGCGAACGCGTCCTCGTGCACCTGCAGCTGCGCGGCGCCGTACTCGAGCTCGTAGCTCTCCGTCACCAACCGATACGGGAGCTTGCCCGGCTTCCGGGCGGGGACGAACGCCGCTCCCAGCAGCATCGCCGCGGGCGCGCCGAAGATGAACCCGCGGCTCTCGATGCCGAGCACGTGCGTGATGCGGGCCTGACGCCACGGCTCCACCAACGCGCTCACTGCGTCGGAGAACAAGACCGCATCCCCGAGCACCGGCGTGATGTCCTTGAACGTGATCCCGGGCTTCGGGAAATCCGGGACGTCGCGGATCGCGGCCCGGAGCCTGAGCCCGATGTCGGTCGGCTTGCGACCACCCGAGACGCGGCGCTCGCGCCGGATCACGACTCGTACCCGTGCGTGCCGATCAGCGGCACGAAGCGCATGGCCTCGAGCGTGCTGCGCTCAGTGCCGTCCGCCGTGCGGCGGATCCGGATGAGCTGCTGCTCGTCGCGGCCGCCGACCGGGATGAGCAACTGCCCACCCACGCTGAGCTGGTCCACGAGCGGCTGCGGCACGTCAGGCGACGCAGCGCCCACGAGGATCGCGTCGAACGGTCCATACTCCGGCCAGCCCAGCGTGCCGTCGCCCACGCGTTGGATCACGTGCTCGATCCCGCACGCGCGCAAGTTGTCCCGCGCCTGCTCAGCGAGCACGGGCAGGCGTTCAATGGAGAACACCGCGCCCGCCAGCTTGGTGAGCAGCGCACTCTGGAATCCGGAACCCGTGCCGATCTCGAGCACGCGCTCCGTGCCCTTGAGCTGCAGCGTCTCCAGGTACCGCGCGTGCACCCACGGCTGGGAGATGGTCTGCCCCGCCCCGATCGGCAGCGCGGTGTCGTCATACGCGCGGTGCTGCACGCCCGTGGGCACGAACCAGTGGCGCGGGATCTCGTCGAACGCCTTGAGCACCGCGAGGTCGCGAATGCCCTTGCGCTGCAGTTCCTCGATCAGCCGGCGCTTGGCGCCGCCGAACTCCCGGACTAGAGCGGGCGCCACCATTTCTCCGAATCCTCCAGGCGGTCCTTGGCGGTGAGATCCAGGTGCAGCGGCGTGACGGAGATGAATCCGTCCTTCACCGCGCGGAAGTCGCTGTCCTCCGTGCCGCTCCACGCCACCGAGCCGCCGCCGATCCAGAAGATCTCGCGGCCCCACGGGTCCTTCATCGGCGTGAGCGAGTCCGAGAACACGCGCCGCCCGAGCCGCGTGAGCTTCACGCCTTTGACCTCTTTGGCCGGCACCATCGGCAGGTTCACGTTGAGCAGCGTGTCCTTGGGGAATGCAGGCAGCGCCATCAGGTGCTTGAGCAGTTTGCCCAACGTCTCCACGGCGTCGTCGAGCAGCGCGTCGTCGGCGCGGAGCACGCGGCCCGCGAACGACACGGCGATCGACGGCACGCCGAGCGCGAGACCTTCCATGGCCGCAGCCACGGTGCCCGAGTAAAGCACGTCCTCGCCCATGTTGGGGCCGTGGTTGATCCCGCTGAGCACGAAGTCCGGCCGCGCTGGCAACAGGGCCTCGATCGCAAGCATCACGCAGTCGGTGGGCGTGCCGTCCACCTGCCAGCGCTGCTCGCCCAACTGGATCGGACGCAGTGGGTGATGCAGCGTGAGCGAGTGGCTCGTGGCGCTCTGTTCGCGGTCCGGCGCGACCACCCACACGTCGCCCAACGGCCGCGCCGCGCGCTCCAGGCAATCGAGCCCGCGCGCGAGGATCCCATCGTCATTGCTGAGCAGCAGCCGCATCACTCGTCCGTGCGTTCAAGGATGTCGAGGATCCCCTGCAGATCCTTCTCGATCAACTGCACCGTCTGCGCGTCGAGCCCCTGCCGCGCCGCGGGCTTCACGCCGCCCGCCTTGCGATGCTCGTCCACCTTCTGCCGCGCCCCTTCGATCGTGTATTTCTCCGTGTAGAGCAAGTGCTTCACGAGCATCACGAGTTCCACTTCGCGGCGCGTGTACACGCGGTTGCCCGAGCGGTTCTTGGCGGGGCTCAGGAACTTGAACTGACTCTCCCAATAGCGCAGCACGTGCGGCTTGAGCTCGGTGAGCTCGCACACGTCGCCGATCGAGAAGAACTCCCGGACCGGCTCTCCGCCCGTCGGCATCAGTCGCGCTCTCCCTTGAGGTCGCGGGTCATCAGCTCCACCAGAGCCCAGCGCGCCGGCTGCTTCTCGAACAGCACACGGTGCACCGCCTGCACGATCGGCATCTCCACGCCGTGCTTCTCGGCGAGCAGCTTCGCCGTTTCACTCGTGGTGACACCTTCGGCCACCGTCTCGCGCCCGGCGAGCACCTCGCTGAGCGTGGCGCCGCGGCCGATCTCGATCCCCACGGACCGATTCCGCGAGAGCGAGCCCGTGCACGTGAGCACCAGGTCGCCCATGCCCGCGAGGCCAGCGAACGTCTCGGCCTCCGCACCCATCTTGAGCCCCAGGCGCGTCATCTCCGCCAACCCCCGTGTGATGAGCGCTGCGCGCGCGTTGAAGCCGAGCGCAAGGCCGTCGGAGATGCCCGTGGCCACCGCCATCACGTTCTTGAGTGCGCCGCCGAGTTCCACGCCGATCACGTCGTGCTGCGTGTACACGCGGAACGCGGACGTGGAGAGCGCCTGCTGCGTGAGTACGGCGGCCGCATCGTCCTTGCTCGCGGCGACGATCGCCGTCGGCAGATGGTTCGCGACCTCGAGCGCAAAGCTCGGTCCGCTGAGCGCGACGATCGGCCGACCCGGGATCTCCTCGGCGGCCACGTCGGTCATCAGCGAGAGGCGTTCCTTGTCGATGCCCTTGGTGGCGATCACCAGCGGCACGCCCGCCGGCACGTGGCGCGAGGCGGTGGCCGCCACCTGCCGCAGCACGTGCGACGGCGCCACGAAGAACGCGAGCTCGGCGCCATCCAGCGCGGCGTCCATCCCGGACGTGGCGCGCAGGTCCCGGTGCAGCTGCACGCCGGAGAGGAAGCGTCGGTTCTCGGCGTTGGCGTTGATGGACTCCACGACATCCTGCTCGAAGGCCCAGAGCGTCGTCGTGTGGTCGTTCTCGCTCAGGAGGTTGGCGAGCGCCGTGCCCCAGGCGCCTGCGCCGATCACGGCGATCTTCATTCGCTCTCCTGGTCGTGGGGGTACTCATCCAGACCGTGGTCCGAGATCCGGCGGATCTCGGAGGCAGGCACCGACGCACCGGCCGCCGCGCCGATGGGTGCGCCATCCGAAGCGCCCGTCGCCTTCCCGCCGAACGTGCGCGGCTCGACGCCTGCGCGCAGCCGCTCGATGTTGGCGCGGTGCGACCAGACCACGAACGCGGCGATCGCAATGCTCGCAAAGAACACCGGCGACGCCGCGCCAAGCGTGATGCCCACCGCCACCGGCAGCGCGAGCGCCGCCGCCATGGACCCGAGCGAGACGATCCCGCTCCCGAAGGTCACGGTGACGAAGATCAGGAAGCAGATGCCGAGCGCGGCGGGCGCGAGCGCCGCGAACACGCCGGACGCGGTGGCCACGCCTTTGCCTCCGCCCTTGCCGAGGAGGAAGACCGGCTTGGCGTGCCCGAGAATGGCCGCCGCGCCGCAGGCGAGTCCCCACCAGAGCATCGTCGAGCGTTCGAAGAAGTACACGCCGCTCAGCTGCGACGGGAGCATCGCCACCGGGATGAATCCCTTGAGGGTGTCCAGCGCGAGGACCAGCAGCGCGGGGATCGCGCCGAGTGAGCGGTAGACATTGGTGGCGCCCAGGTTGCCTGAGCCGACGGTGCGGAGATCGATCCCCTTGAGCAGCCGCCCCGCGAGGTAGGCGGTCGGCACGGAACCGAAGAGATACGAGATGAACAGCGCCGCCGACCAATGCATCCTATTCGTTCCTCCCACCCTTGAGCCGCATCAGGATCCGGAGCGGGTTCCCCGTGAACCCCCACTTCTCGCGGAAGCCGTTGTGCAGGTACCGAACATAGTGCTCCTGCACGAGGTCGGGATTGTTGCCGAACACCGCGATGGCGGGCGGCGACGTCTCCACCTGCGTGGCGTAGTTGAGCTTGATCTCGCGCCCCGCCGCCTGCGGCGGCTGACGGCGCGCGAGCAGCTCGCTCAGCGCCTCGTTCACCTGGCTCGTGGGGATCCGCTTGGCGCGCTCGGCTTCCACCTCGAGGATCACGTCCAGGACCTTGGTCACGCGCTGGCCGGTGATGGCGCTCGTGAACACGAACGGCACGAACTTGAGGTACGGCGCCTTCTCGATGCATTCCTTCTGGAACTTGGCGCTGGTCTTGTCGTCCTTTTCCTTCAGGTCCCACTTGTTGATGATCAGGATCAGCCCACGCCCCGCGTCCCACGCGAGCGTCGCGATCTTGAGGTCCTGGTTGTGGAGGCCCTCGGTCGCGTCGATCATCAGGAGACAGATGTCCGACCGGTCGATCGCGCGCCGCGTGCGGAGCGACGAGTAGAACTCGATCCCGTCGTCGATCTTGCTCTGCCGGCGGAGGCCCGCCGTGTCCACGAAGATGAACGGACGGCCGTGGTAGTTGAACGGCGTGTCGATCGAATCGCGCGTGGTGCCCGCTTCGTCGTGCACGACCAAGCGCTCCTCACCGAGGAGTCGGTTGATGAAGCTCGACTTGCCCACGTTCGGCCGGCCGATGACGGCGACGCGCAGCGTCTCCGGTGAGTCCGCTGCTTCGACCTCGGGGAGATTCTTGACCACGGTGTCCAGCAGGTCGCCCGAGTTCTTGCCGTTCACGGCGGAGACCGGCAGCGGATCGCCCGCGCCCAGGTTGTAGAACTCGTAGAAGTCCGTGCTCTTGGGGTCGTCCACCTTGTTCGCGACGAGCAGCCACGGCTTGCCCGCGTTGCGCAGCAGCTCCACCAGACGCGAGTCGCTCGGGTGTAGCCCATTCTTCGCGTCCGCGATCAATAGCATGAGGTCCGCTTCCGCGATCGCCTGCTCCACCTGCTTGCGGATCGCGACGTCCATCGGGAGGTCCGAGTCGGCGACCAAGCCGCCCGTGTCCACGAGCCAGAAGTTGCGGCCCTGCCACGTGCACATCGAGAAGTGCCGGTCACGCGTGGTGCCGGCTTCGTCAGAGACGATCGCCGTGTCATCGCCGATCAGGCGGTTGAACAGCGCGGACTTCCCGACGTTCGGGCGTCCGACGAGCGCCACAACCGGCGTATCGCTCATCGGGCGCTCCCGGCGCCGGCCATTGCGCCCGCGCCCTCGAGCTCGAGGACATCAATGAAATCGTAGGAGGGATACACCGGCATCGGCATGGCTTCACGCACAGACACGAACGACTCGTCGTCGAGGAAGAGACCACCATCGTTGATGGTCTCGGCGGGGATGAGCGCCAGGTCCAGATCGGCGCGGTCCGCGAGGGCACGACGCACATCCGCGCCGACCAGGAGGCCCGCGGTGGTCACCGTCGGGCCAAAGAGCGTGTTCACCGTTTGGATCATCTCGAACGTCGCGCCAGTGGCGCCCTGCAGCTGTTCGAGGAGCGGCGGCATCAGGTCCTTCATGGCGGAGCCGGTCACCACACCGATCCGCTTGCCGTCTAGGCGCGGGAGGCGCGAGAGCCCCGCCTTCACGCGGTCGCGCAGGCTCGTCACCGCGCCCACGCCATTCTCGATCTGCGCAAAGTCGCCGTAATGCGCGGCCTTGGGCAGTTCGCGCTTGGCCAGCAGGTAGAGCTCGTCCGAGCCATACACCCACGGCTCGCCGCGCTCCTTCTGCGCGCGCTTGGACCATCGCTCGGCGGCGTCGAGGATCTTCGACGCGTTCTCCTGGTCCATCGACTTGCCCGTGTACAGATGCGAGAACTGCGTCAGTCCCACCGGCACGAGCGCGACGCTCAGGCACGCCTCGCCGAAGGAGTAGAGGTCGCTGAGCGACTCTTCGAGGACTTCGGCGTCGTTGAGCCCCGGCACCACGACCATCTGCCCGTGGAACTGGATCCCGCCGGCGGTGAGCTCCTTGAGCTGCGCCAGAATGTTCGGCACGCGCGGATTGTTGAGCAGCACCTTGCGTGCTTCCCACGGTGTGGCGTGCACGGACACGTAGAGCGGCGACAGCCGATACTCGAGGATCCGCGCCACGTCGCGCGGCTTCAGGTTCGAGAGCGTCGCGAAGTTCCCGTAGGCGAACGAGAGCCGGTAGTCGTCGTCGCGGATGTAGAGATTCTTGCGGAGGCCCTTCGGCAGGCCTTCGATGAAGCAGAACTCGCAGCGGTTCGCGCAGCGGCGCACGTTCGGCGGCTCGAGTTCGATGCCCATCGGCTCCCCGCCCTCGCGTTCGATCTCGAACACCACGTGCTCCCCGTCGGGGAGCTTGGCCTCGAGCTCGAAGGCTTCCTCCGCGGTGAGGAACTCCCAGTCGAGGAAGTCCGCGAGTTCGCGTCCCCCGACGCTCACCAGTTCCGTGCCGGGAACGATCCCCAGCTCGGCGGCGATGCTATCGGGTTGGACCTTCAGGACGCGAACCATTTGCGGGAGCGACGGGGACAAAAAAAGCCGCGCTTCGCGGCTCATTCAATGTATCAGGCGAGAGGGCCGAAGGCTAGGAGGGACAGCTACTTGCGTGCGCGCTCAGTCGCGCGGGGCGGATGGGAGTCGAACCTCCAGGAACGGCGATGCGGTACCCTCGGGCACGCGCACCGTGAGTCGATGAAGGACTTCGTCGGCCTGATCGCGAATGACGACCTCCACGGCACGCCCTGGCAGGACTCCGCACAGGACGAAGGAGCCGTCCGCAGCGACGTTCGTGCCTGAGATCGTGGCGCCAGTCGGGTGGCCGATCAACACGCCCTGCAGTGGATCTCCCAGCGTCTCGGCGCATGCGTTGACTGGCGGCCGCGGCGCTGGCCGCCGCACCAGCACTCTCCGCGCGACCGTGTCGCGCACGCCGGAGCTGAACAGCGTGCCCTGCTCACGCGCGATCTCCTGAATGGTACTTGAGGCAACGCGGATGCCAGACACTTGCAGGAACCGCTCCACTCGCTCCACTCGCCCTTCGCCCCGCGGTCGGTAGGCGCGCGAGCCGCGCGCCAGCTGTGGCATCCGGATCTCCCACGCGGTCTGCACCGAGAGACCGTCCCCGACTGGCGAGAACTCGATCCACCCTTCGGCACGTGCGGCCGCCGCTTCGACAGGCAGCCCCTCGTAGCGGAAGAGCAGCCCATCGAGCACTAGATCGTCGCTTCGGAGCCAGAAGGAGCCTGAGATCTGCACCACATCGCGCCGAGGGCTCACCGGGCGGAAGTAGACGCCGACGAACCCGTGGCGTGCGCTCGGACTCATCGGCAGAAGGCAGTAGTCCGCGAGAAACGCTGGCGACGTGAAGAAGTCCGCGCCCGGCCGATGATAGATCTCGGTGAGATCTGGCAACGTGCTGTGGAATCCCCGTTCGTGAAGATCGGTCGCGTTGCGATCCGGTTGCTCTGGAACGGAAGCCGTGGATACACTCCATCGGTCCGAGAACACCATGCGTTCATCCGCGCTGCTTGTGAGCACGCGAGTGAGCGTGCGAGCGGTGAGGTGCGTGTCGAGTTCCGTGCTCGCCATGAGCGCCGCGATGATCTGCTCGAACAACGACGCCGTGGCTCGTCTCCGTTCTGGGTCGGTGGTGCCGCACCGAGTCACCGCGATCGTCGTACGCACTGACAGTTCGATCGGTACCGCCTGCATCGCAGTGGTGAGCACCACCACGTCGTCGCGCTCCAATCGCACTCGGCCGATCAACGTCGGCTGCACACCGGGGCGGACGGCGAAGACCACCACGGAGTCTGGGCCGACCCGCAAGCGATACGACCCGGTCGCGCTCGTGCGCGTGGAGTCAACCGTGCGCCCGTCGATCCTACTGGTCGCGAGCACGAGGACGCCCCGTGCGGGCGTCTGACCGTCCGCCTCCATCAGTGTCCCGCGCACTTCCTGGGCGCGCGCGACGCCTGCCGCCGCAAAGACAAGCGCCAACCCGAGCAACGTGCGAAGCCGTTGCATCGGCGCCCTCGCTACCGCGGTTTGGTCGTGGAGGCCGCCACCTTCGCAGCGTCGGCGACCTCGCGCTGAGTCTTCCCGGTGGCGGCGGCCACGCGCCGCACGTCGTCCGACTCCGGCTTGGCCCGCGTGGAACCATCCGGGAGCGTCACGACCTTCACGGAGATCTCGTGTCCGTCCACACGCACGGTCTTCGACTCGCGCGGCAGCACCGTCCGCGCTGCCGGATACGTCCGCACCCCGATCGTACTCGACTCTCGCAGCAACAGCGCTTCCAGCTCTCGTACGTTCTCAGGCGTGGCAAGGATCTCGATCCGCACACCCGGCCTCCCCTTCTTCATCGTGGTGGCGAGCAGCGTCACGTCCAGCGCCCCCGCCGCGCGCGCCGCGTCGGCGACCGCACCGAGCTCCTCGCCCGTGGAGTCGTCGAGGTCCGCAGTGATCACCATTGCAACCTCGATCTTCGACGCGCGTTCGAGGATCTCGCCGCCCAGGATCTCTGGCTCCGCCTCGGCGAGAATGATCCGCAGCGCATTGGCGCGGTCCGCGAACTCCTTGGTCCCTGCCCCGAACCCGCTCGCGGTGGGCGTGAACTCAACCGGCGGAGGCCCTTCGCTCAGCACGCGCACGAGCGCCGCGCCCGTGGGCGTCACGAGTTCGCCCGCGCCCTCAGGCCCAGGCCGCACCGGCAACCCCTCCAGCAGCCGCAGCGTCGCCGCCGTCGGCACCGCCATCTTCCCGTGCGCTGTCTCCACAAAACCATCACCCAGCGGGATCACCCCGCAGAACGCGTGCTCCACGCCAAGCTTCTCTAGCCCCCAGATCGTGCCGACGATGTCGAGGATCGCGTCCACGCTCCCGACCTCATGCAAGTGCACCTTCTCGACGGTGGTGCCGTGGATCGCCGCCTCGCACTCGGTGATCAGCGTGAAGCACTGGATCGCCTTCTCCTTCACACGCGCCGGCGCCGGCGTGGCCTCGACGATCGCCTTGATGTGCTTGAGATGCCGGCCATGCGGCTGCGGCGGGACGTCGAAGTCCACCTTGGTGCACGCGATCTCCTTCCGCTTCACCTTGGCGATGCGCACCGTGACGCCTTCGATCCCGAGCGTCTTGGGCAGCTCGGCGATGAACGACTCGTCGAGCCCGGCGTCGATGAGCGCGCCGAGGCACATGTCACCGGCGATGCCGGAGAAGGGGTCGAGGATCGCTATGCGGGCCACGGGACCAAATGTAGCGCGTGGCCTAGCGAAGGAGGCGCGTCAGCCGCGTGCGCACCCACTCGGCGAGTTGCGCTTCCGTGAGAGTGCCGGCAGCCAGCGCCATCATCGCCTGCACCACTTCGGTCTCACTGGCCTTCAACTCCTTGCCGTTGAGTCCCAGAAAGGTCATCATCGCAAGGAATGACGTGCGCTTGTTGCCATCGTTGAACGGATGCGCCGCAGAGATGCCATACGCGTACGAGGCGGCGAGCGTCGCGAGGTCGGCGGTCTCGTCGTAGTTCCACTTCTGTCTTGGCCGAGCCAGAGCCGCCTCCAGGGCGTCCTCATCGCGCAGACCAGGCATCCCGCCGTGCTCTCGCAGCTGATCGAGGTGAACGGCGTCAACGACGAGCCGAGGGACCCACCGCGGCTCGCGCACGGCCTACTTGGCCAGTTCGCGCAGTGCGTTGCGGAACTTCTTGGCTGCCCGGGCGGCCACGGCCAACCCCTCCTCCACTACCGCGTCGTAGGGCGTGAGCAGGATCCCCTGCTCGGTCTCAACGGCGAGCACGCGGTCGCCAACGCCGAGCCGCAGACGGTCGGCCATATCACGCGGAATGGTGGCGCTTACCGAGCCACCCGCTTGCCGCAGCTTGAGTTCACGGACCACGGGACCTCCGGAAAGGGTGCCTGCAATGTAGCACAGTAGTGCTACACCCAGCAAGCGTCCGGGATGGCGATCCGGGCCGTGGAGCCAGCGCAGTCAGCGACGGATCTGCTGAAACGCGAGACGACCGCGATACCGGTGGTCGAGCTCGAAGCCTTCCGGCGTCACCACGAGCCGATGGTTCTGCCATCCATCGAAGCACTCGAGCGGCTGGCCTTCGAACTCGGCGCACGGCTTCACGCGAACCACGCGCACGGGCGTTGTCGCAGGGACGAACTGGATCGAATCGATGTAGGTCACGAGCGTCGGCGGTCCGCCCACTCCGAAGAGAAACGCCGCCGACCACACGCCGAATCCTGACCCGTCCACGCGGATCGTGTCGCCCAAGGCCTCGACGTGCGAGTCGATGCCCTGCCCCGTGATCAGCGGCAGGGGCTGGCCGTCGATCGTGTGCAGCGCGAACTCGCGCGGCACGCCGGGACCGAACAGCTCCGTGCAACTCCCGACAGCCAGCAGCAGAGGGAGAACTGCGGCGCGGAGCATCGGCTGGATCGAGCGTGACTGGGCGCGTTCCGTCATGGCCATTCTACCCACTGACCACGGCGGCCGTCACTCGCGCTGGCGCGGGTGGTCCCGGCCACCGACATTCCCCCGATGCCTGGTGCCGCTCGCCCCCGCGTCTCGTTCAGCTGGAACGAAGGTCAATACTTCGACCTCTGGATGGTGGTCCATTTCCTCACGGGCGTGGCGGGCGGCGCGTCCAACGTGTTCTTCCGGCTCGCCGACGCGCAGATCCTTGGTCTGGGATTCCTGATGATGCTGGCGTGGGAGATCGGCGAGTGGATCAAGGGGATCCGTGAGTCACTCACCAACCGCGTGCTCGACATCGTCGTGGGACTCGCGGGCGCGTGGGCAGCGCTGATCGTGGTGCGCCGCGCCCCCTCGGAGGGCGCGTACATCGTCCTCGGGCTGGCCGCGGCCACCGCCACACTCGGCGCCCTACTGGGTGCACGCGCGCGGCTGCGTCGCGCAGCTTCCGACGCTCGCCCCCCTACCAACGCGAGAGCGCCGGCGGCGCCCGCCCCTCGCGCGCCCGCGCCACATCCCCCGGCTCGGCCCAGAACCCGCCCGTCCGATCCCCCGAACTGAGCCGCACGCCCACGCCGAATTTCCCGCTCTCCGGATTCACCGGCACCCCGAGGTCCAGCCGATACACGCGCTTCCCCGTGGACGGCACCGTGGCGAAGAACGAGAACCCCACCGACCCGCGCACGGGTGAGTCGGTGCCGAACACCACGTCGCCCGCCCACACCTGGCCCGCGTCGGCAAAGACGCCCAGCGCCACCGCCGCGCGCGGCCGGAACCACGTCGTGAGATGCCGCTGCTCGATCCGCACCGCCACGCGTCGGCCGCCGGCCTCGCTCGACTCCGGCAAGCCGAGCACGCCGCCGATCGGGTCGCGCAGCGTGAGCTGCACCGGCAGCGGCGAGCGGTCCACGGCGGCGGCGGACGCCGTGAACGTGCGGGTGCGTGTCGACGACGACACGAGATACCACGTGAGTTGCGCATTTCCCACCACGCCGCGCCACTCGTCCGCCCGCGCGAAGTGCCGCCCCTCCGCGCGCACGTGCAGCGAACCGAACGACCGCGGCCCGCCAAGCCCCACGTAGAGATCGCTCGCGAGCAGAAGGTCCTCGCCGAACCCCGCATCGCCCAGCCGCGGGCCCACCAGCATCTGCACTTCCACGCCCTCACCCACGTCCTGCTCGGCGAGCAGCGTCTCGAACCGCGAGACCCGACGGAACCGCAGCGACCGGATGCCGCCAGCCAAAGCCACTCGCCCCACGGCGTAGTTCGGGAAGCGACCCACGAGCGTGGCGTCGGTCGAGCCCACGAGCCCGGTGTCCGTGGGGATCACCAGGGACTCGGTCGTGCGCACGTCGGTCCCCATCACGAGCAGGCCGCCGAGTCCGAATGCGCGGCCGCTGCGGCTGCGCCCCACGCGCTGCACCACGCCCGCGCTGTACGACGTCCGCCGCACGCGGGCGGCCGCGTCATCCGCACCCGCACGGACGAGCGTGCCGTACTCCACCTCCTGCGCGAATCCCGCCTGCAGCGCGGTGCGCTGCCCTGCCGTGTAGTACGGCTCGCTGAGACTCACTTCGACAAGGCCGCCCAGCGGCCGCCGGTGCAGCGTGAGCGCGGCGAACGCCGGGCGTCCCAGCGCACCGTACTGCCCCACGGTCACCTTTACGCCGTCGCGATAGGCAAAGCCGTTCTCGACGCCGCCGATGAGCGTGAGCCCCGTGCCGCGCGCGTTGCGCGTCCCGACGTCCACTCCCCGGATCCGTGCGCCTTTCAAGCGCAGACCGCCCACCCACGGCACTTCGTCCACCACATCCACGCGGATCCGCACGCGCCCCGCCCCATCCGCCGTGCCGCGCACGGAGACCGACGCCACGAACGGCTGTGCCCGCAGCATCCGCTCCGACTCGGCGAGCAGCTCCAGCGTGCACCGCTGCCCCGGGCGGATCCGCAGGTACGCCCGGATCACGTCCTCCGGTGTACGCTGCTCGTCGAGTCCCACCACCTCCGTGAGCGCATCCACGGCACGTTCACTCGCGCGCGCCGCGGAAGGCGGATGCGTCCGCACGTCGATCGCAGAGACCGTGCGCCCCGCGCAGACGGGCGCCTGTTGCAGCAGCGTCGCAACGAGAAGGGGAACGAGCATCAAGAAATTATATCCGAGCGGCGCTGTGCGCCGCGCGCGTCAGCCCACTAGACTTCACGCATCATGCCACGCAAGCGCGAAGAAGAATCCGAACACGACGAAGACGAATTCGATTCCGGCGACGGAACCGCTCAGACCGAAGCGACCGTCGTCTGCCCCTACTGCAGCGAGGAGGTCGAGATCACGCTCGACCCCGGGAGCGGCGAGGTGCAGGACTATGTCGAGGATTGCGAGATCTGCTGCAAGCCCTGGCAGGTCGAGGTCGCCTACCACACCGACGGTGTGGCCGAGGTGACGCTCACCCCGATCGACGACTGACCGACCTTTCCGGATGACCGTTCCCCTCGAACGCTCCGGCCCCACGCACTTTGAGATGATCGGCGGCGCGAGCGCGGTGCTCGCGCTCGTCACGCGCTTCTATGACCTCATGGACAGCGCGCCCGAGGCGGTGCACGTCCGGAAGCTGCACGCCGCGTCGCTCAAGCGCTCACGCGAGAAGCTGAACGATTTTCTCACCGGCTGGCTCGGCGGGCCGCCCGTGTACGTCGAGAAGTACGGCAACCCCATGCTGCGCGCACGGCACCTGCCGTTCGCGATCGGTGCGGTGGAGCGGGACGAATGGCTCTGGTGCATGGAGCGGGCGCTGGCGAGCGTTGAGATGCCCGAGCAGCTGCGCGCGTATCTCTGGCAGCGGTTCCAGCAGCTCGCGGACCACATGCGGAACCGCTGAGCCACACCGAACGAAGCGCCAGGGGCCGCAGCCTATAGCCGCCCCGCGCTCGCCGCCGTAGCTTCTCGCACCACCATATGAACGCCAACATCGCCCCGCTCACCGCCGCGCTCGCCGACCGCTACCGCATCGAGCGCGAACTTGGCGCGGGCGGCATGGCGACCGTCTATCTCGCCCACGACGTCCGGCACGACCGCAAGGTCGCGCTCAAGGTGCTCCGCCCCGAGCTCTCCGCGATCCTCGGCGCCGAACGGTTCCTCGCCGAGATCAAGACCACGGCGAACCTGCAACACCCGCACATTCTCGGGCTGTTCGACTCGGGCGAGGCGGCGGGGCTCGTCTACTATGTGATGCCGTTCGTGGAAGGCGAGTCGCTGCGCGACCGCTTGAACCGCGACCATCAGCTGCCCGTGGACGAGGCCGTGCGCTTGGCCCGCGAGATCGCCGACGCGCTCGACTACGCGCATCAGCACGGGATCGTGCACCGCGACATCAAGCCCGAGAACATCCTCCTGCACGGCGGGCACGCTGTGGTGGCGGACTTTGGCATCGCGCTCGCCGCGAGCCGCAGCGAAGGCGGCGCGCGGATGACCGAGACCGGGATGAGCCTCGGCACTCCGCACTACATGAGCCCCGAGCAGGCCATGGGCGAGCGCGAGATCACGCCCAAGACGGACATCTACGCCTTGGGCTGCGTGCTGTACGAGATGCTCACCGCCGAGCCGCCATTCGTGGGCGCGAGCGCGCAGGCGATCATCGGGCGGGTGCTCACGGAGGATCCGCGGTCGCTCACGGCGCAACGGAAGACGATCCCGCTGAACGTCGAGGCAGCGGTGCAGAAGGCGCTCGCCAAACTTCCCGCCGACCGCTTTGCGAGTGCGAAGGGTTTCGGTGAAGCGCTCGCGCGGAGCGACTACCACGATGGCGGGACGCGCGCGACCACGAGTGCCGGAGCGCCCGCGCCCGCGCCGCTGAGTCGAGGCGCTCGCGCGCTCCGTGCGGCGCCGTGGGTGCTCCTCGCAGCGACCCTCGCGCTCCTGACGCGCGAGTGGGTCCGCCCCGCCCCTTCACCGCCGCCGGTCGGAAGATTCGCCCTGAAGCTCGATCCCAGCGTCGCCAGCGGACTCACCGGGCAGGTGCTCGCGATCGATCCGGCCGGCACGAGGATCGTCTATGCCGGAGCCACCGGCTCCGGCGTCGAACTGCTGACGCGTACGCTGGACCAGGTCACGCCGGTGGTGTTGCCTGGCACCCTGGGAGCGCTGAGTCCCTTCTTCTCAAGCGACGGCACGCAGCTCGCGTTCGTCGTGGGCAACAAGCTCGTGAAGGTCGCGGTCGGTGGCGGGCCACGGCTTGCCATCACCGACGTCGGCAGCGCCTTCCGCGGCGGTACGTGGAATGCGGGAGACACGATCCTCTTTGCAGACGAGCGCGGCCTGCACACGGTGCCCGCCGCTGGTGGCGCGTCCACCTTGCTGGCCGCGCCCGATACCGGCGGCCAACTCACGTACCGATGGCCGAAGTTCTTGCCCGGCGGGCGAACGGCGATCTTCGCAACGAACGACACCAGCGGTGACTGGCTGGCCGCGATCACACTCCGCACAGGCGTGATCAAGCGATTCACAGTTCCCGGCGCCGATCCGCACTACATCGCGCCCGGGTACGTCGCGCTGACGAATCTCCTGAATGTGGGGACGACCGGCGGAGCCCTCGGCGTTGGGACGCTGGTGAGCGTTCCATTCGACGCGGAGCGTCTCGAAGTGCTGGGGCCATCAGTGCCCGTAGCGGACAGCGTGCAAGCGGGCGGGACCAGCCGGACGGGGAAGCTCGCGATCTCGCACCGGGGAACGGTCGCGTTCGCCACCGGCGTCACGGGACTCGCGACGCTTTCCGCTGTGGATCGCAGCGGCGTCGCGCGCCCCGCCGGCGGCGGCGCGCGGCGATACGGGAACCCGCGTCTGTCGCCCGATGGTACTCGCATCGCCGTCTCGGTAAATGATGGCACTTCCGACATTTGGATCCTCGAGCGCGCGAGCGGGACACTCACGCGACTGACGTTCGACGGCGATGCGACGCGCCCGATCTGGACACCGGACGGACGGCGCGTGGTCTTTCAGCGCCTCGGAAACGGGCTCGACATCATGTCCGTGCTCGCCGACGGCAGCGCGCCACCGGAACCGCTCGTCGTCGCGCCGTACGATCAGACGACGGGCGACTTCACTCCAGACGGCCGTCGACTCGTGATCCGCGAACAGCTCGCCCAAGGTCTCCGTCAGCTCTCCGTCGTCGACATGGACTCGGCGCGCACTCCACGGCCGCTTTTCACCTCGACATTTCAGAACTTCTCGCCGAGCCTCTCGCCAGACGGCCGATGGGTGGCGTACGTGAGCAACGAGTCGGGGCGCAATGAGATCTACGTGCGCCCGTTCCCTGGCCCCGGTGGGCGATGGCAGGTCTCGAAGAATGGCGGCAATGAGCCTCGATGGTCGGGGACCGGCCGCGAGATCTTCTTCCGCGCAGGACCGGACGTGATGGCGGCTGACGTCACCGTTGGAACGACCTTTGTTCCGGGAGAGGTTCGCGTGTTGTTCAGGCAGAGCAGCGTCGGTTCCGACGGGATCTACACGAACTACGACGTGTCACGCGACGGACGCTCGTTCATCTTCCCGGTCCAGGACCGCGAGGACGAGCAAACGATGGTCGTCCTGCTCAACTGGTTCGAGAATCTCCCGCGGCGGCGTTGATGACCGACGCCATCGCCCGCCTCAACACCGCCCTCGCGGACCGCTACCGCATCGAGCGCGAGCTCGGCCAGGGCGGCATGGCGACCGTCTTCCTCGCGCAGGACCTCAAGCACGACCGGCAGGTCGCCATCAAGGTCCTCAAGCCCGAACTCGCCGCCGTCCTCGGCGCCGAGCGCTTCGTGGTCGAGATCAAGACCACCGCCAGTCTCCAGCACCCGCACATCCTCCCGCTGTTCGATTCGGGGAGCGCGGACGGATTCCTCTTCTATGTGATGCCGTTCATCGACGGCGAGACGCT
>CAZGFE010000052.1:0-16500 GCA_964524665.1 uncultured Gemmatimonas sp.
AGATCACCTCGCGCTGCTGGTTCATCACGTCGTCGTAGTCGAGCAGGCGCTTGCGGCTCTGGAAGTTCTGCAGCTCGACGCGCTTCTGGGCCTGCTCGATCGACCGGGTGATCAGCGAGTGGGTGAGCACCTCCCCCTCCTGCGCCCCCAGGGAGTCCATCAGCCGCGCGATGCGATCCGACCCGAAGAGCCGCATCAGGTCGTCCTCGAGCGAGAGGAAGAACTGCGACGTGCCGGGATCGCCCTGGCGGCCTGCTCGGCCGCGCAGCTGGCGGTCGATCCGGCGCGACTCGTGGCGCTCAGAGCCGATGATGTGCAGGCCGCCGATCTCCATGATGTCCTTCGGCTTGCCGTCCGCGTCGTCGATCTGACTCGGCTTCGATTCCTTCACGCCCTCGCCGAGTTTGATGTCGGTGCCGCGGCCCGCCATGTTCGTCGCGATCGTGATGGCGCCGCGCTGACCCGCGTTCGCTACGATCTCCGCTTCGCGCTGGTGATACTTGGCGTTGAGCACGTTGTGCGGCAGGCCGGCGCGCTGGAACATGCGCGCCAGCGTCTCTGAGGCTTCCACGCTCGTCGTGCCCACGAGCACCGGGAATCCGAGCTCGTGGAGCCGCCGCGTCTCTTCGACGATGCCATTGAACTTCTCGCGGCGCGTCTTGAAGACGAGATCCTGGCGGTCGTCGCGGATGATGGGCCGGTTGGTCGGGATCACCGAGACCTCGAGGCCGTAGATCTGGTGGAACTCGGTCTCTTCCGTCTCCGCGGTGCCGGTCATGCCCGCGAGCTTCTCAAAGAGGCGGAAGTAGTTCTGAATGGTGATCGTCGCGAGGGTCTGCGTCTCGCCGCGGACGGTGACGTTCTCCTTGGCCTCGACCGCCTGGTGCAGGCCTTCGGCCCACCGACGCCCCGGCATGGTGCGCCCGGTGAACTCGTCCACAATGAGCACCTGGCCGTCCTGCACCACGTAGTTCACGTCCTTTTCGTACAGCGCGTGGGCGCGCAGCAGCTGATGCACGATGTTCAGCTTCTCGGACTTCACGGCGTATTCGATCTCGACCGCGCGCTTGGCTTCGAGCTTCGCCGCCGCGTCGAGGGATTCGTCGTGATCGATCCGGCCGACGGCCGTGGCGATGTCCGGCAGCACGAACTCGTCCGGCGAGTTGGGCGAGAGATAGTCGACGCCCTTGTCGGTGAGATGCACCGAGTGCCCCTTCTCGTCCAGCACGTACAGGAGATCGTCCTCGAGGTCGCGGAACGCCTGCTTGGCGGCCGAGAGCTTGCGGTCCGCAAGGTGCTCGAGCTCCTTGGAGAGGATCAGCTGCTTGATGCCCGTCTCCTGCATCACCTTCAGCAGTCGCTTGTTCTTGGGACCGCCAAGCCGCGCCTGATAGAGGGCGAGTGCCCCCGCGTCCTGATCGCCGTTGGCGATCGCCTTCTCGCCGCGCGCCACCAGGTCATTCACGAGCTCCGACTGCCGACGCACGAGCCGCGAGACGGCCGCATTGTGCTCCGCGTACTGCAGGTCGCCGTCGTTCCCCACGGGTCCAGAGATGATGAGCGGCGTCCGCGCCTCGTCCACGAGGACCGAGTCGACCTCGTCGACGATCGCGTACACGTGCGGCCGCTGCACGCGCTGATCGAGCGCGACGACCATGTTGTCGCGCAGATAGTCGAAGCCGAACTCGTTGTTCGTGCCGTACGTGATGTCGCAGTGATAGGCCGCGCGCCGCTGCTCCGAGCCCGGCTCCGTGTCGTCCAGACAGCCGACCGTGAGGCCGAGCCAACTGAACAGATGGCCCATCCACTGGGAGTCGCGGCGAGCAAGGTAGGAGTTGACGGTCACCAGGTGGGCGCCGCGCCCGGTGAGCGCATTCAGATAGAGCGGGAGCGTGGCGACCAGCGTCTTGCCTTCGCCCGTGGCCATCTCGGCGATGCGGCCCAGGTGCAGCTGGATCCCGCCGACGAGCTGCACGTCGTAGTGCACCATGTCCCACGTGATGTCGTGACCGGTGACGGCCACCTTGGTCCCGACCAAGCGCCGCGCCGCCTCTCGCACGGTCGCGAAGGCCTCCGGGAGGAGTTCGTCGAGCACGTCGACCAGCGTCTCCCGGAACTCGCCCTCGAGGCCCCCGCGCCCATCGAGTCCGACGAGTTCCGCGTCGATGGCCTCGCGCGCCGCGGCATCCTCCGCCGCGTGCTTCTGCGCCTTGAGCTCGGCGATCCTGGCCTGCACCTCGGCCGTGCGCTGGGTGATGATCTCGCGGAACTTGGCCGTCTGCGCCTGCAGCTCGGCGTCACGCATCCCCTTGAGGCGCTCGCCCTGCGCGTTGATCTCGTCCACGATCGGCTGCACACGGCGCTGTTCGCGCTCGTGACGGGTGCCGAAGATACTGCCAAACAGATTCTTGAGCATCACCAGGTCACTGAGTCAATGTTCTGTAGAGTCGGCGCGTATCGATGTGCGCCGCCACCGCCTCCGGCACCAGACCACGAATGGTCTGCCCCGCCCGCACCCGCGCACGCAGCTCCGACGCCGAGAGATCGATCCGGCGCGCCGAGAGCCACCGCGCGTCGAATCCCGCTGGGAGCTCACGTGCACCGGGCGCTGCGCCGCGCACCGCGACCGCGACCTGCACCAGCGTCGCCAGCACGTCGGGCTCCTTCCACTGCGGCAGCGTCGCCGCCGTGTCCTCACCCATCAGCAGCACGAACGTCGCGCCCGGATGCCGCGCCCGGAGGCTGCGCAGCGTGTCGACCATGAAAGATAACCCCCCTCGCTCGACCTCCACGCGGTCCACCGCGAGACGCGGATCGAGCGCGGCCAGGTGTTCCGTCATCGCCAGCCGATCCTCGGCCGGCGACATCTCGACCCCGGCCTTCAGCGGCTGACGCGCCGCCGGGATCAGCAGCACACGGTCGAGTGCGAGTTGCTCCAGCGCATCATACGCCAGCGCGAGATGGCCGATGTGCGGCGGATCGAAGGTGCCGCCGAGGATCCCGATGCGCTCGCCCACGGAGCGCGTCAGCGTGCCACGGGCGCGACCGTGTCCGGCGCCGTCGGCAACTTGCAGACCGCGAGCACCTCGGCGTCGGAGGGGAACCCCGCGCGGAGTGCGTCGCAGACCTCATTCGCGTCCGCCTCGTAGTTCATCACCGGGAGCCGATAGATCTTCACGAGCTCGAGCATCGATCGGCGCGCGTAGTCCGAGTTCGGGTGCTCGGCCACCACGTCGCGCAGATAGATGATGGCGGAGTCGTACGCGCGGCGGCGGATGTAATGCTGCGCCGTCTGGAAATCCTTCTCGGCGAACCAGTCGTCGAGCTCACGCAGCGCACGCGCGGTGGAATCGGCGAAGCGGGAATCCGGGAAGAGCGCCTCGAGCGTCTGGAACTGGGCCTGCGCGAGAATGCCATACTGCGGATCGAGCGACGGGCGCCGCCACATCTCGCGGTAGGAGCGCGCGGACCAGTAGAGGGCGTCGTCCGCGAGCGAGTCGGTCGGGAACTGGTCGGCCAGCCGAATGAAGCTCTGCGCCGCGAGGACCCGTTCCTGATTGTGTCGGCGCGCGTGTCCGAGATACCAGTGCGCAAGCGGCAGCAGCGTGTCGCGCGCCGGAAGGTCGAACGTGAGCTTCTCGAACGCATCGATCGCGTTCGTCCACTTCTTCCGCTCGTACTGCTCCATCCCGGCCCGGAAGAGCGCTCCGGAACTGCTGAACCGGCGCACGTTGAACGACTGGAAGCACGCCGCACCGAACAGGAGGGCGAAGACGAGGAGGAACCGCAGGCGAGTGCGCATCAGGTCGGTGGCTGCATCCGCGCGGAGCCCGAGAGCCCGCGAAAATAGTCGATGGTCCGGGTGAGCCCCTCGCGGAGCTGCACCTTCGGTTCCCAGCCGAGGAGGGTGCGTGCCCGCGTGATGTCCGGCTGTCGCACCTTGGGATCGTCGGCGGGCAATGGGTGAGCGATGATAGACGACGTGGAGCCCGTGAGTTCCACCACCAGCTCCGCCAGCTGGCGCACGGTGAACTCGTTCGGGTTGCCAATATTGACCGGCAGCTGCGCGTCCGAATGGAACAGACGATAGATCCCGTCGACCTCGTCGTCCACGAAACAGAACGAGCGTGTTTGCGAGCCGTCGCCGTACACGGTCAGGGGCGCGCCCTGGAGGGCCTGCATCACGAAGTTGGAGACGACGCGCCCATCATGCGGACGCATCCGCGGACCGTACGTGTTGAAGATCCGGACGATCCGCGTGTCCACGTGCTGCGCGCGGTGGTACGCCATCGTCATCGCCTCGGCGAAGCGCTTGGCCTCGTCGTAGCAGCCGCGCGGGCCGATCGGGTTCACATGACCCCAGTACGACTCCGGCTGCGGATGCACGAGAGGGTCGCCGTAGACCTCGCTGGTCGACGCCAGGAGAAAGCGGGCCCCCTTTGCCAGCGCGAGCCCGAGCGCGTTGTGCGTGCCGAGGGAGCCGACCTTGAGCGTCTGGATCGGCATGTGCAGATAGTCCACGGGACTCGCCGGCGACGCAAAGTGCAGCACGCCGTCGAGCGGCCCGGCGATATACGTGTACTCCGAGATGTTGTGCCGGACGAAGCTGAAGCGCTCGTGCCCGATCAGGTGCGCGATGTTGTCCGCGTGTCCCGTCAGGAAGTTGTCGAGACCGACGACCGTGTGTCCCTCACGGAGGAAGCGATCCGCCAGGTGCGAGCCCAGAAACCCGGCGGCTCCGGTGATCAACACCCTCATGCGCGTCCCCGCCCGATGGACCGATACGTGAAGCCGAGGCCGCGCATCTTCTCCGGCTCATAGAGGTTGCGGCCATCCACGACGACCGGTCGGCGCAGCTCCGCCTTGAGACGCTCGAAGTCCGGGAACCGGTACTCATTCCAATCGGTGACGATCACCAGCGCGTCTGCGCCGATGGCCGCTTCGTGATTTCCGTCCGCGTATTCGATCCGGTCGCCGATCCGCCGCCGGGTCTCGGCCATCGCAGCGGGATCGTGCGCCACCACCGTGGCACCCGCCGCCAACAGCTCCTCGATGAGCACCAGCGCCGGCGACTCCCGCATGTCGTCGGTGTTGGCCTTGAACGCGAGTCCCCAGAGGGCGATCCGCTTGCCGTTGATGTCGCCATCGAGGGCATCCAGCAGCTTCTCGAACAGCCGATGCTTCTGCTTCTCGTTGGCCGCTTCGACCGCCGCCAGCACCCCCATGGGCGCGCCGCGCTCGACCGACGTGCGCATCAAGGCCTGAACATCCTTCGGAAAGCAGGACCCGCCGTAGCCGGGTCCGGGGAAAAGGAACGCCGGTCCGATCCGCGAGTCGCTCCCGATGCCCTTGCGCACGAGATCCACGTTGGCGCCGACCTTCTCGCAGAGATTCGCGACCTCGTTCATGAACGAGATGCGCGTCGCCAGCATCGCGTTCGCCGCGTACTTCGTCATCTCGGCCGAGGGAATGTCCATGAAGATGATCGGCTTGCCCGTGCGCACGAACGGCGCGTACAGCTCCGCCATGCGCTCGGCGGCCACCGCGCTGTCCACGCCGATCACGACGCGATCCGGCTTCATGAAGTCGTCGACCGCCGCGCCTTCCTTCAGGAACTCGGGGTTGGAGCACATGTGGAACGGCACCTTGGCGTTCGGGCGGATCGCGGCGGCGACCTTCTCCGCCGTGCCCACGGGCACGGTGGACTTGGTCACCACCACCACCTCGCGCGTCGCGTGCTTCCCGATGCTGTCGGCCACAGCGAGCACGTGCTTCAGATCGGCCGAGCCATCCTCATCCGGCGGCGTGCCCACGGCGATGAAAATGACCTTGGCCTGTGCGATCGCCGCCGGCACGTCCGTCGTGAAGCTGAGGCGCTTGGCGTTCTGATTCCGCTCGACGTACTCCTCCAGACCCGGCTCGTAGATCGGCAGGACGTTCTGCTTCAGGCCATCGATCTTCTTCGCGTCGACGTCGGCACAGATGACGTCATTGCCGGTCTCTGCCAGGCAGGCGCCGACGACCAGTCCCACGTAGCCGGTGCCGATGACCGTGATCTTCACGTGGCGTTGGGCCGGGGCGAACGCACCGCCGTGGAGGTGAGCTCGACCACCGTGGCCTTGGAGGCCCGGGTCTTTCGGAGCGCGTGCCGCGTGTCGATCACGAGCGCTGCGTGATCCACCACGAACTGATAGTCCACGACCTTGTGATCGGTCACGATCACGACCGCGTCGGCGGCCTGCAGCGCCTCCGCCGTAAGCGGAACGCTGACCTCATCGCGGCCATCCTCTCGGTACCGCGCGACGTGCGGATCGTGAAAGCTCACGTGGGCACCCCGCTGCTCCAGCAGCCGGATCACGTCGAGAGCCGGGCTCTCGCGCATGTCGTCGATGTCCCGCTTGTAGGCGACGCCCAGGACGAGCACGCGACTGCCGTTCACGGCCTTCTTCACGCTGTTGAGCGCCCAGACCACCTTCTCGACGACAAAGTCGGGCATCGACGAGTTCACTTCGCTCGCCAGATCAATGAACCGCGTCTTGTAGTTCAACGACCGCATCTTCCACGCGAGATAGTGCGGGTCGAGGGGAATGCAGTGCCCGCCGATGCCGGGGCCGGGCTGAAACTTCATGAATCCGAACGGCTTGGTCGCGGCCGCCTCGATGACCTCCCACACGTCCACGCCGAGCCGGTCGCACACGATGGCCATCTCGTTGACCAGGCCGATGTTCACCGAGCGAAACGTGTTCTCGAGCAGCTTCACGAGCTCCGCAGATTCCGGAGACGACACCGGCACCACGGTGTCCACCGTCGCGGCGTAGAAGGCCTCGGCCACCTCGTTGCACGCCGGCGTGATCCCGCCGACGACCTTGGGCGTGTTCCGTGTATTCCACGTCGCATTCCCGGGATCGACGCGCTCGGGGCTGAACGCCAGGAAGGCATCCTCACCGATCGTCAGTCCTCGCGCTTCCAATCGCGGCTGCAGCAGCTCCCGGGTCGTGCCGGGGTATGTCGTGCTCTCGAGCACGACGAGCATCCCCGGGTGCGCGCGGCGGGCGATCGTGTCGGACGCAGAGAGCACGTACGACATGTCCGGATCGCGCGTCTTCGCGAGCGGCGTCGGCACGGCGATCGAGATCACATCCGCCTCGGCGAGCGCCGCATCGTCGGTGGTTGCGACGAATGCGCCGGCGCTCACGTGCTTCTTGACCTGCGCGGCGGGCACATCCTGGATGTGCGAATCGCCCCGATTCAAGAGCGCGACCACGCGCTCGCTCACATCGAGCCCGATGACCTTGAAGCCCGCCTCGCAGAGTTCCATCGCGAGCGGGAGCCCGACGTAGCCAAGCCCGATCACCGCCGGTCTCGCCTGACGCGACTCGATCTTCTTCAGCAGCTCAGACTTCTGCATGGCGTTGTGATGGGGTGTGGGGACTGGACCGGAGTCACTTACCAAAGAACCCGCGCACCGCCGAGACGACCTCGTCGCGCTGTGCAGCCGTCAACTCGGGGAAGACCGGCAGCGAGACGACCTCTTTCGACGCCCGCTCGGCCTCGGGGCAGCTCCCCTCCTTGTAGCCGAGGTACGCGAAGCAGGGCTGGAGGTGCAGCGGCAGCGGATAGTAGACCGAGTGCCCGATCCCCTTGGCCTTGAGGTGCTCCTTGAGCGCATCGCGCTTGGAGACGCGGATCGTGTACTGGTTGAAGATCGATTCGTTGCTCGGATCGATGTACGGGGTCGTCACATCGCCGAGGTCCGCAAACGCCGCGTCATAGAACGCTGCGTTCTCGCGCCGCTTCGCACTCCAGGCCGCCAGATGCGGGAGCTTCGCGGAGAGGACGACGGCCTGCAGGGCGTCCAGACGGGAGTTGAATCCGACCTCCTCGTGCAGATACGTCTGCACCGAACCGTGCGTGCGGAGGCGCATCAGCCGCTTGAAGATGGCCTCGTCCTGCGTGACCATCATTCCGCCGTCGCCGTAGCCGCCCAGGTTCTTGGAGGGGAAGAACGAGAAGGTGCCGATCGTCGCGGCCTCGCCTGCCATGGTCCACTTTCCGTTGATCTTGCGCCGCGCACCGATGCTCTGGGCCGCGTCCTCGATCAGGGGCAGGTCGGGCAGGAGCTTCCGGATCTGTTCGATCGCCGCCATCTGGCCGAACAGGTCGACCGGAATGACCGCCTTCGTCCGCGATGTCACGGCGCTGGCCGCGTGGTCCGGCCGGATGTTGTAGGTCTTGGGGTCGATGTCCACGAAGACCGGCGTGGCCCCAACGTTGTGGATGGTGCCGGCCGTCGCGAAGAACGTGAACGGCGTGGTCACCACTTCGTCCCCGCGGCCAATGTCGAGCGCGCGCATCGCGAGCAGGATCGCATCCGTGCCGTTCGCGCAGCCGATCGCGTACGTGGTCGCGGACAGCTCGGCCACTTCCTTCTCCAGCGTGGTCACAGGCGCGCCGAGGATGAATGCCTGGTCATCAACGACCTGCATCATGTTCCGGACGACCTCGTCGCGGATGGTGGCGTGCTGCGCCTTCAGATCGAGAAGAGGAACGGCCATCGGAGTCAGATCGGAATCAGTGTGAGTTGAGAGCGAAAATCGGCCCCCGGCGAGCCTTGTAAGTTCGCCGGGGGCAGCGATTTAGTCAACGAACGGCAGGAGTCCTACAGCGTGGCCCGCAGGGGCAGCGGAACCTCGCGTCCGGTCTTGGCCGACTCGTAGATGCCGAGGATCAGTTCCAGAGACTTCCGGCCTCCTCGCCCGTCGGTGTCCGGGACGGCCTCGCCCCGCAGGACCTTCAGCACGTTCCGGTAGTACGGCTCGTGGCCAAAGCCATACACGGACGGGGGATCCGTGTTCACCTGCTCCACCAGATCGTCGTCCGGGTCCGCGTCCGCGAAGGTCCAGTGCTCGATCTTGTTGACCGCGGTGCCCCCGATCTTCGCCGTGCCCTTCTCCCCGATCAGCGTGAAAGAGCCCTCGAGGTTCTTGGGATATGTGAGCATCGTGACCTCGATGACCCCCAGCGCGCCGTTCCGGAACTTGAGAACCGCCGCGCCCGTGTCCTCGGCCTCGATCCGTCGCGCGATCGTTGCCGTCTTGGCGATCACGCTTTCGACGGGCCCGACCAGCCACTGCATCAGGTCCACGTAGTGCGACGCCTGATTCATGAAGGCGCCGCCGTCGAACTCCCACGTGCCACGCCACCGCGCCTGGTCGTAGTACTCCTGCGGACGCGACCAATGGACCGTCGTGTTCGCGAGGAACAACCGCCCGAACCGGCCCTTGTCGAGCGCGCGCTTGAGCAGCTGCACCGGCGCGTTGAGGCGGTTCTGCTTCACGACGAACAGATTCACACCCGCCGCGTCACACGCTTGGACGAGCGCGTCCGCACCCGCAAGCGAGATCGCCATCGGCTTCTCACTGATCACGTGCTTGCCCGCGCGCGCCGCCAGTACGCCCTGCGGCGGATGCAGGCCGCTGGGCGTCGCGATCGCTACCGCGTCGCATGGCGCCTCGGCGAGCATCTTCTCGTAGCTCGTGTACCATGGAACTCCGCCCTTCTCCCCGGCCGACCGCGCGCGCTCCTCGATCGTGTCGCACACCGCGGAGAGGACCAGCCCCTCCACCCGTGCGATCGCCTCAATGTGATTGGCGCTGATGCGGCCGCAGCCGACCAGCGCGATCCGGATCGGTGCGCTCACGACGCGCCGTCCTTCGCCGGAGTGAGCTGGCCGTCCTTCTCCACGTACTTCGTGCCGCACGACGAGCAGGTGCGCGAGGCACCCTCGAGCGTCACGCCGCACCGGCACACCCACCCACTCTGCTTCGCAGGGACACCGGTCACGATCGCATACGCGGGTACATCCTTGGTCACCACGGCACCAGCACCCACGAACGAGTACTCGCCCAGCGTCGTGCCGCACAGGACCGTGGCGTTGGCCCCGATCGTCGCGCCGCGCTTCACGAGGGTCTGCTGGTACTCGCCGCGCCGGCTCACGTGGGCCCGCGGATTGATCACGTTCGTGAAGACCATCGACGGGCCGCAGAACACGTCGTCCTCGAGCACGACCCCTTCGTAGAGCGACACGTTGTTCTGGATCTTCACGCGGTTGCCCA
This sequence comes from uncultured Gemmatimonas sp., assembly GCA_964524665.1. Taxonomy (GTDB): domain Bacteria; phylum Gemmatimonadota; class Gemmatimonadetes; order Gemmatimonadales; family Gemmatimonadaceae; genus Pseudogemmatithrix. The sequence continues at coordinate 10,116 of CAZGFE010000052.1, forward strand.
CGCGCACGCCGTTCATCACGACCACGTTCTGCCCGAGACTGCAGTCGGCGCCGATCACCGCGCCGGACACCACATGGCAGAAATGCCAGATCCGGGTCCCGGGACCGATCTGTGCCCCGTCGTCAACGAAGCTGCTGGGGTGCACGGTGACGTCCTTCACAGGACCTCCGCCTGCCACTCTTGGAGCGACCGCACGCTCGGTGGCCGCGTGGCCATGGACTCGATCGCCTCACAGGCCGCGCTCGCGGCCGAGAGCGTGGTCGTGTACGGCACGCGCTGCGCGATCGCGGCCTGACGGAGCGAGTGGTCGTCCTTCTGCGCGCGCTTGCCGAGTGGCGTGTTGATCAGGAGCTGCAGATCCCCGTTGACCATGAGGTCGATGCCGTTCGGGCGACCGACGCTGACCTTGAAGACGTGGTCGGCGTCGATCTGCTGCGTCTTGAGGAACCGCGCCGTGCCTTCCGTGGCGACCAACCCGAAGCCGAGCGCCGCAAAGCGTCTCGCGATCGCCACCGCCGCCGGCTTGTCGTGGTCGTTCACGGTGATCATCACGCGTCCGCGGCGCGGCAACCCGTTGCCCGCCGAGAGCTGCGCCTTCGCAAAGGCCATGCCGAAGTTCTCGCTGATGCCCATCACCTCGCCGGTGGAGCGCATCTCCGGACCGAGGATCGGGTCGAACTCGCGGAACTTCGCGAACGGGAACACCGCTTCCTTCACGCTCTTGAAGGGCGCGTGGATCTCCTTCGTGAACCCCAGCTCCTCGAGCGTCTCACCAAGCATCACCCGCGCGGCAAGCGAGGCCAACGGCTTGCCGATGGTCTTGGACACGAACGGAATGGTGCGCGAAGCACGCGGATTCACCTCGATCACGTAGACCACGCCGTCCTTCACGGCGTACTGCACGTTGATCAGGCCGACCACGCCAAGGGCCTTCGCGAAGGCCACGGTGTGCGCGCGCATTACGTCCTGGTCCGCCTGGCTGATTGCGTGCGGCGGCAGCACGCAGGCCGAGTCGCCGGAGTGGATCCCCGCGTCCTCGATGTGCTGCATCACGCCGCCGATCACGACCTGCTGGCCGTCAGAGATCGCGTCCACGTCCGCTTCGAACGCGTCCTCGAGGAACGCATCGACGAGCACGGGCCGCTCCTCGCTCACGCGTACCGCGCGTTCGAAGTAGTCGCGCAGCGCGGGCTCGTCGTACACGATCTCCATGGCGCGGCCGCCAAGCACGTAGCTCGGCCGCAGCAACACCGGGTACCCGATCCGCGACGCGATCTCCACGGCCTCCGGCACGCTCGTCGCCGTGCCGTTCGGCGGCTGCGTCACCCCGAGCTCACGAGCGAGCTGTTCGAACCGCTTCCGGTCCTCGGCGATGTCGATCGCGTCGGGCGAGGTGCCGAGGATCGTCACGCCGGCGGCCTCGAGTGGCTTCACCAGCTTGAGCGGCGTCTGTCCGCCGAGCTGTACGATCACACCCACCGGCTGCTCGCGGTCGATCACCTCGAGGACGTCCTCGAGCGTGAGCGGCTCGAAGTAGAGCTTGTCGGACGTGTCGTAGTCGGTCGAGACGGTCTCGGGATTCGAGTTGATCATGATCGTCTCGTATCCCGCGTCGCGCAGCGCCATCGCCGCGCGCACGCAGCAGTAGTCGAACTCCACGCCCTGCCCGATCCGGTTGGGTCCGCTGCCGAGGATCACCACCGACTTCCGGCCCGTGCGCGGCATCTCGCTCTCCTCGTCGTACGAGGAGTACAGATACGGGGTGTTCGAGGGGAACTCCCCGGCGCAGGTATCGACCATCTTGTAGACCGGGCGGACGCCGAGCGCCCAGCGACGCTCGCGCACGACCTTTTCCGTCTCGCCGCGCAGCGCGGCCAGCTGCCGGTCCGAGAACCCCATCCGCTTCATGCGGCGCACGCTGCGCGCGTCGAGCGCAGGCAGCGCCGCGAAGGCGCGCTCGGCGTGGAAGAGCTCCTCGAACTGGCGGAGGAACCAGGGGTCCACCTTGGTCCGATCGTGGATCTGCTCGACGGTCATGCCGAGCTGGAAGGCCCGCTTGATCTGGAAGACCCGCTCCGGCACCGGATACGCCAGCGCGGCGCGCACGGCATCCAGCGAATCGTCCGCGACGCGGTCGTCGGACGGCCGCTCGCCGACCACCCAGCCCGACCGACCCGCCTCGAGCGCGCGCAGTCCCTTCTGGAACGCTTCCTTGAAGGTGCGGCCGATCGCCATCGACTCGCCCACCGATTTCATCTGCGTGGTCAGTCCGACATTGGCGCCCGGGAACTTCTCGAACGCAAAGCGCGGCACCTTCACGACCACGTAGTCGAGCACGGGCTCGAAGCTCGCGGGCGTCGTCTTGGTGATGTCGTTGGGGATCTCGTCGAGGTGATAGCCGACCGCGAGCTTGGTGCCGATCCGCGCGATCGCGAATCCGGTGGCCTTGGACGCAAGCGCCGACGAGCGCGACACCCGCGGATTCATCTCGATGACGACCATCTCGCCATCCGCCGGATTCACGGCGAACTGGATGTTGCAGCCACCGGCGGCCACGCCGATCTCCCGGATCACCCGCATCGCGGCGTCGCGCATCACCTGATACTCGCGGTCCGAGAGCGTCATCGCGGGCGCGACCGTGACCGAGTCGCCCGTGTGGATGCCCATCGGATCGATGTTCTCGATCGAGCAGATGATGACCACGTTGTCCGCCGAGTCGCGCATCACTTCGAGCTCGTACTCCTTCCAACCGAGGAGCGAGCGTTCGATCAGCACCTGCGAGATCGGCGACTCGTCGAGGCCGCCCTTCACGATCCGCTCGTACTCTTCGCGGTTGTACGCCACGCCGCCGCCCGAGCCGCCCAACGTGAACGCGGGGCGGATGATCGCGGGGAACCCCGTCCACTCCGCGATCTCCAGCGCCTGCTCCCACGTGGTCGCGATCTTTCCTTCAGGGCACTTGAGGCCGATCTTGGTCATGGCCTCGCCGAAGAGTTTGCGGTCCTCGGCCACGGCGATCGCGCGCGCATTGGCCCCGATGAGTTCCACGCCGTGCTTCTCCAGCACGCCCTTCTCGTGCAACGCCATCGCCACGTTGAGCGCGGTCTGCCCGCCCATCGTCGGCAGCAGCGCGTCCGGCTTCTCCCGCTCGATGATCAGCTCCACGTACTCCGGCGTGACCGGCTCGATGTACGTCCGATCCGCCACCTCTGGATCGGTCATGATCGTTGCCGGATTGGAGTTGACGAGGATCACCTCGTACCCCTCCTCGCGCAGCGCCTTCGCCGCCTGGGTCCCGGAATAGTCGAACTCGGCCCCCTGTCCGATGACGATCGGGCCGGAACCGATGAGCAGGATGCGGTGGATGTCGTTACGACGCGGCATCGAGTGAGGCGAGAAGGTCCGAAATGATGTCCGCGCGAGAGCGGCGCGGGGTCCAGCCGGTGGCGGCGCGCAGCTTGGCGTTGCTGCCGACGAGCATCGGGACGTCGACGGCTCGCTGCAGAGCAGGATCCACGCGCAGCGGCGCCTCGACCCCGGCCTGCGCGAGCACCTCGGCCGCCAGCGCACCGACCTGGACCCCGTGGCCACTGCTGACGTTGTAGACCTCGCCCGGCACGCCGCGTCCCACGAGGGAAATATACGCGGCGACCACGTCCTCGACGTGCAGCAGGTCGCGCGTGACCTCGGTGTTGCCGATCGGTACGTCGGTGCCGCCGCGACGCGCGGCGACCGCGCGATGGACCAGCGAGGGCACGAGGAAGTTCGGCGCCTGCCCCGGCCCCGCGTGGTTGAAGGAGCGCGTCGCGATCACCTTCACACCGTCAGACCGGTACGCGGCCAGTGCGATCGCCTCTTGGGCGACCTTCGTGGCGCCGTAGAAGGTGTGCGGCCGGCACTCCGTCGACTCGAGCAGCGGCTGCGCAGCCTCAGGATGGTGACCATACTGTTCACCGCTCCCGACGACGAGCACTACGGGGTCCGCCACCCCGGCCGCGCGGGGCCCTCGAAGCGACTTGAGGATGCGCACCAGCGCGCCCACGTTGATCGCCAGCGCGCCCGCCGGGTCGTCCGTCGCGTGCGGAACGAACGCCACGCCCGCGAGATGGAAGATGGCGTCCGGCGGATGCTTTTCGACGAGTGCGCGGAAGGACCGACGATCGTCGACGCCTGGGCGGAGGTCGATCGATCGCCAGGTGATCGCCGCGATCTCTTCAGCGGTCAGCGTGCCGGGCGCAGGCGCGGCGTCGAGCGTGGTACCGAGGACCGTCCAGCCATCCCGGATGAGCGCACGGCAGAGCCACTGCCCCACAAAGCCGCTCGCCCCCGTGACGAGTGCCCTCACGTGGCGGGCGCGGGCGCGGCGCGATGCCGCACGAGATCGGCGTCCACCATCATCCGCACCAGTTCACGGAAGCGGACCGTCGGCTCCCAGTCGAGCTCGCGCTTGGCCTTCGAGGCGTCGGCGACGAGCAGTTCGACCTCCGCGGGCCGCGTGAATCGCGGGTCCTGCTTCACGTACTGCTGCCAGTCGAGGTCCACGTACCCGAACGCCTCCTCGCACAACTGCCGCACCGACCAGGTCTCGCCCGTCCCGATCACGAAGTCCGAAGGCTCGTCGGTCTGGAGCATCCGCCACATGGCGTCCACGTAGTCGCCGGCAAAGCCCCAATCGCGCCGGGCCTCGAGGGTCCCGAGGCGGAGTTCGTCCGTCATCCCGAGTTTGATGCGCGCGACCGCATCCGTGACCTTCCGGGTCACGAACTCGAGCCCGCGCCGCGGACTCTCGTGATTGAACAGGATCCCGCTGGCCGCGAAGAGCCCGAAGGACTCGCGGTAGTTCACGGTGATCCAGTGCCCGTAGACCTTCGCGACCCCGTACGGCGAGCGCGGATAGTACGGTGTCGATTCCTTCTGCGGGGTCTCCTGCACGAGCCCGAACATCTCGGAGGAGGAGGCTTGGTAGAAGCGCGCCTTGGGGGCCGTGCGGTGCATCGCCTCCAGCATGCGCGTGACGCCGAGCGCGGTGAACTCGCCGGTGAGCACCGGCTGCGTCCACGAGGTGGCCACGAAGGACTGCGCAGCGAGGTTGTAGATCTCGTCCGGCGCGATCTCCTCCATGGCGTCCATCAGCGACGTCTGGTCGAGCAGATCCGCCGAGAGGAGCTCAATGCGGTCGACGAGGTGTCCGATCCGCTCGTAGGGCGTCGTGGAGGACCGCCGCACGATGCCGACGACGCGATATCCCTTCGCCAAGAGGAACTCGGCGAGGTAGGAGCCGTCCTGTCCGGTGATGCCGGTGATGAGCGCAGTGGGCAACGGTGTTCAGGCGTCTGGGGGATTCGGGTCTATCGCGGTAGTACAACGGGGAGAGCGTTCGCACGCTCCCCCCGTCAGGTTCCTCCGGTCTGCCGTGCGGCTCAGACCGTCGCCACCCCGCGCGGGGCGCGCTGGATCTTGCCCGCGTTGAGGCAACGGGTGCAGACCTTGATCTTGGTGATCTTGTTGTCGATCACGATGCGGGCGACCTGGAGGTTCGGCTTCCAGGTGCGGCGCGTCGAGTTGTTCGCGTGCGAGCGGTTGTTGCCGAAGGCCACACCCTTGTCGCAGACGTAGCAGCGGTTGCGCTGAATCGGCACGGGTCAGCCCTCCACGAGTTCAATGCGCGCCATCTCGGCCCCGTCACCCTTGCGGTGCGAGGTCTTGAGGATGCGCGTGTAGCCGCCGGCGCGCTTCGCGAACTTGGGACCGAGCTCCTGAAAGAGCTTGTCCGCCGCTTCGCGCTTCTGCACGTGGCGTCCGGCGAGCCGACGGGCGTGGAGCGTGCCCGTGCGCGCCTTGGTGATCAGCTTCTCGACGAAGGGACGGAGCTCCTTCGCCTTCGCCTCAGTGGTCTCGATCGCGCCCTGCTCGATGAGCGAGGTCGCGAGATTCCGGAGCAGCGCCAGGCGCTGCTCAGAGGTGCGGCGGAGACTCCGCCCGGCCTTGCGGTGACGCATTGGTCCTACTCCTCTTCGTCGTCGGGCGCGTTCGCGGCGGCGCGGCTCGGCGGCGTGCCCCAATCGGCTACGCGCACGCCATCCGTCGACTCCTCGAACTTCATCCCGAAATTGAGTCCTTCCTTCTCGAGAAGATCGGCGATCTCCTGGAGTGACTTCTTCCCAAAGTTCTTGACCTGCAGGATCTGCGTCTCCGTCTGACGGACCAGATCACCGAGCGAACGGATGCTCGAGTTCTTGAGCGAGTTCACCGAGCGGACCGAGAGCTGCAGGTCGTCGATCGGCGTCCGGAGCAGCTCGGCGAGGCGCGCCGCGTCCGAGCTCCCTTCCACGCCCGGCACCGCGACCGCAGCGGCCGTGTGCGTCCCGAAGGACGCGAAGTACTG
>CAZGFE010000053.1:0-398 GCA_964524665.1 uncultured Gemmatimonas sp.
ATCTTGAGGGGGTGGTGCCGCAAGGCGTCGCGGTTCGAGTCCGCGCCAGGGCATGTGCACGGCAGCAGGGAGATGGGAGGGAGGAGATCTGAGGTCACGACCGACAACGCTCTGCTCACCTCGGCAGTCGCCACAGTAGCTCAGGGGTAGAGCACTCGATTCGTAATCGAGCGGTCGTGGGTTCAATTCCCACCTGTGGCTCTCGGAGGCATGGACGACCAGCGGGGCGGTGCACTACGGTGCGCCGCCCCGCCTGTGTTCCGCCCTCGGACCGCCAGCGCGTCGAGCCGCGCTTGCCCTCCTCAGCTCACCCGTCGCGGCGCCCAGCCGATGCCGGCGGCACCGGCACCGACGATCAGCGCGATCACCGCGAGGGTCCGCGAGACTGGCGGCATCGC
>CAZGFE010000053.1:408-16153 GCA_964524665.1 uncultured Gemmatimonas sp.
GAGCGGTCGTGGTTTAATTTCCCACCTGTGGCTCTGCGTGAGAACGACGAGGCTGTGAGACGGGGGGCGCGCTCGATGAGCGCGCCCCCCGTTCGCGTGTGCGACGACGACCGCTCAGCCCGTGTACACGCGTCGGGCGAGCCGCACGGCCGCCACGGCGAACAATCCGGTCAGGACGATCGCCGACCAGAGCGGCGCTCCACTCGGCATTCCACCCGCACGATACGGCGCGACCTCGACGAGCAGTTGGTCGCGCACCCACGAGCCAAGCGGTACTCCTTCGGCGGCGAGGAAGGCTTCCGACGGCTCGCGATCGCTCATCCAGATCGCGCGAAAGCGCTCGTCGCCGAGCGAATGCCGAAGGCCGGCCAGCGAGATGCGATCGAACGTCTCGCCGAAATCGATCGCCTCGGCGCCGACCACCGCGACGCGCGGTACGGACACCGGGCGGGAGCGCGGCACGCCGTACAGGAGCACCTCACTTCCCCAACTCTCCACCGGACTCCTGTCCACGAGCGACTCACACGCTTTCAGGTTCCGATTCAGACAACTGGCGTGCTGCGTGCTGTATTGCAGGAACGATGGCTCAAACCGCATCCGCTCTCTCGGTATTCCGCCGCCGAAGGTGTGGCGCAGCGCGAACTCCTGCTCGGTGCGGTCGAGCCAGCGGACCATGCCGCTGCCCGGGGCGCCGAAGCGCGCGTACAGTCCGCACACGCCGAGGAGCTGGCCCGATCGTCGCGGGAGCCGGAAGGAGGCCGTATTGGGGCTCACGCGGATCAGCACGACGCAGGGCGCCTCGGGCGATCCAGGCAGGATCGTTGCGCGCCGAAAGCGAAAGTCGCGCTCCGGATCGATGAGCACCCGAAGCACCACGGCGTGCGACGGCTCCGGGGCGATCGCGCGGAACTCGTCGCGCGCCAAGCGCGTGAACGCGGACGCGATCGTGTCCGGCACCCCGCGGTCGATGTCCACGCGAAGTCCGAGTCCGGACGCGACGATCCCGCGGGACCGCTCCTCGCTGTCCAGTCGCTCCCAGGTCCGGGTCGCCGAGCCGACGGTGTCCAGCAGGAGCCGGGTATGCCGCACGGCGGAGTCGACGACCGGTTCGCCGCGCAACCACGTGAAGCCGGTGGCAGGTGCGGGATCTTCGGACGGCACGAGCGCCACACTCAGCGCGACCGCCACCGCGAGCGCGCCAGCCGCCGCCAACGCTTCTTGACGCGCGTTCATCGGGGCCTCCGCAGGGTCGCACCGATGAGCAGGAGGCCGCTCCAGAAGACGGCGGTGACGACCAGTGGCGCCAGCGGCGGCGCCGCGCGCAAGGCCCCCGCGGCACGGATGCGCTCATGCCAGCCGCGGATCAACGCCGCCTCCTCCTGACCGCTGACATAGGCGAGCAGTCCGAGCGGATCGTCCACGTATCGGTCCTGCGAGGCCACGAGCCGGTCCAGTCCCGCGGGCCCGCCCTGCTGCAGCGCGTGCAGGGCGAACGAACTGCGGACCTGCTCTCGGAATGGGTAACGATCGGGGAGTCTGGCGACGACGCGTGCGCACGCGGGCCGGTCATGCTCGAGGCACCGCGCCACGTCATGCATGGTCGAGGAGTCGCGGCGGCTTTTCGCTGAGCTCGAGGCGGCCACCATCTCGCGATAGTCCTCGGGATCGAAGTAGACGGCCCGCGGGGAGGCGCCGCGGAGCGGCGCCAGCACGGCGCGGCAGGCGCCGACACCACCAGCGGCGCAGCGCGCGCCGACCGAGGACACGCTGAGCGCCAGATTCTCGGCCGCCGACGCAAAGACCCGCTCCGAGTCCTCGAACGAGATCGACGGAGCGAACTGCGCCAGCGTCGGATGCGCTCTGGCGATCTGTTGGCCGGCCGCCTGGAGAGCCAGCGCGGTCACGTCGTCCGGAGAGAGCGGAGAGTTGAAGGTCAGGCCGAGCGCCTTCCCGCCCGGCGTCGGTGCGCGGAGTTGCTGCGTCACGCGAACCGCCGGCAGGCGGCGTGCGCTCGACCTGCGGATCACGCTCTCCGAAAGACTCCGCAGGTCCCAGGGCAGGGAATCGATGAGCGCCGCGCCGCCCGGCCCCCAACGCGTGATGAGCTCCTCGTGCGCCTGCTCAAGACCCCGGACAAGGCGTTCGCGATCTCCGCTCGCGAGAGAGGCCCGGTTGAACCGGACCAACCGACCGCCGGCGCGGAGTGAGTCGTCGAGCCGGGCGGTTCGCGACTGCCGCAGCGAATCTGTGCTGACGACGGACGCGTGATGCCGTCGCTGGACCGATCGCAGTTCCGCGCGCGCCGCGTTCGCGTCCTGCGTCGCTAGCTGGTCTGGCGCGCACACCAGCAGACCGGCGATGGCACACGCCAGCAAGCGCCAGCTGGGACTCCGCTCCTCAGACATCGAGCAGTCTCCAGTCATCGGAGAAGATCGCGAATGGGCCGGGCCACTCGGTGAGCACGTGCAGCAACCGCCGCGTGACCTCCTCGTAGTTCAGGATCTCGAGCCCGAGCAACGTGACCGGCAGCGCCAGCAGCAGCACGAGCGCCACCGCCGGCGCTCGGCGACCGGCCACGTACTGCAGGGCGAAGGTCGCCGCATAGACGAACAGCATCGCGAGGAGGAAGCGCAGCGCGAGCGTGCCGGGGTAGGTCTGCAGCACTGACGGGATCTCGACCAGCGAGAGCGCCAGCAGCGCGCCGAGCCAGAGGGCGATGGTCGGGACCAGCAGCAGCACCATGCCAGCGCCGAAGCGCAACGACAGATAGCGCGCCCACGTGACCGGCAGCGAGAGTGGGTACACGTGCCGAGTCTCGTTCTCGACGCTCCACGGATACGCCGCGAGCAGGAAGCCCGCCAGGATCGCGGCGAACGCCATCACCGGACCGACCGACGCGAACGCGTCGATGAGCGCTGCCGCCGATCGGCCGCCCTCGTTTCCGACCGTGGCCAGCCGCCACACGACGGTCGGCAGCGTGAACGCCAATCCGGCGAGCGTGAGCACGAGGGTGCGCGACCAGATCCAGTGTGTTCGCAACACTTGGGTGAACATCACGCCACCTCCTGTCCGTTGGTCCGCGCGCCCCGGAGGAGCTCCACGAAGCTCTCCTCGAGATCGAGATCCATCACCTCGCGCACCTCGGCGCCGGCGCGCTGGAACCACTCCTGCATCTCCGGCTGCCAGCCTCGCACCACCCACTCCTCGTCGTGAATGCTCAGCTCCTCGCGCGAGAGGAGGGCGAAGGGCGCCGCGTCCCGCGTCAGCGGCGCTTGCGCGACGCGAAGCCGCTTGATCCCACTGCGGAACTCCTGCATGGGCAACTCCGCGATCAGGCGACCGCCGTCCATCACGCCCACCCAGTCGCAGATCCGCTCCTGTTCGTGCACGAGGTGGCTCGAGACGAAGACGGTCGCCCGCTTGGCCTCCACGTATTCCACGAGCGCCGAGAGGACCTCTCGACGGATCACGGGGTCCAGTCCGTCGGTGGGCTCGTCCAGAACCAGAAGCTCCGCACGCTGCGAGAGTGCCAGGAGCATCATCAGCTTGCCCGCCTCGCCCTTGGAGAGTTGCGATACCTTCTGGTCCTCGCGGAGCGCGAACCGTCGCCGGAGCCGCTCGGCCTCGGCCGTGTCGAACTCCTGGAAGAACGCCCGATGGTAGGCGATGCTCTCATCCACGGTCAGGCGCGCGTACAGGTGCAGCCGCTCCGGCACGTAGCCGATCCGCGCGAGCGCCCGGTGCGCGAAGCGCGGCATCGCGTGGCCGAGGACCTCGACGACCCCGTCCGTGCCCTGGAGCATCCCGAGCATAAGACGGATCGTGGTCGTCTTTCCGGATCCGTTGGGTCCGAGAAATCCATAGATGGCACCGGTCGGCACGGTCATCGAGAGGTCGCGGATCGCGAACTCCTTCCCCGCGCGCCAAGCGAGGTCTCGAATGCGAATGGCATCGGTCACGGGGTCTCCGGGAGTTCGTGGTCCAGCGCAGCGCGCAGATCCGCGGGGGCAAGTCCGAGGCGCGCCGCCTCACTGAGCATCGAGCGCACGAAGCGGCGGGCAGCGGCCGTTCGCTCCCGCTCGCGTGTCGCGCGTCCTACTTCCGCGATGAAGCTGCCCGCGCCCTGCCGCATCTCCACGAGGCCTTCGCGCTCGAGTTCGCGATAGGCCTGAACGACCGTGGCCGGGTTCACGCGCAGTTTGGTCGCCAATGCGCGCACCGAGGGCAGTCCGTGGCCCGTGGCGAGCTCTCCGGCCGCCACCGCGACGCGAATGCGGTCGGCGATCTGCACGTAGAGCGGGGTGGGGAGTCTGGAGTCGATGTGTGCGAACATTGGATAGTGTATCGGTGTGCCCATACACTACCACAATTCGGAATCCTGTCAAGCCCCCGCTTCGGCGACCACGAAGGCGCGGAGGTCCTGGCTGATCTGGCCGGCCCCTGGCCGCTCAGCGGGCACGCGCGCGAGCAGTTGCATCACCAGCGTCGCGAGTCCGTGGGGGACCGTCGGCGCGAGCCCCAGAAGGGGTCGCGGCGGTTCCTGAGCGATCCGCGCGGCGAGGGCCATCGGCGAGCTCGCTTCGTAGGGCAGCTGCCCGCACAGCATCTCGTACAGCACGACCCCGGATGCGTACAGGTCTGCGGCGGGTGTCACGGTCTCTCCCATCAACTGCTCGGGTGCCATGTAGGCGGGCGTGCCGACGACGAGGCCCGCCTCGGTGACCTGGCCGCTCCGCCCTTGGACCACGGCGATCCCGAAGTCGAGCACCTTGAGCGTTCCGGTCCCGTCGAGCAACAGGTTCTGCGGCTTCACGTCGCGATGGATGATCCCTTCACGGTGCGCGACATCGAGCGCCTCGACCAGTTGCAGCGCGAGTTGCGCCGCCTCGGGCGCTGGAAGCCTGCCACGCGCCGCCAGCACCGCGTTCAGCGTCCGCCCGGGCACGTACTCCATCGTCAGGAAGAAGCCGCCGGACCAGCGGCCCACATCGTGAGTGCGGACGACGTTCCGGTGTGAGATGCGGCGTGCGATCCGGATCTCGTTCAGGAAGCGTCGGACCGCGGTCTCGTCCTCGACCGCGTAGGACGGCAGGACCTTGAGCGCCACGTCCTCGTCGAGTTCCAGATCGCGCGCCAGATAGACTGCGCCCATCGCGCCCGCACCGAGGAGTCGCTTTACCTTGAACCGATCCTCGATGAGCACACCCGGTTCCATCTGGGTGATCGCGTCGCGCTGCGCCGCGCGTTCGCGCCGCTCGGCGCTGGTCGACATGTCGCGCGGACGCATTGGGGTCTCGGCCGGCCGGGCGAGCCGAACGATCTGCTCGGGTCCGACGCCCTCCATGACCGCCACCCCGTCGCGCGCGAGCTCCCGATACGCCTGTTGGACCGCGGCCGGGCTTACGCGCAAGCGTGCCGCGAGGGCCCGAACCGTGGGAAGGACGTCGCCCGGCACGGCTTCGCCATTCGCCAACGACCGTCGGACGGCGTCGGCGATCTGCACGTAGAGTGGCGCGGCAGCGCGCGGGTCTACCCCGAGGAACATCTCCCTGATTCTGCCGTTCGCGGGGTTGCGTCGCCAGCGCGCGGTCGTTCGCCCGGCGGCGCTCCCTCCAGCTTGATGCCCTGAGCGCGTGCGGGTATACTCAAGCCACGCGGGCGTAATTCAGTTGGTAGAATGCCAGCTTCCCAAGCTGGACGTCGCCGGTTCGAGTCCGGTCGCCCGCTCTGATCTAGCATCAGACCCTGCAACGAGTTGCGTGGCAGGGTTTGGTTGTATGGAGGGACAGCGAGCCGCTCCGGTAACCGTGCGGTAACCGGGCGGACGCATTTCGGGCCTGCGCGCGTGGCCGCGCGGCTGCGGGAAATCTGAGGGTGAATTGCTCCGGGACACTCGGGGGAGGCACGAGGCGCCGTCTCCGGCGCATCCGCGGTGCCGCCGGAAGGGGCAGGCACGTGAGACACCAACCAAGCACCCTGGGAGGTTCTGGTGAGGCTCAAGCTATCGCGGTTCACGATCGATGAGGGGGATCCTGGCGGGACTGTTATAGAGGTCGGCCCAGAGGATCGTTGTCGATTCATGTCGATCAACCACGGGTCAGACAGTGCGGTCCCGGTGCTAAAGCACACATCGCCTTCAGGGATCAAGGTCTATCCCATGTCTCGAGTGATCTCCATGGAGTACGATCCGTAAGAATCCGCGGGGCCCATCGTGTGTTGGTCTCCGTGCATCTTGACAGAACAGGAATTGGGCTGTATCCGTTAGCACACGTAGCAATAGTGCGACCGTAGCACCGAAGACCCCTGGCCCCTATGGCCCGACCTCTCTTCCTGGGAGGCGGGCCTTTTTTTGTTCCCCCGAGGAGGGATCCACGATGAGCGACTCCGGCAAGACGTTCCTCTCGACCAATGATCTCGCGAAGCAGCTCGACCTCGCGCCCATCACCCTGCATCGCTGGAGAGTGACCGGCGAAGGGCCGCCTTTCTGCAAGATCGGGTCGCGCGTGGTTTATGACCCGGACGACGTGAGCGCCTGGATGGCCTCGCGCACCGTGCGCAACACAGCCGAAGCGCGCGCGCTGGCCGGCACGTGAAGGAGCGCGTAGACGCCCTCTCGGTCTGGAGGGCCGAACTCGCCGCTGGATTCCGCGGCCAGGATCCGGAACGTCCGTCCACCTGGCGCTACGACGCGCTGTGGCGTGCGGCGTGCCGCGAGGCGAACGCGCGCGATGCTGACCGAGCGGGGTTCCATGCGGTCGCCGCGTCCGAGCGCGCGCAAGCACGCCGAGTCATCCTCTCGGCCGCGGCGGGGAGGGTCACGTGAGCCACGATGTATCCGGCGGGCGAATGGCGCTCCTCGCGGACGCGGAGCGCGCGGAAGCGTCCGAGCATCGGCGGCGCCTGGCCAACGGCAACGGCAAGCGCTTCCCCGACCACGACAACAGCGCCTCTCTGCTCCCAACTGTTACCGTGCGCTCGGTATGCCTGAAGGACGTGCAGCCGCGATCGGTGCGCTGGCTCTGGGAGCGCTGGATACCTCTCGGCAAGCTCACGCTCATCGAGGGCGACCCCGGACTCGGCAAGAGCACGCTCACGATCGAGATCGCAGCTCGAGTGTCGCGCGGGGAGGCGATGCCGGCTGACGCTCTCGGGGTCGCCGGAGCGGCGCTGTTCGTGACATACGAGGACGGAGTGGAGGACACGATCGTTCCCCGGCTGCGCGCGGCGGGCGGAGATCCAGCGCGGGTGCACGTGGTCCAGGGCGTTCGCTACGAGGCATCCCCAGAACGGCTCGTGAGGATTCCGGAAGATGTGGAAGCGCTCCGCCTCAAGATTCAGGAGACTGAGGCGCGAGTGGTCATCATCGATCCCCTGGGTGCCGCGCTCTCCGGAGAGAAGGACTCGTACAAGGATTCCGATGCGCGCTCGGCTCTCGCGCCGCTGGCGATGCTCGCTGAAGAGCTCGGCGTTGCCGTCATCCTGGTCCGCCATTTGAACAAGCGTGGGGCTTCCCGCGCCATCGCGGCCGGCGGCGGGAGTATCGGTTTCGCCGGGGCCGCCCGCTCTGTCCTCGCGGTCTATCCTCACCCGGAGAACGAGTCCCATCGGGTGCTTGCAGTTGTGAAGAGCAACCTAGCACCGCACCCACCCGCGATCGCCTTCTCGCTCGAGGACGACGGGCTGGGTTGGGCGTACCTGCACTGGCGAGGCCAGAGCGCATACTCGGCTGAGCAGCTGAACGCGCGGCGCTCCGAGACCGAGGATGCGAGCGACCCGGGAACCGGTCCCGACGCATGGCTCAGAGAGGTTCTCGCAGCTGGGCCGCTCGATCGTCGCGACGTCCTTCGCCTCGGCGCCAGCTCCGGGTTCAAGGAGCGCGCCCTGGAACGATCCTTGGTGCGGATCGGTGGCCACACGACGCTCTCCGGCTTCGGCCGAGACAAGCGCTCCGAGTGGTCGCTCGGCACCAATCCCGTCAATCCCGTCAATCCCGCGCATGTGCGGGAGGGTGTCGGACATGACGGATATGAAGGGGTTGGGGAAGCGGGCAGCACCGCTGAGCCCAAACTCCGGCTCACCGCTCACGGCATGAAGCCATTTCCTCGCAGCGAGCCCTCGCCATGAGCGCCCCGGCCCTGCTTCGACTCCTGCGCCAGCATGGCGCCGACGTACTGCTCCTGTCCGGCGGCCGCGTGCTCATCACGCGCGCGCGCCTCACCGATCGCGATCTCGCATCGCTCGCACCTTTGGCGGGCGACCTCATCACGGCACTCCTGGAGGAACGCCGGCATGGCTTCTCAGTCGCGTAGCACACTCAAGAAGGCACCCAAGCGCACCGCCGCCCGGACCGAAAAACCTGCACAGAAACCTGCAGGGGTTCCGGGAATACCGTTCGCGTCCGGACCCGATTCGCGCCGCAACTCCGAGCCCGGGCCCGGCCGGCCGAGCAACCGCGAGCGGCAAGCGTTTCGCGAGGCGCTCAGGACGCGGGTGCTGCCGCGCTTGGTCGAGCTGCTCGAGAAGAGCGAAGACGGCGACTTGATCCTGCGTGCCATCCAGGTGTTCGCCGAGATCGGGTTCAATGAGAAGCTACGGCTTGCGAAGGCCACCGCGCAGGCCAACTCGAACTCGAACGCGTCGGTGCAGGTGCACCTGAACGGCGGACCCACCGGCGTAGAGCGACCGGACTCGGCGGCGCGCTGGAACTGATGCACACCGGGCCACTCTCGGCGCCGGCCATTCTCTCACCGCGAGGATCTCCCCGATGACCGCTCCAACGACAATGACCGGCGCCGGCCCGATGCACATCGCCGCGCGGATGCGCAAGCGCGCGAGCCAACAGCCTATGACCGTGCAGGGTGTGAACGGTCCCACAGCGCGCATCCCGTCGCCAAAGCAGGCGCCCGACGGTGGATTCGAGCTGCAGCAGCCTGAGCCAGTCCTGCGGTCTCCAGCAGCGCCGGCTGCGCCGCGCTCCAGCCACCCGCTCGACGCACCGCGCGCAGCGCGCATCAGCTCACCACCGCCGGTCCTGCGCACGGCGACGCGCGCTCCGAGTGGGAGCGTGCCACCCATCGGCCTGAGCCGGCGACCGGGCGCTGCGAACTGGGCGGATCAGCTGAACGCGCAGCCCGGATCCGCACCGCCGGCCGGTGGCGCGACGAACTGGGCGGATCAGCTCAGGATGGGCTCGCGCGCGGAGGCGGTTGCCCCTGGAGCGCCGCCCACGGTCGCGCCGCCGGCCGATGGGCAGAACCTCGCGGATCTGCTCGGCGTCGGCGCATCGCGCGCGGAGGCCGTGGCGCCGAACGCGCCGCCAGCTGCGGGACCGAACCTTGCTGGCCGCCTGGGCGTCGGCTCGCAGCCGAGCATCTTGCCTCCGGAATCGCCCGCGATGTTCGCAGACGCTCTCGGCATGATGCGTGAGAGCTCGCCGGCGGCCGCGGCGCAGGGGGCGCCCACGATCGGCGCGCCCGACTCGATGGTGGATCCGTACGGCGCGCGCGTGCAGAACATGGATCCGCAGGGCCCGATGGCGGCCGATGGCCCGATGCGTGGCGCGCCGACGATCGCACCACCGCAGGATCCCACTGTGCCCGCGCCGGCCGTTCCTGCGGCCCCTCCCACCGCACCGCCGACGGTGGCCCCGCCCACCGACCCGAACAGCCCGATCGGCGCGTACGACGATCCGATCTGGGACATGGCGCAGGAGCGTCTCGAGGCGAATCTCGCGGACCGGGGCGTGGACTTCGGCACGATCGGCGGGCGCTCGCTGGTCGACTTCGAAGGGCGCCGGATCGCGGGCCAGCAGGACGCGGCCTTCAGGCGCGAGATGGATCGCCTCGGGCTCGAGGAAGCGATTCGGTCCGGGCGGGTGGGTGAGGATCAGGGGTGGATCCAGATGATCCTCAACGGCTACGGCGCCGGTGCGGGAAGCGCACTCGATGCCGCGCTGCTGCAGGGGCAATCCAGCGGTGCCAACGCGGACTCGCTGGGATCGGTCGCCGAGCTCTTCGCGCGCTACTTCGGTTCGCGGGGGAATGGACAGCCCCTGCCGCCACCGACTGGACCGTGAGGACACCGCACCGGGTTGCTCTCGCTACTCGGTGCCCGTACACTCGGAGGGCCGCGCCCACCAGCTGAGGCGCGGCCCTCTCCAGGTGCTCCGATGACCATTCCGCGCTGGTGGCTAGTGGGTTCCATGCTCGTTGTGGTAAGCGTCGCCGCGGCCGCGTGGGTGGCCGTGCTCCGCCCGCCAAGCGATCGGTTCGTGCCTGTCGGAGACATCGAGTCCGATAGCGCCGGCATCTTCATCCTCGCGTTCGATCGCGAACGTGGAACGATTTGCCTTGCCGTCTTCGAGAGCATCCAGGAACTGAGTGAGAAGTTCCGGAGGACTGCCCTCTGCCATCTGCCTCCGGCAACATCCACTGATGATCTGGATGCAAGGTACCGAGAATGGCTTCGCTCGCGTCGCTAGTTGCCCGGCCGTCGGTGCGCGCGAGCGTGCGGCTCCGTATCGGGCAGGAGTTCTGAGTGGTGTGCAAGCCTCTTTGCCTCGCGCATGGCCGCCTCGAGCAGCGCAATCAGCCGCGGCGCATCCTCGATCCCGAGTGTGATGTCCTTCTGTCCACGATCGGGGAAGTCCTCCCAGTACGCTCTCAGTATGAGCCAGATCCCGGGGGGATTGTGCTCGTACGACTCGCCCTCCAAGTGCGCCTCGAGCGTTGCGCCAAGCCCCTCCCCGTGGGCGCGCGGCGAGTCGGCCGCGACCAGCACGGTCTTGCGACTCAAGAGGGTGGGGGCGGTGTCCTTAATGAGTGCGGGCATCGGTACTCCGGGAGAGGGTGAAAGCTCAGGCGCTCAGCGCGTCGCGACTCGTGCCGGGACGGACCTAGCGCGTCGCGCCGATCCACTGCGCTTGCCGTGCAGCGGCAACACGTGCGGATCCGCGCCCATGGCCGCACGGATCCCCTCGCCAACGTCGTCTGCCATGGTCCGCCGCATGTCGTCCGCCAGGTGCGCGTAGCGCTCGGTGCTTCGCTGGTCCTTGTGGCCCAGCAGCTTCCCGATGAGAAAGAGCGAGTACCCCTGTCCTCCGGCGAAGCTCGCGACACTATGGCGCAGGTCGTGGAGCCGGACGTCATCGAGCCCAGCGTGCGCGCGGGCGGCGTACCACAACCGCTGGAGCTCACGCAGGGGCTTCACCGGGTCGCGCCCTGGGAAGACGTAGGGCGACCCGTGCACGCGCGGCTGGGCCGCAAGGAGCTCGCGCGCTGGCGCGCCAAGGCTGCGGACGCTCTTCCGAGACTTGGTGTCCATCAGCGTCGCGAACCCGCGTGCCAGATCCACGTCCGACCATCTCAGGGTCAGCGCTTCGCGCTCGCGCCATCCGGTCAGCATGAGAAACCGGAGCGCCGAAACCGCGACGGGGTTCGCCGGCTGCAACTCAGAACTGAACATGCCGGAGTTGCGCGCCCGCCTCGTCCCAGCGGCCTTCTTCCGCCCGGTGTGCCGCGCGTGCTGGGCGGCGGGGGCGAGGCCGGTCGTCTCAGCGATTCGGAGCGCTTGGCCGAGGCGGGCCATCTCTTCGACCGTGAGGAAGCGTTCCCGGCTCTGCTCGGGGAACCACTCGATATGCCGCGCCGGGTTCTGCCCGGTGACGACGTTGCGGCGGGCGAGCCAGTAGAAGAATGATCGCACCAAGCGAACGACCCGATTCGCGGTGACGGGCTTCTTGCTCAAGGAGCGGTGCAGGTCGGCGACGTCACGCGCGGTCACGCGCGCGACTGGGAGGCGGCCGAGCGCCGGGAGGAGGTAGAGCCTGCCGAGGCTCTCGTAGAGCTCGATCGTCCGCGCCTTCCGCCGGCCCACGCCCTCGGCTTGGTACGCGGCGAACAGCTTCTCGACGGTGTCCTCTCTGGCTGCGCGCTTCCCCTCGGACTCTTCTCGCGCCGGGTCGGCGCCTTCATCCACTCTATTCAGAATCGCTTTCGCCTTCCTGCGCGCTTGGTCGACGCTCAGCGTTCCGTGGTGCTTCAGGGTGTGGCGACGCCGGACGTTGTGCAGACCACGCACGTAGTAGGTCACCAAGAAGGCCTTGGCCCCGCTCGGCTTCACCCGTACGCCGAATCCCTTGAGCTCGCGATCCCAGAGGAACAGGTCGCCGGCGGGAGAGGGCTTGAGCGCGTCGACGCTCCGTTTCGTCACCTTGCCAAGCATCGCGCTCGCCCGCCCGATAGAGGATGAGTTGCCGGGTAACCGACGGGTAACCGAAAAGGTGATACCTGTCGAAACATTCAAGTACTGCAAAGATGCGATTCCCTCTATGAAAATGCAATAGGTGGAATCTCGCGATAACGGTCTTTGACCGATGCGCTCTGTTTCCCAAGCTGGACGTCGCCGGTTCGAGTCCGGTCGCCCGCTCTCACGCGCTTCGTTCAAGACTGCAATAGGGCCCCGGCACTCGCCGGGGCCTTTTGCATTCACGGATCCGCCTTGCGGCTGCTCATCCAGCGGCGTACGGTAGCACGAGGCTCGGCCCCCCACCCACGGCAAAGGACCTTCGTGACGTTCATTCTGGCGGTGCTGGCGGTCGCGGCGCTCGTCATGGCACGCGGTGCCTCCATACGTGTTCGCGAGCTTCGGGACCGCCTCGACCGGGTCGAGGATCACCTCGCGGGGCGCGCGATCATTGGCGGCGCAGCCAAGCCCGCGCGCGCACCCGCTGACGCGCCCGCCGCGCATGTTCCCGCGCCGGCTGATGCGTCCGCCGGGACCACACCGGCCGCGGCGTCCCAGGCGGCGGCCCCCGCAACGGCCGCCGCAGACGCGCCCACGGCTTCGCCGCCTCCGGCATCGACGTCATCGACATCCGCACCGCGTTTTCCGGGCGCCGTTCCGTTGCCCGCCGACGACTGGTTCGCCGCCGGCAAGCGAGTCGGTGCCGGCCTCGGTCAGGTGGACTTGGTCGAGCGCGTGATCGCCTGGGCCCAGGAAGATTGGCTGATGAAGCTCGGCGCGCTGCTTCTCGTGCTCGGCTTCGCGTGGCTCGGCACCTACGCCTTCCTGAACAACTGGATCGGGCCCGCCGGCCGCATCACGATCGGCATGGTGGGTGGCGCCGGATTCCTGGCACTCGGCTGGTGGCGGACGGCGCGCTCCGTGCCGCAGGGCGCGGTGCTCTTCGGCCTCGGCTCCTCTGTCATCCTCGTCACCGTCCTCGCCGCGCGCACCAAGTACGGGTTCTTCACTCCGGTCTCGGCGCTCGGCATCATGTTCGTTTCGGCGGCATTCGTCTCCACGGCGAGCGCCGTCTTCCGGATCCGCTCACTGGCCATCGTCGGCCTGGTCTCGGGCACGCTCGCGCCGTTCATGATCGGGGCGCCGCGCCAGGAGCCGCTGCTCATCTTCGCCTATCTCTTCACGATCGTCCTGGCGTCGCTCTCCGTGATGGTGATGATCCGCTGGCGGCTGCTGACGACGCTCGCGCTCGCCGCCGTCGCCGTGCACAGCGCGGTGATCCTGATCTACGTCGGCCAGACGCATCCGGACCGGTATTCGCTGCTGTTGATCGCGTACGGGTTCGGCGCGCTCTTCTTGTGGGCAAGCACACTCACGATGCTGCGCTGGGAGCGCGATCAGCACGTCCTCGTCGACATTGCCACCGCCGCCGTCAACGGGCTGATGCTGCTGGCGTGGACCGCCGATCTGGTGACACGCGAGTCGCAGAGTCTGGTGGTCGCGCTCATCGCGCTGGTGATCGTCGGCGCGGCGTACGTGGTGGAGCGGTCGACGGGGCGGGGCGCCCCCTTCTATATCCACGGCGCCGTGGGCGTGGGTCTGTTGGGTGCCGCGACCTCGCTCGAACTTGAGGGCGCGACGCTCGGGATCGCGCTCACGCTCGAGATCGCGGCGGTGATCGTCCTCGCCCACGTGCTGACGCATCGGCAACGCGTCGCAGAATGGACGAGCTACTTGCTGATCATTCCCGGGCTCATCGTGCTCGACGCGCTGAGTGCGTCCAAGTGGATGCGGTCGCTGATCCACGAGGAGTTCTTCCTCGTGCTCACGTACACGCTGACGCTCTTCGGGCTCAGTGCGCTGTTCCGATACCGCTTCGCCGCCGACGCGCTGCCGAAGCGCTCGCTGCTGCCGGCGGTGCTGGCGGGCGCGGGCTCCGTGACGGCGGCTGCATTCATCTGGCAGTCGGCGGACGCGATCTTCGACCGCGCGGCCACGGCCGTGATGAGCGCGCTGTTCGTCTACACGGCGGTGGGGCTCAGCTTCTACATCTTCGGCAAGCTGCGCGACCGCGTGATGTTCCGCTGGTACGGCGGCGTGCTCCTGGGCTTCGTGGTCGTGCGACTGCTCGTCGTGGATGTGTGGCAGATGGAGCTGAGTGGGCGGATCGTCACGTTCTTCGTGATCGGCGCCGTGCTCCTCGCCAGCGGATTCGTCGGTCGGGCCAAGGTCGCGGCGCCGCTGCTCCTGCTCGCGCTCCTGCCGGGCGCGACGGAAGCCCAGCAACCCGACTCGGCGACTCGCGGCGCGATGCGGGCCTTCCGCTCCGTGATGGATGTGCCGACGGTTGTGACGCGTGTGCCGACGGTGCTCGAGCTGCCGCTCGGATCACTCAAGCTCGCGCGCGGCGAGTTCATGGTCTACGACGTGACCAATGCCAAACCCGTGCCGAGTGAGTATCGGCGGCGGGCGGAGCCCGTGGCACTCGTGGCGACGAGCGCCACGCCGCTCAGCGTGGGGACCGTCGGTGCTTTGGTGGACGGCGATGGGGCCACGCACGCGGAGTTTCCGGTGCCGGACTCGGGCGCCGGGCGCGCCGAGATCGAGCTCCGGGCCGCGCGGCCCATCCGCAGCGCAACGATGATCGTGCTCCTCGACCGGCACGTGGCGTATCCGACCTCGGTGGAACTCCGCGCGCGCGTCGCAGGGACGTGGCGCGTGGTCGTGGCCGCGAGAAAGGTCGAAAGCATGCGGATCGAGTTCCCGCCGACGACGGCGCAGGAATGGCGCCTCAACTTCGAGCACGCGCAGCCGCTGCGGATCACGCAGATCACGCTCGTGGACGAGACGGCGCCGGCGACGGCGACGGGGACGCTGCGCTTCCTCGCGCTGCCGTCACATCGCTATCGCGTATATCTCGACGCGGACCGGGCTGTGGATCCTCCGTACGGAGAGCGCGGGGACCTCAGTCGCGATCAGGGGGTGCGGCAGGTGGCCCTTGGCGCCATCACGGCTTCGGCCGACTACGCGGCGAGTGACGCAGACCGCGACGGGGTGCCGGACGTGACCGACAACTGTGTGTCGGTGGCGAACGCGGATCAGACCGACGTGGTCGCGAACGGCCGTGGGGACGCCTGCGACGATTTTGACCGGGATGGCGTGCCCAACGGTGCGGACAACTGCCCGGATGTGGCCAACCGCGCGCAAACGGACACCGATGCCGACGGGATCGGCGATGTGTGCGATGCGGAAGAGAGCCGGATCACGGAGCAGTTCGTCTGGCTGCCGTGGCTGGGGATGGCGCTCGTCGGCGGCGTGCTCGCCTGGATGTTCGTCTCGGTGGTCAGGCGGGCCCGCGCTGGGACCGGAACGGGCACATAGCAGGTGTTCGCCCGTAGCGTCGTCCGGTCGCGCTGCCTAGCTTTCTCCCTCTGTCCGCGCAGTGCACGGACGGGACGTAGCGCAGTCCGGTAGCGCACCTGAATGGGGTTCAGGGGGTCGC